>NZ_CM178725.1:0-600000 GCF_058680895.1 Caulobacter sp. GSs2 | reverse complement strand
ACTTTCAGATTGGCGTCTTTCATGCGGTTGGTCGTTTCCGGCGCCTTCTGGATCTTCAGCGTCGTCGGCGTGATGGCGCCTTCATAGACGTTGTTGCCGCGATCAGCGTCGGCGGTTTCCCACAGGGGGTCGATCTGGGCCCCCTTCAGGTCCTTGGTCGAGAGATACTGCCAGGTGACCTGCTTTGAGTTCTTGCGCCAGATTTCGGCGGGAATCCGCACCGTCTCGCTGGTCCCGTCGGCGAAGTCCATCTTGACGATCACGGGCATCACCAGTCCGCCGATATTGCGGAACGTGAAGCGATAGAGGTTGTCCTTCAGGTCCTGGGCCGCCTGTTCTTCGGGCGTCAGGTCTTCGCGGGCCGTCTTGGCCTTCTTTCGCGCGCTGTCAAAGACCGCGAACTGGTCACTGGCGTTGTAGAAATCGCGAACCTTGGCGTCGCGCTCGATGACCGTCGTTCCGCTGTTGTTGGCGGCGGTGCGGGACTCCGGCTCGATGGCGTTTGCGGCCTTGCGGACGCCGGCTTCGACGTCGGGATCACCGCTCTCGATCCGCGCCTTGACGACCTTGTCCAGAGCGATGTCGACATGGTCGGTCGAGTAGAACCAGCCGCGCCAGAACCAGTCCAGATCAACCCCCGACGATTCTTCCATCGTGCGGAAGAAGTCGTAGGGCGTGGGGTGCTTGAAGCGCCAGCGGTTGGAATATTCCTTGAACGCCTGGTCAAAGAGCTCGCGGCCCATGATCGTCTCGCGCAGGATCACCAGGGCGGTGGCCGGCTTGGAATAGCCATTGGGGCCAAACTGGATCACCGAGTCGGACTGGGTCATCAGCGGCACCTGGTCCTGACTGACCATGTACTCGACGATGTCCTTGGGCTCCCCGCGGCGCGAGGGGAACTTCTTGTCCCACTGCACCTCGGCCTGGAACTCCAGGAAGCTGTTGAGGCCCTCGTCCATCCAGGTCCACTGGCGCTCGTCGGAATTGACGATCATCGGGAAATAGTTGTGGCCGACCTCGTGGATGACCACGCCGATCAGGCCGTACTTGGCGCGCTCGGTATAGGTCAGGGCGCCGGTCTTCTTGTCCTTCAAAGGCCGTGGGCCATTGAAGCTGATCATCGGATATTCCATCCCCCCGACCGGGCCGTTGACCGACTGGGCCACCGGATAGGGATAGGCGAAGGTGAAGTCAGAATAGACCTTCAGCGTGTGGGCGATCGACTTGGTCGAATAGGCGTCCCACAGCGGGCGGGCTTCCTTGGGGAAGAAGGACATCGCCATCACGACCGGATACTCGGCCTTGGGGTCATCCTGCTTCACGCCCAAGGCGTCCCACACGAACTTGCGGGAACTGGCCCAGCCGAAGTCGCGGACGTTGCTGGCCTGGAAGACCCAGGTCTTCTCGGTCTTGGCTTTGCCCTTCTCGGCGGCGACGGCCTCTTCGGGCGTGACGACATAGACGGGCTCGCTGGCGGTGCGGGCCTTGGCCAGACGGTCGCGCTGGGCGGCGGTCAGGACGGCGCCCGGGTTCTGCAACACGCCGGTGGATGAGACCACGTGGTCGGACGGCACAGTCAGGGCGACCCGATAGTCGCCGAACTCAAGGGTGAATTCTCCGGCCCCGAGGAAGGCCTTATTGTGCCAGCCTTCGTAGTCCGAATAGACGGCAAGGCGGGGGAACCATTGGGCGCCCTCATAGATGCAGTTGCCGTCCTCGCCCTTGCCGGTGAAGCACTCGTAGCCGCTGCGACCGCCGACGACCTTGTTCTCGGCCATCGGCAGAGACCATTCGATCGTGAACTTGGTCTCGCCGCCATTGGCGCGCACGGCCGCCGGCAGATCTACCCGCAGAAGCGTATCGACCACGGTGAACTTCAGCGGACGGCCCTGGGCATCCTTCACCGACTTGATCGTGAAGCCGCCTTCCCATTCCTTGAAGCGCTGGATTCGGCGCACCTGGCCCAGGCTGATACTGTCGCCCGAGACGGTTTCGGTCAGCTTGCTGATCGAGTCGCGCTTGTATTCCTGGTCCAGCAGCAGCCACAGATAGGGCAGGCTGTCGGGCGAATTGTTGCGATAGGTCACGGCGGCCTTGCCGGTCAGCAGCTTGGAGTCTTCATCCAGGCGAACGGCGACATCGTAGTCGACCTTCTGTTGCCAGTACCGATAACCCGGCGCGCCAGCAGCGTTGCGATAGTCGGTCGGGGTTGGCCAGTCCTCGCCTTCCAGCTGGCGAAACTTGTCGTCGAAGGGCGCCTTGGTCTGCTTGATGGCGTCAGCCTGAGCGCCGGGCGCCAACGACACGGCGAGCGTGGCTGCGATAACACCGGCCACGGCGTAGCGGATAGAAAGCTTGGACAAGTTCAAAAGCCCCTCAGACACTTAGTCCGGATAAATTCGCAGGATGACCTTGGCGAGCCGCGAAGGGAAAATCACCTTGTTTTTGTCACGATTGGTCAGAAACTGATCTTCAACCCCGCGCGCAGGGTTCGGGGTTCGACCGGATGGAAGTGGACGTCGTCGACCCCGCCGGCAGGCTCGGACGGCAGCCGGGAGGCGTAGGCATAGGCGATGTCATCGCGTTTGCTGTCCGTCATGTTCAGGACCTCGACCATCACACTGGCCGGGCCCAGGTTCTGGACGAACAGGGCGTTGACCAGACTTGTCGGACGCGAACGTATGGAATTGTCCTCAATGAGCGGCGCCGCGCCCAGTCGGCGCCAGGTCAGCGAAAGGGTAGAGGCCTTGCCCAACTTCCAACTGGCGCCGGCGCTCAATACTGCGCCGACGGCATTGGGAATACGGTCGCCTTCGGGCGGATCGCCAGTAAAGCGGGCGTGGGTGGCGGCGTAAGACGCCGTTAGATCCAGGCGCGAGTTCGGCCGCCAGTCGACCAGAAGCTCCAGACCGGCTCGTCGAGTCGCGCCGCTGGCCTCGGTGAAGCCGGCATCGCCGACATAGATGAGCTCAGAGTCGACGTGCAGCGCCCAGGCCGCCGCCGTCAGGGCCCAGTCGTTGCGCTTCCAGCGCAGGCCCAGTTCTGCGCCGTCTGATGGCGATAGCAATGGCGCACGCTCGGCAGGATCGCCGGTGACGGGGTCGACTGTGATCACCGCTCCGCGCGCATCGTTGGAATGAAAGCCGCGTCCGGCGTCGGTATAGAACTCGAAAGTTTTTGAAACCCGCCAGGCCAGGGTCAGCTTGGGGCTCAACAGAACCTCGCTGACAGTCCCGCTGTTGCGTGGGTCGCCGGCATGGACCTCGGCGCCCATGGCGTCGGCGCGCAGGCCCAGGGTGAGGTCCAGCTTGCCAAAACGCCTGGAGGTTTCGCCCCACAGGGCCGTCGACCATTGGGTCAGGGCGTCCTGACGAACGGTCTCGCGACGCACGCGGGCGGTGGTGCGGTAGAGGCCGACCTTGCCGATCGCATCGACACGGACCGAGGCGCCGGTCCGCGCGCTCCAGCGGTCGCTCAGCGTCCAGCGCTTGATCAGCGCGCCGCCGTAAACCCAGCGCTGGTCGACTTGCTCAAACTGGTCCCCATTGACCGGATCAACCAGGAAGTAGGTGAAGTTGGAAAAGAGATCGAGCTCGTAGCGCTGGGCATAGATCACCGTATCCAGGCCCAGCAGCAGGTCGCGCCGCCGGGCTGAAAGAATGTAGCGTGAAGTCTCGCCGCCGTCGGTCGCATCAACGGCGTCCAGCCGACCGATGGCTCCACTCTCGACCGCCCGCCGAGGAATCTGGTCTGTGGCGCTCCAGTCGGCATCGTAAGCCAGGGCGGTGACTGACCAACCTCCCACGATCGCGCGGCCCAGCAGGTTGACCTTCTTTAGATCCTCCGGCGTTGTCCACGGCCCGCGCGCGCTGGAGACGTCGGCGGCGACGAGCACGTTTTGGCTGAGAACCTTGGAACCGACCGCACGATAGTAGGCGTTCTCCCCGGCCCAGGCCTGCATCCCGTCGCCATGCAGGTGATCCGCTGTCTCGAAGGCCACCGCGCCAGCCGTAGCGAAGTCGCCGTTCTCGGCGGAGTAGGGGCCTTTTCTGAAACTGATATCGTGGACGAATTCCGGTGTGAGGATGTTGAGGTCCAAATAGCCTTGGCCATGGCCGTGAGAGGGCAGGTTCAATGGAACGCCGTCCAGCGAAGCGGCGAGGTCCGTGCCGTGGTCCAGATTGAAGCCGCGCAGGAAGTACTGGTTGGCCTTGCCTGCGCCTGAGTGTTGGGTCGCGATCAGCCCTGGCACCGCTTCGATCAACTCGGCTGGGCGCAGCAACGGACGTACGGCGAAGTCAGCATAGGCGATGCGGCCCTCGCTCGCAGAAGTCGCTCTACCCAGGTCGTTGGCGCGGCGCCCCCAAACCGAAATGGCCTCTAGCTCTTGGGCGCGTGCAACGACGGGGGCGAAGGCCACTAGCAGCAAAAGTGCGAAAAGTCTGCCTTGGCTCATGCCGCCTCTTATGGGCTGAGCGCGCCAAAGCCAAGGGCGGCCTCGCCTTGCCCCTCGGCCATGTCATCTTTGACGCTGGGGTTGGACGCATTGGCTTTCGGAGGGACCTGCTTCTTCGACCAGCCCTTGATCTCTTTCATGGTGTTTCTCTTTCCGTCGCACACGGTCGGCTTGGCAGCTCGCCGTCGGTCGTGGCAATCATCGTCGGGTGGGAATAGCCTCGGCGTCATCCGCGCCGCGCGACGATCGACAGTCTCTCGCGTCCTATCCGCAAGCGGTGGGCAATCGTCCGGACGTGGGCGGTTCCGATCAGGAGATTTGAATGAAACCTATCCTGGCGCTCTGCTCGACGGTCTGGCTCGTGACCGTTCCGACCATGGCCTCGGCGCAAACCGCCGCCGACCGGTTCTTCAGTCAGCTTCAAACACTCTGCGGGAAGAGCTTCTCGGGCCAGGTCGTGACGGGCGACGCGGTCGATGAGCCGTTTCGCAAGGCCGAGCTGGTGATCACCTTGGCGCAGTGCAACGCCAACGAAATCCGCATTCCCTTCCGGGTCGGCGAGGATCGCTCGCGCACTTGGGTGATCACCCGGCTGGGCGAGGGGCGTTTGCGCCTGAAGCACGACCACCGTCACGCCGACGGGGTCGAGGATGAGCTGTCCCGCTATGGCGGCGATGCGGTCGATGCGGGGGCCGTTTCCTTGCAGAGCTTTCCGGTGGACGCGGAGTCGCGGGCTCTGTTCACACGGCTGGATCGCGCGGTGTCGAACACCAACGTGTGGTCGCTGGGGCTCACGCAGGAGGTCTTCACCTATCAGCTAGCGAGGCCGGGGCGGTTGTTTAGGGTCTCGTTCGACCTTACTCGGCCGCAGCCCGCTCCCTAGCGGATCAGCCGCGTCCAGCTCTTGGGCGGCGTTGCGGGAAAGCTGCGGACTCATGGCGAGATGGTGACCCATCAGCCGCCGAACGAGCGTCCGCCGCCGAAGCCGCCGCGCGAGATCACTGAGCTGCGGCTTTGGACGCGGCTCGGGGCCTCGGCGCGGGAGGGCGCATCGAAGCTTTCCGAGCGCACCCGCGTGCGGCCGGTGACGTAGTCGCGCGACAGAGGATAGCCGCTGCCGCCGTAATAGGTTCCGTTCCGATCGCGATACATCGGTGCGCCGCGATAGCCGCCGCCCATGTTGTTGAGCGCCTGGCCGATGATGAAGCCGGTCAACAGGGGCGTGAAGAAGCTGCCGCCGCCCTGGCTGGAGCGCGGCACGCACTGGTCGACGCCGTAACGCTCCTCGCAGCTTTGCTGGTCGTTGAACTTGGGCGCGTTCTCGGCGCTGTCCTTCTGGGCCTGGGCCAGGGTGGTTTCGCACTGCTGGGCGGTGAAGTCGCCTGAGGCCTTGCACTCGTCCAAGCTGGTGAAGGTGCGCGCCTCGACGGCCTTGCCCGCCTGGGCTGCCGGCGGGTCGCCCCACTGCGTGACCGCTGGAGCGTTGTCGCAAGCGGTGATCGATACCGCCGCGCCCGCCATAAGGGTGGTGAGGGTGAGACTGCGCGAGCGCTTCAGGCGAGGCGCGGTGCGGAGGGATTGAGGTTGAGTGGTCATGATGCGCCTCAAGACGTCATGCAGGCGGCATTGATCAGGCCCACGGCGATCGAAATGCTGGCCAGATAGACGCCGGAGGCCAGTTCGCCGCGTTCGATGCGGGCGGCGACATCCTTCATCACCACCATGCGGATCAAGGTAAAGGCCGCGATCTGGATCACGCCGGCCAGGGCGGCCCAGGCGCAGAACTCGACCAGTGACACGGTGTGGCTCAGCGCCGAGGCCAGCGGCAGCACATAGCCGACCAGTGCGCCGCCCAGGGCCAGGGCGGCGGCGACGTTGCCTTCGCGGATCAGCGTGCCCTCGTGGTAGGGCGTCACCCACTGGTAGATGATCTTGAAGGCCACGGTGAACAGGCCTGCGGCGACGAAGGCCACCAGGAAGGCGAGGGCGCTGGTCGCGAACCCCTGAAGATCGAACATAGTCTGTCTCTTTCCGGTCAGGCTTTGAATTCGCCGGCTTCCAGCGGGATGCCGAGCATGATCTCGAACGAGACCTCGTGGTCTTCGCTCTCCTGCTCGATGGCGAGCAGCAATTCGCGGCCGTCGCCCGGCAGGTCGCGGGCAAACAGCATGCAGGTCTGGAAGATGCGGCGGTCCGGAATGCCATCCCGGTCGTCATGCAGATCTTCCCAGAAGGTGACCGGGTCCTGGCTTTCGGCCTCGTCGCCAAACCAAAGGCGATCGTAGTCCGCCAGACCCTTGGCGGTGAAGGTGCGGGCCTTCAGCCGCGCGGCCCAGGCTTCGCGGTCGGCCCGCCCGCCGGGATAGGCGCTGTCCCAGGGCATGAAGACCGTCACATCGGTCAGGCGCTGGCCCTCGCGATCGTCGGAGACCGCCTGAAACAACACATGGTCGTCGGTGTAGAAGCGATGGATGAAGCCGCCGTCCTTCAGGTCGACCAGACCCTGGGCGGTGATCTCCAGCGTATCGCGGTCCAGCGAGAAACGCGTGTCGCCGCCAAACCGCCTCCAGGCCAAGGTGTCCAGCCAGACGGTTCGGCCCAGCGTGACATTGCGGATGGCGGGCAGGGCCGGCGCAGCGAGCGCCGCATCCTTGCGTCCGAAGAGCTTGCTGAACATCAAAAGCGGACCCGGTGGCGACTCCTTCTATGTGTACGACGCCTGCTGGCCGGGCAACAGGGGCTGCGCCATTACGAACTTGTCATGACGAACGCCGGGGAGATGCTCTCGACGACTGGCGTTCGCCCTCCCATCTTGTATGAAACGCCACGACCTCTGGAGGATGACGCCCCATGACGACCCCCGCCTGGACTGTTCGCTCGCTGCAGACCGCCCTGTCGGATGGCCTTAGCGACGCGATGACGGCCCGCGTCGTCGAAGGCGCCGATCCCATCCTGCTGGTCACCATGCACGAACAGGGCGACCTGGAGATCTTCGTCAGCGTCAGCGACCAGCAGATCGCCGCTTCGGTCCTGCTGTGGCCGGTCGACGAACAGGAAGACCGCAACGCCTTCAACGAGTTTCTGCTCAAGGCTCAGAAGCTGGTGCCGCTGTCGAACTTCGGCATCGGTACGGTCGGCGACCGCGACTATTACGAACTGTTCGGCGAACTGGCGCCGTCCTCATCGCTGGACGACATCCTGATCGAGCTGCGCGTGCTGGCTGAGAACGCCATCGAGGCCGCTTCCGATCTGCGCTCGTCCTTCACCCCCGCCTAATATCGTTCCCGGAGACCCACCGATGTCCATCTGGCGCAAGCTGTTCACCCTGGGCCGCGCGGGCGCGCATGAAGCCTCGGCCGCCGTCGTCGACGCCAACGCCATCCGGATTCTGGACCAGGAAATCCGCGACGCCGACACCGCCCAGGGCAAGGCCCGCGACGACATGGCCACGCTGGTCGCCCGTCGCCGGATCCTGGAAAAGGAAGTGTCCAGCTTCCGCGAGCAGGTGACCAAGTACGAAGGCTCGGCCCGCGCCGCCGTCGGCAAGGGCGACATGGACCTGGCCCGTCAGGTGGCCCAGCGCATTGCCGATCTTGAGCAGGACATCGCCCTGAAAGAGCCGCAGATCGAAGGCATGCGCGGCGCCGAAGAGCAGTTGCATCAGGCCATTACCGCCACAGACCGTCGCATCGAGACCCTGCGTCGCGAGGTCGAGGTCGTGAAGGTCAATGAGAGCGTCCAAAAGGCCCAGGCCTCGGTCGCCGCGCGCGGCGCTGGCGCCGGCTCTTCGCTGGGCTCGGCCGCCGACAGCCTCGCCCGGATCAAGGAACGCCAGGCCATTCGCGGCGAAAAGATCAAGGCGTCCGGCGAACTGGAAGACCGGCGCACCGGTGCGGATCTCGACGAAAAGCTACGTCTGGCCGGCATCGGCCCTGGTCAGTCCTCGGCCGACGACATCCTGGCCCGCCTGGCTCCCCCAGCCGCAGCCCCGCTGCAGATCGAGCAGAAGTCGAGCGAAACCTAGAGCGCATGCGCCGACTTGACCTGACGCCGCGCGCCGACTGGCAGGCGAAAGCCGACGCTGTCGGCTTCGTCTACCATCACACCGACGGCCAGCCCTATTGGGACGAGTCGGCGGCCTACGCTTTCACCCTGGCCCAGATCGAAGGCGATCTGGAGCCGGCGGCGGCGGAGTTGCACGAGCTCTGCCTGGACCTCGTCGACGAGGCGGTGGGCAGCGCAGCCCTGATGACGCGGCTGGCGATCCCAGCCGAGCACCAGGACTTCATCGCCGCCTCGTGGCGCGCCAAGGAGCCCTCGCTCTATGGCCGCTTTGACTTCGGCTATGACGGGGCCAGCAAGCCCAAGCTCTACGAATACAACGCCGACACCCCGACCAGCGTCTTCGAGGCGGCCACCTTCCAGTGGCTGTGGCTGGAAGAGCTGTTGGCCTCGAGCGCCCTGCCGGCCGGGACGGACCAGTTCAACAGCCTGTTCGAAGCGCTGCGTGATCGTTTCGCGACCCTGTTTCCGACCGGCGGCTTCGTTCACTTCGCCAGTGACGCCCAAGCCGTCGAGGATCGCCAGACCGTTCGTTTCCTCGAAGATCTGGCGCTGCAGGCCGGTCTGGATCCCAAGTTCGTGGCCATCGACGCCATTGGCGTGAACGGCGAAGGCCAGTTCGTCGACCAAGAGGGCTTCATCGTCCAGGCGGCGTTCAAGCTGTATCCGTGGGAGTTCATGCTGCGCGAGCCCTATGCCGCGCATTTGAAGACCGCAGGCGTGCGCTGGCTTGAACCGCCGTGGAAAGCGATCCTGTCCAACAAGGGCATCCTGCCCCTCCTGTGGGAGCGACACCCCGGACATCCCAATCTGCTGGAAGCCTATTTCGAGGACGATCCGCGCGCCTCAGCCCTGGGCTCGCGCCATGTGCGCAAGCCGTTGTTTTCGCGCGAAGGCGCCAATGTCGAGATCATTGGCGGCGATGAACCTGTCCTGGACCAGGGCTATGGCCAGGAAGGCGCAATCGTGCAGGCCTATCACCCGCCGCCGACCTTCGCGGGCAAGCACCCGGTCGTCGGGGCCTGGATGGTGGGCAATGAGCCCGCCGGGATCGGTATCCGCGAGGACGACAGCGTGGTCACCAAGAACCTCGCCCGCTTCGTCCCGCATATCATTGAGGCCTGAGGCGGCCCCGGATCGGGCCCGTGAATTCGCCTGATTGGCGTAATCGCCCTTGCGGTCGGACCCGGGATCACTCCAACGTGAGCCAACAGCCGGCCGTCGCGATGCGCGCAGGGGTCGGGAAACACACAGAGACTGAACGTCGGGGGAATGATGACTTCGGAACAGGACAGCGCGGGCTCGAGCATCGCCGCAATTCTGGCGGCCGTTTCGGCGGAAATGTCGATCGCCGCCGAGGCCTGCGGAAAGCTGGACGACGCGCTGGGTCAGATCCTGGCGGTTAGCCCGCCAGAGAGCCGCAATCAGGTGATGCAGGAACTGCACACGGTCGATCTCTTGGCTCAGCACATCACGGCGGTGACCGATTTCACCCATCGCCTGGCCCTCATCGCTTCGACGGACGACACGCTCGCGGTCGACGAGGCGCTTTCGGCGATTACGCTGGGCGCTGTGGCCGAACGCCTGCGCGCCAGCCTGGCCGCCGCCAAGGCGGGCTGATCCATGGCGCGCGATTCCGAGCAGCCCTCGCTGTTTGGCTTCGAGGCCGCGCCTCGCGACAAGCACCTGATCCTGATGGTCTATCCGGACCAGCAGGCCAAAACGGCCGCCCAGGCCCGTAGCCGTCGATATCAGGTCGACAACAGGCTGGGCGGCGCGGTTTTCAGCCCGGACCTGATGCACGTCACTCTTGGTCACTTCGACTATTGGGACGAAGTCCCGGCGAGCCTGGTCGAGCGGATCACCCGCGCGGCGGCGAAACTGTCGATGGCGCCGTTCCAGGTGTCGTTCGACCAGATCGGCGGCTTTCCCGGGAACGTCGTGTTGCGCGGCGGTGAAGGGCTGAAGGCGCTGGAAGCCTTCCAGGCGGCCCTTCGACAGGCCCTGGCCTGGGAGAAGCTCGACGGTTCCCACCTGAACTTCACGCCGCATCTGACGGTCATTTATGGCCAGCCGGGCGCGGTGGTCGCCGCCATCGAACCGGTGAGTTGGACCGTGAGCGAGTTTGCCCTGGTGATCAGCCATAACGGCCAGGGGCGGCACGAGGTTCTGGCCCGCTATCGGCTGGTCGGCTGACTTGCGCTCGTAGGGCGGCGCGGCTACCCGTCAGCGCCTTCAGGAGAGGACCGGGCCATGAGCGTCACGATCTATGGCATCAAGGCCTGCGACACGATGAAGAAGGCCCGCGACTGGCTGGACGGGCAGGGCGTCGCCTATGCCTTTCACGACTACAAAGTCGCGGGAATCGATCGGGACAGTCTGCAGCGCTGGGCTGGGAGACGGTGCTGAACCGGGCTGGCACGACGTTCCGCAAGCTGGCGGACGCCGACAAGCAGGATCTGGACGCTCGCAAGGCGATCGATCTGATGCTGGCCCAGCCCTCGATGATCAAGCGACCCATCCTCGACATCGACGGAAACTTGACCGCCGGCTTCAAGCCAGATGTCTATGCGCGGGCCTTCGGAAAGGCCGATTGAGGCATTCGACTTTGCGCAAAGCGCGAGTCGGCGGAATTTAGGACGACAGCCGGGGCGAAGCGGGGCTATTTCGGCCATCGACGCTCCGTCTGAAAAAGAAAAGCGCAGGAACCGTTCCGTGGGAGCCTATCCCGTCCCGTCGTACGACATGGTCATCTTTGACTTCGACGGCACGCTGGCCGACAGCGCGGCGTGGATGATCAAGGCTGTCAATCCGATGGCCCAGCGCTTTGGCTTCAAGACGGTCACCGACGAAGAGATCGACATGCTGCGTGGCCGCGGCACGCGCGAGGTCATCCGCTATCTTGGCATCTCGCCGTGGAAGCTGCCGATGATCGCCTCGCACGGCAAAAAGCTGATGGCGGCCGAATGCGATTCTATTCCGCTGTTTCCCGAAACCGCGGGCATGCTCCAGGCCCTGCATGATGCGGGGTTGCGACTGGCCGTGGTCAGCTCCAACAGCGAGCGCACGATCCGTTCGGTGCTGGGTCCCGAGCTTTCCGGCCTGATCAGCCAGTTCTCCTGCGGCGCCTCTCTGTTTGGCAAGGCGCGCAAGTTTCGCAAGGTGACCTCAGGCGCCTCGCGCGACCGGGTGATCTGCATAGGGGACGAGACCCGCGATATCGAGGCGGCCCACGCGCTTGGGCTGGCCAGCGGCGCGGTGACCTGGGGGGCAGCCAAACGCGCCATCCTGGCCGAGCACGGCCCGACGATCGTTTTTGAATCCCCGTCCGAAATTATTTCGCATCTCGTTGCATCCAGGACGATGATCGGCGGCGACTAACCTTCAGAAACGGGCGCGAACGTCTCGCGTCCATCGGAGGGATGACAATGCTGGGCCTGATCGATTCGTTCTGGTGGCTGGTGTTTCCGCTGAGCTGGGCCGCGATCTCGGGCTGGAACGCCTGGCTGGCGCAAAAGGCGCGCCGCGACGCCATGGATCTGATCCAGACCTATGTCCGCAGCGGCCGCGAGGCACCGCCCGAACTGCTTGCCAAACTCAACAAGGCCTAGGCGTCAATTCGGAGGGGGCAAACCCATGGAAGACCTGTTTCGTTCTTATTGGTGGCTGATCTTTCCGCTGAGCTGGTTCGTGTTTTCCGGCTTCCAGAGCTGGCTGTCCTATCGCTCCAATCGCGACACGCTGGACCTGCTGAAGGCCTACGCCGCCAGCGGCCGCGAGCCGCCGCCGGAGCTGGTGGCGCGCCTGAACAAGCGCAGCAACTACGATCTCGACGATGATCGCGACGACATGCGGCCTCGCTATCGCTATCGCCACGAGCGTGGCTGGTACCATGTGGTGCTGTTTGGCGTGCTGGGGATGGGCTTCGCCTTCGCCGCGACGTCCGATCTCTATGAGGCCGGCCCGGCCTTCCTGATCGTCGCCTTCGTCATGGGCGCGCTCAGCCTGGCGTCTCTGGTGTCGGTCCTGACGGGTCGAGGCCCGAAGGCCTGATGGACGCGCCGCTCGTCAGGGCGGCGCGGGCCGGATCCCAGGCGGCGTTCGCCCGGCTGGTCGCGATCCACGAGAAGCCGCTGCGGGGGTTTCTGCGGAAAAGCGGCTGGTTCGACGCCGACGACATCGCTCAGGAGGCCTTCGTGGCGGCCTGGACGAGCTTGGGGCGGTTGCGCGCCGACGATGGTTTTCGCGCCTGGCTTTACGGAATCGCCTGGCGCAAGGCGCAGGATCAACATCGCGCCGCCAGCCGCTCAGCCCGGCGCGATGAGGACTGGCGAGGCCAGGAAGCGCTGGAAGCCGTTTCGGAGGTCGCCCAAGAGGATCGCATGGCCCTGCAGGCTGCGCTGGACACCCTGCCGGCAGACCAGCGCGCCTGTGTCACCCTTTGCCTTGGCCAGGGCTGGTCGCATCCCGAAGCGTCCGAGGCCCTGGGGCTGCCACTGGGCACTGTTAAGTCGCATGTTACCCGCGGTCGTGAGAGGCTGCAGGCCGTACTGGGAGATCCGTCATGACCCCTGATGATCGTTTGGTCGCCTTTCTCAGCGAGGCGCCCGCGCCGCGCGCTTCCGACGTGTTCGTGGCTGAGGTCATGGAGGCTGTCGAACGCCGTGCGTTTCTGGACCGTCTGATGGTCGGCGGCGCGGCGGCCCTGGCCGGCAGCGTGGTGTTGTGGGCCTGCTCGCCGGTCCTGAACATGGCAGTCGACGCCCTGGCGCCGACCCTGTTTCCGGTGGCCGGCATGCTGGTTCTGGCCATCTGTGCGGCCATGCTGGGCGACAGGTTGCTGCCGCAGAAATAGCTTACGAAAGTTTCATCTCGCCGGGCGCCTCCAAACGCCTGTCCCGGCGCCTCTAATAGTCAGAAGGCGGTGACATGGATGTCTCCCCCCCACCGAGAGGAAATTCGCTATGGATGAGGTTTGGATCCCTATCATCATGTTTCTGGTCATCGGCGCGATCGTGATCGTGCCGGTCTACCTGAAGAGCCGCGAGCGTCTCGAGATGCAATCGACGCTGCGTGCGGCGATCGACAAGGGGCAACCGGTTCCCCCCGAGGTCATCGAGGCCCTGACGCGTAATGTGAAGGTCGCTCCCACCTCGCTCAGCGACCTGCGTACGGGCGTGATCTGGCTGGCGGTCGGCATTGGCATCGGTCTTTCGAGCCACTTCGCCGAGTTCAATGGCGGGGATCACGACTTTCCGGGCCTGGGCATCGCCTGCATCCCCGCAGTGATCGGTCTGGCCTTCATCGTTCTAAGCTTCTTCAACCCGAACAAGCCCAAGTCGGCTTGATCACGGGTCTTGGGGAGGGGGAAGAGCATGTCCAGTGACCGCCCACCAACGGGCCACGATGTCGAGCTCGCCGCCTTCGCGGCGGCGGGCGACCGGCGCGCCTATGGCGAGCTTGTCAGGCGACATGGCTCGGCGGTCCGGGGGCTGCTGCGCCGCATGGGGGCAGACTCGGCGACGGCCGACGACATGGCCCAGGACGCCTTCCTGGCCGGCTTCGAGCAGGTGGCGGACTATCGCGGCGAAGGCGCCTTCGGCGGCTGGATCAAGCGGATCGCGGCGCGGTGCTATCTGCGCAAGGTCAAGCGTGAAGCCCGCATGATCTTCACCGACGAAGCCCAGGACGGCGATGACCCGACGGCGCTGAACGAGCCTCGCACGGCCAACCGCATCGACCTGGACGAGGCCCTCAAGAGCCTGTCGAAAGGCGAGCGGCTCTGCGTCTCGCTTTGCTACGGCGGCGACTGGTCGCACGCCGAGGTCGCCGAGGCCTTAAACATCCCGATCGGCACGGTGAAATCCCATGTCAAACGTGGTTTGGATAAACTCAGGGCCAAACTGGCCCCACCTAGTGAAAGCGCGAGGAGGGAAGCTCATGGCTGAACCCGATTTCGAAGCGCAGCTGACGCGGCTCTACAACGAGCCACCGGCCTTTCCGGACGCCGAGCTGTTTGCCGCCCAGATCGCGGCCAATCTTGACCGCGGCTGGGCGCTGCGTCGTGTTCTGATCGGCGGTGCGGGCATCGCGGCTGGGGTCATCGCGGCGGTGCAACTGGTCGCCACCCGCTTCTCGGCCGAATTGCAGACCCTGTCGCGCGAGGGAACGCGGGACCTGTACGCCGATATCGACTTGGCCATGAACAAGGTCAGCCAGATGGTCGCGACGCCCGCCAGCGTGGAAGCGCTGTGGCTAGCGGCGGGCCTCGCGCTTCTGGCCCTGGGTTTCGCCGTGACCCGGGCGATGGAAGAGTTCTGACCCGGCATCGACTGATCATTGTTCATGTTGCAGCGCGGGGCGATCTGACCGACAACAGCGCGCCTTCGCCCTTCCCGGGGCCTGTTCTGGAGCATGGTTCTGTCCTCGCACCGTGATGAGACGGTTCGCCGCCTCGCAGCCCCCGATATCGCCGCCCGCAAGGGCGGCGTGCCCATCGTCTGCCTGACCGCGTACACCGCGCCGGTCGCGGCGGCCCTGGACGACGCCTGCGACCTGCTGCTGGTCGGCGACTCGCTGGGCATGGTGGTGCACGGCCTGCCCAATACGGTGGGCGTGACCATGGAGATGATGATCCTGCACGGCCAGGCGGTCATGCGGGGCTCGCGCAAGGCCATGGTCGTGGTCGACATGCCGTTCGGCTCCTATGAGGCCTCACCCGAGGTCGCTTACGCCAACGCGGTGCGGATCATGAAGGAGACGGGCGCCCAGGCCGTGAAGGTCGAGAGCGGGCCGACCGTGCCGGCCACCATTGAATATCTGACCAAACGCGGCGTGCCGGTCATGGGCCATGTGGGTCTGCGGCCGCAGGCGGTTCTGGTCGACGGGGGCTTCAAGGCCAAGGGCAAGGACGAGGCCGGTCGCGCGGTGATTCTCGATGAGGCTCGCCGCACCGCCGACGCCGGGGCCTTCGCCGTGGTCATCGAGGGCGTCGCCGAGAGCCTGGCCCGTGAGATCACCGCCGCCATCGCGCCGCCCACCATCGGCATCGGCGCCTCGGCCGGCTGCGACGGCCAGATCCTGGTCACCGACGACATGCTGGGCCTGTTCGACTGGACGCCCAAGTTCGTGCGCCGCTACGCCAACCTGAAGGGCGAGATCGAACGCGCCGCCCAGGAATATGCCGACGACGTCAAGGCGCGGACCTTCCCGGGTGAGGCCGAGACCTACTACGCCAAGAAGGGCTAGACACCGCGCCAGCGCCCGTTGCGGCTGGCCCATTCACGCTATAGGTTCGCCGCCTGCGCTGGCGGCCCTCCGCCGGCCGCATTCTGTTGTAAACCATGCGTCGCCGCCGGATCCGTCCGGCGCCAACGTGTCAGGGCGCTGTCAGCGTCCGTTTCGGAGCCTCGTTCGTGGTCGATGTGTTTGACGAGGTCGAAGAGCAGCTTCGCTCCGACCGTTACAGGACCCTCGCGCTAAAGGCGCTGCCGTGGATCGGCGCCGCGACCGTGGCGGTCGTCATCGGCGTGGGCGGCTACTGGGGCTGGACCACCTATCAGACCAAGGAAGCGGCCAAGGCCTCCGAAACCTATCAGGCCGCGCTCGAGACCATGGGCCGCGAAGGCCCGGCCAAGGGCTTCCCGGCTATGGAGGCGGTGTCCAAGGGCGGGGCCTCGGGCTATCGCGCCCTGGCGCTGATGCATATGGGCGGCATCCGCCTCGAAGAGGGCAAGACCGCCGACGCCGTGCGCTATTTTGACGAAGCGGCCAAGCTTTCTTCCGATCCGGTGATCGGCGACCTGGCGCGCCTCAAATCCGCCTTGGCGCTCATGGATACGGCCTCGTTCAAGGATATCGAAGCGAGGTTGACGCCGTTGGCGGGGGAAAAGAGCCCATATCGTGTGAACGCCAAGGAAGCCCTGGCGTTCGCCAAGCTTCAGGGCGGCGACCTCAAGGGCGCCCGCGAGGACTTCTCTGTTCTTGCCAACCTGCTCGACAACAATTCCGAAGGCGTTCGCCAGCGCTCCCAGGCGGCGATGCAGATGATCGATTCCGGCTCGGCCAAGGACCTGGCCGCTGTCGTCAAGGCCTCGATCGCCTTGCCACCCCCCGCGACCATGCCGATCGCTCCGCAACCCGCGCCGAACAGCGCCCAATGAGCCGCTCCATGAATTCCAAGCGTTCTGTGGCGTTGATCGCGCTGATGTCGGCGGCGGTGACGGTGAGCGGCTGCTCGACGGTCTCCAAGCTCAACCCCTTTGACAAGTCCGAAAAGGACAAGGCCACAGCTACCCAGGGCCAGCGGATCTCGGTCATCGCGTTCGACCAGAAGGTCGAGGCCGCCGAGGTCCTAAAGGGCACCGAATTCTACCTGCCCGAACCGGCCGTCCAGGCCGAATGGCGACTGCCGGGCGGCAGCGCCGAGCAGTCGGTCGAGCATGTCGACGCCGGCAAGGCTTTCGAGATCGCCTGGCGAAAGGGCTTTGGCCAGAAGGGCAACCGCAAGTTCCACATCACGGCCCCGCCGGTGGCGACGGCGGACCGGATCTTCGTCATGGACGGCGAATCCACGGTCTCGGCCATCGACACCAAGACGGGCTCGGTGGACTGGCGAAAGGACCTGCGGCCCTCCGCCGGTCCTGGCAAGGGCGGCGTCTTCGGCTTTGGCGGCGTCAAGAATGACCGACTTGGCTTTGGCGGCGGTCTGGCCCTCAGCCCCGATAACAAGCTGATCGTCTCGTCGGGCTTCCGCTTCGTGGCCCAACTCGACGCCGCGTCCGGCGCTGAAGCCTGGCGTCAGGCCACCTCGACGCCGATCCATGCGGCTCCGACCGTCGTCGACGGTCGCATCTTTGTGGTGTCGACCGACAACGAGCTGCTGACCTACAACGCCGCCACCGGCGCGCCCGGCTGGACCTATCAGGCCTTGATCGAGCCGGCCCGCATCCTGTCGGCGCCCAGCGTTGCGGTTAGCGGCGACACGGCTGTCGCCGGCTTCGCCTCCGGCGAACTGGTCGCCCTGCGCGCCGCCAACGGCAACGATCTGTGGAGCGAAGCCCTGTCGCGCGCCAGCCGTACAAACGCGCTGTCCGAAATCCGCGACATCCCCGGCCGCCCGGTGATCTACAAGGGCGATGTCTTCGCCGTCAGCCATTCGGGCGTGTTCTCGGCCACCGATCTTCGCACCGGTCAGGCGCGCTGGACCCTGCCGATCACCGGCATCACCAGCCCCTGGGCCGCCGGCGACGTCGTCTTTGTCGTCGACAAGTCGGGCCAGGTGATCTGCGTCGCCCGCGAGAGCGGTTCGGTCTACTGGATCCGCGACCTCAATGAGGGCCTGGGCCAGACCAAGCGCCAGAAGAAGAAGCTGGCCAAGCATCCGCGCCTCTGGTCGACGCCGATTCTCGCCTCGGGCCGCCTGATCACCGTTTCCAGCGACGGCGAGGCCGTGGCCCTGAACCCCAAGACCGGCGTGACGGAAAAGACCCTGAAGATCGGCGCGTCGGTTCTGCTGGCCCCGATTGCGGTTGGAGAGATGATCTATCTGGTTACCGACGATGCTCAGGTCGTGGCCATCCGCTAACTCCATTCACCGAACCATTCGGTTCGGTGATCATCAACCTTACGGTCCCGTGACCCGGGCCGGCGCAAGCCGGCCCGGGTCGTTCGCTTTGCGGGAACGGCAAAAATCGACTACTGCAAGCCCATGCCTTTGAAACTCGCAATTGTCGGACGCCCCAATGTGGGCAAGTCCACGCTGTTCAATCGTCTCGCCGGTAAGAAACTGGCCATCGTCGATGACCAGCCCGGGGTCACCCGTGACCGCCGCTATGCCTCCGGCCGCCTCGGCGACCTGGACCTCGAACTGATCGACACGGCCGGCTTTGAGGACGTCTCTGACGAAAGTCTGGAAGCGCGCATGCGCGCCCAGACGGAACTCGCCGTCGAGGAAGCCGACGTTTCGCTGTTCATCTATGACGCCCGCGAGGGCGTTACCCCGCTGGACGAAGTGTTCGCCACTCTGCTGCGTCGTCGCGGCAAGCCGGTGATCATCGCCGCCAACAAGGCCGAGGGTAAGGCCGGCCAGTCGGGCATTGGCGAGGCCTACAAGCTGGGGCTGGGCGAGCCGATCCCGATCTCGGGCGAGCATGGCGAAGGCATGGCCGAGCTGTACGCCGCCATGCTGGCGGCCTTTCCGGAGGACCAGTATTCCGAGGAAGACGATAGCGACGACAAGCCGATCCGGATCGCCATCGTTGGCCGTCCGAACGCTGGCAAGTCCACTCTGGTCAACCGTCTGATCGGCGAGCAACGTCTGCTGACGGGGCCAGAGGCCGGAATTACACGCGACTCGATTTCGGTCGACTGGCTGTGGGACGGCCGCAAGGTTCGTCTGGTCGACACCGCCGGCCTGCGCAAGAAGGCCAAGGTGCAGGAGAAGCTGGAAAAGCTCTCCACCCAGGACTCTATCCGTGCGGTTACCTTTGCCGAGGTGGTGCTGCTGGTGATGGACGCCACCCACCCCTTCGAGGTCCAGGATCTGCAGATCGCCGACCTGACCGAGCGGGAAGGGCGGGCTCTGGTCTTCGTGCTGGCCAAGTGGGACCTGGTCGAAGATCCTGTCGCCCAGCTGAAGGATTTCCGCGAGCACGCCGAGCGCATGCTGCCCCAGCTGCGCGGCGCGCCCGTGGTGGCGTTGTCGGGCGAGACCGGCAAGGGCATCGAGAAGCTGATGCCGGCCGTAATGAAGATCCACAGGGACTGGGCGACCAAGGTCAAGACCCGCGACCTGAACGACTGGCTGCAGATGGCCATGCAGAGGCACCCGCCGCCCGCCGTCAGCGGCAAGCGCGTCAAGCCCAAGTACATGGCCCAGATCAAGGCGCGTCCGCCGACCTTCGTGCTGTTCTCAACCCGCGCCGACCAGATGCCCGAACACTATCGGCGCTATCTGATCAACTCCCTGCGCGAGAGCTTCGACCTGCCTGGGGTGCCTTTGCGCATCACCATCAAGTCGGGCGCCAACCCCTATGCCGATGGCGAGGCCAAGGGCCACAGCGGCCGGGGTAAGCGCGAGTTCGAGCGCCGCGAACGTGAGGAGGAGCGCATCCGCGCCTCGCGCAACACGGTCAAGAAGTCCAAGCGCATCGCCGATGAGGCGGCGGCGGCGGCAGCAGCCGAAGCCGGTCTGCCGCCTCCGGAGAAGGCGCCGGTCAGAGGCCCCAAGAAGTCCGTAAAGGCTGAGGCCAAGACCACCAGCGCTGCCGTCGCTGCGCCCGCCGCCGAGCCCGGTAAGGGCGCCGTCAAGTCGGTCAAGAAGCAGGGACCGCGTGCCCAGAAGAAGGTGTCGAGCACCCCAAGCTACAAGGTCGGCTTCAAGGCCGCCGGCGGCAAGGCTGCCTCGGGGCCCAAGCGTCCCGTCGCGGGTTCAAGCATCGTGCGTGGCAACAAGGGACCGGGCAAGCCGAAGGGACGATAGTCCCACCAGTTGCCTGCAGTCGCATAACGGTGTCATGCTAACCCCCGGCTGAATGCTGGGGGGTCACCATGGTAGCCTTGTCCACAGGCGCAGCCCGCGTGAGCGGGCGTCGCTTCTACGTCTGTATGGCGCTGGCGTTCGTTCTGATCGCCTTTGGCGGGTTCATTCCGACCTATTGGGCCAAGATAGCCAGTGGGACGTTCGCGGGTGCGCCCGTCCTGCACGTGCATGGCCTGTTCTTCTTCACCTGGACGCTGTTTTTCCTGGTCCAGACCTCTCTGGTGGCCAGCGGTCGAACGCTGGACCACCGGACCTGGGGCGTCGCCGGCGTCGCCATCGCCACGGGCATGGCCTTCACGGTCGTGCTGGCCGCGATCAATTCGATGAAGGTCGCCGATGCGATTGGCATGGGTGACGCGGCGCGGCGGTTCTCGATCGTCTCGTTGAGCGCGCTGGCGCTCTTCGTCGGTCTGTTCGTGGCGGCCATCGCCAATGTCAGAAAGCCGGAAGTGCACAAACGGCTGATGGTACTGGCGATGATCCCGCCCATGCAGGCGGCCATGGCGCGGCCGTTTCAGGTGCTGTTCAGTCCTCCCGGCGCCGTGGGGCCGCCGCCGGTGTTTGTCTCTGTTCCGCCCGGGCTGACGGTGGACCTTCTGATCGTTGCGGCGATCATCTACGACTGGCGAACTCGAGGACGGCCGCATCCGGTCTATCTGATCGGCCTGCCGGTGATCCTGGTCCAACAGCTCATGACGGTTCCAATCGGCGGCAGCGCGACATGGATGACCATCGCCCACTGGGTCCAGAATCTGGCGCCGTGAGCGGTCAGCCCAGGCTGGCCGACTCTTGGCCGCGTTCCTTGAACCGCGCCACGCCTTTGGGTGGCTCTCGGTCGGGACGGACCAGATCGATGATGTAGGGGACGATCGTCTCGGGCGCGGGGACCGTCATCGGATCCTCGCCCGGGAAGGCGCCCGAGCGCATCTTGGTGCGCATCGCGCCCGGATCGACGCACAGGGCGCGCACCGGTGTGTTCTCCATCTCGTCGGCATAGCAGTCGACAATGGCTTCCAGACCGGCCTTAGAGGCCGCGTAGCCGCCCCAGAACGCCCTGTGGGTCTTGGCGACACTGCTGGTCAGGAACAGGGCTCGGCCGGCCTCGGAGGCGCGCAGCAGCGGGTCCATCGCCCGGATCAGGCGCCAGTTTGCCGTCAGGTTGGTGGACATGATCATGTCCCAGCCCTTGGGGTCGAGGTGGCCCACGGGGGTGAGGGCGCCCAGCACGCCGGCCGCGCCGACCAGGATGTCCAGCTTGCCCCAGCGCTGGTGCAGGGCCGCGCCCAACTGGTCCAGGCCGTCGGCCTCGCGAAGGTCCAGTGGCACGAGCGTGGCGTGCTCGCCCGTCGCGGCGAAGATGCTGTCGTCTAGGGCTTCGAGCGCGCCCTGGGTGCGTCCGAGGGCCACGACATGCGCGCCGGCTTCCGCCAGGCCCAGGGCGATGGCCGCGCCGATGCCGCGCGTCGCGCCGGTGACCAGGGCGACACGGCCCGCGAGCGGTTTTGCTGAAGAATCCATGGGGGCTTTTAGCGGGTGACGGGGGCTTCTTGAAGCCCGTCCGTCACGTCATCGGCCGGGCGCTTGGCATAGTGCTGGGCGATCACCGAACAGGCCATTAGCTGGATCTGGTGGAAGATCATCAGGGGCAGCACCAGAACCCCGGCGGTGGCGCCCGGAAACAGGATGCCGGCCATGGGCACGCCGGTGGCCATGCTCTTCTTGGAGCCACAGAAGACGATGGCGATCTCGTCGGTCTTGGAGAACCCCAGGGCGCGCGCGCCAAAGGTGGTGGCCAGCAGGATCACGGTCAGCAGGGCCCCGGAGACGATCACCACCAGCACCAGCTCCAGCGGCGAGACCCGCTTCCACAGACCGCCGACCACGGCGGCGCTGAAGGCCGCATACACGACCAGCAGGATCGAGCCGCGGTCGACATAGCCGACCAGCTGCTTGTGCTTCTCGATCCAGCGCCCCACCCACGGCCTGGCCAGTTGGCCGGCGACGAAGGGCAAGAGCAGCTGAATGAGAATGTCCTGGATCGCCTTCCAGCCGCCCGTGCCGGCCTCTGCGTGCATCAGCAGGCTGACCAGCACGGGGGTCAGGAAGATACCCAGCAGGTTGGACGCCGAGGCCGCGCAGACCGCAGCGGCGACATTGCCCCGGGCGATCGAGGTGAAAGCGATGGACGACTGAACCGTCGACGGCAGGCAGGCCAGGAACACCATGCCCGCCGCCATGGTGGGCGACAGGATTCCGGTCCTCGCGGCCAGAAGGCCCAGGATCGGGAAGAGGATGTAGGTGAAGGCCAGTATGGTCAGGTGCAGCCGCCAGTGGGTGACTCCGGCGACCACGGCCTCGCGCGACAGCTTGGCGCCGTGCAGGAAGAACAGAAGCGCGATGGCCAGCTTGACCACGACGCTGAGCACGGAAGCCGCCTCGCCACGCACAGGGACAACCGAGGCCAGCACCACCATGCCAAACAGCAGGATGATGTAGCCGTCGATCTTCAGCTTCGCGAGAAGCTTGGAAAATCCATTCATTTCAAAGAGGCTTACGCACTGAGCAGCGAAAGCTGCTTGTCGTTGGCCTCGTTGCGGCCCTCGGCGACTTCGCGGTCGGTCAAGCGCGTAGGATAGTCGCCGGTGAAATAGTGGTCGGTAAACTGCGGTGTCACCGGGTCGCGCTGGCCGGCTTCCAGCGCCTGGTACAGGCCGTCGACCGACAGGAAGCCCAGGCTGTCGACTTCCAGAAACCGCGCCATCTCCTCCAGCGACTTGTTGGCCGCCAGCAGTTGTTCGCGCTCGGGCATGTCGATGCCGTAGAAGTCTGGCCACTTGATCGGCGGGCTGGCCGAGCGGAGGTGGACTTCCTTGGCGCCGGCTTCGCGGACCATGCGAACGATCTTCAGCGAGGTGGTGCCGCGCACGATCGAGTCATCGATCAGGATGACGCGCTTGCCTTCCAGCACCGCGCGGTTGGGGCTGTGCTTCATGCGCACGCCCAGTTCGCGCACGCCTTGGGTCGGCTGGATGAAAGTGCGGCCCACATAGTGGTTGCGGATGATGCCCAGGTCGAACGGCAGGCCACTTTCCTGCGCATAGCCGATGGCGGCCGGAACGCCGCTGTCCGGGACGGGGACCACGACATCGGCCTCGACGCCCGTCTCGATCGCCAGCCGCTGGCCCATGCGCTTGCGCACGTCATAGACCGACCGGCCGTTCACCACGCTGTCAGGGCGGGCGAAATAGACATACTCGAACACGCAGGGGCGCGCGGCCAGGGTGCTGAAGGGCTTGAGGGATTTAACGCCGGTTTCGGAGATGACCACCATCTCGCCGTGCTCGATGTCGCGTACGAAACGGGCGCCGATCATGTCTAGGGCGCAGGTCTCGGAGGCCAGGACCGGCTGGCCGTCCAGGTCGCCCAACACCAGCGGGCGGATGCCCAGCGGATCGCGGACGCCGATCATCTTCTTGTTGGTGATAGCCACCAGGGCGTAACCGCCCTCGATCTGGCCGACGGCGTCGATGAAGCGGTCGACGATGCGGGCCTTCCGCGAGCGGGCGATCAGGTGAAGGATCACCTCGCTGTCGCTGGTGGACTGGAAGATCGCGCCTTCCTGGACCAGGCGCTCGCGCAGGCTGAGGAAGTTGGTCAGATTGCCATTGTGGGCGATGGCTACGCCGCCGGTTTCCAGATCGGCGAACATCGGCTGGACGTTGCGGATGCCGCTGCCCCCGGCCGTGGAGTAGCGGGTGTGGCCAATGGCCATGCCGCCGGGCAGGCGCTGAACCAGGTCGTTACCGGTAAAGGCGTCACCGACATGGCCCATATGGCGTTCGGTATGAAAGCGCTGGCCGTCGAAGGCGGCGATGCCGCAGGCTTCCTGACCGCGGTGCTGCAGAGCGTGCAGGCCCAGGGCGGTGATGGCGGCAGCATCGCGGACACCGTAGACGCCGAACACGCCGCACTCGAGGCGCAGGGTGTCGTCTTCGGGGTCACGCCACGGGGCGGAGGAGTACCGATCGGTCGACTGGCCGATAAAGCTCATCGCGATTTCTCCACCAGATCGTCGAGGTCCTGACGCTGGTTCTGATCATAGTCTGTTTCGCCGGATTTGCCGTCCGACGGATTGTCGCTGCTCCCCCGCACTGCGCCCTCGATGGCCGGGCCCAGCTTGCCCGCCAGTTCGCCACCCTTGGGGGCGAACACTTTCAGCACCTTGGCGCTGGCGGCGGACAGGGGATAGAAGATCGAGCGCTCGACCCAGGCCGGCACGCGGTCCGCAGGCGTGGCCATGTGGAACAGCATGTTGAAGACGCCCAGGATCACCAGGGCGCGCATCAGGCCAAAGCCGGCGCCGACCACGCGGTCCAGCAGGCCCAGAGAGCTTTCATGCAGGCCGGCGGTCAGCTGTCCGCCGATGAAGCGCAGGATCACGAACGCGACCACGAAGACCAGCAGCAGGGCGCAGGCCGTGGCCGCCCAGTCTGGGTCCATGAGGTCGCGAAAGATCGGACCGCTCATGCGCAGGCCAAACAGGGCGATGGCGGCGGCGAAAATGAACGACAGGGCCGAGGTCAGCTCGCGCGACGCGCCGCGCGCAAAGCCGATCGAGCTGGAGGTGATCAGCAGCAGGCCGGCGATGATGTCGAAAGGCGTCACGTCAGCTGGCCCCAGATCTCGTCGCCGATGCGGCGCACGGCGTCGGCGAGCCGCGCTACCCCCGCCACTGGCAAGGAGCCACCGCCTTCAGGCAGGCCGGAAAGCGATGATAGCGCCCGGCCAAACCCCAGTTTTGCGGCTTCCTTCAAACGTGTCTCCATCCGGCTGACCGGCCGCACCTCGCCCGACAGGCTGACTTCGCCGAACACGACGCAGTCCTGGGGCAGGGCGATATCGAGGGCTGAAGAGGCCAGGGCCGCCGCCGCCGCGAGATCCGCCGCCGGCTCTGTAATGCGCAGGCCGCCAGCGACGTTCAGATAGACGTCCTTGTCGCCAAAACCAAGGCCGCACCGCGATTCAAGTACGGCGAGCACCATGGCGAGGCGCCCTGAGTCCCAGCCCACGACGGCCCGACGCGGCGTTCCGTAGGCGGAGGGCGACACCAGGGCCTGGAATTCCACCAGGACGGGCCGCGAGCCCTCGATGCCGGCGAACACCGCAGCGCCCGCAGCGCGTTCACCGCCCTCGTTGAGGAACAGGGCCGAGGGGTTCTTGACCTCGCGCAGACCCACATCGCCCATCTCGAAGACGCCGATCTCGTCGGTGGCCCCGAAGCGGTTCTTGGCGCCGCGCAGAATGCGGAACGGATAGCCGCGCTCGCCCTCGAAGCTGAGCACCGCATCGACCAAGTGCTCGACCACGCGGGGGCCGGCGATCTGGCCATCCTTGGTGACGTGGCCGACCATCAGGATCGCTACGCCCTTCTTCTTGGCCAGGCGCACCAGTTCCTGGGCGCAGGCGCGGACCTGGGTGACCGTGCCGGGACCCGCCTCGTGGGCGTCGCTCCACATGGTCTGGATCGAGTCGATCACCACCAGGTCGAAATTGTCGCGTTTCAGGCCGTCGAGGATGTCGCGCAGGCTGCTCTCGGCCGCCAGTTTCACCGGCGCCTTCTCGAAGCCCATCCGTTGGGCGCGGCCGCGGATCTGCGCCACGGCCTCCTCACCGGAGATGTAGGCGCAGGACACGCCCTTCATTGAGGCCCGGGCCACCACCTCCAGCAACAGGGTAGATTTCCCCACGCCGGGGTCGCCGCCGATCAGGATGGCCGAACCGGGCACCACCCCGCCGCCACAGACGCGGTCGAACTCGTCGACCCCGGTGATGATGCGAGGCGGGGCGGGGGTGTCGCTTTCCAGATCGGTGAACTGCAGGCCGCGCGTGCGGGTGGCCTTGGTGACGGAAAGCGCGCCCGGCGCTCGCGCGCCAACTTCTTCGGCCAGGGTGTTCCAGGATTGGCAGGCCGGGCATTGTCCCGACCACTTGGTCTGGACCGCGCCGCAAGACTGGCAGGCGTAGACGGCGCCGTCACGGGCCATGGAAGCTCCTGATTCTCGGATGGGAGGAGACTACAGGGTGACGGGGCCGTGCGCCAAAGGCGGACGTGGGTTTAGACGATCACCCGGCGGGCCCTGGGCGCGATCCTTGTCAGCAGCTCATAGGCCGTAGTGCCCGCCGCCGCCGCCGCGTCGTCGACGGGCAGGTCAGGGCCGATGATCTGCATCATCGCGCCGGGGCGGGCGGCGTCGCAGTCGGTGATGTCGACGGCGATCAGGTCCATGGAGACCCGGCCCAGCATCGGACGGCGTTGGCCGTCGAACCACACCGCGCCGCGCGGATGGGCCGAGCGCGGTATGCCGTCGGCATAGCCGGCCGCCAGGATGGCGACGCGGGTGTTGTCGGTCGCCGTATAGGTCGCGCCATAGCCGATGCTTTCGCCGCGCGGCACGTTGCGGGTCTGGAGAACCGGAGCCTCCAGGGTGACCACGGCCTTGATCCTCGCGTCGGGGACATCGCGGGGGCCGCCGCCATAGAGGCTGACGCCGGGGCGGACCTGGTCGAAGCAGTAGGCGCCGCCCAGGAAGATGCCCGCCGAATTGGCCAGGCTGCGACGTGCGTTCGGGAACAGGGTCGTCGCTTCGTGGAAGCGCTCCAACTGCCTCACGTTCAGCGGATGATCCGGCGCGTTGGCGCAGGCCAGGTGGCTCATCACCTGGGTGATCTCGACATGCTTGAGCCGGTCCATGGCGCCCAGCAGGACGCGGACCTCTTCCAGGCGCAGGCCCAGACGGTTCATGCCGGTGTCGACATGCAGCGTTGCGGACAGCCGCCCGCCGCGCGCGTGGCTGTTCCAGGCCTCGATCTGCGGCAGGCTGTTAAGCGTCGGCGTCAGGCGCGCCGCCTCCATCGCGGCGGCCGAGCCCGGCGTGACGCCATCCAGAACGTGTATGGCCGCGTCGCGGTCGCCCAGGCTCTGGCGCAGGGCCAGGCCCTCGGAGAGGCGGGCAGTGTAGAAACTGCGCGCGCCTTCGTCCCACAGACGGTCAGCGACGATCGAAGCGCCGACACCGTAGCCGTCGGCCTTCACCGCCGGGGCGACCTCCGCGCCGCAGGCGGCGTCTCGCAGGGCGCGATAATTGGCGGCCAGAGCCTCGAGGTCGATCGTCAGGCGGCTGTCGGAAGGATCGGTCACGAGGGCTCGGCAATCAGGGAAGCGGCGCGTCAGGGCGTAGCGGAGCCGGCCGGGCTTTTCCAGCTAGAACGCGCCGGGATGGCTCGCCAGGAACACCGAGACCAGGTTCTCGAAGCCAGAGGCGGTGATCTGCACCCCGATGCACAGCAGCAGGAACGCCACCAGCCGCGACAGCACCCGGGCGCCGGACTGGCCCAGCAGACGCGTGACGCGGCCCGAGGCGCGATAGAGCAACCAGACCAGGATCGCCACGCCCGCTGCCGCCAGTCCCGCGCCCAGGAAGAAGGCCACGGCGCTGCCCTGGGTGGGGCGCTGCGAGGACAGGGCGATCGCCACCGAGATCGAGCCGGGACCTGTCGTGAACGGCATGGTCATGGGGAAGAAGGCGATGTCTTCCTGACGCTTGGCCGGTTCGGTGTCGCTGGTCTTGCGGTCTTCATGCTCCTGCGGATCCATCAGCAGGCCCCAGGCGCGGATCGCCACTACCAGGCCGCCGGCCACCCGCAGGGCGCCCAGGCTGACGCCGAAGAAGTTGAGGATATAGCCACCCAGCAGCAGCGACCCCAGCAGCACCAGGAAGGAATAGAAGCCGATGCTGCGGGCCAGCTTGCGACGCTCGTCCTGACCCCGACTGCCCATCGCCTGGTCGAAGATCAGCGAGGCGCCGACCGGATTGACGATCGAGAACAGGGCCGGAAAGGCCAGCAGGAACGCGCCGATCAGGCTGGAGACGGGCAGGGGGCTGAAATCCACGGGCGACTCGTCGATCCGGAGGGCGGGCGGATGACCCTCGCCCGATGCGGCGTCTCAGGTCAAACCAGCGCCTACTCGTCTGACGGAATATTCCGCGCCTGGGCGAAATAGTGATCGCGGGCCAGGTTGCCGAAGCGGGTGGTGTCGCTGTTGAACGACAGGCGCACGGTGCCGATGGGGCCGTGACGCTGCTTGGCGATGATCACCTCGGCCAGGCCTTGCAGGCGGTCCATGTCTTCCTGCCAGGTCAGGTGCTCGGGCGTGCCTTCGCGCGGTTCGGCCCGGCCGACATAGTAGCTTTCACGATAGACGAACCAGACCATGTCGGCGTCCTGCTCGATCGAGCCGGACTCGCGAAGGTCGGACAACTGGGGCCGCTTGTCCTCGCGCTGCTCGACCTGACGCGACAGCTGCGACAGGGCGATGACCGGACAGCCCAGTTCCTTGGCCAGGGATTTGAGGCCCATGGTGATCTGGCTGACTTCCTGAACGCGGTTGGCGTTGGAGCCAAGGTCCGAGCCCGTTACCAGCTGCAGGTAGTCGACGACCACCAGGTCCAGGCCAACCTGACGCTTCAGGCGCCGCGCCCGGGCTGTCAGCTTGGCGATCGAGATACCACCGGTGGCGTCGATATAGAGGGGCGCTTCCTGCAGCTCCATGGCCGCATCGCGGACCCGGCCAAACTCCGAGGCGTCGATCTCGCCCTTGCGGAGGCGGTCGCCTGAAACGCCCGAGGCGTCGGCCAGCATACGCAGAGCGAGCTGTTCGGCGCTCATTTCCAGCGAGTAGAAGGCCACGACGCCGCCCTGGACGGTCTTCTTGGTGCCGTCCGGCTGGATCTCGTAGGCGTACTTGCGGGCAATATTGAAGGCGATGTTGGTGGCCAGGGCGGTCTTGCCCATCGACGGGCGACCGGCCAGCACGATCAGGTCGGAGGGGTGCAGCCCGCCGACCTTCTGATCGAGGTCGGTCAGCTCGGTGGCGACGCCCGACATGCCGCCATCGCGGCTGTAGGCTTCAGCCGTCATCTCGACGGCGCCGCGCAGGGCGTCGCCGAAGGTGACGAAACCGGACGAGGCCGTGCCGCTTTCGGCCAGGGTATAGAGCTGCTGTTCCGCCGACTCGATCTGGTCGCGGGCCGGGCGGATCTCGTCGCCGCCGCCGTGGGCGGCGGTCGATATCTCTCCGCCGATGCGGATCAGGTCACGGCGAAGGGCCAAGTCGAACACGGCTCGGGCATAGTCGCCGACATTGGCGGCCGGCGGCGCGCGGTCGACCAGATCTGCCAGGTAGCGCAGGCCACCCAGTTCCTCGAACGCCGGGTCCTTCTTGAATTCGTCGGCCAGCAGGATCGGCTCGGCCAGCTGGCCCTTGCGGATATGGGTCTCGATCGACTGGAACAGCCGCTGATGGAAGGGCTCATAAAAGTGGCGGCCGTTCAGGGCGTCGGTCAGCCGCTCATAGGCCGCGTTGTCGTACAGCAGCACGCCCAGCAGCGCCTGCTCGGCTTCCAGGTTGTGTGGCGCGACGGCGATGGTGATGTCCGCATGGGGCGGACGAAGGTCGAGAGCGGGGACGAGAGACATCGTCGCAGGTTAACGCGCGGGCCTTTTTCGTGCGCGCGTCGTGTGGACGCACGGACAAGATGAACGGGGATGTTTTGTGTATGTTCCAGGCCCGCTCAGAGCAAGAAACCCGCCTAAGAAAAAGGCGCGGAGATCGCTCTCCGCGCCTTTCCAGGATGACCGAGGGTCAGCCTACCAGTTGATGCTCAGGCGGGTGTAGAGGAACCGCCCGTTGAAGCCGAACGGCGAGAAGGATGTGAAAGCGGTAGCGTTGGTCGTGTTGACCGTCACCGGCGTGCGGTTGGGGTATTCGTCGAACATGTTGTTGGCCCCGACCGCCAGAGTGACGTGCTCGGTGAAGCCGTAACGCGCCTCAAGATCGACGACCGCCTTGTCGCCCGTCCTCACATCGAAGGCTCCCGTAGCGTCGTTGTTGGGCGACAGGACCGAGCCATAGAAGGTGGTCTTCAGGCTGGCGCCCCATTTGTCCTTGGCCCAGTCGCCGGCCAGGGTGACCTTGGACTTGGGGGTGCCTTCCTCAAAAGTCAGGACGTTGGCGCGGGCAAACAGGGTCGGCGGCACCGGCAGGGACGACAGGGCATTGGTCGTCGGGATCTTGGTGACGTCGGTTTCATTGAAGTTCGCGGCCGCCGTCAGATCGAAGACGCCGCCTTCGTCAGCATCCAGCCGGTAGCGCGCAACCACGTCGATGCCCCGGGTCTCGGTCTCGACGCCGTTGATGAAGAAGCGGGCGGCCGTGACATTGAAGGGCCGCAGCAGGTTGTTGATCGTCTGCTGCGTCGGGGTCCCGGTGGCCGAGCCCTGGATGTTCTCCGACAGCACGATGCGGTTGTCGATATTGATCCGGTAGGCGTCGACCGTCACTTCGAACGGGCCTTTGTGGAAGACCAGGCCGAGCGAGTAGTTGGTCGATTTCTCGGCTTCCAGCGGCTTGGCGCCCAGCACCTTGGCCACGGCGCTGGTGGCCGGGAAAGTGCCGACCTCGACCGGGGTCGAGACGCCGTTGATGATGATGAAGTTGGTCGAGGTGGTGGTAAAGAACTGCTGCTGAAGGGCCGGGGCTCGGAAGCCCGTCGAGGCCGCGCCGCGAACGGCAAGACCATCGGCCAGTTCAAAGCGCGCGGCCAGCTTGCCCGTAGTGGTCGCGCCGAAGTCGGAATAGTCCTCGTAGCGAAGAGCAGCCGAAGCGGTGAAGCGCTCGGTCAGACGCGATTCCAGGTCGAGATAGACGCCCACATTGTTGCGGTCCTTGGACAGCACGTTGGACGGTTGGAAGCCGGGGAAGCCCTGCGCGCCGGCTGCCGACGAGGTGAGCGGTCCGCGATTGTAGGACGTCGGCTCGCCAGCCCGGATCGAATAGCCCTCCCAGCGCGCTTCGGCGCCGAAGGCGACGTTCAGCGGCTCATAGGCGCCGATGTCGACGCCGCGTGAGACGTCCAGGCCGACGACGGTCTGGTCGTAGCTCATGCCACCGGAGTTGAAGCTGGTCTGGCTGGCGGCGCCATAGGAGGCGTTGGCCGAGCTTTCGGTGCGGTAGTCGATCTTGTTCTTGCCGTAGGCGACGTTCAGGTCGAGCTTGAAGCCGCCCAATTCACCGCGCAGGCCAGCGGCGGCCGTGGTGTCGGTGATGTCGCTGGCGATGAGCGGCAGGAAGCCGTTGGGATAGATTGAAGCGACCGGAACCTGACGGGCGTCGCCGACAATGCGGGGGAACGCGGCGCTGGCGCCCTCGCGCGCCTGGTAGCCGGCCCATCCATAGGCGTCCCATGTCTCGCTGACCGGCAGGCCTGCGTTGAAATAGATCGTCTTGTCGGTGACTTCAGCGTCACCATAGCGGGACGTGACTCGGGCGGGAGTGACGCGGACGTCGATGTCGCCGCGGCTGGTCGGGTTGCGGTCCCGGTACTCGGCCGAAATGGTCAGGAAGCCTTCAGGACCCAGGGGCAGGCCCTGCCAGGCCTGCAAGGTCACCGTTTGGCCGTCTTTTTCGTCGCGACCATCGGTGTTGCGCGCGGTCTTCACCTCGGTGTCGTACCGGCCATAGGTGGCGATCGCGCCGCCGCCGCTGCGGGCTTCGCGAAGACGCAGGTTGATCACGCCGGCGATGGCGTCGGATCCGTACTGAGCCGAGGCTCCGTCGCGCAGCACCTCGACGCGGTTGAGCGCGATGGTCGGGATGGCGTTGAGGTCAACCGCAGCCGAGCCGCGACCGATCGAGCCGTTGACATTGACCAGCGCCGTGGCGTGGCGGCGCGTGCCGTTGACGAGCACCAGAGTCTGGTCAGGCGACAGTCCGCGCAGGGTGGCGGGACGGATGTGGTCGGTGCCGTCGGTAATGGCGGGCCGCGGGAAGTTGATGGACGGCGCCAGGGTCGACAGCGACTGGGCCAACTCGGTCGTGCCGGTGCGGGTCAGGGCCTTTTCGCTGACGATGTCGACGGGGGCGATGGTGTCGAGTCGCGTGCGGCCGGCCGTGCGGGTGCCGGTGACCACCACCTGCTCGAGATTGGCGGCGTCTTCGGTCGCAGTGGACTGGGCTTGGGCGGAGCCGGCGATCGCAGCGACAGACGCTGCGGTGAACAGCAGGATTCTAAAGCTCATGTGTATTCCCCTCAAGGTTTCCCCGGGGGCCGATTTGATGATCGGTCTGTCCGGGCACGGAGGCTTGTCGCCTCGAGAGAAGAACATGGGCGCACAAACGGGCGCCTACAAGTTGAACATTTCTTGGTTGCTATGCAGAAAAAACGGCGCGGATTGCTCCGCGCCGTTTCTCAATAGATCACCGATCCAGTCAGGATCAGGACTCGTAGTGGTCGCCTTCGAACGAACCGGCGCCACCGGCGGCCATGTCCGAGGCCGCTTCGGCGTCAGCCGCGCGGTCTTCTTCGAATTGAGCGGCGACGACGTCTTCACCGCGCGACTGGCGCTCGGCTTCGTCGGCGCTGCGCGCGATGTTGAGGGTGATCGTGACGGTCACCTCGGCGTGCAGCTTCACCTTCACTTCATGGACGCCCAGATTCTTGATGGGCTTGTCCAGGACGATCATCGAGCGATCGACCTTGCCGCCTTCAGCCTTGATGGCGTCGGCGACGTCGCGACCCGCGACCGAACCGTACAACTGGCCGCTTTCGCCAGCCTGACGGATCATCACGTATTGCGTTCCGTCGAGGGTCTCGCCCACAGCGCCGGCGGCTTCGCGGTTCTTGACGTTGCGCACTTCGATTTCAGCACGCTGAACTTCGAAGGACTTCATGTTGGCGGCGTTGGCGCGAAGGGCCTTGTGGCGCGGCAGCAGGAAGTTACGGGCAAAGCCGTCCTTCACGGTGACAACCTCGCCGAGGATGCCAGTGCCTTCAACGCGTTCGAGCAGAATGACTTTCATCGTGGTGTCTCCCTTACTTCACGACGTAGGGGAGCAGAGCCAGGAAGCGGGCGCGCTTGATGGCCTTGGCCAGTTCGCGTTGCTTCTTGGCCGACACCGCAGTGATGCGCGACGGAACGATCTTGCCGCGCTCGGAAACGTAGCGCTGCAGGAGCTTGACGTCCTTGTAGTCGATCTTCGGAGCGTTGGCGCCGGAGAACGGGCACACCTTGCGGCGGCGGAAGAACGGGCGGCGGGCGCCGCCAGCGGCGGGCGCGCCAGCGCCGGCTTCGGGAGCAGTGGTATCGGTCATGATCTCTCTTCTCCCTTACGCGGCCGCGAATTCGTCGCGCGGACGGTCCGAACGCTCGGGGCGCTCGCTACGTTCGCGGTCACGACGGGCCAGAACCGGCGACAGTTCCAGGTCCAGCTCTTCCACGCGGATGGTCATGAAGCGCAGAACGTCTTCATTGATCAGCAGCTGGCGCTCGACTTCCTTGACCGCCGGCGCCGGAGCGTCGATGGCGAGCAGGGAATAGTGGCCCTTGCGGTTCTTCTTGATGCGATAGGTGAGGTTACGCAGGCCCCAGTATTCGATCTTGGCGATGTGACCGCCGCCTTCTTCGATCAGGGCTTTGATTTGCTCGTTCAGAGCTTCGGCCTGTTGCGGCGAGATATCCTGCCGCGCGATGACCACGTGTTCGTAGAACGCCATGTTTTCCTTCTTCCGGTTTGGACAGCGGCGCGGCCGACGGCGGAAGTCCGACGACCACGATGGTTCCAGAGCGCCGAGCGGGAAATCCCGTACCCGTGAGGGCTGCGCCAAAGACCGCCATCCGTGAGAACGCGCGCTACTACAGGAGAAGGCGGGGAGAAGCAAGATTGCTTTGCTCCGCCGCATTTTTCGACATTCGCGAGGCCGTGGCGAAACCTGCGGGCCAAGCGGCCAGCTTCACCTTGCCGCAAGGATAGCTTGTGCTAGGAAGCAGAGCATGAAGTCTAGCGCTGTCATCAGCGCCCTCGGGGCCTTTGCGCTGTCGGCGAGTTTCGCCGCTCCAGCCGCAGCCCAGGCGATTCAGAAGCCTGACCTGTCGGTGTCGGCGAATGACGGCCGCTTCACCGGCTATTCGGCCGCCCTGCCGCTGGATCTTTCCACCGACACCGAGAGCGCCAGATTCACCGCCAGGGTCGCGGGCACGCTGGAAAGCCCGACCTATGACCTGGATCTGAACCTGAGCCAGAAGCCCGACGAGGCGAGGACCGGCAAGCGCTCCCTGGCTCTGGGCGCCTCGTGGAACGACCGTGAGGCCCGGCTGCGCTCCTCTATGTCGAAGATGTTCGGCTTCGGTGTCCTGCCGCGCGCCAACTATGTCAGCGTCTCGATGGACATGAACGCCAGCCAGGTCATCGCCGTCCCGGGCCAGATCCCGGTGGCGCGGGCCAATGTGCGCTCGGCCCTTACCCTGGACGGCAAGCCGATCGGGTCCATCGCCGTCGGCGGCGGCTCGATGGGCGACGAGGGCGTCGATCTCAGCTTCACCCGTCCGTTCGACATCCCCGCCGAGTTCACCGTCAGCCTGCGGGCCGCCGCCACCCACGAGGAGTGGCGGGTCCAGGACAGCCGCTTCATGATCAAGCTGGTGAAGGCGAGCTGGTAGCCCGCCGCTGTTTCGCGGTCACGGCGGCGAACCTCGTCAGATAGTCCGGGTGCTCGGTGCCCATCCAGCGATCCCACCAGGTGAAATAGAGCCCGTAGTTGTAGCCTGCCTGCGCGTGGTGAAGGTCATGGTGCGTCACGCTGGTCAGCCAGGGCAGCAGCGGGCGGCCGTCCTTGCGGGCCGGGAACAGCTCGTAGCCGCTGTGGCCGATGGTGTTGCGGGCGATCTGGTGCAGCACAAACAGCCCGATGACTGGCCACTGGGTCGGGACGATCAGCATCCACAGCGGCACGAACAGCGCGGCGATCACGGCCTCGCCCAAATCGAAGCTATAGGCGGTGAAGGGCGAGGGGTTGTTCGAGCGGTGATGCCGCCGGTGGAAGACGCGAAACAGCCGCCGGTCATGGATCAGGCGATGGGTCCAGTAGAACCACGCGTCGTGGCCGATGATCATCAGGACCAGACTGGCCCAGAACCAGATCGGCCCCAGTTCGCGCGCGATGAAAGGCCCCTGCATCAGGCCGGCGCGGAACAGTCCGAAGGTCAGCAGCCCCATCGTCGAGAAGATCATGATCGAGCGGATCGAGATCAGGAACTCAAGGACAAGCTGGCGGGCCGGTGGCCGCGTATCGCGGATCTTGCGTCCGGCCAGGGGGCGGGCCAGCACGACCCAAAGGATCAGCCAGACGCCGACCGAAAACAGGACGTAGCGGGTGACATCGGCCTGCATGGCGATCAGCCAGTTGTGGGCGAAGGGGAGTAGGGCATCGAGCATTGGTGGCTCCTTGGGGGATGAACTTAGCCAGGGAGCCTGTTGCGGAGCGACAGGTCGCGCCGTTCTCGAAATCAGGCGCGTTTGTCGGCTTTCGATGCGGCTTGCGCGGTTTCGACCAGTCGCAGATGCGGCAGGGCTGGCGTCGCCTCTTGACGCCAGGCGGTAGGTGGAACGCCGACGACGGCCCGGAACGCACGGTTGAAGGGGCCCAGAGAGCCAAAGCCCAGCTCATAGGCGATGGTCGAGACCGACTTCAGGGCCTGTTCCGGATCGGCGAGCGCGACCTTGGCCGCCTCGATCCGCCGGCCGTTGACGTAGTCGGCGAAATTGCGATGGCCCAGCACGCCGTTGATCAGCTTGCGCAGGCGATGCTCGGGCGCGCCGACCAGAGCGGCCAGGGCGCCGATCGACAGGTCCTCGCCGCGCCAGACTTCGTTCTCGGTCATGGCCTTTTCCAGGCGCGCCAGAACAAGCCGGTCGGCGGGCGTCAGATCAAGCGCTTCAGCAGGCTTGGGCGTGGGCGCGGCGTCGGATGCCACGGCCGCCTGCACGAGCATGGGCTCGGCGCGCAACAGCGCCAGGGCTGACCCTATCCCGAGGGCGGCGAGAGACAGGGCCTGAACCAGGCTGGGCAGCACCGGCCCGTGTCCGAAGCTGAAATCACAGAGGTTCTGGATAAACATGTAGCCGGTTGCAGCGGCGGCGAGAGGCGCACGAAGACGACGGCGACGCTCAACCAGATCGATGCGCCAGCCCCGCCAGGCTGTCAGCAGGATGTGACAATGGATGCCCACCGAGAAGGCGGCGAACAGCCACCATGCGGCTGCGCGCGCGGGAGACGTAGGCAAAAGCGCGCCAGCCGCCCAAAGGGCCAGGACGGCCCCGGGGACGGAGAAGCGCCAGAGCGGGATCGACGGTTCATCCTCGAAAAGCACCGAGCAAAACAGCCAGAAGACGCCGGCCGCCGACGCGGACAGGGCCCAGGTCACAAGGTCGTAGTGCCGGCTTAGGGTGTAGTAGAAATGGCCGTCGACGACGTGGGCAATGGCGCAGGCCATCATCAGAACACCGACCCAGCGGGTCGGGGTCATTTTCCGGCTAGCGCCGAGGGCGACGGCTGTCGCGGCAAAGGCGCCGACGGCGATGCCCCGGACCCCGATTTCGAGGGCGGCGAACGGAATTTGGGCGGGATCGGTCATGCCCGATCCTTTTCTGCAGGTCTCGCGGCTTGCAAGCCGCGAGACTGGTCGGAATTGAAAAGGCCTTGCTACTTCTTGGCCTTGTAGGCCTTCACCGCGTCCATGGTCTTGGTGACATGGCCGACGAAGTTGCCGTCGGTATAGGCCATCAGGATCTTGCCGTCGGGCGCGATGACGTACGAGGTGCGGTTGGACCAGCCGCCCGGCATCGGCAGCGATACGTCATAGGCCTTGATCAGTCCGTCCGGCGCGGCGGCCACGGCGAACTTGTCGCGGCAGTGCTCCTTGGAGAAGGCCTTGATCTTGTCGACATTGCCGGCGGTCACGCCGATCACCGTCGCGCCCATCTTTTCGAAGTCGGGTGTCGCTTCCGCGAACTCATGCGCCTCGGCGGTGCAGCCGGCGGTATAGGCGGCCGGGAAGAAGTAGAGCACCACCGGGCCCTTCTTCAGGGCCTTGGACAGGGTGAAGCTGTAGTCGGCGCCGGCCAGGGCGGCCGAGGCGGTGAAGTCGGGGGCCTTGTCGCCCGGCTTCAGGGCGGCCAGAGCGGGCGTGGCGGAGAGCGCTGCAATGGCCGCGAGGCCGGCGGTCAGGCGGTTCATTGAAAACTCCATCGATGGTTCATCGCCCGAGCTACGGTGCAGGGGGCAATTTGGACGCCTGACGATGGAATACAAGCCATGGTCACCGGAGCCGCGCACTTGCCGGACAGGGGCCTTTCCCCTAACCCTCCGGCCCCAATACGGTGTTGAATCTCTAGAACGGAGCGGGCTTCCATGAGCATCGCCTTCATTTTCCCCGGTCAGGGCAGCCAGTCGGTCGGCATGGGCGCCGATCTCGCCCAGGCCTTCGCCGCAGCCCGAGAAGTCTTCCAGGAAGTTGACGACGCCCTGGGCCAGAAGCTTTTCGCCCTGATGAAGGAAGGTCCGGAGAGCGACCTGACCCTCACCGAGAACGCCCAGCCCGCCTTGATGGCGGTCAGTCTGGCCGTGTCCCGCGTGCTGGAAAAGGAATTCGGGATCGGTATCGACCGCGCCGCCTTCGTCGCCGGTCATAGCCTGGGCGAGTATTCGGCCCTGGCCGCCGCCGGCGCGATCACCCTGTCCGACACCGCGCGCCTGCTGAAGCTGCGCGGCCAGGCCATGCAGCGCGCCGTGCCGGTGGGCGAAGGCGCCATGGCCTCGCTGATCGGTCCAAAGACCGACCTGGCGCTCGCGGAAGCGGCCGCCGCTGCGGGTTCGGAAGTCGGCGTCTGCGTCGTGGCCAATGACAACAACAACGGCAACGTGGTGATTTCGGGCGACAAGGCCGCAGTCGACAGGGCCATCGAGAAGGCCAAGGAACTGGGCGCCCGCGCCATTCCGCTGAACGTCTCTGCCCCCTTTCACTGCCCTCTGATGCGGCCTGCAGCCGATGAGATGGCCGAGGCTCTGGCCACGACCACCATTGTTTCGCCCCGTGCGCCTCTGGTGGCCAACATCACCGCCGGTCCCGTGCACGACCCCGACGTCATTCGCGGACTGCTGATTGAACAGGTCACTGGCCGCGTCCGTTGGCGCGAGAGCATGATCTGGCTGGCGGGAGAGGGTGGCGTCACGCGCTTCGCCGAAGCGGGCGCCGGCAAGGTTCTGTCGGGCATGGCCAAGCGCATCGCTCCGGACGCCGAAGCCACGCCGCTGAACAGCCCGGCCGACATAGAAGCCTTCGCCAAGTCGCTATAGCGACTGTCATCCCGGGCATGCGCGAAGCGCGCAGACCCGGGGCCGCAACAAACGCCGGCGTGTCCGGCGGTCCCGGATCTGAGCTACGCTTCGCCTGGGATGACAGACAAGATTGGGAGAAATCCAATGTTCGATCTCACCGGCAAGACCGCCCTTGTCACCGGCGCCACGGGCGGCATCGGCGGGGCTATCGCCAAGGCCCTGCATGCCCAAGGCGCCCATGTCGTGCTCTCGGGCACCCGCGAATCAGCTCTGACCGAGCTGAAGGCGCAACTGGGCGAACGCGCTTCATTCGTGGTGGCCAATCTATCGGATGCGCAGGCCGTGGACGGTCTGGTCGCCAAGGCCGAGGAAGCCGCCGGCGCGCCGCTGGATATCGTCATCGCCAATGCCGGCATCACCCGCGACGGCCTTATCGTGCGGATGAAGGACGAGGACTGGGACACCGTCATCAAGGTGAACCTGGAGGGCTACTTCCGCCTGGCTCGTGCAGCCGCCAAAGGGATGATGAAGCGCCGCTCGGGCCGCATCATCGGCATCACCTCGGTTGTGGGCGTGACCGGCAATGCCGGACAGACCAACTATGCGGCTTCAAAGGCCGGAATGATCGGGTTTTCCAAGGCCTTGGCCCAGGAACTGGCCAGCCGCAACGTCACGGTCAACTGTGTCGCGCCCGGCTTCATCGCCAGCCCGATGACCGACGCCCTGACCGACGCCCAGAAGGCCGGCATCCTGTCGGGCATCCCGGCGGGTCGCCTTGGCGAAGGCAGCGATATCGCCGCAGCCTGCGTTTACCTGGCCAGCGACCAGGGCGCCTATGTGACCGGTCAGACCTTGCACGTGAACGGCGGTATGGCCATGATCTAGCCCCGCCATGTTTCTTGACGGGGGACCCGCTGGTCACCCGAAAAGGAACGTGATAGGCGGAGGCCGACAATTCCCGTGAATGGAAAGGCCTTGGCCAAACCGTTGGCGGACAACAGATTCAAAACTGAGGGACTAACAGAATGTCCGACATTCTCGAGCGCGTGCGTAAGATCGTCATCGAGCACCTGGATGCCGATCCCGAGAAGGTCACGGAGAAGGCCAGCTTCATCGATGACCTGGGTGCCGACAGCCTCGACAACGTCGAGCTGGTGATGGCGTTCGAAGAAGAGTTCGACATCGAAATTCCGGACGACGCCGCCGAGCACATCCAGACGGTCGGCGACGCTGTGAAGTTCATCACGGAAAAGACGGGCGCCTAAGGGCGTCGGGTTCGCTTTTGAGGCGAACAGACTATCACCGCCGCGCAGCACGGGCTCTTGCCATCGTGCGCGCGGCGGTTTTCGTATGTGGCCGAGAGTCGCGGCCGGAGGGGGCGTCGGATTCGTCCGCAAGTCCCATATGTACGCGGTACGAAGGTTGGGAGTGATCCATGCGTAGAGTTGTTGTCACCGGTCTTGGCCTGCTGACCCCGTTGGGGCATGGCGTCGAGGTGTCCTGGAAGAACATCCTTGCTGGCAAGTCCGGCGCAAATCGGATCTCGGCCTTCGATCCGACTGACTACGCCTGCAAGGTCGCGTGTGAGGTTCCGCGCGTCGATGGACGCGGTGGCGGCGGGCCTGACGTGGAAGGCGCGTTCAATCCCGACCTGACCATGAGCCCGCGCGACCAGAAGCGGGTCGACAATTTCATTCTCTACGGCGTCGCCGCTGCCGACGAAGCCGTGAAGGATTCGGGTTGGGTCCCGGAAACCGAGGAAGACAAGTACCGCACGGGCGTGATCATGGGCTCGGGCATCGGGGGCCTGTCCACGATCGCCGAGACCGCTATTGAGCTCGAGGCTCGAGGCCCGCGCAAGGTCAGCCCGTTCTTCATCTCTTCGGCCCTGATCAATCTGATCTCGGGCCAGGTCTCGATCCGCTACGGTTTCAAGGGCCCCAACCACTCGGTGGTCACGGCCTGCGCCACGGGCGCCCACGCCATCGGCGACGCCGCCCGCCTGATCAAGTACGGCGACGCCGACGTGATGGTGGCCGGCGGCGCCGAAGCGGCGGTCTGCAAGGTTGGCATCGCCGGCTTCATCGCCTGCCGCGCCGTCTCGACCGACTTCAACGACACCCCTGAGAAGGCCTCGCGTCCCTATGACCAGGACCGCGACGGCTTCGTGATGGGCGAGGGCGCCGGCGCCCTGGTCCTGGAAGAGTACGAGCACGCCAAGGCGCGCGGCGCCAAGATCTATGCCGAGGTCGTCGGCTATGGCCTGTCGGGCGACGCCTATCACATCACCGCCCCGTCCGAGGACGGCGACGGCGGCTTCCGGGCCCTGTCGGCGGCCGTGAAGGACGCTGGCCTGCAGCCTTCGGACATTGATTACGTCAACGCCCACGGCACCTCGACCATGGCCGACGGCATCGAGGCCAAGGCCGTCGAGCGCTTCCTGGGCGATCACGCCAAGAACGTGGTGATGTCGTCGACCAAGTCGATGACCGGCCACCTGCTGGGCGCGGCCGGCGCCATCGAGGGCATCTTCTCGATCCTGGCGATCCGCGACCAGATCGCGCCGCCGACCATCAATCTCGACAACCCTAATGTCGACGTCGCCATGAACCTGGCGCCCAACAAGGCCGTGCCGATGAAGATCGACGTCGCCGTCTCCAACAGCTTTGGCTTCGGCGGCACCAACGCCTCCGTCGTGTTCCGTAAAATCTCGTGAGCCGCAAAGCCGCTCCGCCCCGCAAAGCCCGCAAACGCGAGTCGGCGTCGATCGGACGCCGGCTGACTGCGATGATCTTCGCCGCTGGCGCCACCCTGGTCGTCATCGGCATGGTCTTCGTGTTCGGCGCGATCTGGCTCTATCAGGGCCCCGGGCCGGCGGCCAAGAGCGGTGACGTCACCTCGGTGGTTTTGCGCCGGGGCGCCAGCGTGCCCGAGATCGCGTCCAGTCTTGAGAGCGGCGGCGTGATCCGCTCCTCGTCGATCTTCATGACCGCCGCTCAGATCACCGGCGCGGCGCGCTCGCTGAAGGCCGGCGAATACGAGTTCAAGAGCCGGGCCTCGATGGCGCAGGTTCTGGAAGCGATCCGCAAGGGCAGGGTGGTCCGCCACTTCGTGACCATCCCCGAGGGCGTGACCTCGGACATGGCTGTCGACATCCTGATGCGCTCGCCGGTCCTGACCGGTGTCGCGCCGACCCCGCCGGAAGGCGCGGTTCTGCCCGAGACCTATCAGGTCGAGCGCGGCGAGGATCGCTCCGCTGTCCTGCAGCGGATGATGGACGACCGCGACCAGCTTCTGGACGAGCTGTGGCCGCAACGTCAGAAGGGCCTGCCGTTCTCGACCAAGGACGAGGCCATGACCCTGGCCTCGATTGTCGAGAAGGAAACGGGCATCGCCTCGGAACGTCCGCGGGTGGCGGCCGTGTTCGTCAACCGGCTGCGCACGGGCATGCGTCTGGGCAGCGACCCGACCATCATCTACGGCCTTACCCGCGGCCGGCCGCTGGGACGCGGCATCCTGCTGTCGGAACTGCAGCGCCAGACGCCCTACAACACCTATCTGATCGATGGTCTGCCGCCGACGCCGATCGCCAACCCCGGCCGCGCCGCCATCGCCGCCGTGCTGGATCCGCCCAAGACCGACGAGCTCTATTTCGTCGCCGACGGCACCGGCGGCCATGTCTTCGCGCGCACCCTCGAAGAGCACAACGCCAACGTCGTCAAATGGCGTCAGGTCGAGCGACGCCGCGCGGCCAAAAAGGCCGCCGCCACGCCCCTGAGCGGGGGTTGAGGTGGCGCTGTCGGGCATGACCGGCTTCGCACGCGTCGAAGGCGCGCACGGGGCCTGGTCCTGGGCCGTGGAGGCCCGCAGCGTCAACGGCCGCAATCTCGAGACCCGGTTTCGCGGTCCGCCCGGCTTCGACAGCCTGGACCGCGCGGCCCGCGACGGCGCCCAGGCGCGCTTTCAGCGCGGCCAGCTGACGGTCAACGTCCAGGGCAAGCGCGCCGAGGCCGTGGGTCAGACCCAGGTCAGCGTCGAGACCCTGGAGCGCTATCTGAAGGCCGGCGGACCCTATGTGGCCACCGGCATGGTCACCAAGCCGTCCCTGGATGGCCTGCTGGCCCTGCGCGGCGTCATTGAGGTGCGCGAGGAAGACGACGACGCCGAAACCCGCGCCGCCGTCGAGGCCGCGATGGCCGCCTCCATCGCTCAGGCCCTGGACGCCCTGAAGATCGCGCGGCTGGAGGAGGGGATCGCCCTGACTCCCGTGCTCAATGGCCAGGTCGATACGATCGAGCGTCTGACGACGGACGCCGGCGTCGAGGCTGCCGGTCAGCCCGCGGTGCTGAAGGACCGCTTCGCACGGCGCCTGACCGAACTGCTGGGCGAAGCCGCCACCGAAGAGCGCATCGTCCAGGAAGCCGCCGCCATGGCCGTGAAGGCCGATGTGCGCGAGGAACTCGATCGCCTGGCCGGCCACGTCGTCGCCGCCCGCACCCTGCTGACCGGCGAAGCCGCCGCCGGCCGCCGCCTGGATTTCCTGTCCCAGGAGTTCATGCGCGAAGCCAACACACTGTGCTCGAAATCTGCGCTCAGCGCCCTGACCGCGATCGGTCTGGAGCTTAAGGCCACCATCGAGCAGTTCCGCGAACAGGTTCAGAACGTTGAATAAGCCCCATCACAAGACCCGCGGCCTTCTGCTGATGGTCGTCGCGCCCTCGGGCGTCGGCAAGACCTCGCTGACCCGCCGCCTGGTGGCCGATCACGGCGACCTGCATCTGTCGATCAGCGCCACCACCCGCCAGCCGCGTCCGGGCGAGCATGACGGCCGAGACTATCACTTCGTCAGCCACGACAAGTTCCAGGAGATGATCGCGGCGGACGCGTTTCTGGAATGGGCCGAGGTCTATGGCAATTTCTACGGCAGCCCCAAGCCGCCGATCATGGAAGCGCTGGATCGCGGCGAGAGCGCGCTGTTCGACATCGACTTCCAGGGCGCGATGAAGGTGCACAAGCAGGCCGGCCCAGACAGCGTTCTGGTCTACATCCTGCCGCCGTCCCTGGCCGAGATGAGCCGGCGTCTGCACGCTCGCAGCCAGGACAGCGAAGAGGTCATCCACCGTCGCCTGGCCCGCGCCAAGGACGAGGTCGCCGCCTGGGAGCAGTTCGACTACGTCATCCTCAACGACGACTTCGATCGCGCCTATTCCGACCTCGCCCACATCTATCACGCTGAACGCCAGAAGCGGGCGCGCAACCCGTGGATCGGTGATCTGGTTCAGGATCTGCTGAAGGAAGAGATCTAGGCCAGCGTCGCCCGCGCCAGCGCCAGGAAGCCTTCGATAGGCACATTCTCGGCGCGGATGTCGGGACTGATACCAGCCTTCTCGCAGAGTTCGCCGCCGCCCAGCGCCTTGAGGCTGGAGCGGAGCATCTTGCGCCTTTGACCGAAGGCGGCTGCGGTCACGCGTTCCAGCGCGGCCAGTTCCGCTGGCGGCGGGATCACCGCGCGGGGAATCAGGCGGATCACCGCCGAATTGACCTTGGGCGGCGGCGTGAAGGCGCGGGCGGGCAGGTCCATGATCACCTTGGCCTCGCAGACCGTCTGGGAGATCACGGCCAGGCGGCCATAGGCGTCGTCATTGACCTGTGCGGCAATACGCTCGGCGACTTCCTTTTGGAACATCAAGGTCATCGACAATGGCAGGAACGGGCCTGTCAGCCAGTTGATCAGCAGCTGGGTGCCGACATTGTAGGGTAGGTTGGCCACCACATGGGCGGGGACCCCGCCGACGGCCTTGCTGGCGTCGACCTTCAGGGCGTCGCCCTGCACGACCTCCAGCCGCTGGTCGGCGGCTTCGGAGAGCTCGGCGAGGATGGGCATGAAGCGCGTGTCCATCTCGATGGCCACCACCCGGGCGCCGGTTTCCAGCAGGGCGCGGGTCAGGCCGCCCGGACCTGGGCCGACCTCTACCACCACGTCGTCTGGACCAATCCCCGCCAGCCGCGCGATCTTGCGGGTGATGTTGAGGTCCAGCAGGAAGTGCTGACCAAAGCTCTTGCGGGCCAGAAGGTCGTGACGCTCCAGGGCGTCGCGCAGCGGCGGCATATCGGCCAGGCTCATGGTCGTTTCGTCTCGAAAGGGTTCAGGCCGCGCGGCGGGCGGCGATCTGGGCCGCCAGCCGGATAGCGGCAATCAGGCTATCGGCTCGGGCCAGGCCGCGTCCAGCAATGTCGAAGCCGGTGCCGTGGTCGGGCGAGGTGCGGACGATCGGCAGGCCCAGGGTGACGTTCACGCCGCCCCAGAAGTCGAGCATCTTGACCGGGATCAGGGCTTGGTCGTGATACATGCACAGCACCGCGTCGTAGCGGGCGCGCGCCTCGGCGTGGAACAGGGTGTCGGCGGGGGCTGGCCCCATGACCTCGACGCCCAGGTCGCGCAGAACGCGGGCTGCGGGTTCGATGATCTCGATCTCCTCGCTGCCCAGGGCGCCGCTTTCGCCGGCGTGGGGGTTGAGGGCGGCAAGGGCCAGGCGCGGCCGGGCGACGCCGAAGTCGCGCTTGAGGGCCTGACTGGTGACCATGCCGGCCGTGACGATGGCCTCGACCGATAGGGCGGCCGAGACGTCGTTCAGCGCCTTGTGGATCGTCACCAGGGTGGCGCGGAGGTTGCCGGCGGTCAGCATCATCACCGGACCCCTTACGCCCTCGTGAGGCGCCCCGGCGGTCAGTTCGGCCAGGAACTCTGTATGGCCCGGAAAGGCGAAACCGGCGTCGTAGAGCGGCGCCTTGGCGATCGGGGCTGTGACCAGTCCCGAGACCGCCCCGGAAAGGGCGAGGCCTGCGCCCGTCTCGATGCAGCGGATAATCTGGGCGGCATGGGTGCTGGACGGCTGGCCGGCGATCACCGGGCTCAGCAGCGGCGTGTCGAGCACGGGCAGGGCTGTGGGAAAGACATCCAGCGCTTCGGACGGACCGGTGACGGTTTTGACCTTCACGCCCGAGCCGGCCGAGGCCAGAAGTCGAGCATCGCCCACGACCATGAAGGGCGGCCCCTCCCATCGGAGCGCCGCCCAGGCCTTGGCGATGATCTCGGCCCCGATGCCGGCGGGATCGCCGGCGCTCAGGGCCAGGGGTGTGGTCTTCACCGGGTTTCTATGGTCGCCGAGTTGCGGAGGTCGCGCAGGTAACGCTTGGAGATCAGGGCCAGTTGCTGGCCGCGCAGGCGGTTCTCGATCTGGTCGTGCGACGGCGCGCCGCCGCCCGACTGACGTTTGCCGCAGACGGCGATCAGGTGAAGGCCGGCGTCCGTGCGGATCGGATCCGAAACCTGACCAATTTCCAGGGCCGTGGCGGCTGCCTGGAAGGCGGGAGCCAGGTCGGTGATTTCGGCTTCGCCAAGATCACCGGCGACTAGGCCGTCCACCTTGCCGGCGGCGGCTTCAAGGGTCGAGCAGCTGGTGATCTGCGGCTTCAGGGCCAGCAGGGCGGTGTTGGCGGCTTCGATCTGCTGGGCTGTGGCGTCGGCGGCCAGCGGATAGGCGACCTGCTTGAGGTCGACCAGAGCGGTCTTGGCGCCCGCGCGCTTGTCGCGCAGGTAGATGATGTAGACGCCGTCCCTGACCGGGATCGGTCGCGAAAGCTGTCCGGGGCGCAGCTCTTCCAGCGCGGTGTCGACCTCGGGAGGCATTTCTCCGGGGCCTACCCAGCCGGCGTCGCCGCCATTGGCCGCCGTGGCGGCTGACGAGAACTGACGGGCGACGGAAGGGAAGGGCGCGCCTTGCTGCATTTGGGCGACCAGTTGGGTCGCGCCGTTGATGGCCGTTTCCATGCCGCCGACGCGGGCGGCGTCGATGAACACTTCACTGACCTGGTACTGGGGCTTGCTGGCCGATTCGGCCGCGCGGCGCTGGAAGGCCTTGATCTGGTCTTCGCCGACCCGCAGGCGCGAGCCATATCGACCGCTGATCCAGTTCTGCCAGCTGCTGTCGATGCGGATTTGCGAGCGGAAGGTCTCGGCGCCGACGCCCTGCGCGGCCAACTGGGCCAGCAGCTGTGCGCCGGTCATGTTGGCGTTGTTGCCCTTGGCGATGTCGTCGATCTGCTCGTCGACTTCCTTGTCGGTCGAGATGATCGTGATCTTCTGGGCCTTCTCGACCCGGCGCAGTTCCTGCAGCTGGACATGCTCGTCGATCAGCGAGCGAAGGGCTTCCTGCTCAAGCTGGGGAAGGTTTTCCTCGGTCGGCTGCACGCCCGAGCTGACCATCAGCAGGCGCATACGCTGCATCAGATCATAGCTGGAAACGATGTCGTCATTGACCACCGCCGCGACGCTTTCCGACAGGCCCCGCGGGGGCGCCGCCACGGGGGGCGGAGCGGCCAAGACGGACGCTGCGTCTTGAGCGAAGGCAGGCGCGCCAAAGCTCGCCATGGACAGGGCGATAATGGACGCGGCTCCAGCCGCGGCAAGGGTCTTCACGCTACGCGCAGGCCGCATGGGTAGTGTCGTTCCTCTAGGCGCGACGTGCCGATCACGCGCGCAAAAATCACGCGCACCGGGGGTGACGCGAGATCAATTTACTGGCTGTACCCTGTATCACCCAATGTGGCGAGGGTTAGGCGAAACACGACAGACTGGTCGGCCTGCAGCTTCAGACCGCCGGTCGAAGCCTGGCTGAAACGGTCTTCGTTCTGGTAGATGACGTCGATGCGGATGCAGTCGTCGGCATAGGCCACGCCTAGGTCGCGACGGCGCCAGACGCCGGCCACGAGGTCCTGCTGGCCATAGGCGGTGACAGCCCACTTCTTGGTGATGTTCAGCTGGCCGCGCATCTCGAAGGTCTCCAGCGGGAAGCCGCCGGCGTCCTGCTGGTCCTTGATGTAGCGCACCGAGCCGTTGGCGACCTTGTGGAAGGCGTCGACGCCGGCCTCGATGCGGCGGAACTTGTTGCTGGCCAGATCTGGCGCGTAGCGTGTGCGGACGAAGGCGTTGACGCCGCGCACCGGCGTGACCGTGGCTGCCACGATCCAGTCCGAAGACTTCTTCTGTAGGCCGGAACGGGCGGGCAGAAGAGGATCGACTTCAGAGCGGAAGCTGCGGCCAACCAGGATGCTGGCGCCCCGGGTGTCGTTGTATTTGACGGTGGCCCGCGCGCCAACATTCAGCCGCTGGCCGCCTTCATAGAGGTCGAAGCCGGGCGACTTGTTGGCGCGGAACAGGTTGGTCTCGTCGAACTCGAACGAGGTGCTGTCCTCGTTGTAGAGATAGGTCGTCGCGCCGCTGGTGCCGACCACGATCGGCACGCGGCGGCTCTCGGAGCCGGCGGCGACCTGGGCCAGGGGCTCCAGCACCACAGTGCCGCCCTTGAGGGCCTTGAAGAACGGGTAGCTGAAGTCGACGCCGGTCACGCCCAAGGCGCGCGAATAGGTCTGACTGTCATCGGCGCCCGGCAGGTCGGAGACGCGATAGGCGTCGCCGCGCGCCTGAGCAAAGGGCGAAACCCGCACCCCCGACTTGAGGGTCAGGGTCGAGCGCCAGTCGGCGCTGACGCTGCCGCGCTGGCTGTCAACGCCGTCCAGGGTCGCGCCATAGGGCGACTCGGCGCGGGTCAGGATCACGCCCGTGCCCTGCAGGCGCAAGCGCCCGCCCAGCACCGGATCCTTCGGCTGCCAGCGACCTTCGACCAGCGGGCCGATCAGCGGGAAGACGTCGCTGTTCTCGAAACTGGCCAGGCCGGTGACCGCATCAATGCCCGAAACCCGCAAGCCCTGCACCGAGACGGCGGAAAGCGACAGGTACGACAGCTTGTCCTGGCGGGTGGTGTAGATCTGCGAGCTGAGCCGACGGTCCTCGCTCGTGAACAGACCGCGCTGCTGGTAGACGTCGTTGATCGAATAGTTGTCGAAGAGCAGCTTGTCGGACGTGCGTTCTGCGCTGAAGCCCCACTTCCAATTGTCGTTGATGTCGAACATGCCCCGGGCAAGGATAAAGCTGCGCGGCGTGGCTTCGCCGAAGCGCTCGCCACGGTTGTCGATGTCCTTTTCGTAGGTGAGTCCGCCCCGGATCTCGGCGGTGCCGGAATAGAATCGCTTACGCCAGTGGGCGTTGAGGAACGGGTTAACACTCGAATTGATCTGGGGGCTTAGGACGATGTCCTGAGACGGCGAGATCACATAAAGATACGGCTGCTGGTAAGAAATCCCGCGCCGCTTGGACGCGCCCAGCTTGGGTGTCAGGAAGCCAGAGCTACGGGTCGCCTGCGGGTCAGGGTGCCAGAACACCGGCAGGTACATCAGCGGCGCGCCCCACAGGCGGATGACCGCGTTCTTGTAGTAGACGAGCTGGCGATCCTTATCCTGCACCACCTTGTCGGCGGCGACCGACCAGGTCGGGGTTGGCTTTTCGGCGCAGATCTCACACGGCGTGTAGATCGCTTGGTTGAGCTCCTGGATGTTGTCGTTGCGCCGGATGGCCGAGACGGCGGCGATCTTGACGTCCTTGTCCATGCGGGCCGAGAAGCCCAGTGCGAAGCCGGCCTTCAGGTCCTTGTCCAGGGTCATCTCGTCGGCGAACTGGGCGGTGCCGTCGCCGTTGATCAGCGCGACCTTGCCCTTGGCCGTTATGACCCCGGCCTTGGTGTCGTAAACCATTTCCTCGGCGCGCAGAGTGCGGCCCTGATAGCGCGCCTCGACGTCGCCGCGGGCGGTCAGGATCTGGGTCTTGTCGTCGCGGATCAGCAGATCGGATTCGAGATAGTAGCCCTCGTCTCCCAGGCCGTCTGATGGCGGGGCCTTAACGACCGGGACGGGTGGAACCTCGACCAGCGCCTGCTGGGCGTGCGCTGTCGTTGCGGCCAGCACAAGCGAGGCGACACCGGCGAGCAGACGCAAGCGACCCGGCAGGGACGATGCGCCTTGACGCTGATCCTTCATGAACGACCTCGGAGACACGGACTCAACCATCCTCAGTGTAGCAAAGCAGAGTGAGGCCCGCCAAAAGCGCGACGAGCGGGGGAGTCCAGGCGGCGACCGCTGAGTGCAGAACCTCGGCTTTCGCGAGCGCGCTGCATAGCTCGTTGAAGAAGAAAAAACCGAAACCCAAGGCGACGCCCGATCCGGCCAGGGCCGCCAGGCCGCCCAGGCGCATCAGGCGCAGCGAGAACGCCGCCGCCAGCACCGACATGGCGGCGAACAACAGCGGCGTGGCCAGGATCTGATGGTAGCGCAGGCGGAACGGCGTGGCCGAGAAGCCGGCGTCCTCGGTCCGCTCAATCGTGGTGGGGAGACGCCACAAGGCCACGGCCTGGGGTGAGTTGAAGCGCTCCGAGGCGGTCCGGTCATCGAGATTGGAGGGGATCGACAGGCTTTCGGAGCGAATCGCCCCGGCGCCGGGTGTCGCCTCGCGCACGCCGATCAGGCGCCAGAAGCCGGGCTCGAGCCGGGCCTCGTTGGCCTCGATGCGGCGCGAGAAGTCCATCACGCCCTTGCTGTTGAGCGTGTAAACGAACAGCGAAACGCCGCGCAAGCGCACCGAGCCGTCGATCTGGTCGCGGGCCCGGGCGCGGATGACGATCTGGGTCTTGTCGTCGCCCTGGCGCAGCCATGTGCCCTTGGGCGCGGCCTTCAGATAGTTCGCCATCATCGCGTCGCGCGTGACTTCATACTGCGCGGTCATGGCCGTGCTTAGAGGGTTGAGCAGGGTGATGGTGAGCACGCCGATCACAAAGGCTGCCGTTGCCGCCGGCAGGATGAACCGCCAGGCCGAGACACCTGCAGCGCGCATGGCGATCAGCTCGCTGCGCCGGTTCAGGCCGACGAAGGCGCCCAGGGTGCCGAACAGGAAAATGAACGGTGTCAGCACCAGGATGGTCGCCGGGGCCTGCAGGATTGTCAGGTACAGCAGTTCCAGAAAGCCGACATCGGCCCGGGTGCCGACGTTGCGGGCGATGTCGACGAAGGCGATCAGCATCACCATCGAGCCCAGCACCGCCAGGGCCGCGCCCAGCGAGGCCATGGTCCGCTTCAGGACGTAGCGCTCGACCATGCCGACGCCGAAACTCATGCTGCACCTGCCTGGGCGGCATAAGCAGCCTTGCGGCGGCTGATGGCGACGTGGCGCGCGACCTTCTGGCGGAAGATCTGGGCCATGCCCCACCAAAGGGCTCCAAGCGGCACGGCGTATTGCACAATGTTCAACCAGACATTGTCCTCGCAAGCCGCCTGGACGCCAAAGCCTACGATGCGCACCACGGCTGCGGCCGCGCCAACGGCTGCGATGCGCTTGCCATAGCCCATGCGGTTGAACTGGCCGCCGATCACGGCCGCCAGGGCCATGGCCATCAGCGCGATGTTGTAGAGGGGGCTGGCGAAACGCGAATGGGCCTCGGCCAGCAGGCCGATGCGGTTCTTCTGCTCCCACTCTTGGGTCAGGTCCGGGTAGAACAGCTCATGCAGATAGCGGTCGGCGATCTTGTAGTGGAGCAGCTCGTCGCTCTGGAACAGCGAGGACAAATCGAAGGTGTATTCCTCGAACGAGGTGTACTGCAGCACACCAGAGTTTGAAAATTGCTGGTTGGAGCCCTTGAGCATGATCAGAACCGGGGCGCCGTTGCGGGTGGCGATCACCGCTTCGCGCGACGAATAGGTCGAGGCGCCGCCGTCGGGGCGTTCCTGGTGAATGAACAGGTTGTGGATCAGGTTATTGCGGTCGATCGACTGGGCATAGACCGTGAGGCCAGGGCCAGGCTCGGTGAACTGTCCTGGCTGGACCAGCGTGGAAGCTACGTCTGTCTTCACGGTAAACGCGGTCTCGCGAATTTGACGGGCGCTCCAAGGCTGGACCCACAGGCCCAGGAACAGCGAGAATAGGGTCGCGAACACCGCCAGCCGCATGGCTGGCGATATGACTCGCCAGCGACTCATGCCGCCCGAGAAACAGACCACGATCTCCTGCTCGGTGTGCAAGCGGTTCAGGGCCACCAGGGCTGCCACGAACAGGGCGATCGGCAGGATGATGTTGAGCAGCTGCGGCAGGGCCAGCAGGATGATCTTGAGGAAAACCAACGCGCTCTGGCGCTGGGTGACCAGGATGTCGAACTCCGACAGGCTACGGGCCAACAGCGCAAGCGCCGCCAGGGCAGCCGCCGCGAAGAGCGTCGGACCCAGGACTTGGCGAAAGAGGTAGCGTTCGATCAGGCGCATCAAAAAGGGGGTTCGGGCGGGCGGATTCGGAAACGTCGAACCCCTAGGAAGAGGGCTGTTCTACACGGGCGCTTCCCCCCCGCACAACCGAAGACAGCGCGCCACGCGGCGCCGGAAGTCTTTTCTCTCGACGAGGGTTGGACTATGCCGCCAGATCAAGGCGAGACGGCCGTACAAAGGGCCGCATTGCGAGTCGCGCTTGCGGTTCGGGATGGTTAAGGCGCCAAGCCAATTCAGGAGCGTGCGATGCGTATCGAGTTCGTCCCCGCCGACCTTCATGCCGGCGCTACCGCTGCGGTGGCCGTCCTGGCCCATGAGGCCGCAGCCTTGTCACCCGAGGCCCGGGTGATCGATGAGGCCACCGGCGGCGCCCTGGCGCGCGCCATCGCCGGTGGGCGCTTCACCGGCGCCAAGGGTCAGGTTCTGGATCTGGTCGCGCCGCACGGCCTGGAAGCCGCTCGCGTTGTGCTGATCGGCGTTGATGGTGTGGGCGCGGTCGAGCCGGAGGCGATCGAAACCGCCGCCGCCGCCGCCTTCCAGGCGGTCAAGGCTTCGGGCGTCACCGAGCTGGTGCTGAAGCTGGGAGCCGACGCCGAGACCGCCGCCCGCGCCGCCTTCGGCGTCAAGCTGGCCGCCTATCGCTTCGACAAATACCGCACCACCGAGAAGGCCGAGAAGAAGCCCTCGGTCACCGTGGTCAAGGTGGCCGCCGCCGATCCGGTCAAGGCCGCCAAGCTTTTCGAAAGCCTTGACGCCCTGGCCGACGCCATTCTGTTCAGCCGCGACCTGGTGTCCGAGCCGGCCAATATCCTGCATCCGGAAGAGTTCGCCGCCCGCGCCAAGAGCCTTGAAAGCCTGGGCCTGGAAGTCGAGATCCTTGGCGAAGCCCAGATGGCGGAGCTCGGCATGGGCAGCCTGCTGGGCGTTGGCCAAGGTAGCGTGCGCGAGAGCCAACTGGTCATCATGAAATGGACCGGCGCGGTCGACAAAACCGCCCAACCCATCGCCTTCGTCGGCAAGGGCGTCACCTTCGACACCGGCGGCATCAGCATCAAGCCGGCCGACGGCATGGAAGACATGAAGTGGGACATGGGCGGCGCGGCCGCCGTGACCGGCGTCATGCACGCCCTGGCTGGCCGCAAGGCCAGGGTCAACGCCATCGGCGTCCTGGGCCTGGTTGAAAACATGCCCGACGGTAATGCCCAGCGCCCTGGCGACGTGGTCACCTCTATGTCGGGCCAGACCATCGAGGTCATCAATACCGACGCCGAGGGCCGCCTCGTGCTGGCCGATGCCCTCTGGTACACGCAGCAGCGTTTCAAGCCGCAGTTCATGATCGACCTGGCCACCTTGACCGGGGCGATCATCATCTCGCTGGGCCATGACTATGCCGGCCTGTTCAGCAACAACGATGGCTTGTCCGAAAAGCTTCTGGCCGCCGGCAAGGCCGAACGCGAGAACCTGTGGCGCATGCCGCTGCCGGCGTCTTACGAAAAGCAGATCGAAAGCCCGATCGCCGACATGAAGAATATCGGCGGCCGTCCTGCGGGTTCGATCACGGCGGGTCTGTTCCTGCAGAAGTTCGTCAATGGCGTGCCGTGGGCCCACCTCGATATCGCTGCCGTGGCGTGGCGCAAGCCTTCTACCGATCCGACCGTGCCCGACGGCGCAGTGGGCTTTGGTGTTCGGCTGCTCAACCGTCTGGTCGCCGACGCCTACGAAGGCTGATCGATCCGATGTCCGGCGCGCCCTGCGAGGTCTGGTTTTACCATCTGGAGCGAAGCAGCACCGAACAGGTGCTGCCGGAACTGCTGGAAAAGACCCTTGGGCGGGGCTGGAAGGCGCTGGTGCGTGGCAGCGACGCCGGCCGTATGGAAGTCCTGGATGGTTATCTGTGGACCTATCGCGACGACACCTTTCTGCCGCACGGACTGGCCAGAGAGCCTATGGCCGAGCGGCAGCCAGTGCTGCTGACCGACGGGCTGGACAACCTGAACGGCGGTGATGCGTTGTTTCTGCTCGACGGAGCTGAACCTGGCGATTTGGCCGGATTCTCGCGTTGCGTTCTGTTGTTTGACGGCCGCGACGAGTCGGCTCTGGCCCAGGCGCGGGGTCGCTGGGCAGGTTTCAAGAAGGCCGGGCACCCGGTGTCGTACTGGCGCCAGGGCGCCGAACGTGGATGGGAGAAGCAGGCATGAAGACGCTGATCGTGGTGGGGAGTGTGCTTGCCGCTGCCGTTCTGGCGGCTTCATGCTCCAGCGCCCCACCGCCGGCGCCGCTTCCGCCGCCCGAAACGCCGGTGGCCCCGCCGCCGGTGGCCATCGCGCCGCCGCAGCCAAGGGACCAGTGCGGCATGGACGAAGCCAAGGCCTTTATCGGCAAGAACCGCACCGAACTGCCGGCCGCCGTGGATCCCACGCGATGGCGGGTGGCCTGCACCACCTGCCCGGTGACCATGGACTTTCGGCCTGATCGCCTGAACATCTTGTTCGACGCCGACACCGGCAGGGTGAAAGAGGTCAAGTGCGGCTAGACCGACAAGACATAGGGCGCACGGCGCTGGCCTCGCTGATCGCGGGGCTGGGCTTTGCGCTTTGTGCCTATGTCGGCGTCGAGCTTCCCCGCGCCTACAATCAGGTAACGCCGATCTGGCTGTCCAATGGCTTTGTCGTGGCCTGCCTGCTCGCCGTCGATACGCGTCGCTGGACGTGGATGCTGGCCGCCTCGCTCGTGGGCGCACTGCTGGCGGGCGCGCATGCGGGCGACACCCTGCTCGTCAATTTCGCGCTGGCGCCCAGTAACATCCTGCAGGTCTGGCTGTGCGCCTGGTCCACGCGGCGGGTTTTGGGGCGAGAGATCGACCTTGGCCGACCCAAGCACATGATTGCCTTCGTCGGGCTGGCCGGGTTCGCTGCTCCCCTGATCACCGGCGTCCTGTCGTCCCTCATCCATACAGCGACCCGCGGCGGGGATGTCTGGGCCAACATGGCCGTCTGGGTGCTGGGCGATATTCTGGGCATTCTGACCGTGACGCCGTGTGTCCTGGTCCTGGTCAAGGCCAGGACTTATCTGGCCGAGCGTGGCGTGACGCGCGACGGCCTACTTGCCCTGCTGGTCCTTTTCATTGTCACGACCGCGGTGTTCGCGCAGGGGCGTTATCCGCTCCTGTTCATCGTGCCGCCCGTCATGCTGCTTGTCGCGTCGCGGCTTGAGGTTCTGGGCGCGGTATTTGGCGCGGCCATGGTCGCGACCATTGCCGTGCTGTTCACCATGGCCGGCGTCGGCCCCATGCAGCTGATTGAAGATTCCCCCGTGGAACAGTCGATCATTCTGCAGGCTTTTCTGGCCGTATCGATCTTCGTCAGCCTGCCCGTAGCCGCCTTTCAGCGGCAGAGGCGCTATATCCTGGATCGCATGGCCCAGGCTAGCGAGGCGGCGGCTAACAGCGAGGCCCGCTATCGTCTGCTGACCGAAAACGCCCTCGATGTGATCGTGCACAGCGATCTGAAGGGGCGGGTGACCTATATTTCGCCCTCTGTGCTTGCTGTTCTGGGCTATGCGCCTGAAGAGCTGACGGGGGAGCGTCCGATTGAATTCGTCCATCCTGACTACATGGACGCGGTGATTGCCATCAGTCGTGGCCTTGTCAGCGGCCAGACCCCCGGCGCACCGGATCGCATCGAGTACCAAGCCTATCACAAGGACGGCGGCGTGATTTGGCTGGAGTCGCGTCCGACCCTGGCCCTCGACCCCGTCAGCAGCGAGAAGGTCGGCATCACGGACGTGGTTCGCGACATCACCGCGCGCAAGATGCTGGAGCAGGAACTGCGCGAGGCCCGCGTTACGGCCGAAGCCGCCGCCGCCGCCAAAGGTGAGTTCCTGGCCAATATGAGCCACGAGCTGCGCACGCCCCTGACGGCGGTGCTCGGTTTCGCCAATCTGGTGGATGATCAGCCCGAACTGTCTGCCGAAACTCGCCGTCATGTGGCCAGGATCGTCGATGGCGGGCGCTCTTTGCTGGCCACGATCAACGACATCCTGGACTTCTCCAAGCTTGACGCTGGTCACATGGAGATCCGGCCGCGCGCCGTGGACGTCGCCGATCTGGCGCGGGACGTGCTGGACATCTTCACCCTGCAGGCGTCGGCCAAGGGGCTGAGCTTGATCTGCGAGGGGCTGGAATCCCTGCCGGCCAGTCTCTGGCTCGATCCCGAGCGGCTGCGGCAGGTGCTGCTGAACTTGATCGGCAACGCGGTCAAGTTCACCGAAACCGGCGGCGTGACCCTCAGCCTGACCTACGACGTCACAGAAGAGCGGCTTGGCGCAGCGATCGCCGACACCGGGCGCGGCATAGCCGAGGAAGACCTCAAGCTGCTGTTCATGCGCTTCTCGCAGGTCGACGCCTCGATCCGTCGCCAACATGGCGGCACGGGCCTTGGTCTGGCGATCTCGAAGGGCTTGGTCGAGGCCATGGGCGGCCAGATTGGCGTCGAGAGCCGGCTGGGCGAGGGTGCGCGGTTCTTCTTCGACCTGTACGCGCCCGTTCAGACCCTCGACGAGACCGAAGGCGAGGCCCCGGCCCCCAGCTTGCCGATGGGGTGCCGGGTGCTGGTGGTCGACGACAACGCGGCCAATCGCGAACTGGTGCGCACCGTGTTGGAAGCCTTCAACGCCCAGGTTTCCGAGGCGGTCGATGGCGAGGAGGGCGTGATCGCCGCCCAGGCGGAGCAGTTCGACGTCATTCTGATGGACCTGCGTATGCCGCGCCTCGATGGCGCGCAGGCGGCCGAACGCATCCGCAAGGGGGAGGGACCCAGCGCCGGCGCGCCAATCATAGCCTTCTCGGCGGACGTCGGATCGGGATCGCCGGGGGCGGTGTTCAACGGCTCGGTGTCAAAGCCGATGACAGTTGTGTCCCTCGTCGGCGCGATCTCCGCCCTTCTGCCCGCCTGAGACATTCAGGACAGACGGCTCTAGGCCTCGGCCGCCGACAGCTCTTCAGCCAAGCCCATCCACGTTGCCTCGGCGTCTTGCAGCTTGGCCTGGGCGGAGTCACGGCGCTTTGTCAGTTCCGCGACCTTGGTCGGGTTCTTGTAGATCTGCGGGTCAGCAAGTTGGGTTTCAAGCTCGACCACCTGGCGGGTGGTGCGAGTGACCACCTGCTCGGCGGCTTCGATCTTCCGCTTCAGAGGCTCGATGGCGACGGTCTTGCGCGGCGCGGCGGCGGGCGTTTCGGCCTTGGCCGGCTCGCGCGCCACCTGGGTCGGCTTCACCGACTGCTTGGCGCGGTCCAGCACGAACTTGGCGTAGTCGTCCATGTCGCCGTCGAAGGGCTTCACCGTGCCGTCGGCGGCCAGCCACAGGCGGTCGGCGACCAGTTCCATCAGCGAGCGGTCGTGGGTGATCAGGATCACTGCCCCCTCATAGTCGTTGAGGGCGTCCAGCAGAGCGCGGCGGCTGTCGATGTCCAGGTGGTTGGTCGGCTCATCGAGGATCAGCATGTGCGGCGCGTCCATGGCCACCATGTTCAGCAGCAGGCGCGCCCTCTCGCCGCCCGACAGGTTGGCGACCGTGGTCTCCTGCTTGTCGAAGTTCAGGCCAAACTGGGCCAGTTTCGAGCGGCGCGAGGATTCCGAGGCGTCCGGCATAGCCCGACGGATGATCTCCAGCGGGGTGTCTTCGGGGTCCATCGCCTCGATCTGGTGCTGGTGGAACCAGCCGACCTTCATCTTGCGGTCGCGGTGGAATTCGCCCGACTGCACGCCCAGGGCGCCGGCGATCATCTTGGCGAAGGTCGACTTGCCGGCGCCGTTGACGCCCAGCAGACCGATGCGGTCGTCCAGGTCCATGCGCAGGTTGAGGTTCTTGAGGATCGGGCGACCCTCTTCGTAGCCGACATTGGCCCGCTCCAGCCGGATCAGCGGGGGTGGCAGGGGGCGCGGCGGCGAGGGCAGGGTGAAGGGCGCGACGCGCTCCTCGATCGTGGTCGCCACCGGCTCCATCTTGGCCAGACGCTTCATGCGCGACTGGGCCTGGGCGGCCTTGGAGGCCTTGGCCTTGAAGCGGTCAACGAAGGACTGCAGGTGGGCGCGCTCGGCGTCCTGCTTGGCCTTGGCGGAAAGTTGCAGGCGGGCCTTCTCGGCGCGGCGCTTTTCGAAATCGTCGTAGCCGCCGGTGTAGAGTTCCAGCTTGCCGCCGGCCAGGTGCAGCATGTGCGTACAGCTGTTGTTGAGCAGCTCGCGGTCGTGGCTGACGATCAGGGCGGTGTGCGGATATTTCTGGAGGCGCGCCTCCAGCCACAGGGCGCCTTCCAGGTCGAGATAGTTGGTCGGTTCGTCCAGCAGCAGCATGTCGGGCTCGGCGAACAGGGCCGCAGCCAAAGCCACGCGCATCCGCCAACCACCTGAGAACTCGGCCATTGGCCGTGCGAGGTCTTCTTGGCTGAAGCCCAGGCCCGACAGGATTTCAGAGGCCTTGGCCGGCGCCGCATCGGAGTCGATTTCGATCAGACGGCTCCAGATCTCGCCCATTTCTTCTGGATCGGCCGTCTCAAGGCGCGTCAGCAGGCTGTGGCGCTCCTCGTCGGCCTCCAGCACCGTGTCGAGCAGACTGACAGGCGTTGCGGGGTGTTCCTGGTCCACCGAGCCGATGCGCGCGGACTTGGGCAGGCTGATCTCGTCGTCGCTGGCATGCAGTTGGCCGAGGATCAGCTTGAACAGGGTGGACTTGCCCACGCCGTTGCGGCCGATCAGGCCCACCTTGGCGCCGGGCGGCAGGCTGACGCTGGCGTGGTCGAAGAACTTCCGTCCCCAGGCGTTGAAGGTCAGGTCTTTGATCTGGAGCATTTGAAAGGACGACTACGCGGCGGGTTGGCGGGGAGGAAGCGCCCGGCTATAAGCCCGCAGCTCCCCAATTCACAACTTTATGTGTGAGATATCTTCGTGACCGAACGCACCTTCTCGATCCTCAAGCCGGACGCCACGCGTCGCAACCTGACCGGCGCCATCAATGCGGTGATCGAGGCCGCCGGCCTGCGCATCGTCGCCCAGCGCCGCGTCAAGCTGACGGAAGCCCAAGCCAAGAAGTTCTACGAAGTCCACGCCGAGCGTCCGTTCTACGGCGAACTGGTCGGCCAGATGATCGCCGAGCCGGTTGTCGTGCAGGTCCTGGAAGCCGAAGGCGCCGTGGCCAAGTACCGCGACGTCATGGGCGCCACCAACCCGAAGGACGCCGCCGAAGGCACCATCCGCAAGCTGTTCGCCCTGTCGATCGGCGAAAATTCGGTCCACGGCTCGGACAGCCTGGAGAACGCCGCGATCGAGATCGCCCAGTTCTTCAAGGACGAAGACATCGTCGGCTAAAGGTTTTCAGACCGGCGAGCTTCGCCGGTTCAAATAGATCTTGAGAAGCGGCGTGGCCTATGGTCACGCCGCTTTTCTTATGCCTGGCCCGCCTATTCAGCGTATACAGGCCGCCTTTCGCTCCCCCGGCGTCGTCTGGAGACCGCAAGGGCGGAGTCCATATTCCATGACCGAAAACGGCGAGCAGGTTGATCAGCTGCTCAATACCCCTGATCTGGCCAGCGTGCTGGATAGCGACGGCTTCCGACAGTTTCTCGACCAGGTGCCGATCGCCATCGCGGTGTCGGAACTGCATCCGATGGAGCGCATCGTCTACGCCAATGTCGAGTTCGAACGCCTGAGCGGTCAGACGGGCGCGGATCTGGAGGGCCAGTCGTGGAGAGCGCTGCTCGGACGGTCGGCGAACGCGAACGATGATGGCGCGCTGAGCGACGCGATCGTCGATGATCAGGACTATATCGGCGTCTTCTCCTTTGCCCACAATCAGGGGGTCGAGGCCGTCGACGCCTGGTCGAACATTATCCAGGACAATGCCGGCGCTCCGGTGTTTCGCATGCTCGCCCTGGTCGGCGCGACCAGTCGTGACGCCGATCGCAGCGAGTTCGAGCAGCGCATCCTCGACAAGGACGTCCTGCTTCGCGAACTGCAGCACCGTGTGGCCAACAATCTGCAGATGATCACGGCCCTGATCCGGATCGAAGCCCGCAACGTGCCTGAAGAGGCCAAGGACGAACGGTTCAGCCGGTTAGCCGGGCGCGTCGAGGCCCTGGGCCTGCTCTATCGCTCGCTGTCCGAAGAGAGCCAGGCCGAGACCGTCGATCTGGGCGTCTATCTCAGCGAGATCGCCTCTGCCGTCATGCGGGCTCATGCGGTGGAGGGCATTCACCTCAATCTTCAGGTCGATACATGGCCCGTCTCGATCAATGTGGCGATGCCGACCGGCCTGGTCGTCAACGAACTGCTGACCAATGCCCTCAAACACGCCTTCAAGGGGCGTGATGGGGGGACCATCACCCTGCACAGTCTGGTCGATGAAGAGGGGTGTCGGGTGGTCGTGTCGGACGATGGCCTGGGGCTGCCGGAGGGCTACGTCTGGCCCAGGCCTGGCAAGCTCAGCAACATGATCGTCCAGTCCCTGCGTCAGAACGCTAGGGCCAGGGTCGAGGTTGGGGCCGAGCCCGGCGGCGGGATGCGTGTGATGATCGTCTTCACCCGCGCGGACGCCCTGTCGGCGTCCTGAAGCGCCTTAAGCGAGAAACGCGCCGGGAAGCTCAGGCCTTTTGGTTTTCAGACGGCCAGTCGGGCGGTGCGCGCCGACACAGGGGTCAGCCGCTTCCAGGCGATGTAGCCCGCGATTACCAGAACCGCCGCACCGGCCGCGAAGGCGACCCCGGCGACGGGATCGGAGGTCAGCATGTGCAGGTTGCGGGCGGCCAGATAGCCGGGCGCCAGCATCGAGATCACCCACAGCGGGGCCGTCACCGCGCTGGCGGCCTGAAAGGCCCAGGGGCGCGAGCGCGACATGCCGGCCACTATGGGGATGAAGGGGCGAACCGGACCCATGAAGCGCGCGGCGGCGATGGCGATCACGCCATGGCGGCGCGACAGCAGGCGTGCGCGGGCGAACAGGCGGCGATGTCCCGCCAGCAGGCCGCTGGCCAGCCTGCGCGCGCCCAGTCCGCGACCCAGCAGGAAGGAGATAGCGTCACCGATGATCGCGCCGGCGCTGCACCACAGGATGGCCTCGGCCGGGTGCAGGACGCCTTGAGCGACCAGCGCGCCCGCCATCACCATAACCCCGACGATCGGGATCAGCAGCCCGACCAGCAGAAGGGCTTCCAGCAGGGTCAGGACGAACAGGACCAGCCCAGCCCAGTGGCTGTTCTGGGCGATCGTTTCGGTCAGTTGGGGCAGCAGCGATTCCATGGGGGCAATTTGCGGATGAATAGTGACAGGACCCTGACCCGAGATGGTTATTTCTTTCGAACGCGACAATTGGTCTCGCCGGGCCATTCGGGCGTTTTCGAATGACACGGGGCTGTCAGATCGGTGACGATCCGAAACCTGCCGCCTCTGGAGACCCCTGGTGAAGGACTATGGCCGACGCGACGTGGCGCTTGCCGCCGTGCTTTCCGGCGTGGCTGGCTATGTCGACGCCATCGGTTTCCTCAAGCTGGGCGGCTTCTTTGTCTCGTTCATGAGCGGCAACTCGACCCGTCTCGGGGTCGGGTTGGCCACCGGCCATGTCGGTGCGGCCCTGACGGCCTTGACGCTGATCGCGCTGTTCGTGGCGGGAGTCGTGCTGGGCGCCCTGGTCGCGCGGCGGGCGGGTGAGGATCGGCGGGCCATGGTCATGGCGCTGGAGGCCGTCCTGCTGGCCTGCGCGGCGGGGCTGATCATGGCGGGGCTGGACGGCCCGGGCGTCGCGGCCATGGTGCTGGCCATGGGGGCCGAGAACGCGGTCTTCCAGCGCAATGGCGATGTCGGGGTGGGTCTGACCTACATGACCGGCGCTCTGGTCAAGGCCGGCCAGCGGATCGCGGCGGCCCTGACAGGAGGCGACCGCTGGGCCTGGCGCCCGTTCGTGCTGCTGTGGGCGGGGCTGACCCTGGGGGGCGCGCTGGGCGCGGCGGCCTATCTGAAGTTCGGCGTGCTGGCGCTGTGGGGCGCGGCCCTGGTCGTCGCGGGGCTGGCCGTGGCCCGGCACGTCGAGGAAAAGCGCCTAGCCTAGGTCCCGGCAGAAGGCCGCCAGGGTCTCTGGATAGAGCCGGTGTTCCTGCTCAAGCACCCGCAGGCTCAGGGCGTGCTCGTCGTCGCCCGGCAGCACCGGCACGCGGGCCTGGCCGAGCACGGGGCCTTCGTCGACGCCCGCCGTGACCAGATGCACCGTGCAGCCGGCCTCGGCGTCGCCGGCGGCGATGGCGCGGCCGTGGGTGTCGAGGCCCGGATATTTGGGCAGCAGGGAAGGGTGGATGTTCAGCATTCGGCCCTCCCAGGCGTCGACCAGGAAGGGCGTCAGGATGCGCATATAGCCGGCCAGGGCGATGACCTGGATCCCGCGCTCGCGCAGGGCCGTGTCGATGGCGCGCTCGTGGGCCTCGCGGTCCTTGCCGAACGGCCTCTGGTCGACGCACCGCGCCTCGATCCCGGCCGCCTGCGCGGTTTCAAGCCCACCGGCGTCAGGCTTGTTGGCCAGGACCAGGCTGATCTCGAAGGGACAGTCCTCGGCCTGAGCGGCGCGGACCAGGGCCTCCATGTTGGAGCCCCGGCCCGAGATCAGGACGGCGACCTTGGTCTTCTGCGGCATTAGCCCGCGACCAGCTGGCCGCAGATGAAGGCGTCCTCGCCGGCGTTGAGCAGGGCGGCCAGCACCGGTTCTGCGTCGCTGGAAGCGACCACCAGGATGAAGCCGACGCCGCAATTGAAGGTGCGGCGCAGTTCGTGGTCGGAAATGCCGCCCACTTCTTGCAGCCACGCAAACACCGGCGGCAACGGCCAGGCGTTCCAGTCGAACTCGGGGACCAGGCCAGCCGCGATGCAGCGCGGCGGGTTCTCAATCAGGCCGCCGCCGGTGATGTGCGCCCCACCTTTCACGCGCCCGGACTGCAGCAGGGGCAGGATCGACTTCACATAGATGCGGGTCGGGGCCATCAGGGCCTCGGCCAGTGTGAGCCCCGGCGCGAAGGGCGCGGGGGCGTCCCAGGCCAGACCCGAACGCTCGACCACGCGGCGAACCAGTGAATAGCCGTTAGAGTGCGGCCCCGAGGAGCCGATGCCGACAATGATGTCGCCGGCCCGTTGCCTGTCCAGCTTGGGCAGCACGCCGTCGCGCTCGACCGCGCCGACCGAGAAGCCGGCCAGATCGTATTCGCCGTCGCTGTACATGCCCGGCATTTCGGCGGTTTCGCCGCCCACCAGGGCCGCGCCGGCCATTTTGCAGCCTTCGGCGATGCCGGCGACCACGCTGGTGGCGGTCTCCAGATCAAGCTTGCCGGTGGCGAAATAGTCGAGGAACAACAGGGGCTCGGCGCCCTGGGCCAGAAGGTCGTTGACGCACATGGCCACCAGGTCGATCCCGACGGTGGCATGCATCTTGGCGTCGATGGCGATTCGCAGCTTGGTGCCGACGCCGTCGGTGGTGGAGACCAGCAGAGGGTCCGAATAGCCCGCCGCCTTAAGGTCGAACAGGGCGCCGAAGCCCCCCAGGCCGCCATCCGCCCCAGGGCGCCGGGTGGCCTTGGCCAGGGGCTTGATCGCCTCGACCAGGGCGTTGCCGGCATCGATGTCGACGCCCGCCTGGGCGTAGGTGAGGCCGTTGGGCAGATCGCTCATTCGCTCGCTCTGGTCTATTTGGGGACGCAATTGCGCCTTCAACTCGCGGAAATCTGCACCCCGACCATGCTTGACGCTTGCAGACTCGGGGGTGCGCGAGGCTATTAGCAGCCGATGAAGCCGATAACCACTACCGCCGAACTGGCGGCGTTTTGTAACGCGTTGCAGGGCCAGCCCTTTGTCGCCGTGGACACCGAGTTCATGCGCGAGACGACCTATTGGCCCAAGCTCTGCTTGATCCAGGTTGGCGCGCCTAATGTCGAGGCCGTGATCGATCCGCTTGCGGACGGTCTGGACATGACGCCGCTGCTGGATCTCATGCGCGACGAGCGCGTGCTCAAGGTGTTCCACGCTGCCCGGCAGGACGTCGAAATCTTCAACAACCTGGGCGCCATGCCCCGGCCATTGTTCGATACCCAGGTCGCCGGCATGGCCGCAGGCTTTGGCGAGCAGATCGCCTATGACGCGCTGGTCCGACAGATGCTCAAGATCGAGCTCGACAAGTCCAGCCGGTTCACCGATTGGGCCCGTCGCCCGCTGTCGGAAGCCCAGCTGACCTACGCCCTGGCGGATGTCACTCATCTCGCCTCGCTGTTTCCGATGCTGCGTCAGCGGCTGGCCGACGCCGACCGCCTGCCGTGGGTCGAGGAAGAGATGCAGGCCCTATGCGATCCGGCGTTTTATGACGTCGATCCGGAAAAGGCCTGGCGCCGGCTGCGTCCGCGCAAGACAGCGCAGAAATATCTGGCCGTGTTCAAGGCCGTGGCGGCCTGGCGCGAGCGCACCGCTCAGCAACGCGATCAGCCCCGCGGCCGGATCCTGAAGGACGAGGCCATCGACGAACTGGCCACCCAGGCCCCGACCACTGTCGATGCCCTCAACACTCTGCGTGGCGTGCCCAAGGGCTTTGGCGGTAGCAAGTTTGGCCCTGACCTGCTGGCGGCCATCAAGGCCGCCCTGGCCGATCCTGAAGGCTATGCACCGGTGCTTGAAAAGCCCGGCCCGCCGCCGCCCGCCTCGGCCGGCGCCGTCGTTGAGCTGCTGAAGGTTCTGCTCAAGGCCCGCGCCGAAGAAGCCGGCGTGGCGTCTAAGCTGATCGCCACGGTCTCAGACCTTGAAAAGATAGCCGCCGATGATAACGCCAACACGCCTGCCCTCGCTGGGTGGCGTCGTGAGGCTTTCGGGGCCGACGCCCTCAAAATCAAACGCGGCGAACTGGCGCTGGTGCTGGACGGCGCGCGTGTTCGGGTCGTCGAAGTGCGACGAGCGGCCAAGCCCGACGCCTAAGCCCAAGCTGGACGCTCACAGGGTTTCTCAACCCAAAATGAGCAAGGTTGAAGCTGCGGGATAAGAGACGGTCATAGGTATGCGAAACGGTTCTGCTATCGGTTGTTCCGCTTAGTAGAAGCGATTGCAGGTGGTCTGGGCCAGGGTTCGCTTTGGGGGGAGCGAGGTCGAGCGGAGCTGTGAGCAGGGGGCGAATTTGGCGCGTTACTGGGAAAATCTGGCGGTCGTCTATCGGCCGGCCGCGGTATCCCGTCGCAGCCAGGTTCCCTTACGGGTTTTCGTAATTTTGGTGCTGTGCGCCTCGATGGCCTGGCGGCCTGGATTTGGCTTTCTCATCGGTTGGACGGCGGCCTACGTCTTCGCGCAGATCGCGGAACTGCTGGCGCTCCGACGTTTCCTGACATCTTCCAATCCGGCCTCGACGGTCGTCTGCAACCTGGCGACCGACCTGCTTATGGCGACGGTCTTTGGCTGGGTGGCGATTCCGCTTTGGCAGATAGGCACGCCAGCCGCAGCGGCAGCGGCCACGTTGCTCATCTCAGGCTCCATTCTCACGGCGCTAATGGGGGCCGAGGGCTGCTTCGCGGCGTTCCTTTCGGCTGTGGCGCCGCATATGGCCTATCTCTTCATTCTCCCCTTCGTTGGCGGATCCACGAGGGACCCGGTTACACCCTACTTCCTCATTGGTGCGGGTCTGTTGAGTCTGGTTCTGGCTATGGTCTTTACATGGTCGCAGCGCGCCATGCAGGCCGAGCGATCGGCGCGTCTGGCGGCCGAGGCGCAAACCGCCGCCAAGTCGGCTTTCGTGGCCATGGTCAGCCATGAGCTGCGCACGCCGATCAACGCCCTGCTCAACGGCGCCGCTATGCTGGAGCGGCAGAACGGGGCGGATCGTGGCGCAGCCAGACTGATCGCCGACGCCGGCGACATGATGAAGACCCTCCTCAACGACCTGCTCGACTATTCCAAGATCGAGGCGGGTCGCATGGGTGTCGAGATCGTCGACTATGATTTGGCAGCCCTGGTAGACGACAGCGTGCTGCTGTGGCGTGGCGAAGCCCGCGCCAAGGGCATCAAGCTGGAACTGAAAGGGATCCAGACCCGGCCCAACTGGGTGCGGGGCGATCCGATGCGGCTGCGACAGATCCTCAACAACCTGCTGTCCAACGCCATCAAGTTCACGGCCGAGGGGGGCGTCACCCTGGCTCTCACCCTCCATGAGCGACCTGACGGGCGGAAGGTGATGATCGAGGTCATCGACACGGGCCCCGGTCTGACGCCGGACCAGATCAATCGCCTGTTCAGCGCCTATGACCAGCTCGGTGTCGGCACGGCGCGGGCTTTTGGCGGCACGGGTCTGGGACTGACGATCAGCCGCGATCTGGCGCGGTTGATGGGCGGAACCCTGACGGCGGAGAGCGATGCCGGCGGCGGCGCTCGCTTTACCCTGACGCTGCCCGCGCCGCAGGGCGCTGCGCCGCCGGCCGTCGACCTGTCAGACGCGCCTTCTCTGATCCCGCACACGCAGCTGTTGCGGATCCTGGTGGTCGACGACCATGACATTAACAGGCGCGCCTTGCGCGGAATGCTCGAAGCGTTCGGCGCGCAGGTGGAGACGGCCGATGATGCGGAGGCGGCGCTTGAAGCGGCCCATGTGAGGCTCTTCGACGCGATCCTGATGGATGTGCGGATGCCGGGCGTGGATGGTCTGGAGGCGACCCGACGGTTGCGCGCTTCCGGGCTGAATCGTCAGACGCCGGTCATCGCCGTCAGCGGCGCGGTTTCGGCCCAGGACATAGAGGCGTGCCGCAGCGCTGGAATGAACGGCATGATCGAAAAGCCTGTCGTGCCCAGCGACCTGTACGCGGCTCTGAATGGCGTGGCGGAACAGTAGAGCCGCGCTGCGGCCCATCCGCGCGCCTTCTTGTTGTCGTGAGCAAGGCAAGGGGAGCTACACGCTTGGCTGACGGCGAACGCTTGCCAGTATTTCGTAACTGCGAACCCGTGCGGCGTGATCATGGATCTGCGAGGCCGCCATCAGCTCATCGGCGCCGGTCAGGTCCAGGACCGCTTTGATCTTGCCCCGCACCGTTTCGGGCGAGCCGACGGCCGAATAGCGGAAAGTATGCTCAAGGCCTGCGAGCTCCGCCGGCGAGGCGATCTGGGTGATATCGTCAACGGGAGGCGGCAGAAGGCCAGGCCGGCCTCTGCGCAGCGCCAGAAACTGCTGCTGCGTGGATGATGCCAGTCGTCTTGCCTCATCGTCAGTCTCGGCCGCGCATACGCCGATACAGACCATGAGGTAGGGCGAGGCGAGGGCGGCGGATGGTTTGAAGTGACGGCGGTACAAGGTGACCGCGTCCATGAGCTGGTCCGGCGCGAAGTGGGCGGCAAAGGCGAAGGGAAGGCCCAGGGCGGCCGCCAACTGAGCGCTGTAGGTGCTGGAGCCCAGCAGCCAGAGCGGAACGTCCTGCCCCTCGCCCGGGACTGCGCGCACGGCTTGGTCCGGCGTCGCCGGCTGGAACCAGGCCTGAAGCTCCACAACGTCCTGGGCGAACGAATCAACAGCGCCCATGTAGCGACGCAGGGCCCTCATGGTGGCCTGATCGGTGCCAGGCGCGCGGCCCAGACCCAGATCTATGCGGCCAGGATAGAGTGCGGCCAGGGTGCCGAACGCCTCCGCGACCATCAGGGGTGCGTGGTTTGGCAGCATGATTCCCCCCGACCCGACCCGAATCGTCGAGGTACCGGAGGCGACATAGCCGATGGCCACGGCCGTCGCGGCGCTGGCGATTCCCGGCATGTTGTGATGTTCGGCCAGCCAGTAGCGGTGAAAGCCCAGCTTCTCTGCGTGCCTGGCTAGGTCGAGGCTGTTGCGGAGCGCGTCGCCAACGGTTGAGCCCATCGGCACAGGCGCCAGGTCGAGAACGGAAAACGCGGGAACGGAAGCTTTGGCCATCGACCCTACATCGTGCCGGATCGCGGCAAGCTCAAGTCTTTGCGATCAGAGGACCCAAAATGGGTGACCGATTGGATCCAAAACTTGAATTTTAGGGGAAAGCGCCGGACGGTGGCGCGAATGACGGGACTTGAACCCGCGACCTCCGGCGTGACAGGCCGGCGCTCTAACCAACTGAGCTACATCCGCGTCGTGCGCCAAGGCGCGACAATCGTCCGTATTCGCCGTCTTAAGAGGGAAGCACAACCACCTTTGGAAGGTGGCGCGAATGACGGGACTTGAACCCGCGACCTCCGGCGTGACAGGCCGGCGCTCTAACCAACTGAGCTACATCCGCATTAGGCCTTCGCCGAAGCGAAAGTGCGACCCGCCCTTCGGCGAGGCGCGTCTGATATGTCGGGCGCGGACTCGTGTCAACGGCCATGTCGTCGAAGCTGTGGATGGGGATCAGTTGCGACCGTTTCTCAATGTGTCGCAGGCGTTTGAAGCGTCGGCGGGCATGGGCTACAACCCGCTCGATTCAAGCCAAGGGCTGTCATGAACGCCTTCCTTCTCCAGTATCTGCCGATCGTTATTTTTCTAGGGATCGCGACCGTCATCGGTGTCGCCTTCCTGGCCGCTGCTGCGGTGCTCGCGCCCAAGGCGCCGGACCCGGAAAAGCTGTCCGCCTACGAATGTGGCTTCAACGCCTTCGACGATGCGCGCATGAAGTTCGACGTTCGATTCTACCTGGTGTCGATCCTCTTCATCATCTTTGACCTGGAAGTGGCGTTCCTGTTCCCCTGGGCCGTCAGCCTGATGAAATTGCCGCACGAAGCTGCGGTCTTTGCCTTCTGGTCGATGATGACCTTCCTGGGTGTCCTGACTGTCGGCTTCATTTACGAATGGAAGAAGGGCGCCCTCGAATGGGAGTGATCGTTCCCGCCAATAGCTCGCCCCTGATTCCGGCCGGCTCCGCTGGCCGCTCGACGGTGCAGGGCTATGATCCCAAGTTGCACGATCCGTTCTTTGACGGCGTCTCGGGTCAGTTGGCCGACAAAGGCTTCATCACGGCCGCAGCCGATGACCTTATCACCTGGGCCCGGACTGGCTCACTGATGTGGATGACGTTCGGCCTGGCCTGCTGCGCCGTGGAAATGATGCAGGCTTCGATGCCGCGTTATGACCTCGAGCGCTATGGCTTCGCGCCGCGCGCCAGCCCGCGTCAAAGCGACGTGATGATCGTCGCGGGTACTCTGACCAACAAGATGGCTCCGGCTCTGCGCAAGGTCTACGACCAGATGCCCGAGCCGCGCTACGTGATCTCGATGGGCAGCTGCGCCAATGGCGGCGGCTACTACTATTACAGCTACAGCGTCGTTCGCGGCTGCGACCGGGTGGTGCCGGTGGACATCTATGTCCCGGGTTGCCCGCCGACCGCCGAGGCTCTGGTCTATGGCGTGCTGCAGCTGCAAAAGAAGATCCGTCGCACGGGGACCATCGAGCGATGAGCGAAGCTCTCGAACTTCTCGGCCAGGACATCGTCGCGCGCTGCCCGGGCGTGCTCGGTCATTCGGTGGCCTTCGGCGAACTCACCATCGTGGCTCGCGCCGCGACGGTTTGCGACACGCTGATCTTCCTGCGTGACGATGTTGCTTGCCGTTTCCACCAGCTGATCGATCTGGCCGGCGTCGACTATCCGGAGCGTGCTGCACGCTTCGACGTCGTCTACCACCTGCTGTCGATGGTGAAGAACCATCGTATCCGTCTGAAGGTCTCGACCGACGAGGACACGCCGGTCCCGTCCATCACCCCAGTGTTCGAAGTGGCCAACTGGTTCGAACGTGAAGCGTTCGACATGTACGGCATCTTCTTCGACGGCCATCCGGACCTGCGCCGGATTCTGACCGACTACGGCTTCCATGGCCATCCGCTGCGGAAGGACTTCCCGATGACGGGTTATGTCGAGGTCCGCTACGACGACGAGCTCAAGCGCGTCGTCTATGAACCCGTCAAGATTACCGAGTTCCGTGCGTTCGATTTCCTCTCCCCCTGGGAAGGCGCGAAGTATGCCCTGCCTGGCGACGAGAAGGCCGAGAAGAGAGCAGGGGATGCATGATCATGGGTCTGCGCCGGCCGACGTTCCGTTCCGCCACCGCGTTTTTTCTGGTGACATTTTCCACCGCGTTCCTGATGACCATCGGCATGCGGCTGACGGGCTGGTTCACGCGCGCGCCGATCATTTCGGTGGAGCAGAACAAGGGCCTGGGCATCGCGATCATGATCGCCGTCATGACTTTGGCGATTGGAGCCGGGTTACGGCGCATGGAAATCGCGGAGCTGCGCAGCGCGCTGCTGGGCGCGGCGTCCGTGTTGCTGGCCCTGCCACTGTCGCAAGCCGCGATTTCTCAGTCCTGGGATGTCGCCACCACCATCATCACACTGCTGGGCGCCGTCCTGCTGATCGCCGGACTGCTTGTTTCACTCAGCATCGAGCAGCGTAAGGAAGGCCAGGAATCATGACCGGCCAAGATACCCCCGCAGCGGTGACCGATCTCGTCCGTGACGAACCGGCGGTTCCGATGATCCCGGAAACGCCCGTCCGCAAGTTCAACATCAATTTCGGCCCGCAACACCCGGCCGCGCACGGCGTGCTGCGCCTGGTGCTGGAGCTGGACGGCGAAGTCGTCGAACGCGTCGATCCGCACATCGGCCTGCTGCATCGCGGCACCGAGAAGCTGATGGAGGCGCGCACCTACCTCCAGAACATCCCGTATTTCGACCGCCTCGATTATGTGGCTCCGATGAATCAGGAGCACGCCTTCTGCCTGGCCATCGAGAAACTGCTTGGTGTCGATGTTCCCAAGCGTGGCCAGATCATTCGGGTGCTTTATTCCGAAATCGGCCGTGTCCTCAGTCACCTTCTGAACGTGACGACCCAGGCCATGGACGTTGGAGCCCTCACGCCGCCGCTCTGGGGCTTCGAGGAACGTGAAAAGCTGATGGTGTTCTACGAGCGTGCCTGCGGCGCTCGCCTGCACTCCAACTATTTCCGGCCGGGTGGCGTCCACCAGGATCTGCCTGACGCTCTTGTCGAGGACATCGACACCTGGGCAAAGGCGTTCCCGAAGATATGCGACGACATCGAGACGCTGATCACCGGCAACCGCATCTTCAAGCAGCGCAATGTCGATATCGGCGTCGTGACGCGCGAGCAGGCGATCGAGTGGGGTTTCAGCGGCGTGATGGTGCGGGGTTCCGGCATCGCCTGGGATCTGCGTCGCAGCCAGCCCTACGAGTGCTATAACGAATTCGAGTTCGATATCCCGCTGGGCAAGAACGGCGACTGTTACGATCGCTATCTGTGTCGCATGCAGGAGATGCGTGAGTCCGCGAAGATCATCCGCCAGGCCTGCGAGATGCTTCGCAAGACGCCCGGCCCGGTGATGACCGAGGACAACAAGGTCAGCCCGCCGCGTCGCGCCGAGATGAAGCGCTCGATGGAAGCTCTGATCCATCACTTCAAGCTCTACACCGAGGGCTTCCGCACGCCAGCCGGCGAGGTCTATGCCTGCGTCGAGGCGCCCAAGGGCGAGTTCGGCGTGTTCGTGGTCTCTGACGGCACCAACAAGCCCTATCGCTGCAAGATCCGCGCTCCGGGCTTCCCGCACCTGGCGGCTATGGACTGGATGAACCGTGGTCACATGCTGGCCGACGTGTCCGCCATCCTCGGCTCGCTGGACATCGTGTTCGGGGAGATCGACCGTTGATCGAGGCCGCCGTTCAAGGCCAGCTGGACGCCTATAACGCCCAGGACGTCGATGCGCTGTGCCAGCACTTCGCCGATGACATGATGGTCGCCGATCTGAACGCCGAGCCCAACCTGCATGGCGTCTCAGCGTTCCGCGAGCGGCATGTCGGCCTTTTCGCCCAGTTTCCGCAAAACCGCGCCGAACTGCTGTCGCGTGTGGTGATCGGCAACAAGGTCATCGACCATGAGCGGGTCTTCCGTTCGCCCGACGCGACGCCTTTCGAGGTCGCCGCCATCTACACCTTCGCCGGCGACAAGATCGCTCGCGTCGATTTCGTGAAAGCCTGACGCATGTCCGTTCGTCGTCTCGCCAAGGAACAGCCCGCGAGTTTTGCGTTCTCCAAGGAGAGCCAGGCCAAGGCTGACTGGTGGAAAGCCAAATATCCCGCCGAGCGCAAGCAGTCGGCGGTGATCCCGATGCTCTGGCTGGCCCAGAAGCAGGAAGGCTGGATTCCTGAGCCCGCGATCCAGGAGATCGCCAGGCAGCTTGAAATGCCGGTCATCCGGGTGCTGGAAGTCGCGACCTTCTACGTGATGTTCCAGCTGCAGCCGGTCGGCAAGGTCGCCTTCGTGCAGCTGTGCGGCACCACGCCCTGCCAGCTGCGTGGCGCCCTGGACCTGCGCAAGGTGCTCAAGGACAAGATTGGTGACGCCAACCACGTCTCGGCAGACGGCAAGTTCAGCTGGGAAGAGGTCGAGTGCCTGGGCGCATGCTGCAACGCGCCGATGGCCGCCATCAATGACTACTATTACGAGGACCTGACGCCGGAGAGCCTGGCCCAGATTCTCGATGACTTCGCCGCCGGCAAGTCGCCGCAGCCGGGCAGCTACGACGGCCGCAAGGCGTCGGAGCCCAAGGATTCGATCAAGACCCTGACCGATCCCAAGCTCTTCGACGGCTCGCTGGCCAAGAAGATCAAGATCCCGAACCTGCCCGAAAAGCCCAACAAGGCTCCCAAGGCGGAGCCGACTGCCTGATGAACACCGACGCCGTCCTCCAGAAGAAGCGACTGACCGCGATGCTCGCCATCGATGCGGTCTGCTTCGTGCTGGCCGGCGCGGCGATCGTCGGTCATGTGGCCATGGGTATCGGTTGGCTTTTGCCGGCCTTCCTGGTTCTGGTCGCTGCAGGGCTGGGCGCGCAGATCTGGTTCGTTCTGGGCTGGATGCGCGCCGTGAAGCGGGAAGAGGGGGCTTCGTCATGATCGACGACAGCGACTTCAATACCCGCAAGGCGGCCTATCTCGAGACGATTCGCGGCCTCGGACGCCGCGAACGCGGCATCGGCTTCGTGGCTTGCCTGCTCGGCGCCCTGCTTCTGATCTGGGGCCGGGTCATCGCTGGCGCGCCAGAATGGGCCGTTGTTCTGGGTCTTGTGACGATTGCCGCCGGTTGGCTGCTTTTCGCCTATGTCATCCTTCGTCGGACGCGGTATGTGCGCGCCCATCCATTCGATCCGCAAAGCTGAGTCATGGTCGGTATCCTCGAAGACAAGGACCGCATTTTCACGAACCTTTACGGGCTCCATGATTGGGGCCTGGAAGGCGCGAAGAAGCGCGGCTGCTGGAATGGCACCAAGGACATCCTGGACGCCGGGCGCGACTGGATCATCGACAACATGAAGAACTCCGGCCTGCGCGGCCGGGGCGGCGCGGGCTTCGGCACCGGCCTGAAGTGGTCGTTCATGCCCAAGGAAGTGAAGGACGGTCGTCCGCACTATCTGGTCGTCAACGCCGACGAATCCGAGCCGGGCACCTGCAAGGACCGGGAGATCATGCGGCATGACCCGCACCTCCTGATCGAAGGCTGCCTGATCGCCTCGCGCGCCATGCTCGCCCACGCCTGCTACATCTATATTCGCGGCGAATATGTCCGTGAGCGCGAAGTGCTGGAAGCCGCCATCAAGCAGGCCTACGAGGCCAAGCTGGTGGGCAAGAACAATATCCACGGCTGGGACTTCGACATCTACGTCCACCACGGCGCCGGCGCCTATATCTGCGGCGAAGAGACGGCCCTGCTGGAGAGCCTGGAAGGCAAGAAGGGCCAACCGCGCCTGAAGCCGCCGTTCCCGGCCGGCGCGGGCCTCTACGGCATGCCGACGACCGTCAACAACGTCGAGAGCATCGCTGTCGTCGGCACCATTCTGCGTCGCGGCGCGGCCTGGTTCGCCGGCTTTGGCCGTCCCAATAATACCGGCACAAAGCTCTTCTGCGTCAGCGGGCATGTGAACACGCCCTGCAACGTCGAAGAGGCCATGAGCATCCCGTTCCGCCAGCTGATCGAGGATCACTGCGGCGGCATCCGGGGCGGCTGGGGCAACCTGAAGGCCGTGATCCCGGGCGGTTCGTCCGTGCCGATGATCCCCGCCGAACAGTGCGAAGATCTGCCCATGGACTTCGACGCCTTGCGCGCCCTGCGCTCGGGTCTCGGCACCGCGGCTGTCATCGTCATGGACAAGGATACTGACCTCGTCCGCGCCATCGCCCGCCTGTCGTACTTCTACAAGCACGAGAGCTGCGGCCAGTGCACGCCCTGTCGCGAAGGCACCGGCTGGATGTGGCGGGTCATGGAACGCATGGTCACCGGCGAGGCCGATCCCAAAGAGATCGACACCCTGCTGGACGTCACGACCCAGGTTGAGGGTCACACCATCTGCGCCCTGGGCGACGCGGCCGCTTGGCCGATTCAGGGCCTGTTCCGTCACTTCCGCCACGAGGTGGAGGACCGGATCGCATCCTATCGTAGCGGTCGCCTGCACGTGCAGGGCGCCAAGCTGATCGCGGCGGAGTAACAAGCATGGCTATCGCCAAGGTCAACGGCGTCGAGGTCGAGTTCGAACCCGGCATGACGGTTCTGCAGGTCGCGGAACTGGCTGGGGAAGAGATCCCGCGCTTCTGCTATCACGAGCGTCTCAGCATCGCCGGCAACTGCCGGATGTGTCTGGTCGAGGTGAAGCCTGGTCCGCCGAAGCCGCAGGCGTCGTGCGCCCTGCCGGCCGCCGAGGGCCAGGAGATCTTCACCAAGACCCCGATGGTCAAGAAGGCCCGCGAAGGGGTGATGGAGTTCCTGCTCATCAACCACCCGCTGGATTGCCCGATCTGCGACCAGGGCGGCGAGTGCGATCTGCAGGACCAGGCCATGGGCTATGGCCGCGACGACAGCCGTTACGAAGAGAACAAGCGCGCGGTTGAAGAGAAGGCCATGGGCCCGCTCATCAAGACCGTGATGACGCGCTGCATCCAGTGCACCCGCTGCGTCCGCTTCATCACCGAAGTCGCCGGTTCGCCGGAAATCGGCCTGATCTCGCGCGGCGAAGACGTTGAAATCACGACCTATCTGGGCGCGGCGGTGACGTCGGAACTGTCGGCCAATGTGATCGATCTCTGCCCGGTCGGCGCCCTGACCTCCAAGCCCTACGCCTTTGAGGCGCGGCCCTGGGAACTGAAGAAGACCGAGAGCATCGACGTCATGGACGCGCTGGGCTCGGCGATCCGCGTCGACAGCCGCGCCGCTGCGGTGCTCCGCGTGCTGCCGCGCGTCAACGAGGACGTCAACGAGGAGTGGATCTCCGACAAGACGCGCTACGCCGTCGATGGCCTGCAGCGTCAACGTCTGGACCGTCCCTACGTTCGCGTCGGCGGCCGTCTGCAGCCGGCGACCTGGGGCCAGGCCTTCGCGGCCGTGGCCGAGAAGATCAAGGCAACCTCCGCTGACCGCATCGGCGTCATCGCCGGCGATTTGCAGGACGCTGAAAGCCTGAAGGCGACCAAAGACCTCTTCGCCGCTCTGGGCGTGAAGAACCTCGACGCCCGCCAGGACGGCGTGGCGCTGGGCGCTGGTCCGCGCGAGAGCTGGCTGTTCAACACCACGATCGCCGGGATCGAGAACGCCGACGTCATCTTGCTGGTCGGCACGAACCCGCGCGTCGAGGCGCCGGTGCTCAACACCCGCCTGCGCAAGCAGTGGATCGCCGGCAAGCTCCGCATCGGCGTGATCGGCGAGCAGGGCGACCTGACCTACGAGTACGACTATCTCGGCGCCGGCTCCAAGACCCTGTCGGGCCTGGCCAAGAGCAAGTCCGACTTCGTCGCGGCCCTGAAGAATGCCGAGCGTCCCGCCATCATCATCGGCCAGGGCGCTCTGACCCGCGCTGACGGCGCCGCCGTGCTGAAGGCGGCCGCCGGCGTGGCCAAGGCGTTCAACGTCGTGAAGGCCGGCTGGAACGGCTGGAACGTCCTGCACACCGCCGCTGCCCGCGTCGCCGGTCTTGACCTGGGCTTCGTGCCGGGCGAGGGCGGTCTGACCGCCGGCGAGATGCTGAAGCCGGGCGCGCTTGATGTGCTGTTCCTGCTGGGCGCCGACGAATGCGAGACCGCCGCGTCGGACGCCTTCAAGATCTATCTGGGCACCCACGGCGACAATGGCGCGCACAAGGCCGATGTCATCCTGCCGGGCGCGGCCTATACCGAAAAGAACGGCCTCTATGTGAACACCGAAGGCCGCGTCCAGATGGGCGAACGGGCGGTGTTCCCGAAGGGTGAGGCCAAGGAAGACTGGTCGATCCTGCGGGCCCTGTCCGAGATTCTCGGCCACAAGCTGCCGTATGACAGTCTGGACCAACTGCGCGCCAAGCTGTTCGCCGACCACCCGACCTTCGGCCAGATCGATTTCGCGCCGGGCTCTATCCCGACCGTGTTCGACCTGGCAGCCGTTGGCGGTCCAGGCGAACTGGCCGACACGCCGTTCGAGAACGCCATCAAGGCCTTCCACCTGACCAATCCCATCGCGCGCGCCAGCGTGACCATGGCCGAATGCGCGGCCGTCGTCTCCGGCGCCGCCAAGATCGCGGCGGAGTAGGCCGATGAGCGCTTTCTTCTCCAATCCGGCGGTGACATGGACCCTGCTGACGACCGGCGGGATTCTGCTGGTCGTGATCTGGGTGCTGCTGAGCCTGGCCTTCCTGCTGCTGGCCGACCGCAAGATCTGGGCCGGCGTGCAGATGCGCAAGGGCCCCAACGTGGTGGGACCGTTTGGCCTGCTGCAATCCTTCGCCGACTTCTTCAAGTTTGTGCTGAAGGAAATCATCATTCCGGCCGGCGCCGACAAGGTGGTCTTCATCCTGGCGCCGCTGCTGAGCCTGGTTCTGGCCTTCGTCGGCTGGGCGGCCATCCCGTTCGCGCCGGGCTGGGTGGTCTCCAACCTGAACGTCGGCATCCTGTACCTGCTGGCGATGAGCTCGCTGGGTGTCTACGGCATCATCATGGGCGGCTGGGCTTCGAACTCGAAGTACCCGTTCCTGGGCGCGCTGCGCTCGGCGGCCCAGATGGTTTCGTACGAAGTCTCGATCGGCCTGATCATCATCACGGTGATCCTGCTGGCCGGCTCGATGAACCTGTCGACCATTGTCGAGGCGCAGTCCGGCTGGTTCTGGAACTGGAACGTCTTTGGCGGCGGCCTCAAGAACATCGTTCTGCTGCCGGTCATGGTGATGGCGATGGGCATGTTCTACATCTCGGCCCTGGCCGAGACCAACCGCCCGCCTTTCGACCTTCCGGAAGCCGAATCCGAACTCGTGGCCGGCTATCAGGTCGAGTACAGCTCGACCCCGTACCTGCTGTTCATGGTCGCCGAATATTCCAACATCGTCCTGATGTGCGCGATGATCAGCGTCCTGTTCTTTGGCGGCTGGAACCCCGGTTTCCCGACCGATTTCCTGGTGAGCTGGGGCTGGTGGGGTAATTTCTTCCTGGCCTTGGTGTTCTTCGCCAAGATCTGCTTCTGGTTCTTCATGATCGCCATGGCCAAGGCCATCGTGCCCCGCTACCGCTACGACCAACTGATGCGCCTGGGCTGGAAGGTGTTCCTGCCGACCTCGCTGGTGCTGGTCGTTCTGGTCGCCGCCTGGCGTGTGTTTGGACCCGGCGCCTGATGAACCGCCAAGCCGCCATAGCCCTGATGGGCCTGACCTTCGCCTCGCTCGCGGCCTGTTCGGCCACGATGGCGTCGGACAGGTCCTATTCGCTGGGACGCGGCGTTGTGAACTATGACGAACTCCGCCGGGCCGGCGACAAGTGCAAGGCCGATGGCGGAGTGCTGCAAGCCAAGCAGGACGGGGGAGATCCCGCCCAGCTTTCAAACTACACCTGCGTCATTCCGAAGGGTGATTGACGGCCATGATGCAACGCATTTCCCAGGCGATTAAGGGCGCGGCCCTTCTGGACTTCGCCAACGCCTTTGGCCTGGCCATGAAGTACATGGTCGCGCCGAAGAAGACCGTCATCTATCCGAACGAGCGCAACCCGCAGTCGCCGCGCTTCCGGGGCGAGCACGCCCTGCGTCGCTATCCGTCGGGCGAGGAGCGCTGCATCGCGTGCAAGCTGTGTGAGGCCATTTGCCCCGCCCAGGCGATCACGATCGAGGCCGAACCGCGCGAAGACGGCAGCCGCCGCACGACCCGCTACGACATCGACATGGTCAAGTGCATCTACTGCGGCCTGTGCCAGGAGGCCTGCCCGGTGGACGCCATCGTGGAAGGTCCGAACACCGAATACGCGACCGAGACGCGCGAAGAGCTCTATTACGACAAAGAACGTCTTCTCGATAACGGCGACCGCTGGGAACGCCTGATCGCGAAGAATCTGGAGTTGGACGCGCCCTACCGCTAAAGACGGGCGGCGAATCCTAAGGGGGCGGCGCGCCATTTGGCGTTGTCGTCATGGATGTAGTTTTCAGGGGAGCACCTGGGCCAATGGCCTTGCAGGCGATCGCTTTCTATTTGCTGGCTTTCACAACGCTGGCGGCGGGTCTTCTCGTCGTCTCGGCGCGAAATCCCGTGCACTCGGTGCTCTTCCTGATCACCGCCTTTTTCTCGGCCGCCGGCCTCTTCGTCCTGCTGGGCGCGGAGTTCCTCGCGATGCTGCTGATCGTCGTCTATGTCGGCGCGGTCGCGGTGCTGTTCCTGTTCGTCGTCATGATGCTCGACGTTGACTTCGAGGAACTGCGCAAGGGCTTTGCCCAGTACCTGCCGATCGGCGGGCTTGTGGCGGGCGTGCTGACGCTGGAGATGATCTTCGTCGCCGCAACGGTGGCCACGAACGGCGCCGCTGGCAAAAACGCCGAGACCATGGCCTCGCCGGAAGGCGTGAGCAACACCGAGGCGATTGGGCGCGTGCTCTACACAGACTACGCCTTCTTCTTCCAGTTGGCGGGCCTGGTGCTTCTGGTGGCCATGATCGGCGCCATCGTCCTGACCTTGCGCCACAAGCCGGGCGTCAAGCGCCAGGATATCAGCAAGCAGGTGGCCCGTTCGCCCAAGACCGGCATGGAACTGGTTCAGATCAAGCCGGGTGAGGGGATCTCCGAATGATCGGCCTGTTGCACTATCTCGTCGTCGCCGCGATCCTGTTCACGATCGGCGTGTTCGGCATCTTCGTGAACCGCAAGAACATCATCGTCATCCTGATGTCGATTGAGCTGATCCTGCTGGCTGTGAACATCAATCTGGTCTCGTTCTCGGTCTATCTGCACGACGTGGTCGGTCAGATCTTCGCGATGTTCGTGCTGACCGTCGCCGCCGCCGAGGCGGCCGTCGGCCTGGCCATTCTCGTCACCTTCTTCCGAAACCGCGGCGACATCGCGGTCGACGACGCCAGCATGATGAAGGGCTAAGCGACATCATGCAGACGCTAGTCACAATTATCCTCTTCGCCCCGCTGGTCGCAGCGATCGTGGCGGGCCTGTTTGGCCGTCGCATCGGCGACGTGGCCTCGCAAGCGATCACCACTGGTGCTCTGCTGCTGGCCTGCGGTCTGTCCTGGTACGTGTTCAGCCAATGGACCTGGGGGCACATGGAGGCCTTCACGGTTACCCTGCTGCCATTCATCCACGTCGGCGACTTCATCTCCAACTGGTCGATCCGCATCGACGCCCTGTCGGCGGTGATGCTGATCGTGGTGACGACGGTCTCGGCCCTCGTGCACATCTACTCCTGGGGCTACATGGCCGAGGATGACAGCAAGCCGCGCTTCTTCGCGTACCTGTCGCTGTTCACCTTCGCCATGCTGTCGCTGGTCACCGCCGCCGACTTCATGCAGTTGTTCTTTGGCTGGGAAGGCGTGGGCCTGGCCTCGTATCTGCTGATCGGCTTCTGGTTCAAGAAGCCCACGGCCAGCGCTGCGGCGATCAAGGCGTTCGTGGTCAACCGTGTTGGCGATTTCGGCTTCGCCCTCGGCATCATGACCACCTACTGGGCGTTCGGTACGATCCAGTTCGCCGAACTCTTCCCGCAGATCGCCGCCAATGCCGGTCGCACCTGGGAGTTCGTCGGCCACAGCTGGCCGCTGATGGATATCGCCTGCTTCCTGCTGTTCATCGGCGCGATGGGCAAGTCGGCGCAGTTCTTCCTGCACACCTGGCTTCCGGACGCCATGGAAGGCCCGACCCCGGTCTCGGCCCTGATCCACGCGGCCACCATGGTCACCGCCGGCGTCTACATGCTGTGCCTGCTGTCACCGATGTTTGAATACGCGCCCGTCGCCAAGAACATCGTCACGGTGATCGGCGCGGTCACGGCCCTGTTCGCGGCCACGGTCGGCCTGACCCAGAACGACATCAAGCGGGTCATCGCCTATTCGACCTGTTCGCAACTGGGCTACATGTTCTTTGCGGCCGGTATCGGCGCCTATCAGGCGGCGATGTTCCACCTGTTCACCCACGCCTTCTTCAAGGCGCTGCTGTTCCTGGGCGCCGGTTCGGTGATCCACGGCATGCATCACGAACAGGACATGCGGAAGTATGGCGCTCTGGCCAAACTGCTGCCGGTGACCTTCATCGCCATGACCATCGGCACCATCGCCATCACGGGTCTCGGCTTCCCGCCGCTGCACCTGGGCTTCGCCGGCTTCTACTCGAAGGACACCATCATCGAGGCGGCCTTCGCCGCTGGTGGCGAGAACGCCTTCGCGATGTTCGCCTGGGTGATCGGCCTGCTGGTCGCCGGCCTGACGTCATTCTACTCTTGGCGCGTGGCCTTCTTCACCTTCAACGGCAAGGCCCGCTGGGGTCATGACGACCATCACGCTCACGACGCTCACGCCGCCCATGCCCATGACGGCCACGCGCATGACGACCATGGTCACGGCCATGATCACAAGCCGCATGAGAGCCCGCTGATCATGCTGTTCCCGCTGGTCGTATTGTCGCTCGGCGCGGTGTTCGCCGGCTTCGTGTTCGTCGACTACTTCGTGGGTCACCACCAGGAAGAGTTCTGGCGCGGCGCCATCTACAACGCACCGACCAACCACGTTCTGCACGAAGCCCATGCAGTGGCCGAGTGGGTGAAGTGGAGCCCGTTGATCGCTTCGATCCTCGGCCTTCTGGTTGCGGCCTATATCTATCTGATCAAGGGCAACGAGCGCCTGGGCGCCAAGCTCGCGGCCCGGAACGGCCCGCTCTATGTGTTCTTCTACAACAAGTGGTTCTTCGACGAGCTGTACCAAGCCACCTTCGTGCGCGCGGCCAAGTTCCTCGGCGACCTGTTCTGGAAGGGCGGAGACCAGAAGATCATCGACGGCTTCGGGCCCGATGGCGTCAGCGCCGTAAGCTACGAAGTCGGCCGCCGGACCGGCAAGCTCCAGACCGGTTACGTCTATCACTATGCGTTTGTCATGCTGCTCGGCGTCGCCGGCCTGCTTGGCTTCGCCCTTTACGCATTCCGTTGAGGACGGATCGATGACCGGCCTTCTCAGCCTCACAACCTTCGCTCCGCTCGCCGGCGTGGCCGTCCTTCTGGCGCTGCGCGCTATCAAGGGCGACAACGCGGCCACCGACAATCTGGCCAAGTGGATCGCCCTGGCGACCACCCTGGTGACCTTCGCGCTGTCGATCCTGATGGTCGCGCAGTTCGACGCCAAGAACCCCGGCTTCCAGTTCGTGGAAGACGTGGCCTGGTTCGCGGGCCTGCATTACCGCATGGGCGTCGACGGGATTTCCATCCTGTTCGTCCTGCTGACGGCCTTCCTGCTGCCGATCTGTATCCTGGCCAGCTGGCGTTCCATCGAGAAGCGGCTGGTTGAGTATCTGATCTGTTTCCTGGTGCTGGAGACCCTGGTCATCGGCGTGTTCTGCGCGCTGGACCTGATCCTCTTCTACCTGTTCTTCGAAGGCGGCCTGGTGCCGATGTTCCTGATCATCGGGATCTGGGGCGGCAAGCGTCGCGTCTACGCGGCCTACAAGTTCTTCCTCTACACGCTGCTCGGCTCGGTGCTGATGCTGGCGGCGATCCTGGCGATGATCACCATCTCGGGTACGTCTTCGATTCACGAACTGATGACCTTCAAGTTTGCGCCCTGGCTGCAAACCTGGCTGTGGCTGGCTTTCTTCGCCAGCTTCGCGGTGAAGATGCCGATGTGGCCGGTTCACACCTGGCTGCCCGACGCCCACGTCGAGGCGCCGACCGCCGGTTCGGTCATCCTGGCGGGTATTTTGCTGAAGATGGGCGGCTATGGCTTCATGCGCTTCAGCCTGCCGATGTTCCCCAATGCGTCGGAGATGTTCCAGCCGCTGGTGTTCGCGATGTCGGCCATCGCCATCGTCTACACCTCGCTGATCGCCTTCCGTCAGACCGACATCAAGAAGCTGATCGCCTATTCGTCGGTGGCTCACATGGGCTTTGTGACCATGGGCATCTTCTCGGGCAATGCGGCGGGCGAGCAGGGCGCGATCTTCCAGATGCTGAGCCACGGGGTAATCTCCGGCGCGCTCTTCCTCTGCGTCGGCGTCGTCTATGACCGCATGCACACCCGCGAAATCGCGTTCTATGGCGGCCTGACCAACCGGATGCCCTGGTACGCAGCGACCTTCCTGTTGTTCACCATGGGCAATGTCGGCCTGCCGGGCACTTCGGGCTTCGTCGGCGAAATCCTGACGATGACGGGCGTCTACCAGGTCTCGACCTGGGCGGCCCTGTTCGCCGCCAGCGGCGTGATCCTGTCGGCGATGTACGCCCTGACGCTGTATCGCCGGGTCATGTACGGCGAGATCGTCAATCCTCAACTCAAGACGATCACCGATCTCGACAAGCGCGAGATCCTGATCTTCGCGCCGCTGATCATCTCGACCCTGGTGCTCGGCATCTATCCGAATTTCGTATTTGACCTGACCGCGTCGTCCGTCGACGCGCTGGTCGGCGCCTGGCGCGCCGCCTTGGCCGGGTGAGGGACTGATGACGCTTTCAGCCAATCTTTCGCTGATCCTGCCCGAGGTCATTCTCGCGGTATCGGCCCTGGTCCTGCTGGTCTGGGGGGCCTTCCAGGGCAAGACGAGTCCGGCCTTTACGCTAGCCTCGGTCCTGGCGCTGCTCGCCGCCGCCGCTGCGGCCGTGGTCGGTCCACACGGTCACGCCTTCAACGGGGTCTATTCGGCCGACGCTGCGGCGACCTACGCCAAGGTTGCGATCTTCATCTCCAGCGCCATCGGCATCGTTCTGGGCGATCGCTGGCTGGCCCAGCGCGGCGACCAGAAGTTTGAATATGCGGTGCTGGTGATCCTGGCGGCGCTAGGCATGGGCGTCACCGCCTCGGCTGGCGACCTGATCAGCCTGTATATCGGTGTCGAACTGCAATCCCTGGCGCTCTACGTGCTGGCGGCGTTCCGTCGCGACGACGCCAAGGCTTCGGAAGCCGGCCTGAAGTATTTCGTCCTCGGCGCGCTTTCCTCCGGCCTGCTGCTCTACGGGTCGTCGTTGATCTACGGCTTTGCGGGCTCGACCCGGTTTGCCGACATTGCCGCTGCTGCGCATGATGCACACGGCGTTGGCCTGCTGTTTGGCCTGGTGTTCCTGATCTGCGGTCTGGCGTTCAAGGTCTCTGCGGCGCCCTTCCACATGTGGACGCCGGACGTCTATGAAGGCGCTCCGACCCCGGTCGTTGGCTTCTTCGCCGCCGCGCCGAAGCTTGCAGCCATGATGATGTTTGCCCGAGTGCTGGGCGACGCTTTCCCGGATTCGGTCGCGCAATGGCGTCAGGTCCTGGTGATCGCCGCGCTGATCTCGGTCTTTGTCGGCGCCTTCGCCGGTTTGGCCCAGACTAATCTGAAGCGCCTTTGGGCCTACAGTTCGATCGCCAATGTCGGCTACGCTCTGCTGGGCGTTGCCACGGGCGGTGAGACCGGGATGCACGCCATGCTGGTCTTCATGGTCCTCTACATGGTCGACGTGACCGGCTTCTTCGCCTGCCTTCAGGCCCTGAGCCGCGACGGCAAGCCGATGGAGACCATCGAGGACATGGCTGGCCTGATCAAGGAACGTCCGGGCATCGCCCTGGCCATGACCGCGTTCTCGCTGTCGGCCCTGGGTCTGCCGCCGTTCTCGGGCTTCTGGTCGAAGTTCTACGTCTTCAAGGCCGCGCTCGGCTCGGGCGACGTCATGCTGCAGTGGGCCGCTGTGCTGGGCCTGGTCGGCAGCGTCGTCGGGGCCTTCTACTATCTGCGCCTGATCAAGAGCATGTGGTTCGACGCCTCCAAAGGCGCCGTGGATGCCCCGGCCCCAGCAGCGCGCGCTGTGGGTTTCGCAGCAGCCCTGTTTGCTTTCCCGGTGGTTCTGGTCGCACTGATCTGGCTCGACCCGGCCGCCAAGGCCGCAGCTGCGGCCTTTGGCCACGCGTGACGTGACGGGCGTTCCCTCAGCTCCAGAAGGGCCGCCCGTCGTCGTTCTCGACGAGATCGACTCCACAAATGCCGAGGCCCGTCGCCGCGCGGAAGCGGGCGAAGCGGGTCCACTATGGCTGCTTGGCCTTAGGCAGACGGCGGGGCGTGGTCGAAGAGGTCGCGCCTGGGAGACAGGGGAGGGCAACCTCGCCGCTACCCTTCTGTTTTCCACTGACAAGTCGCCTGCGGAGGCTGCTCAGGTTTCGTTTGTCGCCGCACTGGCCGTCGCTGATCTTCTTGCGGCCTATGTTCCGGCATCCTTGATCAGCCTGAAGTGGCCCAATGATCCGCTGTTGGGCGGAATGAAGGTCAGCGGCATCCTGGTCGAATCCGGGAGCCGCCCGACCGGCGGGCTATGGCTGGCCGTTGGCGTCGGAGTGAACTTGGCGCGTAAGCCGATCGACAGCGAGCGTCCCGCCACCGCACTGACCGCCCATCGCGCAGCGCCCCCGCCATCACCGGCAGAGGCCATAGAGGTGTTGGCCGGCGCGTTTGAGCGATGGTCGCGCGTCTGGCATACGCTGGGCTTTCCCGCCATTGCCGACGCCTGGACAGCGCGGGCCCATGGCCTGGGCGAACCTTGCGTGGCACGTCTGGGAACCGAGACCATCGAAGGTGTCGCCGAGGGGCTCGATAGCGACGGTGCCCTGAGGCTTCGGTTGCCTGACGGTCGGTTGCGGCGCATCACGGCCGGCGATGTCTTCTTCGGTGAGGCAAACTGATGCTGCTGGCGATAGAGCAGGGTAACACCAATACGATGTTCGCCATCCACGATGGCCAGAGCTGGATCGCTCAATGGCGGTCTGCCACCGAGAGCACCCGTACGGCTGACGAGTATGTTGTGTGGCTGTCGCAACTGCTTTCGATGCAGGGGCTGGGTTTTCGGGCCATCGACGCCTGCATCATATCCAGCGTGGTCCCGCAGTCGATCTTCAACCTGCGCAACCTTTCGCGCCGGTACTTTAATGTCGATCCGCTCGTGATCGGCGAGAATGCGAAGCTGGGCGTCGAGGTGCGGATCGACAAGCCGTCCGAGGCCGGCGCTGACCGTCTGGTGAACGCCGTGGGCGCACACATGGTCTATCCGGGCCCCTTGATCGTCATCGACAGTGGCACAGCCACCACCTTCGACATTGTCGGCGCGGACGGGGGGTTCGAAGGCGGCATTATTGCGCCAGGCATCAATCTTTCCATGCAGGCGCTGCACGAGGCGGCTGCTAAGCTGCCGCGCATCGCCATTCAACGCCCCGCCGGCAACCGTGTAGTCGGAACCGACACCGTCAGCGCCATGCAGTCCGGCGTGTTCTGGGGCTATATTTCTTTGATCGAGGGACTTGTTGCGCGCATCAAGGTTGAGCGCGCGGAGCCCATGACCGTCGTCGCCACCGGTGGGGTCGCCTCACTATTCGAAGGCGCCACGGACTGCATCGATCACTTCGATTCGGATCTGACGATCCGCGGACTCCTCGAAATTCACCGTCGCAACACCACCTCAGAGACCTGATGACAAAATCTTCTCAAGACGAACTCGTTTTCCTGCCGCTCGGCGGGTCGAACGAGATCGGCATGAACTTCAATCTGTATGGCTTTGGCCCGGCCCACGCTCGCAAGTGGATCGTGGTCGATCTGGGAGTCACCTTCGGCGACCAGACGACCCCCGGTGTCGAAATCATCCTGCCCGATCCCGAGTATATCGAGGCCTATGCCGACGATATCCTGGGCATTGTGCTGACCCACGCCCACGAGGATCACCTGGGGGCGGTGCACTGGCTTTGGCCGCGACTGAAGGCGCCGGTCTATGCGACGCCCTTCACCGCCTTCCTGCTGCGCGAGAAACTGCGGGACGCTCGGTTGCTCGATGAGGTGCCGATCACCGAGGTGCCTCTGGGCGGCAAGTTCTCGATTGGCCCGTTCGATCTGGAAATGATCACCCTGACCCACTCGATCCCGGAGCCGAACGGCCTGGCGATCAAGACCCCTCTGGGCACGATCCTGCATACCGGTGACTGGAAGATCGATCCCGATCCACAGCTCGGTGAAGCCACCGACATCGACGCCATCCGCAAGCTTGGCGACGAGGGCATCCTTGCGATGGTTTGCGACAGCACCAATGTGTTTGTCGACGGCGTAGCAGGCTCGGAAGCCGATGTGCGCGTGGCGATGAACCGGCTGATCGCCGGCCTTACCGGCAAGATCGCTGTGGCGTGCTTCGCCTCGAATGTGGCCCGTATGGATACCGTGATCCGCGCCGCCCAGGCTGCCGGTCGCAAGGTCTGTCTGGCTGGGCGTTCGATGCACCGCATGAGCGCAGCCGCGCGTTCGGTCGGTCTGCTGGTGGGCATTGAGCCCTTCATCACCGACGACCAGGCCAAGTACCTGCCCGAAAACGAAGTTCTGTTCCTCTGCACCGGCAGCCAGGGCGAGGCGAGGGCGGCCCTGTCGCGCATCGCCGAGGGAACCCACCCGCACGTGAAGCTTTCGCAGGGCGATCACGTGGTCTTCAGTTCGCGGGTCATTCCGGGCAACGAGATTCCGATCCGCAACCTGCAGAACAAGCTGGCCGATCGCGGCGTTCGTCTGCACACCGAACGCGACACGCCGGGTATCCATGTCAGCGGCCACCCTTGCCGCGACGAACTCAAGCAAATGTATCAGTGGGCTCGCCCTGAGATCGCCGTGCCGACCCATGGCGAGCGTCGTCACCTGATCGAGCATGCCGCCTTCGCCCGTGACCTGCAGGTTCCGCAGCAGGTGACACCGCGCAATGGGGACATGGTTCGCCTGGCTCCCGGTCGCGCCGAGATCATCGACGAGGTTCCGGCCGGTCGCCTCTATGTCGACGGCGGCGTGGTCACGGCCGAGAACGGTCAGGCCCTGCGCGAGCGCCGCCATGTCGCTTTCAATGGCATGCTGGCAGTGTCGATCGTTCTGGACGGCAAGAACCGTATCGTCTCTGGGCCGCAGGTGCGGGGCCTGGGTCTGGCGGGCGACAACGAGTATCCGCTGGGCGAAGCCATGGACGATCTTGCTGAGGAGGCCGAGACGGCCTTCAAGCGCCTGGGCGGCGATCAGAAGGAACTGGACGACTCGATCGAGAACGCCATCTCGCGCGCCGTGAAGAAGGCGGCGTTCCGGATCTGGGAGCGCAAGCCCGTCGTCGAGACGACGGTCCTTCGCGTCTAACGTTACGTAAGCAGCCGCCCGCCGTGCAAACGACACGGCGGGCGGCTCTTTTCGCGCTGTGGCTCAGGTGTTAGGCCTTCGCGCGAACGAGAAGCGCTTGGGAGCAGATCATGATCGGCAAACTCAATCATGTTGGCGTGGCGACGCCGTCGATCGACGAGTCGCTGAAACTGTATCGCGACCTGCTGGGCGCGACATCGGTCACCGAGAAGTGGGCAATGCCGGAACAGGGTGTCTGGGTTTGCTTCGTCAACCTGCCCAATAGCCAGATCGAACTGATAGAGCCTTACGGCGAGACATCGCCCATCCATGGGTTTCTGGCCAAAAACCCCAAGGGCGGCCAGCACCACATCTGCTTCGAGGTCGAGAATATCTACGAAGCGCGTGACGCGCTTGTCGCCAAGGGCGCTACGGTGCTGGGCGAGCCGCGTATCGGCGCGCACGGAACGCTGATTATCTTTGTTCACCCCAAAGACATGGGCGGCCTTCTGGTCGAACTCATGGAGACGCCCAAGGAGGCGCACCACTGATGGGCCCGATTACCGGCATCGCGATCTTCCTGACCATATGGTGGACGGTTCTTTTCGTCGTTCTGCCTCTTGGGTCGCGCAGCTATCACGAGATGGGGATCAAGCCGCCGGGTGGCGGCGACCCGGGCGCGCCGGTGAATCCTAATCTGAAGCGCAAGTTTTTCACCACGACCTGGGTGTCGATCGCGGTGTTCGCCGTGCTTTGGCTGATCATCCGCTTTCACCTGATCAGCCTGCCGGCGCTGCCCGCCACCTATTAGGGTCGCCATGGCGCCCAAGCCTTGGGCGTGATGCGATCTTTGCCCCTGCAATCGCACAAGGCTTGGGCGAAACGCCCTAATGCGCGCTGCCCGCTGCAAGTGCGTGCCCCAACAAATGTTCGGAGGCGTAAGGTCATCGTACGAGATCAGCGCTTTCTGATCTCACTCTGTGGCGTCTTCCCCGACGATGAACTTGCAAGGCCGCGCGAGGATCGCGCGGCCTTCTTTTCGTTTGAAATGGCTCTCGCGGTCATCTTTTCGCCGCGCGCGTTGCCAAGCTAACGGCCAAGAGGCTATCTCAGGCCCTCGCATTTCCTCGGAGACGTCTTTCTGATGCGCCTGTCGCGCTATTTCCTGCCCGTGCTGAAAGAAGCTCCGTCCGACGCCCAGATCGTGTCGCACCAATTGATGTTGCGCGCCGGCATGATCCGCCAGGAAGCGGCGGGCATCTATGCGTGGCTGCCGCTAGGCCTGCGGGTGCTGAACCGCATCGAGCAGATCGTCCGCGAGGAGATGGATCGCGCCGGCGCCATCGAGCTCCTGATGCCGACCTTGCAGCTGGCCGACCTGTGGCGCGAGTCGGGCCGCTATGACGCCTACGGCCCTGAGATGCTGCGCATCGTAGACCGTCATGAGCGCGAGCTGCTTTACGGCCCCACCAACGAGGAAATGATCACCGAGATCTTCCGTGGGTCGGTGAAGAGCTACAAGGAGCTGCCCAAGAATCTTTACCACGTGCAGTGGAAGTTCCGCGATGAGACCCGTCCGCGGTTTGGCGTGATGCGCGGCCGCGAGTTCCTGATGAAGGACGCCTACAGCTTCGACCTCGACGTCGAGGGTGCGCGCAAGTCCTACAACCGCATGTTCGTGGCCTATCTGAACCTGTTCGATCGCATGGGCCTGAAGGCCGTGCCGATGCGCGCTGACACCGGTCCGATCGGCGGCGACCTGAGCCACGAGTTCATCGTCCTGGCCGACACCGGCGAAAGCGCCGTGTTCTGCCACAAGGATCTGGTCGAGATGGGCGCGCCCGGCCCCGACGTCGACTGGTATGGCGATCTGCAGCCACTGGTCGACCGACGGACGGCGCTCTACGCCGCGACCGAGGAAATGCACGATGAGGCCGCCTTCGCCCAGGTCGCCGAAGGTGACCGGCTGTCGGCGCGCGGCATCGAGGTGGGCCATATCTTCTCGTTCGGGACCAAGTATTCCGAGCCGATGCGCGCTCTGGTCACGGGCTCGGACGGCAAGGATGTTCCGGTGCAGATGGGCTCATACGGCGTGGGCGTCTCGCGTCTGCTGGGCGCAATCATCGAGGCCAGCCATGACGACGCCGGCATCATCTGGCCCGAGTCCGTGGCGCCCTTCGATGTGGGCATCATCAACATGCGTCAGGGCGATGCGGCTTGCGATGCGGCCTGCGATACCGCCTACAAGGCGCTGATCGCCGCCGGCAAGACGGTGCTCTACGACGACACAGATGCCCGGGGCGGCGCCAAGTTCGCCACCATGGACCTCATCGGTCTGCCTTGGCAGATGATCATCGGCCCCAAGGGCATCGCCGAAGGCGTGGTTGAGATCAAGAACCGCGCGACCGGCGAGCGCTCGACCGCCTCGCTGGAGTCCGTCCTGGCGGGCCTCACGCAAAGCAAGGCTGGCTAATGAGCGATCTCAGGGCGGCCGGACCATTCAGCCGCTGGGAGCGGTCCGTCGCGCGGCGGTACCTGTTCGCCAAGCGCAAGAACGGCGGCGTCGCCCTGATTTCGGTGATCTCATTCAGCGCTGTGATGTTGGCTGTGTTCGCCCTCATCACCGTCATGAGCGTCATGAACGGTTTCCGGGCCGAACTGCTGGGCCGGATCCTGGGTTTCAACGGCCATCTCTACGCCCAGTCGCCCCTGATCAATGGCCCTGACCGGGATGGTGTGATCAGTCGTATCCGCGCGGTGCCTGGCGTTGTTCAGGCCGTCCCTATGGTTGAAGCCCAGGCCATGGTCATTGGCCCCAGCCAGGTAACCGGCGCGATCGTGCGGGGCGTTACGCCGCGCGATCTGCGCGGCCTGAAGATCATAGCCGACAATATCAAGAAGGGTTCGATGGCCGGCTTTGGCCAAGGCGAGTTCGGCGGCGATATCGTGCTGATTGGCGACCGCATGGCGATCAATCTTGGGGTCGCCCCGGGCGACGCTATCACCCTGATCTCGCCCTCCGGCCCGGCGACGGCGTTCGGGACCTCGACCCGCGAAAAGGACTACATCGTCGGTGGCATCTTCAGCGTCGGCATGAGCCAGTTTGACGAGGCCTATGTCTACATGCCGCTCGACCAGTCACAGCTGTTCTTCGGGCGTGACACCTCGGTCGACTATGTCGAGATCAAGGTTGATGACCCCGATGACGCCAAGGCCCTGAAGCCCGCAGTCGAGGCCGCCAGTGGTCCGGGCGCGCTCGTCGCCGACTGGATGGACAAGAACCATAGCTACTTCACGGCCCTGCAAGTCGAGCGGAAGGTGATGCGGTTGATCCTCTTCTGCATCGTCGCGATCGCCACGCTGAACATCATTTCCAGCCTGGTCATGCTGGTCAAGAACAAGGGCAAGGACATCGCCATTCTTCGCACCATGGGGGCAGGGCAGGGATCGATCCTGCGCATCTTCCTCATGGCCGGCGCCTCCATCGGCGTGGCGGGCACCCTGACAGGCCTGCTGCTGGGCGTGCTGTTTTGCGCCTACATCACGCCGATCCAGAACTTCGTGGAATGGGTGACGGGCACGGCCGTTTTCAGCGCCGACGTCTATATGCTCTCGCACATCCCCGCGAAGATCGACTGGGCCGAAGTGGGCGGCATTGTCGGCCTCTCGGCCCTGATGAGCATCGCAGCGACCCTGCCGCCGGCTTGGCGCGCCTCGCGTATCGATCCGGTAGAGGCGCTGCGCTATGAGTGATCCTGTTCTGTCGCTGCGCGGCGTCGAACGCGTTTACAAGACCGAAGCCGGCGATCTTCCCGTGCTGCGCGGCGTCGACATCGACGTCTATCCAGGCGAGGTCGTCGGACTGATCGGCCCCTCGGGATCGGGCAAGTCGTCGCTGCTGCATTCGGCCGGCTTGCTGGAACGTCCCGACGCCGGGCTCGTAGCTCTGGGGGGGCGCGACTGCTCGAAGCTGTCGGAAAGGATCCGCACGCGGATCCGCCTGGGCACGGTGGGGTTCGTCTACCAGTTCCACCACCTGCTGCCCGAGTTCAGCGCGCTCGAGAACGTGGCCATGCCCGGCCTGATAGCCGGGCGCAGTCGGGCCGAGGCCGAGGGGCGCGCTCTTGAGCTGCTGACGGAGCTTGGCCTGAATGCCCGGGTGAACCATCAGCCGGCCCAGATGTCGGGTGGCGAGCAACAGCGCGTGGCGATCGCCCGTGCCTTGGCCAACAAGCCGCAACTGCTGCTGGCCGACGAGCCGACGGGCAATCTGGATCCGGCGACCTCGGCGGCTGTGTTTCAGTCGCTGTACAGCCTGGCCCGCGGCCAGGGTGTGGCCGCGCTGATCGCCACGCACAACATGGATCTAGCGCGCTACATGGATCGGGTGTTCGCGCTCAGAGACGGCCATCTCGAGCAGCAGACCTTTTAGGGCAGCGCCTGGCTAAAGCAGCGCTCGGCGCAACGCGGCGAAGAAGCCGCTCCGATCGATCTTCTTGATCACGCGGGCATTCTGCGGCCTGCGTTTGAGTGCCGGATCAGCGACCTCGATGTCGGGCAGGATCGCGTGCGAGACGCTCAGATAACCTCGCGTGAGTTCACCCAGGGTCTCGACATCAATGACGGCCTGCTCGGCTTCCAGGATCAGGCTCTCATCCAGCGCGACGGCGCATGTCAGGGCGTCCGGGTGCAGGCTGCCGCTCAGACCTTCGGTTTGCTGTGCGAAGGCCAGGGAAGCGCGATTGACGTCGGTGAAGAACCGCGCGCGGGGCGTGCCCAAGGCCTCCAGTTCAGCCAGTTGGGCAATATCCAGCAGCCCGTCACGCAGCGTTTCGGTCCACGTCACGATGGACAGCCTGAAGCCGGCGTTGATCACGATCTTGGCGGCTTCAGGATCGGCATAGAAATTGTACTCGGCGGCGGGCGTCACATTGCCCACGCCGTTGTCGGTGCCGCCCATGACCCAGAGATGTTTCACAGCCTGGGCGATGCGCGGCTCGCGCAGATAGGCCAGCGCAATATTGGTCAGGGGCGCCTGGGCAATGATTGTGATCTCGCCCGGAGCCGCCATCACCCTTCGCACGATCTCGTCAACCGCGTGACCGTTGGCCGGGCGCTGGGTGGCCAGTTCAAAGCCCATATCGCTCATGCCGTCCGCACCGAACACATAGGCCGCGTCCAGCGGCGCACGGGAAAATGGAGCCTGGGCGCCCAGATAGACTGGCACGCCTTGCGTCTCGCAGACTTCCAACGTGACCAGCGCATTCTCCGCATGCTGGACGAAGCCGACATTGCCGTGGGCGATCGTGATCGCCTCAACAGTGACGCCCGGTCGGGAGAGGGCGAGCATCAGGGAGAAGACGTCGTCTCCGGCGGTGTCTGTGTCGATGATCAGGCGCATGGGGCTGATCTGAACTGATCCGGCGTCCAGGGCAAAGCCCCCTGAGGGCCTTCGAATGGCTCTCGGCAAGAATATCCGGTGGATCGTGGCGGAACATCTTGTGAACAGAACAAAAGAAGAATATGGAACAAACAAGCAACCATTGTGGAGGTTCCTGTGATCCGTATCGCGCGCGAGTCTTTGGCTCTTGTATCCGTCGTCAGCTTCGTCTGGATGATGTGCTCGGTCGCCCAGTTGGTGGCCTGAGTCGATTGATTGGAGACGTGGGCGATGTCGGGCAGCGAAGGACAGGGTTTCGTCCACCTTCGGGTCCGTTCGGCCTATTCGCTGCTGGAAGGCGCCATCAAGGCTGACGTGATCGGTAAATTGGCCGAGGCTGCCGGGATGCCTGCGGCGGGTCTGACGGATCGGGCCAATCTATTTGGCGCTCTGGAATATTCCTCCTACGCCAAGGATTCGGGGATCCAGCCGATCATCGGCTGCGCGCTGCCCGTGTCAGGCATCGGCGCTGGTCCAACAGAGCGATGGGCGCGAGCGCCGACAGTCACGCTCTTGGCCCAGAACGAGCGGGGCTATCTCAATCTTTCCGAGCTTTCGTCGATCGCTTACCTCGAAAGCGGTGATCTGGCCGAGCCGATCGTGCCCTGGTCCAAGGTGGTCGAGCACGCTGAAGGACTAATCCTGCTATCGGGCGGCGTCGATGGTCCGGTTGACGCGCTGTTCGCGGCCGGAAAGAGCGCCGAAGCGGTCCAGGCCCTGGCCGAAATGAGCCGGGTGTTTGGTTATCGGTTCTATGTCGAGCTGCAACGCCATGGTCTGCCGCGTCAGGCCGCAGCAGAGCCGGGTCTGGTGAACTGGGCCTATGAGCACGACGCGCCGCTGGTCGCGACCAACGATGTGTATTTCGCCAAGGCCGAGCTCTACAACGCGCACGACGCCCTGCTGTGCATTTCCGACGGCGCGTTTGTCGGACAGGATGAACGCCGGCGTGTGACGCCCGAGCACTGGTTCAAGCCGGCCGCCGACATGCGCAAGCTGTTCTCGGATCTGCCGGAGGCCTGCGACAACACCCTGGACATCGCCCGTCGCTGCGCCTTCCTGGTTAAGAAGCGTGACCCGATCCTGCCGAGCTTTCCGACGGGCGACGGACGCAGCGAACCGGACGAGCTGAAACATCAGGCTCGCGAAGGTCTGCGTGCAAGACTCGCCGAAAACCCGTTGGCAGTCGATGAGCAGGTCTATTGGGATCGACTGGATTTCGAGCTGGGCATCATCATCAAGATGGGATTCCCCGGCTATTTCCTGATCGTGTCGGACTTCATCAAGTGGGCCAAGTCGCACGGTATCCCCGTAGGCCCGGGCCGGGGTTCGGGCGCCGGGTCGCTGGTCGCCTGGGTGCTGACCATCACCGATCTGGATCCGCTGCGCTTTGGCCTGCTGTTCGAGCGGTTCCTGAATCCTGAGCGGGTCTCCATGCCCGACTTCGACATCGACTTCTGCCAGGAGCGACGCGAAGAGGTCATCGTCTACGTTCAGGAGAAGTACGGCCGCGATCGCGTGGCTCAGATCATCACCTTCGGCTCGCTGCAGGCCCGCGCTGTGCTGCGCGACGTCGGACGGGTGATGCAGTTGCCGCTCGGTCTCGTTGACCGGCTCTGCAAGATGGTCCCCAACAACCCGGCCGCGCCGGTGACCCTGGCCCAGGCTATCGAACTGGAGCCGCGCCTCAAGCAGGCCAAGAAGGAAGACGGCAACGTCTCGGCCTGTCTCGACGTGGCCCTGCAACTGGAAGGCCTGTTCCGCAACGCCTCGACCCATGCCGCCGGCCTGGTGATCGGCGACCGGCCGCTGACTCAGCTGACGCCGCTGTACAAGGATCCGCGCTCCGACCTGCCCGCCACCCAGTTCAACATGAAGTGGGTCGAGAGCGCTGGGCTGGTGAAGTTCGACTTCCTGGGTCTGAAAACCCTGACGGTGCTGGATCGCGCCATAAAACATCTGAAGAAGCGCGGCGCGGATGTCGATCTGAGCAAGTTGCCCTTCGACGACCCCAAGACCTATGAGTTGCTGGCCTCGGGCCAGACGGTCGGCGTGTTCCAGCTGGAAAGCCAGGGCATGCGTGACACCCTGCGCAAGATGCGGTGCGGGTCGATCGAGGAAATCACCGCTCTGATCTCGCTCTATCGACCGGGGCCGATGGACAACATCGATACCTTCGTCGACTGCAAGTTCGGCCGTAAACCCGTCGATACCCTGCACCCGTCGCTCGAGACGGTGCTCAAGGAGACCTACGGCGTCATCGTCTATCAGGAACAGGTGATGCAGATCGCCCAGATCCTGGCGGGCTACAGCCTGGGCGAAGCCGACCTTCTGCGCCGGGCCATGGGCAAGAAGAAAAAGGAGGAAATGGATCTTCAGAAGATCCGTTTCGTCGACGGCGCCAAGCTGAAGAACGTCCCTGAAGAGCAGTCGGGTTCAATCTTCGAACTGGTGGCCAAGTTCGCGGGCTACGGTTTCAACAAGAGCCACGCGGCCGCCTATGCGCTGATCGCCTATCAAACGGCCTGGTTGAAGGCCAATACGCCGGTCGAGTTCCTGGCCGCGTCGATGAGCCTGGATATCTCCAACACAGACAAGCTGGCGGTTTTCCATCAGGACGCCCGCCGGTTCGACATCACGGTGAGAGCGCCTGACGTCAATCGGTCGGGGGCCGACTTCGAGGTCGAAAACGGCGAAGTGCTCTACGCCCTGGGCGCGGTGCGCAATGTGGGCCTGGAAGCCATGAAGCACCTGGTCGCCGTGCGCGAGGAGGGCGGCCCGTTCCGCGACATCTTTGATTTCGTCGAGCGGGTCGATCCAAAGCAGGTGAACAAGCGGGCGATCGAAAACCTGGCGCGCGCAGGAGCCTTTGATTCCTTCCACAAGAATCGCGCCCAGATTCTGGCCTCCTCCGACGTCTTGATCGCGCACAGTCAAAGCATCGCCGCTGATCGTCAGGGCGGTCAGCATGCCTTGTTTGGCGGCGATCCAGCCGCAGGCCGGCCGCGCCTGAAGAAGACTGAGCCCTGGAACCAGGTCGATCTGCTGGACGAAGAACTGGCTGCTGTTGGCTTCTACCTGACCGGCCACCCGCTTGAAGACATGGTGGGCATGCTGCGCCGTAAACGCACCGCCATGCTGACCGAGGTGATTCCCCAGGCCGAGGCCGGGATGGAAGCCTTCCGGATGTGCGGCGTTGTGCGGCGTCGTCAGGAACGGGCTTCGCAAAGCGGTGAGCGGTTCGCTTTCGTCTCGCTGTCGGATCCAACGGGCGAATATGAAGTCCTCTTTCCGCCTGAGGCTTTGCGGAAGTGTCGGGATGTGCTGGAGCCTGGCAAGTCGGTCGCCATCAAGGTGCGCGCCAAGGCCCGGGATGGCGAGGTGCGGTTCTTTGGCGATGACGCAGAGCCCATCGAGAAAGCGATCGAGAACGTGGTGGCGGGGCTGCGCGTTCACCTGTCGCCCTCAGCGACTGAAATCGAGGCCTTGCGAAAACGGCTCGAGCCGGCGGTGTCTCAGAAGGGCGGCGAGATCAGCCTCATCGCCGCGATCGGCGGCGGACGCGAGATCGAGCTGAAGCTGCCGGGTCGCTATGCGCTCGACGCCTCGTTGCGCGGCGCATTGAAGACCGCACCGGGCGTGGCGCTGCTCGAAGACGTCTAGGGCGGGAGAGGCGCGGATGGCCAGACATCAGGGCGGTTGCCAGTGCGGCAGGGTGCGGTTCGAGGTAGAGGTCGAGCTTGAGGATCTGATCAGTTGCAATTGCTCGCGTTGCGGCAAGCTGGGTTCGGTTCTGGCCTTTGCGGCCGAGGACGATTTCACGCTCCTGCAAGGGCAGGGCGCTCTGACCGAGTACCGCTTCAACACGGGCAAGATCTCGCACCTGTTCTGCACGGAATGCGGCATCGAATCCTTTGGACGCGGTGAAGCTCCCGGCGGCGCATGCATGTTCGCGATAAATGTGCGCTGCCTCGACAAGATCGATGTCTTCGCGCTTGAGCCGGTCCAGGTGAACGGCAAGGCGTTCTGAATGGCTGGCGCCAACAGAGTCGAGCTCGGCCTCCTTCCCCTGACAAGGTCAAACTCTGGTTCATGAGGTCAGGATGGACGCCCGCGCAATTCTTCCGGCGGCGCTCCGCGACGTCAATGCCCTAGAGCTCGCTCGGGTTTGGATCGCAGAGCAGGGACTGCATTGCTCGCTCAAGTTCGGTTTGTATGCCGCCGACGGCGTGGCTCGGGAGACTTCGGCCTGGGGGATCATCCTGGCTGATCTCGCCGGCCACGTCGCGGATGCGCTCAGCGCCGATGGCATGGGAGCCCAAGCCGATCTGTTCGATGCTATCGTCGAGAGTTTCAACCAAGAAGTTTCGGCTCCGTCTTCCAGACGGATGGGTGGGTCTGCTGCTGAGTCCAGTTAGCCCTTGAACGACGAGCTTAGAGGACATCCTCTCTTGCATCCGGTTGTGGTTGCAGTACCAGCCTCTTTGCGCTGCAGCCTGACAAGACTTGCTTTTTGATCCAATCGCGCCTATCTGCGCGCCATTCCACACGCGGACGTTCGGCTGTGACCCGGGGAGACATCCCGGCGCCGCCGTTCCGGTCCCGCTCCAGATGTCTGGGTCGGGGGTGTCCGCGGAGGTTCAACCGGAAGAAGGATTATAGGCCTCATGGCGCTTCCCGAATTCTCCATGCGTCAGCTCCTGGAAGCTGGCGCCCACTTCGGCCACCAGACGCACCGCTGGAACCCGAAGATGGACCGCTACATCTTTGGCTCGCGTTCGAACATCCACATCATCGACCTGTCGCAGTCGATTCCGCTCCTGCACCAGGCCCTGGTGAAGGTGCGTGAAGTCGCCGCCGCCGGCGGTCGCGTGCTGTTCGTCGGCACCAAGCGTCAGGCTTCCGATCCTGTCGCCACCGCCGCCAAGCGCTGCGCCCAGTACTACGTCAATCACCGCTGGCTCGGTGGCACCCTGACGAACTGGCGCACCGTTTCGGGCTCGATCGCGCGTCTGCGCGAACTCGAAGGCATCATGGGTGGCGAAGGCCAAGGCCGTTCCAAGAAGGAACTGCTGCAGCTGACCCGCGAACGCGACAAGCTGGAACTGTCGCTGGGCGGCATCAAGGACATGGGCGGCATCCCCGACATCATGTTCGTGATCGACACCAACAAGGAAGCCATCGCGATCCTTGAAGCCCGCAAGCTGAACATCCCGGTCATCGCAATCCTGGACACCAACTGCGATCCGGACGGCATCACCTATCCGATCCCGGGCAACGACGACGCCGCCCGCGCTCTGCAGCTGTACTGCGACCTGATTGCTGACGCCGTCCTCGACGGCCTGGCCGCTGGTCAGGCCTCGTCGGGCGTCGATCTGGGCGCTTCGGTTGCTCCGATGGAACCGACCCTGGCTCGCGAACTGACTCCCGAGCCGGTGGCTGCTGAAGCCGCTGCTCCCGAGGCCGCTCAAGAAGCGACCGCTGAAGCGATCGAAGCCGTCGCCGAAGAGCCCGCGGCGAGCTGATAGGACGACCGTCCTCTCGTTTGAGGACCGTTGTGATCATGACATGCGACCGGGCTATCAAGCCCGGTCGCTAAACGTTTGAATATGGAGGATCTCATGGCTGAAGTGACCGCTGCGCTGGTGAAAGAACTGCGCGAGAAGTCCGGCGTCGGCATGATGGACTGCAAGAAGGCGCTGGTTGAAAACGCGGGCGACATCGATGCGTCTATCGACTGGCTGCGCGCCAAGGGCCTGTCCAAGGCCGCCAAGAAGGCTGACCGCGTCGCCGCCGAAGGCCTCGTTGGCATCGCCGTTCGCATCGAAGGCGCCGGCATGACCGCCGCCGCTGTCGAAGTGAACGCCGAGACTGACTTCCTGGGCCGCAATGAACTGTTCCAGAACGCCGTCCGCAAGATCGCGGCTGTTGGCCTGGACAATGATGGCGTCGACGCCATCAACGCCGGCAAGACCGCCGACGGTGAAGTTGTTGCGGATCTGCTGACCAACCTGATCGCCACCATCGGCGAGAACATGGTTGCTCGTCGCTCCGCGCGCTTCAGCGTCGCCCAAGGCGCCGTGTCGACCTACATCCACAACGCCACTGCGCCCGACCTCGGCCGCATCGGCGTGCTGGTGGCCATCGAAGGCGCCGGCGACCAGGCCAAGATTCTGGAGCTGGGCCGCAAGATCGCCATGCATGTCGCCGCGACCTCGCCGCTGTCGCTGTCGCCGGACGATCTGGACCAGGCCGCGATCGAAAAAGAACGCGCCATCTTCACCGAGCAGGCGCTGGAGTCGGGCAAGCCCGCCGCCGTTGTCGAGAAGATGGTCGAAGGCCGCATCCGCAAGTTCCTGGAAGAGGTCGTGCTGCTGAAGCAGGCCTTCGTCATGAACCCAGACCAGACCGTCGAGCAGCTGGTCGCCGAGACTGGCAAGGAACTGGGCTCGCCGCTCACCGTGAAGGGCTTCGTTCGCCTGGCCCTGGGTGAAGGCGTCGAGAAGGCTCCGGTCGGCGATTTCGCCGCTGAAGTCGCCGCCATGGCTGGCCAAGCCTAAGACTGGGTGAAGCTCCAGGCCCGTTTGGCGGCGCTTGGAGTTTCCGTCTTCGAAGGGCGCGGCGCGTGTGACGCGCGCCGCGCCCTTCTTGCGCCTGTGTCCGCGCATTTTGGCCCTCTGAGGCCATCTGCAGCCGGGCGCGCGCAAAACCGATCCCACTTTTGACGAACGCGCACTATGTTGCGTCCCGACGACTCAGGAAGAGCCCGGCCCATGTCTGAATCCAGCCCCGCCATGCCGAAGCCCTACCGCCGCGTGCTCCTGAAGGTTTCCGGTGAAGTGCTGATGGGCGACACGCCCTACGGCATCGACACCAACACGGTACAGTCCGTCGCTGAAGATATCGCCGAGATCGTCAAGTCTGGCGTTGAGCTGTGCCTGGTCATCGGCGGCGGCAACATCTTCCGCGGCATGGCCGGAGCCGCAAAGGGCATGGAACGCTCTAGCGCCGATTATATGGGCATGCTGGCCACAGTCATGAACGCCCTGGCCATGCAGGACGCGCTTGAGCGGATTGGCGTATCGACCCGCGTGCAGTCGGCTATTCCGATGGCGACGGTCTGCGAGCCCTACATCCGGCGCCGCGCCCAGCGTCACCTGGAAAAGGGCAGGGTGGTGATCTTCGCCGCCGGAACGGGCAACCCCTTCTTCACAACCGACACCGCCGCCGCTCTGCGCGCCGCCGAGATGCAGTGCGACGCCCTGTTCAAGGGCACCAGCGTCGATGGGGTCTATACCGCTGATCCGAAGAAGGACGCTTCGGCCCAGCGCTATGACCGCCTGACCTATATGGACGTGCTGGCCAAGGACCTGCGGGTCATGGACGCCTCGGCCGTCGCCTTGATGCGCGACAGCAATATTCCGATCGTGGTCTTCTCCATCAAGGGGCGCGGCAATCTGCTGAACGTCCTGCGGGGCGAGGGCACCTTTACCGTCGTCGCCCAAGACGCCGCCTAAACTCTAGCGAAGAGAGCCCCGCCATGGCCGCCGCCGAAAAGCCAGTTCTGTCCCGTTACAAGGAGCGCATGGAGAAGTCCGTGCTGGCCCTGAAGGAAGATTTCGCCGGATTGCGCACAGGTCGCGCCTCTTCCAACCTGCTCGACCAGATCGTCGTTAACGCCTACGGCTCGATGGTCCAGCTCAACACCGTCGCTTCGATCAGCGTCCCAGAGCCGCGCCAGATCAACGTCAATATCTGGGACAAGGGCGTTGTCTCGGCCGTGGAAAAGGCGATCCGCAATTCGGATCTTGGCCTCAATCCTGTGGTCGAAGGCAACAACCTGCGCATCCCGATCCCGCCGTTGACTGAAGAGCGTCGCAAGGATTTGACCAAGATCGCCGGCAAGTATGCCGAGGCGCAGAAGGTCGCCGTGCGGAACATTCGCCGAGACGCCAATGACGACCTCAAGAAGGCCGAGAAGGCCAGTGTCATCAGCGAGGACGAGCTGAAGAAGATGGAAACCGAGGTCCAGAAGATGACCGACGAAGCCATCAGGAAGGTCGACGAGGCCTTGAAAATCAAAGAGCAAGAGATCATGCAGGTTTAGGCGCCGACCTGAGTAACGGGACGGTTAGGGAAGGCTTGAAGCAATGTCGGCGACGACCGGCCTGCAAGATGTTTCGGCGCGCGCTGGGGGCGATGCGTCGGATCGCTCTCTGCATGTGGCCATCATCATGGACGGTAACGGTCGCTGGGCTAAGCGGCGCGGAATGCCGCGCGCGCTTGGGCACCGCGCGGGCGTCAATGCGCTCAAGCGCACGGTAGAGGCCGCGCCGGATCTTGGCGTTGGCGTATTGACCGTTTTTGGCTTCTCGACCGAGAACTGGAGCCGTCCGGCGCACGAGGTTTCCGAGTTGATGGGTCTGCTGAAGGCCTATGTCGAATCGGATCTGGAACGCCTGGCCCGTGAAGGTGTCCGGGTGCGGATCATTGGCCGTCGCACGGGACTTGCCGCCGACATTCAAGAGATCATCGAGCGCGCCGAGCGCCGTACGGCCAGCAATACCAAGTTCATACTTCAAGTCGCTTTCAACTACGGCGGTCGCGGCGACATCGCTGACGCCGCCCGCGCGTTTGCAGAGGCCGTAGAGCGCGGGGAGGCGAAGGCTTCCGATCTCGACGAAGGCGCTTTCGAGCGGCTGTTGTCGACGTCCGCTGCGCCGGCCCCCGATCTCATCGTTCGCACCAGCGGAGAACAGCGGATCTCGAATTTCCTGCTGTGGGAATGCGCCTATGCGGAGCTCGTTTTTCAAGACGTGCTCTGGCCTGACTACGGACCCGAAGCGCTCTCGGCCGCCATTGCGGAATATCGCGGGCGTGACCGACGCTATGGAGGCATTACTGCCGATGACGTCGCCGTCGCCGGCTAAGCGCTTCAACTGGATAAACTTACGGGTACGGGTGCTTTCAGCCACCGTGCTCGTACCCACAGTCGTGGCCGCCGTATGGTTTGGTGACGTCTGGTTCCTGGCGCTCGTGGCGGTCTGTGTCGCGCTGCTGGCCCGCGAGTGGGGCATGATGAGCGCGCCGCGCGCGCCCAAGGGCGTGGCTCTCGCCATAGGCGTCGCCGTTCTGGTGGCGGTCGTGGCTGCATTCCGCGGACACTACTATCTGACTTGGCCGCTCTTGGTTGCGGGTGCGATCCTGGCCGCCTTGATCGCCCGAGGCGCGGTCGAGCGCCGGGCCGACGCAGCCTATGGCGTCATCTACATTGCGCCGGCGTGCATCGCCCTGGTCTGGCTGCGCATGATTGACGCTGGCCTCAGCTGGACGCTTCTGCTGTTCGCGGTCACCTGGTTCGCTGACATCTTCGCCTTCGTGGTGGGCAGCATCCTGAAGGGACCCAAGCTCTGGCCGAAATTCTCGCCAAACAAGACCTGGTCGGGGTTCTTTGGTGGCTTGGTGGCCGCTTCGATCGCCGCAGTGGGTATTGATGCCCTTTCTGCGTTGCTGCCGGCCTTGCCGGACATGAACCTGACCTGGCCGGTCGCCGCGCTGATCGGGTTTCTGGGCGGCCTGTCCACGATGATGGGCGACCTCTGGGAATCGATGCTGAAGCGCCGGTTCGGCGTGAAGGATTCCGGGGACCTGATCCCGGGTCACGGCGGTCTGCTGGATCGCGTTGACGGCCTGATGTTTGCGGCCATCGTCATTGCCGCAGTGCGGCTGATCTATCTTTACGGATTGGCGCGTTGATGGCCGTCCGGCGGGTCGTGGTTCTCGGCTCCACGGGGTCGATCGGTGTTTCGACCCTGGGACTGTTCGAAGCGGCCGGCGTCGAGGTCGAGATTCTGGCCCTGACGGCCGGTCGCAACGTCGAGCGGTTGATCGAACAGGCGCTCCGCTGGCGTCCCACTGTCGCGGTGATCGAGGACGAGAGCCAGCTAGGCGCTCTGCGCGACGGCTTGAAGGATACGGGCGTTCGATCGGCGGCAGGGGCGGCGGCGATCATCGAGGCCGCATCGATGGGCGCCGATTGGGTGATGTCGGCCATCGTCGGAGCCGCAGGCCTGGCGCCGACCCTGGCGGCGGCGCGAACGGGCGCGGTGATCGCTCTGGCGAACAAGGAGAGTCTGGTCTGCGCCGGGCCCGCCCTGCTGAGGATCGCGCGCGAGTCGGGCGGATCGGTGATACCGGTCGATTCCGAACACTCGGCAATTTTCCAGGTTCTGCAGCCGGCCTGTATCCAACGCGTATCGCGCTTGATCCTGACGGCGTCCGGGGGGCCGTTCCGCACCTGGACCCGCGAACAGATGGCGGTCGCCACGCCTGAACAAGCCATCGCTCATCCAAATTGGTCGATGGGCGCCAAGATCTCGGTCGATTCTGCTTCCATGATGAACAAGGGGCTGGAGATGATCGAGGCCTCGTACCTGTTCGATACTCCGGAAGAGCGCATCGAGGCCGTGATCCATCCGCAGTCCGTGATTCACAGTCTGGTGGAGTACGCCGACGGCTCGACGCTGGCCCAGCTTGGCCCGCCCGACATGCGCAGTCCGATCGCTTGCGCGTTCGCCTGGCCTGATCGGCTGCCTTGGCCCGCGCCGCGTCTTGATCTGGCCGCTTATGGCCAACTCACCTTCGAGCAACCTGATCTGGAACGTTTTCCGTCCATTACCATCGCCCGAGAGGCGATGCGGCTAGGCGGCGGCGCTCCGGCTGCTATGAACGCAGCCAATGAAGTGGCCGTGGCGGCGTTTCTTGACCGTCAGATCGGCTTTCTCGATATTGCCGCCTCGGTGGCGGGGACCCTGGACCGCATGAACAGCCTAGGGGCCTTGATGGAAGCCGACGCAGATCCGGTTGAGAGCGCCATGACGACGGACGCGAGCGCCCGCCGCATTGCGGCCGAGGTTGTGCGCCAAGTTCACCGCAACAACTGAAGACGAGAAGAAACCCGACATGCTCGGCTTCATGCAATCGGCGGCCGCCTACATAATCGCCTTCCCGCTGGTGATCCTGGTGGTCGTGACCGTTCACGAGCTCGGACACTTCTGGGCGGCCAAGGCGTGCAACGTAGAGATCGACCGATTCTCGATCGGCTTCGGTCGCGCCATCTTCTCCTGGCGGGATCGCGCGGGCGTCCAATGGCAGATCGGCTGGCTGCCCCTGGGCGGCTATGTGCGGTTCGCTGGCGATGAGAACGCCGCGAGTGTTCCTGACCAGCAGGATCTGGCCAGCCTGCGCACTGCGATCGAACGTCGCGAAGGCAGCGAGGCGGTCAACCGTTATCTGCATTTCAAGCCTTTGTGGCAGCGGGCTTTCATCGTCGCGGCGGGCCCTGCGGCCAATTTTGTCCTGGCGATCACGCTGTTTGCTGTGCTGCTGGGCGTGTTCGGCGAGACCGTGCGCCGCCCCGTGATCACGGGCGTGAACGCCGGCAGTCCCGCTGCGGCTGCAGGCTTCCGGCAGGGCGACGTGATCATCTCGGCCGATGGCCGCAAGGTGAACAACTTCGGCGAACTGGACAGCTATGCGCTGCTTCGCAGCGATGTTCCGATCCGCTTCAAGATAGAACGTGACGACAAGACGCTCGAACTGGTGGCGACGCCGGCGCTCGTGGACGTTTCGGATGGTTTTGGCGGCAGTCAGAAGGCCGGCATGCTGGGCTTTGGCGCGCCGCCGCTGATCGCCAGCGTCGAGCCGGGCTCGCCTGCCGAGAAGGCTGGTCTGCGACGCGGCGATTTCATCCAGCGCGCCGATGGCGCCGCGATCGGAAGCTTTGAAGATCTTACCCGCCATGTGGCCAAGCGCGGTGGCAATCCCATTGCCTTCCAAGTCTACCGGGGCGGCGAGACGATCACTATCGTCGCGACGCCTACGATGCTGACCCGGCCTGATGCGGACGGCAAGCCGAAGGCCCGGATGCTGCTCGGGGTCGCTGGCGGCCTGCCCAGCAGCGATATTCATCGGGTGCGGTACAACCCCATTGAAGCGGTCGTCGGCGGCGTCGCCCGCACCTGGGATGTCCTGGAAACCACAGTCTACTATCTGGGCCGGGTTATTCGTCTGGAGGTCTCGGCCGAACAGATCAGCGGCCCCATCGGTATCGCCAAGACCTCGGGTCAACTGGCTCAGGCCGGCGCCGCCGGTGCGACCGACTTCCCATCGATGCTGCTGGGTTCTGCGGTAGCCCTGATCTGGCTGTCGGCAATCCTCTCCGTCAGCGTCGGCTTCATGAATCTGTTGCCAATTCCCGTTTTGGACGGGGGGCATCTGCTGTTCTATGCCTATGAGGCCATCGCCAGACGACCGCTCGGCGCGCGTCTTCAGGCGGCAGGCTACAGGGTTGGTCTTGCGCTGCTGCTGAGTTTCATGTTGTTCGCGACCTGGAATGATCTGCAGCGCCTAAGCGTCTTCAAATTTTTTGGCGGGCTGTTCTCTTGAGCGGTCGCCTTCCGTCCATGATTGGTCCCATGAACAAAATTCGCGCCCATAGCGCCGCGTTCGCCACCGGTGTGGCGCTTCTCTTCGGTTCGACCGCGTTGGTCGCGCCCGCTGCGGCTTTCGCCCAGGCGGCGCAGACCAGTGTGGTGCAACGGATCGTCGTGCAGGGCAACGAACGGATCGAGCAGGGCACAGTGATGTCCTATCTGCCGATCCAGCCGGGCGACACCGTGGACGCCGCCCGTCTTGACCTGGCGCTGAAGACCCTGGCGCGGACCGATCTCTTCGCCGACGTGAAGATCGAGATGTTGTCGGGCGATCTGATCGTGAAGGTCGTCGAGAACCCGATCATCAATCAGGTGGTCTTCGAAGGGAATTCGTCCCTGAAGGAAGACAAGCTGAAGGACGAGGTCCAGATCCGTCCGCGCGGCATCTTCACTCGCGCCAAGGTTCAGGCCGATGTGCAGCGCATCATCGAACTCTATCGCCGGTCGGGCCGCATTTCGGCGACCGTGACCCCGAAGGTTGTGGAGCTGCCGCAAAAGCGCGTCGATCTGGTGTTTGAGATCAACGAAGGTCCCAAGAGCGGCGTGCTGGGCATCAACTTCCTGGGCAATTCCGAGTATTCGGACAACGATCTGCGCGACGTGATCGTGACCAAGGAGTCGCACTGGTACAAGTTCCTGACCAGCAACGACAACTACGACCCCGACCGGATCGAGTACGACCGCGAACAACTGCGCAAGCACTATCGCAATCGTGGCTATTTCGACTTCCGCGTTGTCTCGTCTATGGCTGAACTGGCGCCGGACAAGAACGGCTTTGCGGTCACCTACACCCTGGACGAGGGTCCGAAGTACAAGTTCGGCAAGATCACGGTCGAGACCGAACTCAAGAAGCTTGATGGGACACTGCTGGCCCAGATCCTGCCGGTCCGCACCGGTCAGCTCTACGAAGACGAGCGCATCGAGCAGGCGACCGACGCCCTGACCTTCGCGGCCGGCGCGGCCGGCTTCGCCTTCGTGGACGTGCGTCCGCGTTACGTGCCCAATCGCGAAACCAACACGGTCGACGTGGTCTTCCAGGTTCGCGAAGGCCCGCGCGTCTACGTCGATCGTATCGACATCGTCGGCAACACCCGCACCCTCGACTACGTGTTGCGTCGCGAACTCGAAGTGGCCGAAGGCGACGCCTATAATCGCGTGCTGGTCGACCGCTCCAAGAACAACATCCGTCGCCTGGGCTTCTTCAAGGAAGTCGAGATCGAGGAAGTGCCCGGCAGCGCGCCCGACCGCACGGCCCTGCGCGTCAAGGTCGAGGAACAGCCCACCGGCGAGCTCTCATTCAGCGCGGGCTACAGCTCGGTCGACAAGCTGGTGCTGGACGTTGGCATTACTGAGCGGAACTTCCGCGGTCGCGGCCAGAACATGCGCGGACGGATTTCCGTCGGCTCACTGCGGCAGCAGATCGATTTTGCCTTCACTGAGCCGCGCTTCCTGAACCGCAGCCTGGTTGCCGGCGTTGATGTCTATTCGTTCCGCTACGACCTCAGCGACTACGCCGCCTATGACACCCGTTCGGTGGGGGGCAATGTTCGCATCGGCTTCCCGCTGACCCAGAACGCTTCGATGAGCATGCGCTACACGCTGCGTCGCGACGAGGTGAGCGTCTCTGACGGCCTGTGCAACAGCGGCTCGGTGTCGCAGATCCTCTGCCTGCAGCGCGGCGCCTACATGACCTCGCTCGTCGGCTACGGCCTGCGGATCGATAAGCGGAATGACCCGATCCAGCCCACGCGTGGCTGGTTCGCCGACCTGAACCAGGATCTGGCGGGCTTTGGCGGCGACGTTAAGTACCTGAAGACCGAGACCGACGGGGGCTGGTACTGGGGCTTCAACAAGGACTTCATCTTCAGCGCCACGGGCTCGGCCGGCTATATCGAAGGCTGGGGCGGCGACAACGTCCGCATCAATGACCGCTTCTACAAGGGCGGCACCAACTTCCGCGGCTTCGAGACTGCCGGTATTGGCCCGCGCGACATCTCGACCCAGAGCAACTCGATGGGCGCGAAGCTCTACGCGATCGGCACGCTCGAGTTGACCGTTCCGACGCTTCTGCCCGAGCAATACGGCATCAAGGCTGCGGTGTTCAGCGACTTCGGTACGGCCGGCTTGCTCGATGACGTCGATCGCCAGTCTTCGACGGGCGTGTTCGATCCGAATATCCGCGACAACCTGGGCCTTCGCGCCTCTGCGGGTATCAGCATCGACTGGAAGTCGCCGATGGGCCCCATCCGGTTCGACTTCAGCAAGATCCTTTCCAAGGAAGACTACGACCGGACCGAAACGTTCCGGTTCTCCACCTCCACAAGGTTCCAATGATCATGACTTCCAAGTTCCTGTCCGCGGCCGCTTCGGGCGTCGTCGCCATCGCCATGTCGACCAGCGCCCTGGCCCAGACGGCTCCTGCTGCCGCTCCGGCGATCTCGCACGGCGCGCCGATTGCTGGCGTCTGCATCTTCTCGAGCCAGCGCGCCGTCGGCTCCTCGGCGGTCGGCAAGGCCGTCGATGCTCGTCTGAAGACCATCATTGCGCAGGTGAACGCCGAACTGACCGGCGAACGCACCACGCTGGACAACGAAGCCAAGGCGCTGGACGCCAAGAAGGCTACGATGGATCAAGGCGCGCTCGAGCAGCAAGCCGCTGGCCTGCAGGTCAAGGCCAACGCCTGGCAGCGCAAGGGCCAACTGCGCCAGAAGGAAGTCGAAGCCACCGAACAGAAGGCGCTGTCGCGCGTCTATCAAGAGCTCGATCCCGCCATCAAGCAGGTCTATCAGCAACGCACCTGCGGCATCCTGATGGACCGCGAGTCGGTGCTGCTGGCCAATCCGGCCATGGACATCACTGACGCTGTGGTGGTCGCCCTTGACGCCCGCATCAAGACCCTGACCTTCGACCGCGAACGTCTGGACCAACCGGTCGCCGGCGCTCAAGCTCTGTCGCCGACCAAGAAGTAAGCGAGTCGGCCCGCGCCTTGCGTCGGGCCAGCCGCCGAGAGGACGAGATGCTGGACCCACGATTTTTCGATGACATGGGTCCGGCGTCACTCCAGGAACTGGCGCGTCTTGGCGGGGCCGAACTGGCCGACGCCAGTCTTGGGTCTCGCTCCATCGCCCATGTCGCGCCGCTCGACGCCGCTGATGGGCGAGCCGTCAGTTTCTTTTCCGACGCCAAACGTCGTGACGCCGCCGCCACCACCCAGGCCGGGGCCTGTTTCGTTCGTCCCGAGCACAGCGATATGCTCGCGCCGGGTTGCGCGGCGCTGTTGACGGCTCATCCGCAGGCCGCCTGGGCGGCCGCCGCCACGCGGCTGCATGCGCCCCGTCGCCACGAACCACTGTCGGCCTCCATTCATCCCGATTGCCAGTTGGAAGACGGCGTCAGGCTGTCGCCCGGCGTGACGGTCGGTCAGGGGGCGAGGATCGGGAGAGGCACATATCTATCGCCAGGCGCGGTGATCGGCCCAGGCGTCACCATCGGACGCGACTGCCTGATCGGGGGCAATGCGGTGATCGGTTTTGCGATCATCGGCGACCGGGTCAGCATCCATGCCGGCGCGGTGATCGGCGAGGCGGGTTTCGGCGCCGCCGGCGGACCGCGCGGCGTTGTCGATCTGCCTCAACTCGGTCGAGTGGTGATCCAGGATGGCGTCACCGTCGGCGCCAACAGTTGCATTGATCGGGGCGCCTTTACCGATACGACGATTGGCGAAAACACCAAGATCGACAATCTGGTGCACGTCGCGCACAACGTCCGTCTGGGTCGCAATTGCGTGCTGGCGGCCTATACAGGGCTCTCCGGCAGCACCGTTGTCGGCGACGGCGTCGCGTTCGGCGGCAAGGCCGGCGTTGCGGATCATTTGACCATCGGCTCAGGAGCCAGCATCGGCGCATCGGCGTCGGTGTTCAAGGACGTGCCTGCGGGCGAAACATGGACAGGGTTTCCGGCGCGGCCGCTCAAGCGGTGGCTCCGAGAAACCGCATGGCTGTCGCGCATGGCGGGCGGCCGGGGAACAAGGGGCTAAGTATGGGCCAAGACGTCGCCGAACCGGCGCAAACCAATATCGACATCGCCGAGATCCTGGCCAGGATCCCGCATCGCTATCCCTTCCTGCTGGTGGACCGGGCCGAGGACTATCGCCCGCATCAGTCGATCGTCGGCATCAAGTGCGTGACGGTGAACGAGCCCTTCTTCCAGGGTCACTTCCCGGGCAATCCAGTGATGCCCGGCGTCCTGATCATCGAGGCCATGGCTCAAACGGGCGCGGTTCTGATGAGCAAGTCGCTGGAAGTCGACACTGAGGGCAAGACCATCTTCTTCATGTCGGTCGACAACGCCCGCTTCCGCAATCCCGTGCGCCCGGGCGAGGTGATCCGCATGGAGGTCGAAGTAACGCGGTCGCGCTCGACCATCTTCAAGTTCAAGGGCGTGGCCAAGGTGAACGACAAGGTCGCCGCCGAAGCCGAATTTGCGGCCATGGTGGTGGAGACGCCGACCAAATGAGCCAGATTCATCCAACGGCCATCGTCGATCCCGGCGCGAAGCTGGCGGCCGATGTCGAAATCGGCCCGTTCAGCATCGTCGGACCGGACGTGACCCTGGCGACCGGGGTGCGTCTGATGTCTCACGTCGTGATCGAAGGCGTCACGACCCTCGGCGAGGGGTGCGTCGTGCATCCGTTCGCCAACCTCGGCGGCCCGCCCCAGCACTTGGGGCACAAGGGCGAGAAGACCCAGCTGCTGATCGGCCCACGCAACATCATCCGCGAACACGTCACCATGCACACCGGCACCGCGTCGGGCAATGGCGTGACGACAGTGGGCTCCGATGGTCTCTACATGGTCGGCTCGCACATCGCCCACGACTGTATGGTCGGCGACCACGTGGTCATGGCCAAGGGCGCGACCCTGGGCGGTCACGTCGCGATCGGTGATTTCGTATTTATGGGCGGCCTGGCGGCGGCTCACCAGTTCAGCCGCATCGGCCGCTACAGCTTCATCGGCGGCCTGGCCGCGGTGACCAAGGACGTGATCCCCTACGGCTCGGTGTGGGGCAACCACGCCCATCTCGAGGGCCTGAACCTGGTGGGCTTGAAGCGTCGCGGCTTCTCGCGTGAGACGATCAACGCCCTGCGCGCCGCCTACCGCCTGTTGTTCGCCGACGAGGGGACCTTCCAGGAGCGCCTGGACGACGTCGCCGAGATCCACGCGGGCAATGTCGAGGTGATGGAGATCGTCGACTTCATCCGCTGCGACAGCAACCGTCCGCTTTGCCTGCCCGAGCGCGAGGTCTAGGCTGTCCTCATGCGCAAGCTTGGCCTGATCGCCGGCGGGGGCGCGCTGCCCGTAGAACTGGCGGCCCACTGCGAGGCCGCAGGGCGTCCGTTCGCGGTGATGCGGCTCAGAAGCTTTGCTGACGCCGCTCTGAGCCGCTATCCCGGCATGGAGGTCGGGCTTGGCGAATTCGGCAAGGTGTTCAAGGCGTTGAAGGCCCAGGGCTGTGAGGTTGTGTGTTTCGCGGGCACGGTCAATCGCCCGGATTGGTCGGCCCTCATGCCGGACCTGCGCGGCGTGAAGGTCATTCCGGGCCTGATTCAGGCTGCTCGGCGGGGCGATGACGCCCTGCTGCGCCGGGTGCTGGATGAGTTCGAAACCGAAGGCTTCGCCATCGAGGGCGCCCACGAGGTACGGGGCGAGATGACCTTGCCGGCAGGCGTTCTGGGCGCCCATGCGCCTCGCCCTCAGGATCAGCACGACATCGAGCGCGCCCTGCTGGTGGCCCGCGAGATCGGCAAGCTGGACGTAGGGCAGGGCGCCGTGGTCTGCGAGGGCCTTGTGCTGGCGGTGGAGGCCCAGGAGGGCACAGACTCCATGCTGCGCCGTGTGGCCGATCTTCCCCAAGCCATTCGCGGCACTGCGGAGCGCCGTCGCGGCGTGCTGGCCAAGGCTCCCAAGCCGATCCAGGAGACCCGCGTCGATCTGCCGACCATCGGCGTCGCCACCCTGCAGCGCGCCGCGCGGGCCGGTCTGGCCGGCATTGTCGGCGAGGCGGGCAACCTGCTGGTGCTCGACCGCGCTGCGGTGATTGCCTGCGCCGATGATCTGGGCCTGTTCGTGCTGGGGGTCGAGCCCGGGAGTCTGGGATGACCCGCCCGCTGACCGTCATGCTGGTGGCCGCCGAGGCCTCAGGAGACGCTCTCGGCGCTGGCCTGGCCAAGGCCCTGAAGCGGCGCCTGGGCGATGACGCGGTGAATTTCGTCGGCGTCGGCGGCGCCAAGATGGCCGCCGAGGGCATCCAGAGCCCCTTCGACATCGCCCAGCTGTCTATCATAGGCATCGTCGAGAGCCTCAGAGCCTATCCCAGGGCCATGGCGCGACTGAAAGACACTCTGGCGCTCGCGGAGCGGGAAAAGCCCGATGTGGCCGTCCTGATCGACTCCTGGGGCTTCAATATCCGGCTCGCTCAGGCCCTGCGTCGACAGAGCCCCGCGCTGCCTCTGGTGAAATATGTTGCGCCCCAGGTCTGGGCCTATCGGCCCGGCCGGGCGAGGGCTTTGGCCAAGGCCGTTGACCTGCTGCTGTCGATCCAGCCGATGGATAAGCCGTTCTTCGACAGGGCCGGTCTGGAGAGCGTGTTCGTCGGCAATTCCGCCCTGGCCAAGGATTTCAGCCAGGCCGATCCGGCCCGGCTGCGCGCTGCCATAGGCGCTGCGGCTGACCAGGAGATCCTGCTGGTCTTGCCCGGCAGTCGCCCGTCAGAGATCGAGCGCGTGATGCCGGTCTTTGAAGACGCCGTGCGCAGGCTGAAAGCCGATCGCCCGAATCTTGCCGTGGTCGTCCCGGCCGCCTCCACCGTCACGGCCGCCGTGAAGGCGCGCGTGGCCGGATGGCCGTTCCGAGCGCATGTGATCGAGGACGAGGCGCTGAAGGATGACGCCATGGTCGCTGGAACCGTCGCTCTGGCCTGCAGCGGCACGGTGACGACCGAGCTTGCGCTGGCCGGTTGTCCGATGGTCGTGGGCTACCGCACCGGCTCGGTGACCTATGGCCTGCTGAAGCTGCTGTTCAAGCCGCGCTGGGTAACCCTGTTCAATATCGCGGCCGGCAAGGCTGTGGCCCCGGAATATCTGCAGAAAGCCCTGCAGGGCGAGGCGCTCGAAAAGGCCATCGCTGTTCGACTGGACAACGCCGATCAGCGCGCGCGGCAGATCGCCGAGCAGAGCGCCGCGCTCGAGCGAATGGGGCGGGGAATGCCTGACCCGTCGGAGGCCGCAGCCGAAGCCTTGCTGGCTTTCCTCGCCAAGGTGCGGCCAGCGACCTGACGCGGCCCGGCAGCGCTGCGGGCCTCGCCGTTGACCGTCTGGAACGACTGGGTGTCGAGACGGACTCGGACTATTCTGCCTCTCGTGACCCGTAAGACTGGAGACCAGTTTTGGCGATCGATCCGGCAGCGCCCGCAGTTCCCATCACGCCCGCTCGCGCCACGGGGAGCTCGCCAGAGGTGGCGGCGGCCTTGTCCGCGCTTGCGCGCGCCGCCGTGGCCAACAGCACATCGACCCTTGGCCAGATCGTGGGCGCAGCGCACGCGGAGGCTCAGGGGCCGTCTGGCGCGGCCACGCCCCCCGTCTCCGACGCCAGTATCGACGCACCGGGTGGCGGACACCTGATCGCGCCATCCCCGCCTTCGGCGGAGCCCTCCGCCAGCGACCGGATGGCCGCGGCTGTGCGATCGGCTGCGGCTCGGGCGGCGCCGGTCCAATCCGGCTTGGCGCCGATGATGGCGGACATCGAGGCGACGGTCATTAGACCGGATACACCCGAAACGGTGCGGCAGGCGGCCAAGGCCTTGCTTGAAGGCGCCGTTCCCACCCAGCAACCCATGACATCCACGCTGGTTCGCAATGCCTTCGAGGATTCTGGCGTCTTCATGGAGGCCCGGCTGGCGCGGGCCGCGCTGGCCGCACAGTCATCGGTTCCCGCCGCCACCGGGGACATGAAAGCGGCGCTGCTGGTGTTTCGCGCCGTGGTTTCGACGTGGCTGGCCAAGACGCCCGGGGCCGAGCCCGGCGGGTCTCGGGTCCCTTCCTCTTCCGGCGAACCCACCGCAGCGCAGCGGTCTGGCCCCAGTGTCGGCGCGACCTATACGCCAAGCGGCTCGGTCGCCTCGGTTCAGGGTCCGGTTTCCGCCCCCATCGCGCAACCGTATCGCGCCCCACCAGGATTGAATGCCGCGCCGGCTCTGCCTCCGGCTTCAGATCCCCTTGCTACGATTGCGAAGAACGAAGCGACGCCAAGGCTCGACCAGAACGCCTCCGAAGCGACGCTTCCGGCCGCGCAGCCTCGCGTTGCTCCGGCTCCGGCTCCGGCTCCGGCGCCGCGTCCATTCCTGATGGTGGGACTGATCGAGGACGAGGTCGTCGCCCCGCCTTTGCCAGCGGAGAACAACGAGGCAGAGGCAGCCGCCCGCCACTCCGGGCTCGCGGTGTCATCGCGCCCACCTTCTGGGCCGCCGCCGCCGCCCTACGCGGGTGGTCCCACAGCCGCCCAGGCGGCCGTCCGTTCGCATCTTCCCGGAGATCTGCCGCCGGCCGAACTGGCGCGGCGTCTGTTGAAGAGCGTCGATGGCGCCATCGCGCGCCAGGAGCTGTCGCAGATCGCTTCGCTGCCGGAGTCGCGCGGTGAGGCGGAGCGGATCACCGAGATCAAGACGTCGCGCTGGGTGTTCGACCTGCCGTTCCAGACCGCTCAAGGCTTCGCGGTGGCGCAGTTCGAAATCAGCCGGGATGGCGGAGGCGGCGGATCCGATTCCGGGCGCGAGATCGAAAAAACCTGGCGCGCCCGTTTCTCGCTGGATGTGGAGCCGCTGGGGCCGGTCCATATCCAGATCGCCCTCACGGGCGCCTGCGCGCGGGTGGGTCTGTGGGCCGAACGACCGGAAGCCGTGGCCCGGCTTCAGGCGGGGGAGGCGGCTTTGAGCACCGCGCTTCGCGAGGCCGAGCTGTCGCCAGAGGTCGCCTTCCATGCGGGCGCCCCGACGGTCGCTGTGACCGCGCCAGGCCGCTTCGTGGATCGGGCGTCATGACCGGGCCTGTCGGCGGCGCGCGCGGTCCCGGCAAGATCGCTGTCGCCTTGCTTTACGAGGGCGCCGATACGCCCAGGGTCGTCGCTTCAGGTCAGGGCTGGCTTGGCGAGAAGATTGTCGAGACGGCGCGAGAGCATGGCGTCCCCATCGAAGACAACCCGGCTCTGGCCCAGGCCCTGTCGACCATCGAGATCGATGAGGAGATCCCTGAAGCGCTTTATCGCGCAGTCGCCGAGATCCTCAGCTTCCTGCTCAAGCCGTAACGGGCAAGGAAAAGGCCCCGCCTTGCGACGGGGCCTCTCCGGATCGGTCTCGCCGGATCAGTCTGGATCGACGGCTTAGCCGCGCTTTTCGAGCGGCGTGTAATCGCGCTGCGTCGCGCCGGTGTAGAGCTGACGCGGACGGCCGATCTTGCGCGCGGGATCCTCGAACATTTCCTTCCACTGGCTGATCCAGCCAACGGTGCGGGCCAGGGCGAACAGCACGGTGAACATGTTGGTCGGGAAGCCCATCGCGCGCAGGGTGATGCCCGAATAGAAGTCGATGTTCGGGTACAGCTTGCGGTCGATGAAGTAGGGGTCGCTGAGGGCGACCTTTTCCAGCTCCATGGCCACCTGCAGCAGGGGATCGTTGATGCCCAGCTGTTCCAGGACCTCGTAGCAGGTCTTCTGCATGACCTTGGCGCGTGGGTCGAAGTTCTTGTACACGCGGTGGCCAAAGCCCATCAGCTTGTACTTCTTGTCCTTCACGCCCTGCACATAGGCGGGGATGTTCTCGACCGTGCCGATTTCCTCGAGCATCTCGAGGGCTTCCTGGTTGGCGCCGCCATGCGACGGGCCCCACAGGCAGGCGATGCCGGCGGCGATACAGGCGAACGGGTGAGCGCCCGACGAACCGGCCAGACGGACGGTCGAGGTCGAGGCGTTCTGCTCGTGGTCGGCGTGCAGGATGAAGATGCGGTCCATGGCGCGCGTCAGGACGGGGTTGGGGACCCAGTCCTCGGCCGGCACCGAGAAGCACATGCGCAGGAAGTTTTCCGAATAGGACAGTTCGTTGCGCGGCGTCACGAACGGACGGCCGACGCTGTACTGGAAGGCGCGCGCGGCGATGGTCGGCATCTTGGCGATCAGGCGATGGGCGCTGATCTCGCGTTGCTTGGGATCATCGACGTTCAGGCTGTCGGCATAGAAGGCCGACAGGGCGCCGACGGCGCCGGTCATGATCGCCATCGGGTGAGCGTCGCGGCGGAAGCCCTGGAAAAAGCTGTCGAACTGGGCGTGCAACATCGTGTGGTAGGTGATGTTGTGCTCGAACTTGGTGGCCTCTTCGGCCGTGGGCAGTTCGCCGTTCAGCAGCAGGTGGCAGACTTCCAGGAACGAGGACTTCTCGGCCAGTTGGTCGATCGGATAGCCGCGGTGCAGCAAAATGCCGGCGTCGCCGTCGATATAGGTGATCTTGCTCTCGCAGGACGCGGTCGAGGTGAAGCCCGGATCGAACGTGAAGTGGTCGCTGTCGCCGTAGAACTTCCGGACATCGACGACGTCCGGACCGGTGCTGCCCTTGAGGATCGGCAGATCGTAGCTCTTGTCGCCGATCGTCAGTGTGGCTTTATCGGTCATGCGGGAAACCCCTTCATCGATGGAACGAGCAGTCCAAGTTTCATTTCGCGAGTGCGTTATAGCGCCTCATGCGCGCACAGCTAGCGCGTCGTCAAGACGGCCGAGAGTCTCCTCGCGACCGATGGCGGTCATGATCTTGTTCAGGTCGGGCGCTTGTGACCCGCCCGTTAGAATGCCGCGCAGCGACGGGCCGAATTTGCCAAAGCCGACACCTTCGGATTCCGCGAAGGATTTCAACAGCGTTCCCAGCTCTTCCACGTCCCATTCCGGGTTCTGGGCCAGGCGATCGCGCAGGCGGCGCAGGCGCTCGACTGTTTCTTCGTTCAGTTGCTTGGCGGTTTTTTCCTCAAGCGCGAACGGGCGCATTTTCAGCGCGAATGCGCAGTGTTCCGCCAGCTCCAGGATGGTCTTGGCGCCTTCCTTGACCTGGGGAACGACCGCCAGCAGGCGAGCGGCCGCGTCTGTGGGCAAGCTGGCGCCCTGGGCGATCAGCGCCTTCAGGACAAGGTCGGCCAGACGGCTGTCATCGGCGACGCGCAGGTGCTGGCTGTTGATGTGATTGAGCTTGGCCCAGTCCAGGCGCGCCGGCGCCTTGACCACGTCCTTGACGTCGAACCATTCGATCGCCTGGGCGTCGTTGAAAACCTCGTCGTCGCCGTGGCCCCAGCCAAGCCGGGCCAGATAGTTGCGCAGGCCCTCGGGGATGTAGCCCATGTCCGCGAACTCGCCGACGGCCTGGGCGCCGTGGCGCTTGGACAGCTTGGCGCCGTCCGGACCGTGAATCAGCGGGATGTGGGCGAAGGCCGGCAGGTCCCAGTCCATCGCCTGATAGATCAGGGTCTGGCGGGCGGCGTTGTTGAGGTGGTCGTCGCCCCGGATCACGTGGGTGACGCCCATGTCGTGGTCGTCGACCACCACGGCGAGATTGTAGGTCGGCGCGCCGTCGGCCCGCAGCAGGACGAGGTCGTCGAGATCGGTGTTCTTGAACGTCACCGGACCCTTGACCAGATCGTCGACCAGGGTCTCGCCGTCGGCGGGGCCCTTGAAGCGGATGACGTGCGGCGCCGACGGATCGGCCGGCGGCGGCGCGTCGCGCCAGGGCGAGCGGATCGCGTGGCCTTCAGCGCGGGCCTTTTCGCGGGCGACTTCCAGTTCCTGGACCGTCATCCAGCAGCGATAGGCGCGGCCGCGCTCCAGAAGCTGCTGAACCACCTCGGCGTGGCGCGGCGCGCGGGTGTGCTGGAACACCGGCTCTTCGTCGGATTTCAGGCCCAGCCAGTCCAGGCCCTCGAAGATCGCGGCCACTGCGGGTTCGGTCGAACGCTCGCGATCGGTGTCTTCAACGCGAAGAAGGAACTTTCCACCCGTATGGCGTGCATATAACCAGTTGAACAGCGCTGTGCGTGCGCCGCCGATATGCAGGAAGCCGGTGGGCGAGGGGGCGAAGCGCGTGACCACGGCGCGGTCGGTGGAGGAGGGGTTCGACATCGAACTCAATGCTGAAAGGCAAGACGCCGCCGAGACGGCCGGGAACGCGCGCCGTGGCGCGGCTTGGGCGGCGCGTCTTAGCACGGCGCTTCGCGCATGGCCTAGTCCGCCGACAATGTTCCGCGTCCTGCGCGATGAGATGAGCGCCAATCTGGATCGCTGGTTCCTGTGGAGTCCGGTCTGGTTCGGCTTGGGCGCGGCGGCCTATCTTCAAGCGCCTTTCGAGCCCTCGCTCCCGCCATTGGCCTTTCTGACCCTGATCAGCGTCATGCTGTGGTGGCGCTGCCGATCCTCGCTCCGGATCTTGATCGTCTTGCTCGCCCTGTTCGCCTTTGCGATGGCGGGGGGACTCGCGGCGAAGATTCGCAGCGACAGGGTCGCCGCGCCGGTCATCGACGGCGAGCGCGCGCCGCGTCGCCTGGAGGGCTTCGTGGTCGATGTCGTCAGTCCAGGCGCGGGCGGACCTCGATTGCTGATCGCTCCGGTCGCCATTGGCGGCCTCACGCCGGCCGAGACGCCAAACCGGGTCCGGGTGACGGTCGACGCCATCGACTTGCCGCAGCCGGGCGATGCTGTGCGACTGCGCGCCATTCTCGGGCCCCCGCCGCCTCCGGCCGCGCCCGGTTCCTATGATTTCGCTCGTGACGCCTGGTTCAACGCCGTCGGGGCGGTCGGTTTCTCGCTCGGCGATATCAGAGAGACGCATCTGGATCCGCCGCCCTGGCGATTGCGGGTCACCATGGCTGTCAACGTCTTCCGCTGGCGCCTGGCCGAGCGGATCGTCGCGCACATGGGAACTGATAGTGGCGGGATCGGCGCGGCCATGGTCACCGGCCACGAGACCTGGATCACGCCAGAACAGACCGAGGCGATGCGCGCCTCGGGGTTGGCCCACATTCTTTCGATATCGGGCCTGCACATGGCCATCGTCGGCGGCTTCGTGTTCGGTCTGACCCGGCTGGGAATCGCGGCCTGGCCCTGGCTGGCTCTGCGCGCTCCGGGCAAGAAGATCGCTGCTGTGGCGGGCCTGACGGCCGTAGCGATCTATCTGGTCATCTCCGGCGCGCCGCCGCCGGCCGAGCGCGCGGCGATCACGGCCAGCGTGGCCTTCGCCGCCATTCTTTTCGACCGCCAGGCCGTAACCCTGCACGGCCTGGCCCTGGCAGCGCTGATCATCCTGGCGCTGCAGCCTGAAGCGGCCGCTGCGCCCGGGTTTCAGATGTCGTTCGCAGCCACCACGGCCCTGATCGCTCTGGCCGAAGCCTGGCCAAGGCCGATGCGCGAGATTTCGGTGCCCTGGCCGATCCGGGCGGTCCAGGCCGTCGGCGCCTGGCTGGCCGTCAGCGTTGGCGCGAGCTTTGTCGCCGGGCTGGCGACTGGTCCCTTCGCCATGCAGCATTTCAACCGTGTGGCCATCTGGGGTTTGCCGGCCAATCTCATCGTCGCGCCGCTATCGTCCTTCGTGATCATGCCGTTCCTGGCCCTGGGCACGGCGCTGGAAAGTGTCGGCTGGGGCGCGCCCTTCCTGTTGATCGCCGGCTGGGGCGTTGAGGCGATGGTCGATGTAGCCCGAAAATTCGAGTCGATTGGCGGCCAGGCCGTGGTCGCCAGCGCGCCGCCGTTCACCCTGGTTGTCGCGTTCCTGGGTTTGATGATTCTTTGTCTCTGGAGCGGACGACTACGCTGGCTCGGCGCACCCTTGGCGCTGGCTGTCGCTCTTTGGCCTCGCCCTCCGGCGCCTGACGTCTGGATCGCCGCCGACGGCGCCACGGCCGCTGTTCGGCAAGGCAAGGAGGCCGTCCTCCTGCGGCCGGACAACCGCCGCTTCGGCGCTGAACTGTGGGCGCGTCGACGGGGTCTGGCGATCGGCGAGACGCGTGGGTTTACGTGTTCGGCCTATGCCTGCCGGCCCCAGAGCGACGCGCCGGTCGCCGTCGCCCTGTCGTGGAGCCGCAAGGAGATCTCGGCGCAGGCGCTCGGAGATCTCTGCTCCGGCGCGGAGATCATTGTTCTTCGGGGAGATTTTTCGGGCGCGATGCCGACGGGCTGCGCCGATCGCATCGTCCTTACGGCTAAAGATTTTGCCGTCGGCGGCGCAGCCGAGCTCTATCGGCGCGACAATGCGTGGTGGATTGTATGGGCGCAGCCGCTGCGAGGGCGGCGGCCATGGTCAGGGTCGCATTGAGCGCTACTGCCACTCACTGTCACCATGAGGCACTATCTCTGACGGGTTCCCGGAGGATTTGATGTTGTCGCCCCAACTCGCCGCACGCCGCGCCGCCTTTCGCACCTTGCATGAGGACGGCTGTTTCATCCTGCCCAATCCATGGGACGCCGGAAGCGCCAGGCGTCTCGAAAGGCTTGGCTTCAAGGCTCTGGCGTCCACCAGCGCCGGGGCGGCCTGGGCCTTGGGGCAGGACGATGGCGGGCTGACGCGGGATCAGGTGCTGGCCCATCTGAGCATGCTCTGCGGCGCGACGGATCTGCCGGTGAATGCCGACTTCGAAGCTGGTTTCGCGGATGAAACTGAAGGGGTGGCCGAAAGCGTTCGGCTGGCCATCGCCACGGGGATCGCCGGCCTGTCCATCGAGGATCGTATCGGCCGTGACCTCTACGAGCCGACGCTCGCGATAGAGCGGATCAGGGCGGCGCGAGCGGCGATCGACGCCAGTGGTGAGGATGTGATCCTGGTGGGGCGAACTGAGGGATTCCTGATCGGGCGCAAGGACTTGGCGGCGACTGTCGAGCGTCTTGTCGCCTATGCTGAGGCCGGCGCCGACTGCCTGTACGCTCCCGGAGTGATCGACGTCGCTTCGGTCGCCGAGATCGTCAAGGCCGTCGCACCCAAACCGGTCAACGTCTTGATGGCTTGGCCGGGCCAGGCCGTTCAGCCTCTGGCCGACGTTGGCGTGCGCCGGGTGAGCGTGGGCGCCGCTCTGGCCGGGGCAGCTTGGGCGGGGTTTGACATCGCGGCCAAGATGCTGGCCGAAGAGGGCAGGCTGCCTTAGGCGCGCACCGCCTGATCAATGGCTTCGGCGATCCGTTCCGGCGATTCCGCCCCGACGACCGCGACCTTGCCGCCGAAGATCACATAGGGCACGCCGGTGACGCCGCCCTGCACCGCCATGGAATGCTCGCGGGTCACCGATTCCCGATCGGCGCCCTCGGACAGTAGCTGCAGCACGACCAGCCGCTCCATGCCGGCAGCTTCAGCGATATCGGCCAGCACCATGGGGTCGCCGATATCGCGGCCTTCCGTGAAGTAGGCGGCGAACAGGGCCTCGACCACCGCGTCCTGGACGCCGGCGGTCAGGGCCCAGCGGATCAACCGATGGGCGGCGTTGGTATTGGGGGATCTGTCGATGACGGCGAAATTGAAGGTAATTCCGTCATCGGCGCCGCCAGAGACCAGGGCCTCGTGCACGGCCTTCAGGCGTTCCGGATCCTTGAACTTGCTGGCCATATAGGCCTTGCGGTCGACGCCTTCCTCGGGAAGCGTAGGGTCCAGCTGATAGGGCCGCCAGATCAGCTTGGCCTCGATATCGGGTCGGAGAGCCATCGCAGCCTTCACGCGCCGCCAGCCCAGATAGCACCATGGACAGACGACGTCGGCGACAACGTCCACGATCATCGGCTGGTTCATCGCGGGTCTCAGCTGGCTTCGCGCTGCAGGGCCCGGGCGGCGGCCCGCTCCAGCGCCTTGACCGGCCCTTCGCCGGCTTCGATCTGGGAGACGCCGATGTCGAATTCGCAGACGAACGGCGGCCGGTCCTCGCCGGCGTCAAAGGCGGTGCAGCCTATGACCGCGGCGATCCGCTCGGCCGCAGCGCGCGCGGCGTCCTGGTTGGTGGCGGGCAGGGCCAGGGCGAAGACCTCCGGCGCCAGGCGGGCGGCGGTGTCCTCGACGCGGACAAGGCGGCCGACCATCGAGCCGATCTGGGGTATGGCGCGGTCCAGCCAGCCATTCTGACGCGCCCAGACGGTCTCGGGCTTGTCGGCGACCCGCAGGACGCAGATGGACAACGGACGGGAGCGCTCCCGCGCAGCGGCCGTCAGGCGCGCCAGGTGGGCGGCGAACAGATCGCGCGTGAAGAGGCCGGTGGCGGCGTCCATCAGGCCCGAACTGCGGGCCTTTTCCAGCGCCCCGCGGATCGACTCGCCACGCCTGTAGTTTCTGGCCAGTTCCATCACCCGGCGCGCGGTTTCGACCTCCGGCGTCTCCGGCGACGCGACGTCGGAAACGCCCCGGTGGAAGGCCTCCGACATGGTCACATAGCTTTCGGCCTTCAGATACAGCATGGCCGGAATGTGGAAGAGGCGCGTGTTGCGACGCATACCGGCCGCGATCGATAGGGCTTCCTGCTGGTTGTCGCCGGCCCACAGCACGACGGAATCGAAGGCCCGCTCGTGGAGGTAGTCGAACGCCGTGTAGGCCGTGAAGGCGCCCACGACCTCGGCGCCGCTGCGCTTGAGGGCGTTGGAAAGCGCAAGGAACTGCGGGGCTGGCTCACCGACCGCCAGGATGCGGAATGGCGAGGGCTGGGGTTCCGGCAGGTCCATCCGGCGACCGCGCTCGCCGAAGGTTTCGAGCCGCAACTCGAACTCCTCTTCGGCGATAGCTGTACGAACCAGAGACTCCAGACGCAGGGCCGCCTGGGACGGATGCAGCGGCGGCGAAAGCGTCAGGTCGAAGGCCTGGCTCTGCTGTCCGCCGTCGAGTTCGCCGATGGCGATCACGGGCAGGCGGCGCGGCGCGACGGCAGCCTTCAAGCGACGGGCGAGCGACTGGGTGTCGGGACCCGCGCTGGCTAGGTCGACGATCACGGCCTCGATCGGCAGGTCACCAAGCGCTGCGAGGGCGGCATAGGGCCCACGCGCGGTGATGGTCCGCCAGCCAAGCCGGTCCAGCCCCTCAGCCAGGGGGCCGGCGCGCAGGTCGTCGCGCGCCACGATCAAGATTCGGGCGTCAACCGCCACACTCTACCTCCGCCCGAAATCCAACTAACGCCGGCCGCACTCGACCGTCGGGATTCGACGACGCAACATAGCAGAGGCGTTCACGGGTGATAGGGACGCAACGTCGCGCCGGTGTGGTCAAATTGCTTTTGGACAATCGCCATGCGCGATGTCGCCCCACACGTGATCTCCGAGCCCTGGCGCCAACAGCCGCTTGCATGACCGAACGTCAGGACCTTTCTAGTCGATCCAACGGCTGCGCCGAAGAGTCGATGAGGAGACCACCATGGGCCAGGGGCCACTTTCAGGACTGAAGATCGTGGAGTTCGCGGGCATCGGTCCCGGTCCGTTCTGCGGCATGCTGCTGTCCGACCTTGGCGCTGACGTGATCCGGATCGACCGGAAGGGGCAGGGACGAGGGGGATCGCCGGCCGATGTCACCGCGCGCGGTCGCCGGTCTGTGGCGCTGGACCTGAAAAATCCCGCCTCCATCGAGACGTGTCTAAAACTGCTTGAAAGCGCTGATGGCCTGATCGAGGGCTTCCGGCCGGGCGTCATGGAGCGCCTGGGCCTTGGCCCGGATGTGGCGCTGGCGCGCAATCCCAAGCTCGTCTACGGCCGCATGACCGGATGGGGGCAGTTTGGTCCTTACGCCAAGGCTGCCGGCCACGACATGAACTACATCGCCATCACCGGGGCGCTGGACGCCATTGGCACGACGGAAAAGCCGGTCCCGCCCCTGAACCTGGTCGGCGACTTCGGCGGCGGCGCGCTCTATCTGGCGTTTGGCCTGCTGGCCGGCGTGATCCATGCCCGGGCGACGGGGCAGGGCCAGACGATCGACTGCGCCATGAGTGATGGCGCAGCCTCGCTGATGGCCATGTTCTACGGTTTCAAGGCGGGCGGCATGTGGAGTGAGGGACGCCGGTCCAATCTGCTCGACGGCGGCGCGCACTTCTATGACACCTATCAATGCCGCGACGGTGGCTGGATCTCGATCGGATCGATCGAGCCACAGTTCTATCTGCTGCTGCTGGAAAAGACCGGCATCACCGATCCGCAGTTCCAGCACCAGATGAGCCGCGAGGAGTGGCCGGAGCTGCGAGACAAGCTCGCCGCCGTGATCCGCACCAAGACTCGCGATGAATGGTGCGACCTGATGGATGGCACGGACGTCTGTTTCGCGCCGGTCCTGTCGATGGCGGAAGCGCCTGCGCACCCTCACAACGCGGCTCGAGAAACCTTCGTCGAGGTGGCTGGCGTGGTGCAGCCTGCGCCCGCGCCGCGTTTCTCGGCCACACCGGGAAAGATACAGGGTCCTCCGCCCTCGGTTGGGGGCGACAACGACACCGCACTGGCGGACTGGGGCTTTTCCGCCGAGGCGATCGCAAACCTGAAGACCACCGGCGCACTCTGAAAGCTGTCTGCCAGGCTATTGTCGTCGTTCAGCGTCGGTTCAGCCGCCGGTCCCTAGTTTGATCAGGTACCGGGCGTTGCGCCATCCGTCCCTCGATGTGGCGTTCGGTTTCAGGCTTGTCCTGCGGAGACGCGTCGCCTTCCCTGAGGCGGCGCGTCTTTGTCGTTGCGGCCGCGGGGTTGCGCCGGGAGAAGAGCGCGGGCAGGTTCCGGCCGATGCAAGACCCCCAACCCATCCGATGGCGCGATCTGGATCTGGACCCGATTCACTGGGCCCGCGAGGTCCTGCGCGTTCTTGGCCTTGCCCTGGCTCGGATCTGGGGGCGCGATGTCATGCTGTATGTCGGCGGCGTATCGTTCTTCGCCCTGCTTGCGGTCTTTCCCGGCCTGGCGATTCTCATCGGCCTCTACAGCCTTCTGCTGACGCAGCAGCAGGCCGCCGCCCAGGCGGAAAACCTTGCCGAACTGATGCCGTCGGGCGCGCGAGCGATGTTCGAGAGCGAACTCACCCGCATCGCCCACGCACCCGAACAGGCCGTTTCGGCCCAGAGCGCGGTCGTCCTGGTCATCGGCGCCTATGCCGCCCATCGCGGCTTCAAGGCCCTGTTGGCCGGTCTCTCGTTCATTCATGACGAGGAAGACCAGCGCGGATTCGTCGGCTTCAACCTTATGGCCCTGTTCGTGCTGATCGCCGCCTTTGGTCTGTTGTTCGTGATGTCCGGCATTTTTCTGATCTTCCGGCTGCTCGGAAGCGCGCTTCATCTGCGCCCGCTCGAGGGCGTTCCGTGGGTCCAGAGCGAGTGGACCTGGGCCAGCCTGGGCGTCGTGATCGGCATGACGCTGATCTACCGCTACGCCATGTCGCGCGCGCCTGTCGGCTGGCGGGCGTCGACTGCGGGCGGCGTCGCCGCGGCGGTCCTTTGCCTGTTCATGTCCTCCGCCAGCGCCTTCTATGTCGATAAGGTCGCCCAGCTGGGCGCCACCTACGGCTCGATCTCGGCGGTGATCATTTTCCTGATCTGGCTGTCGTGGAGCGTGAACGCCATCTTCCTGGGCGGTGCCCTGGCCACTGAGGTGGAGATCGCTCTGGATGAACGTCCCCGCGCCCTTGTTGAGGGACCGCGAGGCGTAACGCTCAAGACGCCTTCAGCACCAGAAAGCTGATCGCCCCGGCGTCTTCATCGGTGATCGCGACAACCGTCGCGCCGATACTGGCGGCAAAGTGTGGAACGTCGATACGCGCCAGCGGATCATCGGCGATCAGTCGCACCTCACTGCCCGCCGGCGCAGCTTCCAGGGCCCGCCTCAGGCGCAGGGTCGGCACGGGGCAGCGATGTCCCCGGGCGTCGACGAGGACGGGATTACTCATCACCAAAGACCCGCTCGGCCTCGTCGGCAGTCAGGATCCGGTGCTGTCCCGGTTCAAGGTCGGCGGGCAGGACCAGAGCACCGATCCGCTCCCTGTGGAGCTCGACCACATGGTTGCCGACGGCCGCAAACATGCGCCGCACCTGATGGTAGCGACCCTCTGTAATGGTCAGGCGAGCATGATGGGGATCGATCACAACCAGGTCCGCCGGCAGCAGGGGCTTTTCCTCGCCGTCCAGCATCAGTTCGCCCGCAGCGAACAGCGCGCCCTCCAGCCCACTCAAGGGGCGGTCGAGCGTCGCCAGATAGGTCTTGGGCACATGACGTTTGGGCGAGATCACCCGATGCAGATAGTCGCCATCATCGGTAATCAGAATCAGGCCGGAAGTGTCCTTGTCGAGCCGTCCCACGGTCGAGAGGCCCGGATCCCGAATGCGCCAGCGACGGGGAAGCAGGTCATAGATGCGCTCCCCGTCTTCCTTGTGCGAGCAGACCACGCCCAGTGGCTTGTGCATCAGCAGCACCAGTGGCGCGGGCGGATCGACCGGCGCGCCCCGGATGGTCATGCGTTCCGGGAGATCAGGGGTGACGGCGACCTTGGTCCCGACGTCCTTCAGAATCTTTCCGTCTAGCACGACCTTGCCGCTGGAGATCAGCGCTTGGACGTCCTTTCGGCTGCCATAGCCCAGATTGGCCAGCAGCCTGTCCAGCCGCGCCATCAGGGCCTTGGTCACTTGCGGGCCTCGTAGACCTTGTAGCCGTTGGTCTCGCCGGCCAGCCGGACCTTGGCGAAATGCTCGTTCAGGATCGCTTCGTAGGGAAGGTGGCGATTGGCCACCAGCCAGAGGTCGCCGCCTTTGCGCAGGCTGGCGGCGGCTGTCTTGATGAAGGCCTGCCCCAGTGAGCGATCCTCGCCGCCGGTTTCATGGAACGGCGGATTGGTGACGACGAAGTCAAGCTTGTCCAACGATGTGGCGGCCTGGCGGACATCGTCCCAGACGAACTCCGCACGCGGGTCTTCGATATTGCGGCAGGCTGCGTCGATGGCCCGGCGATCCAGATCGACCAGCGTCAGTTTGGTGACCTTGGGCGAGGCCAGAACGCTGCGGGCCAGCCAGCCGATGCCGCAGCCGAAATCGGCGCCTACGCCGGAAAGCGGCGGCAAGGTTTTCAGGAGCAGATCGGTGCCGGGATCCAGCCGATCCCAACTGAAGACGCCTGGCTGCGTCCACAGGTCGTCGGAGGCGCGGCGCGGCGCTCCCGCCTCGATGGCGGCTTCAAGCCCGACGGGTTCAGCGGGGCGAAGCGCGACGCAGATGCGATTGTGTTTCTTGGAGCTTTCGCCGACCACGCAACCGAAGGCCTCAAGCTCCTTTTTCAGTCGCAGTCCGCCGCGATCCTTGGGCCCGAACGCCGTCAGGCGGCCGTCGATGGCCAGGGTCCGTAGCGCATGGGCAAGAACGAACCGGCGCTCGACCACACCGGCCGGCGCGCGAATCGCGAAAGCCTCCAGTGATTGATCCGGGATCGAAGCCAGATCCGTTGCTCCGATCACCATGGGAGAGACCTGGATCGCGTCTGCGGCGACAGGCGCCAGATCGTGATCGGCCAGGCCGTAGAACGCGGTGCGAGCTGTAGACATTGGAATCCTGGACTTCCGCCGCGCCAGATCCTGCGGGTCCAGCGCGGCGGGGAGGGTGTGGCGGACAGAGTGGGATTCGAACCCACGGTAGACTTTCACCTACGGCGGTTTTCAAGACCGCTGCCTTAAACCACTCGGCCATCTGTCCGGAGCGGCGGCTATATCAGCGCGCCCCCGCCTTAACCAGACTGCAAAACAACTGATGCATGCTGAAAGTTCGGAAGGGCTCGCCCGCGTCGGAAAGACGTCAGCATGGTTGTGGATCAGCATCTTTGGCGCGTCCTGAGGAGCGCCGGCCTGGTGGCTATGGCGGCCGCTAGCCTGGCCGCCTGTTCCACGCCAAAGCCGCGCCTGGACACCAGGATCGACAGCAACAGGCACGTGTCGTCTTCGCCGCGCGGACCCATGGTGTCGCCATCCGGAAAGCCCTTGAGAGGAACCGAGAAGCCCTATCAGATCAAGGGGATCTGGTATTATCCCCAGGCCGACCCTGACTATGACGTCAAGGGTATTGGCTCCTGGTACGGCGAGCAGTTCCACAACCGCCGCACGGCCAACGGCGAGATCTTCGACATGGACGCCGTCTCGGCGGCGCACAAGACCTTGCCGTTGCCCAGCCTGGTCGAGGTGACCAATCTCGATAACGGCCGCAGGATGGTGCTGCGTGTCAATGATCGCGGCCCGTTCGTGGGTGATCGCGTTATCGACCTGTCGCGCGCCGCCGCCGATCAGCTTGGCTATCGTCGTCAGGGTGTGGCCCGGGTGCGGGTGCGCTATATAGGCCCAGCGCCGAAATCGTCATTTGATGGGCGCCAGTATGCCCAGGCGCCCGCGCCGCCTCCACCTCCGCCGCGCCGGGAGCCGCCAAGGCAGGATGCTGAGCCGGTCTGGCCCGCAGAGCCGCCGCCGATCCCCACCCAGATCATTCCCGCGCGGCAGGCTGCCTTCAAGGTCCAGGCCGGATCCTTCTCCAGCCGCGAGAACGCCGAGCGCGCCGTGGCGCAGCTGAAGACCGCAGGACGGGCGACAATTGAACCGCTTGAGCGCGCTAGCGGCACGCTTTATCGCGTCACCGTTTCGGCCGGCGAGGATGAGCTCCAGGCCTGGTCTCTGCGGGATCGCGTGGCGGCGCTGGGCTATTCCGGGGCCACCGTCCTGCGTCCCTGATGGGGTGTCGCGAGGCCACTGGACAATCGACGCGATCCGGCCGAATTGAGGCGGGTGATGCGCGGATCATTCATCAGTTTTGAAGGCGGGGAGGGGGCTGGAAAGTCGACCCAGATCCGTCGCTTGGCCGACCGCCTGACAGCGGCCGGCTTTGACGTTGTGCTGACCCGCGAACCGGGCGGCAGCCCTGGCGCCGAGACGATCCGCGACCTTCTGGTGAACGGCGACGCCGACCGCTGGTCGCCCGTGACAGAAACGCTTCTGATGTACGCCGCCCGCCGGGATCATCTGGAGCGGGTGATCCGCCCGGCCCTGGATCGCGGAGCGATGGTGCTATGCGACCGCTTCGCTGACTCCACTCGCGCCTATCAAGGCGCTGGCGGAGATGCCCCGGCTTCCCTGATCGCGGCGCTTGAGGATCACGTCCTGTCAGGCTCCATTCCGGATCTGACCCTGATCTTTGATATTCCCGCCACGATTGGCCTCGATCGTGCGGCGTCACGCGGCGGCGCGGCGCGATTTGAGTCCAAGGGGCTGGATTTTCATGAGCGTCTGCGGGCCGGATTTCTGGCGATCGCCCAGAAGGAGCCGGGGCGTTGCGCCGTGATCGACGCCAACGGCACGCCTGACCTGGTGTTCGAGTCGGTGTGGGACGTGGTTTCGACCCGCCTGAGCCTCTGAAATGGATGCGCCGCCGCACCCACGCGATGTCTATGGGCTGGACGGTCTCGGGGCGGCCGAAGCGTCTTTCCTTGATGCTCTGGGGCGCGGGCGTCTGCATCACGCCTGGCTGCTGGTGGGCCCCGAGGGGGTAGGAAAGGCGACCCTGGCCTATCGCATGGCCCGGCGCCTGCTGGGCGCGCAGCCCGACCCTTCCCATGGCCTGCTTGGCGCGGCCCCCTCTGATGTGGTCAGCCGACAGGTCGCCGCCCGCTCACATCCCGATCTTATGGTGCTGGAGCGCGCCACCGACGACGGCAAGGCGCGCAAGTCCATCCCGGTCGACGAGGCGCGCCGTCTGCCCGAGTTCTTCGCCAATTCTCCGGCGATCTCGCCCTATCGTGTCGCGATCATCGACGCGGCTGACGACCTGAACGTCAACGCCGCCAATGCGGTGCTCAAGACGCTGGAAGAGCCGCCTGCGCGCGGTGTCATCCTCTTGGTCAGTCACGCCCCTGGAAAGCTTTTGCCGACCATCCGTTCGCGCTGTCGCCGACTTGTCGTGCCCGCCCCGGGCGTGGAGGCGGCGACGAGCATGGTCGAGCAACGGGCTGGGCTGTCGCACCGGGACGCCGAACGCCTGGCCCGCATGGCGCATGGCGCGCCGGGCAGGGCGCTGCAACTGGCATCCTGCGGCGCTCTGGCCATGGACGACGCCGCCAGCGAGATTCTGCGAGGCCTGCCCGCCATTGACGAAGGCGCCTTGCTGGCCATGGCCGACACCTTTCGCGGCGGAGAGGGCGCAGCGCGTTTCGAGTTGCTGTTCGAACGTCTGGCCGATCAGGTTCACGCCATGACTACGCGCCTGGCGACGACCGGGTCTTCGCCTGCTCTGGATCGTTGGGCTGCTGTCTGGGAGCGCCTGTCGCGCTGGCCCGGGGAAGCCGAGGCCATCAACCTGGATCGCGCCGATGTATTCTGGAGCGCCATCTCGGACTTGCGCGCAGCGGCCAGGACGGCGATGTGAGCCGCATGCTCATCGACAGCCACGTCAATCTCCACGCCCACCAGTATGACGAAGACCGCGACGCGGTGATCGCCCGCGCCCGCGAAGCCGGGATCGGCCTGATGGTCACCATCTGCGACAAGGTTTCGTCATTCGAAGCGGTCCACGCCATCGCCATGGCCGAGCCAGACATCTGGTGCACGGTCGGCACCCATCCACACGAAGCCAAGGAAAACCCTGACCTCTCGGTCGAGGCTCTGGTCTCGCTGGCCAGCCGGCCGCGCGTCATCGGCATCGGTGAATGCGGCCTGGATTTCCACTACGACTTCTCACCCCGCGATGTGCAGGCCCAGGTGTTTCGCGTCCACGCCGCCGCCGCCCGTCAGACAGGCCTGCCGCTGGTCGTGCACACCCGCGAAGCCGACGAAACCATGGCGCAGATCCTCGAAGAGGAGCATGCGCGGGGCGCGTTCAAGCTGCTGATGCACTGCTATACCAGCGGTCCCGAACTGGCCGCCCGCGCGGCGGCCTTGGGCGCGTGGTTCTCCGTTTCCGGCATCGCCACGTTCAAGGCGGCCGAGGAGGTCAGGGCGATCATTCGCGACATGCCCGCTGACAGGATCATCGTTGAGACCGACTGCCCCTACCTCGCGCCCGTGCCGATGCGCGGCCGTCGCAACGAGCCGGCCTATCTTCCCCATATCGTTGACAAACTTGGCGATATTCGCGGCTGGACGCGCGCCGAGACCGAAGCGCGCACGGAGGATGCCTTCTTCGCCCTGTTCGACACGATACCGCGGCCATGACGGGCCAGCTGGAATTCACGATTTTGGGTTCAGGCTCCTCGGGCGGCGTACCGCGAGCCGACGGTGATTGGGGCGATTGCGATCCGGCTGACCCGCGCAATCTGCGCACGCGCTGTTCGCTCCTTGTCCGTCGGAAGGGGGAAGGCGGCCCGCTGTCCGAGACGACCGTCGTCGTCGATACGTCGCCTGATTTTCGTCTCCAGGCCGTAGCGGCCGGCGCTCGGCGCATGGACGCCGCGCTTTTTACCCACGACCATGCCGACCAGGCGCACGGGATCGACGATCTGAGGCCCTTCTTCCTCAATCAACGTCGGAGGATCCCGACCTATATGGATGAAGCCACGCATGCCGGGCTGACCCGTCGCTTCGAGTATGTGTTTGAAACGCAGGGCGGATATCCGGCCATATGCGAGCCCAGACCATTGCCGTCACACGGCGTAGCCTGGAGCCTGGACGGGCCGAGCGGTGAGATCCCGGTCCAGAGCTTTGACCTCGATCACGGCAATATCCGATCTGTCGGCTTCCGGTTCGGCGGCGTGGCCTATACGCCCGATGTGGTGGCCATTCCTGAGGAGAGTTGGCCCGCCTTGGCAGATCTGGATGTCTGGATCGTCGACGCCCTGCGCTGGACGCCGCATCCGACCCACGCCCATGTCGATCGGACCCTTGAATGGATTGCCCGCGCCAAGCCGCGCCGCGCGATCCTGACGAACCTTCATATCGATCTGGACTTCAATCAGTTGTCGTCGAAGCTACCAGCCGGCGTAGAGCCCGCGTTCGACGGCATGCGCGTGGTGATCTAGCCGCCTGCGGTTCCACGCGGTCCGCTTCCGACGCGTGGAATGCACTCGCCGCCCGTTCTGGCGCCTGCGATGGAAGTGTTGCAATTCATCGCTAAGGCGAGCCCATGCAAAAACCTGTTCTGCCTGTTCATGGTGGTCCGCGCGCCCGGGCCTTGAAGGTCGTACCTTTCCTTCTTGGCCTGATCGCGACGCCGCAATCTCCGTTGCAAGCCCATCCTGGCCACGCCGTCCGACCGGTCGCGCCCAAGGCCCATTCCCACCGACCCGTGGATCCCCAGAAACGACGATGGCTGGCTGGCGACCACCACGTCCACAGCTGGTTCAGCGTTGGGGTCAAGCCGGCGTCCGATCCTTCCCAACCGCCAGAACTGATCAAGGCCGGCGACGCCAGCAATCCCATCACGACCAACGCCAGCATGGCCGTCAGGCACGGCCTGTCCTGGATGGTCGCGACCGACCATGGTGGGCCCAACCATTCGAAGCTGAACCGGGACGAAGCCTATCCCGAACTGCTCCGCGCCCGGCGCATGACCCCTGAACTGCTGCAGTTCTGGGGCATGGAACTCGACACCCCTGCAGCCGAGCATTCCAGCCTGATCCTTCCCCGGTCCGCTTCGGAAAGCGACGAGCTGTTCGGGATAGAGAGTCGGTACAATCGGCGTGAACCTTGGCCGGCGGATCCCGCCCGCGACGAGGAGGCGTTCATGCTGGACGCCCTGCGCCACATGCAGGCGCTGCCTCAGCCACCCGTCGTCATTGCCAATCACCCGTCCCGCTCCGCCACCGGGGTCGGCCGCTATGGTCTGGTGTCACCGTCTGAACTGCGCGCCTGGAACGATACAGCGCCCGAGGTCGCCGTGGGCATGGAAGGCGCGCCCGGCCACCAGGCCACCAGCCTGAAGCCGGATGGCGCCATCGATCCCAAGGGTGATCGGGGTGGTTATTCGCGAGCGCCAACCATGGGCGGCTTCGACCAGATGACGGCGCGGCTGGGCGGTTTCTGGGACTCCATGCTGGGCGAGGGGCGTCGCTGGTGGATCACCTCCACCTCGGACTCCCACCGACACTATACGGACGGCGGCAGCGACTTCTGGCCCGGCGAATATTCCAAGACCTACGTCAAGGCCGAGCACACCTATGACGACGTCCTGGACGGTCTGCGCCATGGCCGGGTTTTCGTGACCCTGGGTGATCTGGTCTCCGAGGTGGAGGTGACCGCCACGACGGTCGATGGTGCTCGACGGGCCGAGATCGGCGGACGGCTGGAGGTTGACCCTGGCAGCGACGTGACGGTCATCATCCGCGTACGCGACCCGTCGGGCAAGAATTTCGGCGGCTATTCGCCCGATGTCGCGCGGATCGACCTCATCCAGGGCGAGGTCCAGGGACCGACGGCGGATCGTAGCCGGGACTTTAACCCGACCACCCGGGTCATCCGCAGCTTCTCGCCCGGCGCCTGGGCGCGGGAGCGTGAGGTTCTGTCCATGACCTATGTGCTGAAGGACGTTCGGCGATCCAGCTATGTTCGCGTGAGGGGCACGAACGGTTCTGAGGTCGAGCCGCAACCGGATCCGCTGGGAGAAGACCCCTGGTCCGACCTGTGGTTCTACGCCAACCCTGTCTTCATCACCGTCCGGTGAGCCGCGCCTGCGGAACGATACCCAAGCGCGGTGAAGCGCTTTCGTAGCGCTCCGTCACATCGGTCCTCAGTCCGACGCCAGCGTCAGCGCAATCGCCGCGACATCCTCCGGCACAGAAGCTGTCGGTGTTCCGGCCATGCTGCTGGTCAGGCGACCGTCAGTTGACCCCGGACGACGCCATCTATGATCGGGCCTGTTGATCGCGAGAGCCGGCGGCCGTGACCTTGAAGAACACCGCTGCAGCGGCAGTGCAGACGATGCCGACGATACTGGTGGCATAGGCGCTGGCGGTGAAGAACCGCAGCCAGTCCAGATCGACCATCGCTAAATTGCGCCAGACCAGCAGGGCGACGCTTCCCAGATAGCCCGACGCGTCAGCCAGATAGATCAGGAAGCCTGCAGTGCCAACCTGGCCGCTGAAGGCGATCATCCGATCAAACAGCATCGCGTTGAAAGGCGTGTAGGCCATGTACAGGCCGGCGCCCGTCAGGATCATCCAGGTCAGCGGCGACAGCAGTTGGGCCTGGAAAGCCAGGGTGGACCCGCCCAGCAGCACGAAGCCGGCCAGGATCACCGCGTGCATGACCAGCAACGCCCGGAGATTGTCGCGAACCACGATCACGGCGGCCATGACTACCAGCGCGATGGCCGCGACGGGCAATTCGCTGGCGGTGAAGACGCTGGACGCTCCGCCATAGCCCATGGCGCTCCAGATCTCGGCGGCGAAGTTGTCGCGGAAATCGCGGAACGCGGTCAGCAAAACATAGGCCAGAACCAGCAACACCACGCCGGGGCCATACGCGGCCATGAAGGCCCGACGCTGGACCTTGTCCATCGGCTGCCGTCGCACGCGCGCGGCCTCATCGTCGGCGCTGGGCGGCGGGAGCTGGGTCAGGGCCCAGACCGATACCGCCAGAAGCGGCATGAAGAGCACGCCGGTGGCGGCGGGCATCCAGAAGGGCGTGAGGTGGTGCTCGACCATCAGCCACTTGCCGACCGACTTCACAACGCCAGAGGACAGGATAAAGCTGGCGCACAGGATCGCGCCGAGCACCTCCGATGTCCGCCGGCCCTCCATGTAGCCAAACACCAGGCCCCAGATCATGCCGAGCGGCAGGCCGTTCAGAAACAGGGCTCCGACGTTCCACGGCGCAGGCGTGACCGCGAACAGGACCAAGGCCAGCCAGGACAGACCGATCAACGCCAGGATCGCCTGCCCCCGCCGCGCTGGGGAGATCTCGGAAATGACCTTTATCCCGATCATCTTTGAGATCGCATATCCGGCGACCTGGGCCAGCACCAAGGCTATCTTGTAATCTAGAACGAACGCCCATCCGTCGACGGCCCCGAACGTCGCGGCTGCAAACGGCTTCCGGAAGGCGTACATCGAGAAGTAGGCGCAGAAACCGGCCAAACCGGCGAAGAGCGTGAAGGCGAACGGGTGCGCTCGCTCAAGCCAGCGTGGCGAAATCGTCATGGAAAATCCCCCGATATAGAGTTTGGTCTATACCAATTTCGTGGCGGTTCGGTGACGTCCGCCTTTGGAGTTGGGCTATGTCGACATTTTTCTTAAGGCGTCTTGGCTCGTGGGCGCGAGGGCTGAGCGTGGAGGGCCCAGCTTTACCTCCCGTATCGCCGCGCCTGCGAGAAAATGAAGCGTCTCCCGCTGCTGCATGACCTGGTCGGGCCGACACTCGAATCCTGTTGGATAGGAGGATGAGAACCAAGGCGCATGTGGTCAAGCAACCGGATCAGACCATCAGCGAGCCCACAGGGCCATAGCGGGAGCTTCACGAAAAATTCGTCGAAATAGCAGCGTAATTGGTCTATACCAAACGGCGGGCAGATTCTGGCGCTGTCATTGTTTTAGCGATGTTTCTGGCGAGGTGCGGCTGGCGCTGCGCCTGTTCCGGGCAGCGAAAATCGCGTCGGCAGCCCCTAATCTGGCTGAGTCGTTCGCTTGTGATCCGGGACGGCCCTTTGGAGGCAAAAGGTAACCATGCGGCAGGAAAAATTCGATCTGGCCGTAGTCGGTGCGGGCATTGTGGGACTGGCTCACGCCTTGGCGGCCGTCCGGCTGGGCAAGCGCGTGGTCATCGTCGACCGCGACGCCCAGGCGAACGGAGCGTCTGTGCGCAATTTCGGCTTTGTGACGGTCACGGGCCAGGCGCGGGGCGAAGTCTGGTCGCGCGCGCGGCGGTCCAGCGCCGTTTGGGACGAGGTGGCCGCCGCCGCCGGTATCCCGATTGTTCAGCGCGGTCTGACCGTTCTCGCTCGACGCCCTGAGGCCAAGGCGGTCCTGCAGGCCTTCCTTGAGACCGAGATGGCCGAAGGCTGCGACTGGCTCGATGCCGGTCGGTTTGACGGCCGACTCCCAGCCACTGCGAAAGGGCAGGGAGCCTTGACCAGCACAGGGGATCTTCGCATCGAGTCCCGCGAGGCTATTCCGCGCCTGGCCCATTGGCTTGAGACGGCTCACGGCGTGACCGTTCTGCGCGGGGTGGCAGTGTACGGCGTCGAGACGGGACGACTGGAAACGGGAGCCGGCGACATCCTCGCCGACACTATCGTGGTCTGTCCGGGCGACGATCTCAGCACGCTGTTTCCGGGCGCTTTCGCCGGGGCTGCGGTCACACGCTGCAAACTGCAGATGCTTCGACTGGCCGATCCGGGGTGGCGGTTGCCGTCGCCGGTGATGTCCGACCTCAGCCTGGTGCGCTATCTGGGCTATTCGGCTCTGCCCCAGGCTGGGGCGCTGCTGGAGCGACTTCAGGCGGAGCAACCCGAGCACCTGGCGAACGGCGTGCATCTGATCGTGGTTCAAAGCGCTGATGGCTCGCTGGTGGTAGGCGACAGCCACCACTATGCGGCGACACCAGACCCCTTCAGCCACGAGCATGTCGACCGGCTGATCCTCGATGAGTTCGCCGCAGTGTTTGGTCAGGTCGCGCCGCCGGTCGTCGAACGTTGGACGGGGACCTATGCGTCTGCGCACGGCCATAGTCTGGTGGAGGCGCCGATGAGCGGCGTCCGTCTGGTGACGGTCACGAGCGGAACCGGGGCCTCCACGGCGTTTGCCCTGGCTCAGGATGTCATCGCCGACCTCTACGACCTTGAAGCTGGAGATCTGACATGACGCTGAACGCTATCAAGGCCGTTGTCTTTGACTGGGCCGGCACCGTGATCGACTTTGGGTGTCGGGCGCCGGTTGTGGCGCTGATCCAGGTATTTGGCGACAACTCCGTGAAGATCACCGACGCCGAGGCCCGGATCGACATGGGCAAGGCAAAGCGCGATCATATTCGCGCCCTGCTCGCCATGCCGCGCATCGCCGGGTGCTGGCGGGAGGCGCACGGCGTTCCCGCGACCGAGGACGATGTTTCGCGCCTGCACGACGCGGTGGAGCCGATGATGCGAGCGGCGGCCCGTGACGCGGCGCTACTCATTCCAGGCGCAGCCGAGTTGAGCGCGCGGCTAAGATCAGATGGCGTCCGGATCGGCTCATGCACCGGCTACACCCGAGCCATGATGGCCGATATTCTGCCATTGGCCGCCGAGCAGGGCTATTCGCCCGACGTCGTCGTTTGCGCTGGCGAGACGAGGGAAGGGCGCCCCTCGCCTTTGATGATGTGGAAGGCTCTGGTCGAATTGGGCGCCTGGCCAGCCGGTGCGTGCGTCAAGATCGATGACGCCACAGTGGGCATTGACGAAGGACTCGCCGCGGGAGCCTGGGTGGTGGGCCTATCGGCTTCCGGCAATGGAGTGGGTCTTTCCCGAGAGGCGCTTGCCGCGCTTTCGCAGGGTGAGCGCGATAGGCGTATCGCCGCCGCTGCGCAGGCGCTCGAAAGGTCAGGAGCGCACTATGTGGTCGAGAGCGTAGCCGATCTGGGCCCGGTCTTGGATGACATCGCGGCGAGGATCGCCGCCGGTGAGACGCCGGCCAAGCGCGTTCTGCCTTGAGCCCGCTAGGATCAGGGACAAACGCAGCCCTGAGGCGTCCTATCGGCGCTGCCTCCAACTGAATTCGTCGAGCAAGCGACGATGAGCCTGGTCGCTCATTGGCCGCCGTCGCGCCATTTGGCGTTCCCGGCATGAATGTGTGTTTGCCAGTCGGGGCAAATCACAGTGGGAAGGATGTGAAGCTTAGGAGCGTGGACGATGAGGGCGGACAAGGCGCGACGTGGGGCCCTGTTGAGTGTGGTCTTGGTCAATGGGTTTCTGGCCGCGACGGCCACCTGGGCCGCGTCCGCGACGTCAATCGAAGGCAAGGCGGCCGCGCAATTCAACGCCGTCGCCCACGATCGCGCGCAGCTGCGCCTGTTCCTGAAAAACATGCCCAAGGGCGGCGACCTGCACAACCATTTGTGGGGCGCGCCCTATGCCGAGGACTTCCTGGCCTGGGCCGCTGCTGATGGCCAGTGCCTCACCACCGGCGCGAAACCGGAGATCGTAACGGGGGCCTGCGACGGTCCGGGACGGACTTCGGCCAAAGATCTCGGGCGGCGCGATCCGGCCCTCTACAATCGGGCGATAGACGCCTTGTCGATGCGCAACCATGCGCCCGGCGCTGACGGGGCGGCGGCTTCCGGTCATGATCAATTCTTTTCGACCTTTGGCAGGTTCGCCGCATCGGCCGTACGCAATATGGGGCCGATGATCACGGTGACCCGCGACTATGCCGCCGGTGATCGTGTCAGCTATGTCGAGAGCTCTGCCAATCCAAACGCCATGCGGGCCTTCGCCGTCGCGGGACAGGCTGATTGGAACGGCGATTTCGAGAGCGCTTTCGCGCGACTGGCGCCGGGACTTGCGCCCATGGTCGCAGAGGTCGGACGTGAGATGGACGCCGCTCTCGCCGATGCCGACCGGCGCCAGGGCTGCGCACCGGGCGTTGCCATCAAGGCGGGGCCATGCGGCGTGATGCTTGGCTTTCAGCCTTTCGTCGAGCGGGCCCAGCCGCCGGGCTTTGTCTTTGCCCAGATGCTGGCGGCCTTCGCCCTTGTCGAGGCCGACCCTCGCTTCGTAGGGGTCAACATCGTCAATCCCGAGGACGACCCGATCTCGCTGGCCGACTATTCGCTGCATATGCGGATGTTCAGGTTCCTGGCCGCCCGCTATCCCAAGGCGCCGCTGTCCCTGCACGCCGGCGAACTGACCCTGGGCCTGGTCCCGCCCCGCGACCTCACCTTCCACATCCGCGAAGCCGTCGAGGTCGCCGGCGCCAAGCGGATTGGCCATGGCGTGGATATTGCCTACGAGGACGACGCTGAGGAGCTCCTGGCGCGCATGGCCCGCGAGCGCGTGGCGGTAGAGGTCAACCTGACCAGCAACGACGTCATCCTGGGGGTAAAGGGCGCGGATCACCCTATCGCCCTCTATCGCAAGGCTGGGGTGCCTGTGGTGTTGTCGACCGACGACGAAGGCGTCTCGCGCATCGACATGACGCACGAGTACCTGCGGGCCGCCACTGAGCATGGCCTGCGCTATGCTGATCTCAAGGGCATAGCCCGCGACAGCCTGGAGTACGCGTTCCTGCCCGGCGCCAGCCTCTGGATCTCGAAGGGTGTTCGCGTTCAGGCCTGCGCAGAGACAGGAGAGGTTTGTGACGCGTTCCTGGCCCAAAGCGTCAAGGCGACGGCGCAGTGGAGGCTCGAGCAGGATTTCGAAACGTTCGAGCGTTCGTTCAGCAATCGCCAGGGCCCGAACCGCTCAAAATCTGGGTTTACGCTAAAGCGCGCGCAGTAGAATTCTGTTCGCGAGGTTTCGGTCTGGACCTTGGCGCCGACGCTGCGTGTGCGGCGCCTGGTTAGGCGTTGCGTGAGGCGTTGCGTGAGGCGATGCGTCTGAGTGATTTGGATTTTCCGTGTGGGTGCTCTTCACCTAGAGCAGCAATCCAAACAGCCTGCAGTCACGCCGTTCACCGTCGCGATGGATATGGCCCTTGAGATAGCCTTCGGGCTCGAAGCCCAGCCGCTCCAGAAGACGCTCGGCGCGGGTGTCTCCCACGTGGGTTCGGGCGATCAGGCGCTTGAGGCCGATCGAAGCGGCGTGGGCCAGTAGTGCGCTAACGGCCTCCAGGCCATAGCCCTGGCCCCAACCCTCGCGGGCGACCATAAAACGCAGCTCTGCGCGATGATGTCGTTTATCAATATCAATCAGTTCGCAATAGCCCAAGAAGTCCTCGGTTTTCGACTGGCGGATCGCCCAGTAGTGGGCCTTGCCCTCGTCCATTTCGGCGACCTGGGCGATAACGCAGGCCTCGACCTCTTCAGGGTCATCGATGGGCGCCTGATCCCAGTGGGCCATGACCTCGGGATCGCTGAGGAACGGATAGACGTGCGGCGCATCCGACGGTGTCAGCGGCGCCAGGGTCAGTCGCTCGGTTTCAAGGATCATTTGGGGTTTTGGCTTCGCGCTGAGGTCTTGAGTTGACGGGCGTCCTTCCCAGCTATGGCGTGAGCGCGCCGCTAGTGGTAGAGGGGCCGCTTCGTTTTTCACGGCGGAACGTCCCGTCGCCCGGATCGAGATCAGTTTACTCATGCTCATCGGCATCCTGCTCGCCATCAACATCGTCGTCTGCCTCGGCCTGATCGGCGTGGTTCTGCTGCAGCGTTCGGAGGGGGGCGCCCTGGGCATGGGAGGCGGCAACACCGGCTTCATGACGGCGCGCGGCGCGGGCGACCTGCTGACGAGGATTACCTGGATCCTGTTCTCCATTTTCTTGGTGATCAGCCTGGTCCTGACCATCCTGACCGGCCGCATGGGCGGCGCCTCGGCCGTGGATCGCCTCAACATCGACAGCCTGGACACCAAGACGCTGAACGCGCCGATCACGCCGCCGGCTCCCGTCGGCCAGGCCCCCGGGACCGCCCAGCCGGGCGCCATCCAGGCCCCGACCCCCAGCATCAACCAGCCGCTGACCTCGCAACCGGCCCCCGCGCAGCCTTCCGCGCCGGTTCCGGCGCCCGCCCAAACCCCGGCCCAGTAAGCGTTTGCAGCGAAAGCTGTTGATGAACGTCGGTCTTTTCGACGCGATCGCCGAATCGCGAGTAATCTGAGCGCCCATGACCCGGTACATCTTCATCACCGGCGGCGTGGTTTCCTCGCTTGGAAAAGGCCTCGCCTCCGCAGCGCTCGGAGCGCTCCTCCAGGCTCGTGGCTACAAGGTCCGCCTTCGTAAGCTCGACCCTTATCTCAACGTCGATCCCGGCACGATGAGCCCGTATCAGCACGGCGAGGTCTTCGTGACCGACGACGGCGCCGAGACGGACCTCGACCTTGGCCATTACGAGCGCTTCACCGGCGTTTCGGCGACCAAGGCCGACAACATCACCACCGGCCAGATCTACAAGACGATTATCGAGAAGGAGCGGCGCGGCGACTATCTGGGCGCGACCGTCCAGGTGATTCCGCACGTCACCAACGAGATCAAGCAGTTCGTGCTGTCGCCCGCCATGGACGAGACGGGTGAGAAGCCTGTCGACTTCGTGCTGGTCGAGATCGGCGGCACGGTCGGCGACATCGAGGGGCTTCCGTTCTTCGAGGCCATCCGCCAGTTGCGCCAGGACCTGCCGCGCGGCCAGAGCTGCTACGTCCACCTGACCTTGCTGCCGTTCATCAAGACGGCCGGCGAGATGAAGACCAAGCCAACCCAGCACTCCGTCAAGGAGCTGCGCTCGATCGGCATCCAGCCCGACATCCTGCTGTGCCGCTGCGAGCAGGAGATCCCGGTCGAGGAAAAGCGCAAGATCGCGCAGTTCTGCAACGTGCGGCCCAGCGCCGTGATCCAGGCCATGGATAGCTCGTCGATTTATTCTGTGCCGATCGACTATCACCACGAGGGGCTCGATGCGGAGGTGCTGGACGTCTTCGGCCTGCAAGACGCGCCCAAGCCGGACCTGAGCCGCTGGGAAGCGATCGAGGAGACCGTCAATCACCCCGATGGCGAAGTGACCATCGCCGTGGTGGGCAAATATACCGTCCTGAAAGACGCCTATAAGTCGCTTATCGAAGCGCTGCATCATGGCGGCCTGGCCAATAGGGTGAAGGTCAATCTCGACTGGGTCGAGAGCGAGACCTTCGAGGGCGATCCCGGCGCGGCTGCGGCTCGCTTGGAAAATGCCCATGCCATCATGGTGCCCGGCGGCTTTGGCGAGCGGGGGGCCGAGGGTAAAATCCGCGCCGCCCAGTTCGCCCGCGAACGCAAGGTGCCGTATTTCGGCATCTGTTTTGGCATGCAGATGGCGGTCATCGAGACCCTGCGGAACGTGGCTGGCATCAAGGACGCCTCGTCCAGTGAATTTGGCCCCACCGACCGTCCGGTCGTCGGGATCATGACCGAGTGGATCAAGGGCAACGAGACCGTTCAGCGACGCTCTGGCGACGACCTGGGCGGCACCATGCGCCTGGGAGCCTTCGACGCGGTTCTGACGCCCGGAAGCAAGGTGGCCCAGATCTACGGCGACACGGCCATCAGCGAGCGCCACAGGCACCGCTACGAGGTCAATATCGGCTACAGCCACCGGATGGAGGAGTCCGGCCTGAAGCTGACCGGTCGTTCGCCTGACGGCGTGCTGCCCGAAATCGTCGAACGCGAGGACCATCCGTGGTTCATCGGCGTTCAGTTCCACCCGGAACTGAAGAGCCGTCCGTTCGCCCCGCACCCGCTGTTTGCGAGCTTCATCGCGGCCGCCAAGGAGCAGGGCAGACTGGTCTGAACAGGCGTGTTGCATGTCTGAAGAGATTCAGGCATAAGCGCGCCCTCACACGGCGGCTTGGGTTATCCCGAGTCGCCGTCTCTAATTTTCACGCTCAGCGCGCAGAGTCACTTCGATGGCCGTTCCCAAAAGAAAAACTTCGCCTTCTCGCCGGAACATGCGCCGGTCGCACCACGCCCTGGGCGCAAACTCCTTCGTGGAAGACAAGGACTCGGGCGAACTGCGTCGCCCGCACCACGTCGACCTGAAGACGGGTCTGTACAACGGCAAGCAAATCCTCACCCCCAAGGAAGACTAAGGTCTTTCCTTCACGGCTGTGAATTCGAAGACGCCGCCAGGGTTCGCCCCGGCGGCGTTTTTCGTCATGGCTGTCTAAAACGGTGTTATTCTGAGCGGACCACGGGAGGTCCGCCCATGCTCACACGCCGAATTTTAGCGGCGGGACTGGGGCTGTCGTTTTTGCCTCAAGTCGCTCTGGCTGAACAGCCTGAGCGGGCGCTCACGCCGCCGCCTGAACCTGTTCTGATTCTCGATGCCTCTCTCGACCTCGACGATCGCCTGACCGTCCCGGTGAGGGTCAATGGCCAGGGACCGTTCGACTTCGTGGTCGATAGCGGTGCGGATCGCAGTGTTCTCTCCGCGCCGTTGGCCGATCGACTGGGCCTGGCCCAGGGGCCCAATGTGCTGGTTCACGGGGTGGGCGGTTCGCAGCTCACTCGTACCGCCCGGGTTGACGAACTTGTTGTCGGCGATACGCGGCTCTCCGGCGTCAATCTTCCCGTCCTGCCGCCTGAACGCGTCGGCGCCGACGGCCTGCTGGGCGTCGATATCCTGGAGGGCCGCAACGTGATCATGGACTTCCGCAAGCGGAAGCTGGAGATTCGCCGCAGCCGCTCGTCCCTCGATTTCGTCCGGTTGCCCCGCGAGGTCTCGGTTATGGCGGATGATCGCTTTGGCCGCCTTACGGTCGCCGACTGCAGGGTGGCTGGGGCCAAGGCCCTGGCCTTTATCGACTCTGGCGGTGGGGTCAGCATCGGCAACATGGCCTTGTCCCGCGCCATTGCCACCCGCCGGCGCCGTCATGACGATGTGAGGCCGGCCCGGTTGTTGACGGCGTCCGGTGAGATCTCCGTCGGCGAGTACCGCATCGCGCCATCCCTGACGCTGGGCGATCTGCGCATGACCAATGTGCCGATCGCCTTCGCCGACCTGCACATTTTCGATATCTGGAGACTCAATGATCGGCCGGCCTTGCTGCTGGGCGTCGATATCCTGAGGCTGTTTTCACGGGTCGAGCTCGATTTCGGCGCGGGGCGGGTGTTGTTCCGCATCGGCGGCGTGACGCCGCCCCGCATCCTCAGCGCCTGATCCTACTGGCTGCGTCCCCGGGCCTGGATCTGGGCGCGCCTGGCCTCTACCGCTGCAGGCGTGACTTTGCGATTGTGGGCGCTGGAACGCTCATGCTCGATTTCGAGGCCCTTGCGGAAGGAGCGGTCAAAGCCGTCGTCGATCAGGCTCTTGTAGAATGACAGGGTCTCCACCGGGATCGACGCCATGTCGGCTGCAAGCTTGAGCGCGGTCGGCATCAGCTCGGCGGCCGGAACCACACGATTGACCAGGCCCCATTCCGCCGCGGTCGTGGCATCGATGAAGTTGCCGGTCAGTGAAAGCTCCTTGGCGCGATAGATTCCGATCAGGCGCGACAGTTTTTGCGACAGCCCCCAGCCAGGCATGATCCCGACCCGGGCGTGGGTGTCGGCGAAACGGGCGTTCTCGGATGCGATCAGCACATCGCAGGCCAGCGCCAGTTCGAAGCCGCCGGTGATGGCGACCCCATTGATCGCGCCGATGACCGGCTTGCGACACAACTCGATCGCTTTCACCGGATTGGTTTCCGCGCCCTGGTCATTGGCCGCACTCATCGCCCTTGGGTCGCTGCCCAGCTCCTTGAGATCCAGTCCGGCGGTGAAGGCCTTCTCGCCGGCGCCGGTCAGCACGACCACACTGATCGCCGGGTCGGCGTCCAGCTCGAACATGACGGTATGCAGCATGGCCCGCAGGGCCTTGGACAGGGCGTTCATGGCCTCTGGTCGGTTCAGGGTGACAATGGCGATCGGGCCGCTCTTCTCGACGGTCAGCATGGCGTACTCCTCTTATGACCAACGATCAGTCGTCATCCCGAGGGAAGTCAAGTTGCGCCGCAGCGCGGTCGCGGCTAAGGCTCCCGCGCCTTTCGCCTTGAGGAGCTGCCATGACCGAGATCGTCGACATCATCGCCCGCGAAATTCTCGATAGCCGGGGCAACCCGACGGTTGAGGTCGACGTGATCCTGGAAGACGGCGCCTTTGGCCGCGCCGCCGTGCCCTCGGGCGCCTCCACCGGCGCTCACGAAGCGGTCGAGAAGCGCGATGGCGACAAGAGCCGCTATCTGGGCAAGGGCGTCTTGCAAGCCGTTGACGCGGTGAACGGCGAGATCTTCGACGCCCTTTCCGGCGTCGATGCCGAAGACCAGCGCCGGCTCGACAATCTCCTGATCGATCTGGACGGCACCCCGAACAAGGCGCGCCTGGGCGCCAATGCGATCCTGGGTGTTTCGCTGGCGGCCGCCAAGGCCGCCGCCGAGTCCGCAGGTTTGCCGCTCTACAAGTACGTCGGCGGCGTCAATTCGCGTGTGCTGCCGTTGCCGATGATGAACATCATCAACGGCGGCGCCCACGCCGATAATCCGATCGACATCCAGGAATTCATGATCCTGCCGACCGGCGCGGCCAGCTTCAGCGAAGCCCTGCGCATGGGCGCCGAGATCTTCCATGGCCTGAAGAAGGCTTTGAAGGACGCCGGCCACAACACCAACGTGGGCGACGAAGGCGGCTTCGCGCCCAACCTCGGTTCGGCTGAAGACGCCCTGGCGTTTATCGTCAAGGCCGGTGAGGCCGCAGGCTACAAGGCCGGCGACGACTTCGTCCTGGGCCTCGACGTCGCCGCCACCGAGTTCTTCAAGAACGGCAAGTACGAGCTGGAAGGCGAGGGCAAGAGCCTGGATCCCGCCGGAATGGTCGACTACCTGGCTGGCCTGGCGGCCAAGTTCCCGATCCTGTCGATCGAGGACGGCATGTCCGAAGACGATTTCGAGGGCTGGAAGCTGCTGACCGAAGCCTTGGGCAAGAAGGTTCAGCTGGTCGGCGACGACCTGTTCGTGACCAACCCCAAGCGCCTGCAGATGGGCCTGGACAAGGGCCTGGCCAATTCGATCCTGGTGAAGGTCAATCAGATCGGCACGCTGTCGGAAACCATCGACGCCGTCGATCTGGCTCACCGTGCTGGCTACACCAGCGTGATGAGCCACCGCTCGGGCGAGACCGAGGACTCGACCATCGCCGATCTCGCGGTCGCGCTGAACTGCGGGCAGATCAAGACCGGTTCGCTGGCCCGTTCGGACCGGCTGGCCAAGTACAATCAACTGCTGCGCATCGAGCAGATGCTGGACGATCAGGCCGTCTATGCGGGTCGATCGGCTCTCAAGGGTCGTTGATCGCCCCTAAAGCGTGAACTTCAGGAGGGCGCGGCTTCGGACAGGAGCCGCGCCTTTTTCTTGACGCCATAGCCCCTGATGGCGCGACAGGCGGGATCGCCCGCCGAGCCGCCCTCCGGCGCCTGTCACAGGGCCCGGACCGAGATAGCGCGCGACCATAGGCTATCCGGCCGTGTCCTCCCTCTCAGAGCGTTCTGAAGATGGTCGAGTTCAGGGCAGTGATCAGCCCGCCGGCCAAGGATGGCGATTCTCGCGCGCGCGGTCAGCGCGCCGTCGGCAGGAGAGGCGCCGGATCAGACGCTCTCATTTTTTCTATAAGCCCCTCCCGGAAGGGTTCCGGCGGCGGAACTCCCGTCTTCGCGGGTGCGAAATGAGCGCTGCGATGCGGTATCTAGATGCCGGTGAAACGATCTCAAATGAAAGCATCGGGCGGCGGCGGCTCTCGGATCGCAGACGCACTTCGTCAGCCCTTATTCAGAAGGCGTTAAGCACGATCTGAGACCCTGATGATCCCCTCCCGGGATTCTCAGATGTTCGCCCGACTGCAACCGATCCTGCCGACCGCGGCGATCCTTTTCCTGATCTTCTACTTCGTGTTTCACGCCCTGACCGGCGAACGCGGGCTATTGTCGACGTCTCAACGCAATGCAGATCTTGCGGCCAAGACGAAGGAGCTCAAGAAGATCCACGCTGAAAGGATGGACCTGGAGGCTCGGGCTCGTCTATTACGCAGCGGCAGTCTGTCGGCCGATCTTCTGGAAGAACGCGCACGTTCTCTCCTGGGATATGCCGACCCGAGGGACTACGTGATCCGTACCAAGCGCTAGCGCTTTCGGAACACGGCCGACGGCGCGGACTGGCGATGGTTCTCCGGCTCATCCGATCCGGGAGCGATCTGGGCGTGACATGTGGAACACTTCCTTCGCGGAACCGACGACGACTTCGGCGGGACGTGCTCTGGGATGAAGGCCGCGATGAAGATTGGCCAAGGAGAGTTGAATGGCGCGAACGCGCAAGGGTGAAGCTTCCGAGGGTAAAGCGGGTGACACCGGTGTCAACGCTTTCGTCGGCAAGGACGAGCTTCTGAAGTTCTATCAGGACATGCTGCTTATCCGCCGCTTCGAGGAGCGCGCGGGCCAGCTGTACGGCATGGGCCTGATTGGCGGGTTCTGCCATCTCTACATCGGTCAGGAAGCCATCGCGGTCGGCATGCAGTCGATCCAGCAGAAGGGCGACCAGATCATTACGGGCTACCGTGACCACGGCCACATGCTGGCCGCCGGCATGGATCCCAGGGAAGTCATGGCCGAGCTGACCGGTCGCGCAGGCGGTTCGTCGCGCGGCAAGGGCGGTTCGATGCACATGTTCGACATCGAGACCGGCTTCTACGGCGGCCACGGCATCGTCGGCGCCCAGGTCGCGCTGGGCACGGGCCTGGCGTTGGCCAATCACTACAAGGGCAATGGCAACGTCTCGTACGCCTATTTCGGCGACGGCGCGGCCAACCAGGGCCAGGTCTATGAGAGCTTCAACATGGCCCAGTTGTGGAAGCTGCCGGTCGTGTACGTGATCGAGAACAACCAGTACGCCATGGGCACCAGCGTCGAACGTTCGGCGTCGGAGACCGCCTTCCACAAGCGCGGCGTCTCGTTCCGGATTCCGGGCGAGGAAGTCGACGGCATGGACATCGTCGCCGTGCGCGAGGCCGGCGCTCGCGCCACCGAGCATGCGCGAAGCGGCCAGGGCCCGTACATCCTTGAGATGAAGACCTACCGCTATCGTGGTCACTCGATGTCGGATCCGGCCAAATACCGCACCAAGGAAGAGGTCGACGAGGTCAAGCACACGCGCGATCCGATCGATCACATCAAGGAGCGCCTGGCCAAGGTCGGCGTCACCGAGGACGATCTGAAGGGCATCGACGCCGAGGTGAAGCGCATCGTCGCCGAAGCTGCGGAGTTTGCCCGCACCAGCCCTGAGCCGGATCCGTCCGAGCTGTACACCGACGTATACCTGGAGGCCGCCCAGTGAGCGTGGACATCCTGATGCCCGCCCTCTCACCCACGATGGAAGAGGGCACGCTGGCCAAATGGCTGGTCAAGGAAGGCGACACCGTCAAGGCCGGCGACGTGATCGCCGAGATCGAAACCGACAAGGCGACGATGGAAGTCGAAGCCGTCGATGAAGGCGTCGTTGAGGCCATTCTGGTTCCCGGCGGCACAGAAAACGTCAAGGTCAACACGCTGATCGCGCGTCTGAAGGGCGAAGGCGAGGCGACCTCGGCGGCTCCGGCTCCCGCAGCCCAGGCTGCTCCGGCCGCCGCCGCGCCTGTCGCGGCGACTCCTGTCGTCAACGCCGGCGCCTCAACCTTTGCCGATCCGGAGATCCCGGCCGGCACGCCGATGAAGAAGATCACCGTGCGCGACGCCCTGCGCGACGCCATGGCCGAAGAGATGCGCCGCGACGACCGCGTGTTCCTGATGGGCGAGGAAGTCGCCCAGTACCAGGGCGCCTACAAGGTCAGCCGCGACCTGCTGCAGGAGTTCGGCGCCAAGCGCGTCATCGACACCCCGATCACCGAGCACGGCTTTGCCGGCATGGGCGTCGGCGCGGCGATGGCCGGCCTGAAGCCGATCGTGGAGTTCATGACCTGGAACTTCGCCATGCAGGCGATCGACCACATCATCAACTCGGCCGCCAAGACGCTCTACATGTCGGGCGGCCAGATCAAGTCGTCGATCGTGTTCCGCGGCCCCAACGGCGCGGCGAGCCGCGTCGGCGCCCAGCACAGCCAGGACTACGCGGCCTGGTATGGCAACGTTCCCGGTCTGAAGGTCATCGCGCCCTATGACGCGGCTGACGCCAAGGGCCTTCTGAAGGCCGCCATCCGCGACCCGAACCCGATCGTCTTCCTCGAACACGAGATGATGTACGGCATCGAGTTCGACATCCCCGATGTCGACGACCACGTCGTGCCGATCGGCAAGGCCAAGGTCCGCCGCGAAGGCACGGACGTCACCCTGGTGGCCTACAGCCGCATGGTCGGCTTCTGCCTGAAGGCCGCTGACGAACTGGCCAAGGAAGGCATCTCGGCCGAGGTCGTCGATCTGCGGACCATCCGTCCGATGGATCATGAGACGATCCTGCAGAGCGTGAAAAAGACCAACCGTCTGGTCACGGCCGAGGAAGGCTGGGGCCCGATGGGCGTCGGCGCCGAGATCGTCGCCCGCATCACCGAGCACGGCTTCGACTACCTGGATGCGCCGCCCCTGCGCGTGCACCAGGAAGACGTGCCGCTGCCCTATGCGGCCAATCTGGAAGCCCTCTCGCTGCCGTCGGTCGACAAGATCGTCTCGGCCGCCAAGAAGGTCTGCTACCGCTGATGAAGACGCGGCTCACGTCTGGCGGGATGGCGGCGATCGCTGCATACCTGTTGGATGTGAGCCGTTTCGATTCCGGCCAAGAACAACACCTCGCCCCGGCGCGAGATCGCGCGGACGACGGCCCGGCCGACAACGTCCCGAACGCTTGAGGAAGAAGCTCAATGTCGATCGACATCCTGATGCCCGCCCTGTCGCCCACCATGGAAGAGGGAACCCTCGCCAAGTGGCACGTGAAGGTGGGTGACACCGTCAAGGCCGGCGACGTGATCGCCGAGATCGAAACCGACAAGGCGACGATGGAAGTCGAGGCCGTCGACGAAGGCGTGGTCGAGGCCATCCTGGTCGACGCCGGGACCGAGAACGTCAAGGTCAACGCCCTGATCGCCAAGCTGACCGGGGAGGGCGAAAGCGCTGCTCCGCCGCCCGCAAAAGCGCCCGATAAATCAGACAGCGCCAAACCCGATAATGCGCCGGTTGCGACCGCACAAACTGCACAAACCGCACAATCGGCCGCGCCGGTCGCGGATGGCGCACGCGTGCTGGCTTCGCCGCTGGCCCGACGCCTGGCCGCCGCCGCCGGTCTGGATCTGAAGACCGTCAAGGGCAGCGGTCCGCATGGCCGCGTGGTCAAGGCCGATGTCGAGGCCGCAGGCAAGGGCGGCGCCGCGCCGGCCAAGGCGGCGGCGACTGCATCGGCTCCGACCGCCGCCGCCGCGCCGCGCCAGGCTTTGTCGCTGGAGCAGATGGGCATCCCCGCGGGCTCCTACGACCTGGTTCCGCTGGACGGCATGCGCAAGACCATCGCGCGCCGCCTTACCGACAGCTTCCGCGACGTGCCGCACTTCCCGCTCACCATCGATCTCGAGATCGACGGCCTGCTGGCGGCGCGCAGCAAGATCAACAGCCTGCTGGCGGATCAGGGCGTGAAGGTGTCGGTCAACGACATCATCATCAAGGCCGTGGCCGTGGCCCTCAAGCGCGTGCCGGAGGCCAACGCCTCGTACACGCCCGAAGGCATCGCCATGCACAAGCATGCCGATATCGCCGTGGCGGTGGCCATCGACGGCGGCCTGATCACCCCGATCGTTCGCGCCGCCGAGACCAAGGGCCTGGCCCAGATCTCGGCCGAGGTTAAGGACCTGGCGGCCCGCGCCAAGGCCAAGAAGCTGAAGCCCGAGGAATTCCAGGGCGGCACCTTCTCGGTCTCCAACCTGGGCATGTTCGGCATCAAGGCCTTCGCCTCGATCATCAACGAGCCGCAGGGCGCGATCATGAGCGTGGGGGCCGGCGAGCAGCGCGCTGTGGTCAAGAACGGCCAGCTGGCCGTGGCCACCGTTATGACCGTGACCCTGACCTGCGATCACCGCGTCGTCGACGGCGCGATCGGCGCCAAGTTCCTGGCGGCCTTCAAGCCGCTGATCGAAGAGCCGCTGACCCTGATCGTCTGATCATCGGAAAGGGCAGGGAGAGCGCCATGTCGGTCTATGACTACTCGGCCAAGACGCTGGACGGCCAGGACGTGAGCCTGGCCGACTATCGCGGGCAGGTTCTGCTGATCGTCAACACGGCCAGCAAGTGCGGGTTCACCCCGCAGTATGAAGGCCTTGAGGCGCTTTACCGCGACTACAAGGATCGCGGCCTGACCATCCTGGGCTTTCCCTGCAACCAGTTCGGGGCCCAGGAGCCCGGGAACGCCGAAGAGATCGCCAGCTTCTGCTCGCTGACCTATGACGTGACCTTCCCGATGCTGGCCAAGATCGACGTCAACGGCCCTTCGGCCCATCCGCTCTATGCCTTCCTGAAGAAGGAACAGAAGGGCGTGCTGGGCACCGAGGGCATCAAGTGGAACTTCACCAAGTTCCTGATCGGCCGCGACGGCGAAGTCGTCGAGCGGTTCGCTCCCACCACCAAGCCCGAAGACCTCAAGGTCGCGGTCGAGGCGCTGCTCTAATTCTCCCGGATCGGCTTGCAGGCCGATCGATCGAGGCCGCCCGGCTCCCCTCGGGCGACGTTCAAGCTAGGGTAAGAACACCATGTCCACGGAATTCGATGTCGTCGTCATCGGCGCCGGTCCTGGCGGCTATGTGGCCGCGATCCGCGCCAGCCAGCTGGGCCTGAAGACGGCGATCGTCGAGCGCGAAAACCTGGGCGGCATCTGCCTGAACTGGGGCTGCATCCCCACCAAGGCCCTGCTGAAGTCCGGCGAGATCTTCGAGCAGCTGTCGCATCTGGACAGCTACGGCCTGTCGGTCGAGAAGCCGTCGTTCGACTTCACCAAAATCATCGAGCGCTCGCGCGGCGTGGCCAAGACCATGTCGGGCGGCATCGCCTTCCTGATGAAGAAGCACAAGATCGAGGTCGTCGAGGGCGAGGCCAAGCTCGAAAAGGGTGCGCCGGCTCCCAAGGTCGTCGTGGCCCTGAAGGCCGGCGGCAGCCGCACGATCCAGGCCAAGAACGTGATCCTGGCCAGCGGCGCGCGGGCCCGGAACATCCCCGCCATCGGCGCGGTGTCGGACGGCGACAAGGTCTGGACCTATCGCGACGCTCTGGCCCCCAAGACCATGCCCAAGTCGCTGGTCGTGATCGGCTCGGGCGCCATCGGCATCGAGTTCGCCAGCTTCTATCGCGCCCTGGGCGCCGAGGTGACCGTCGTCGAGGCCGTCGACCGCATCATGCCGGTCGAGGACGCCGAGGTGTCCAAGGCCGCCCAGAAGGCGTTCGAGAAGCGCGGCATCAAGTTCCGCATCGGCGCCAAGGTCACCAAGATCGACAAGACCGCCACGGGCGTCTCGGTGTCGGTCGAGGTCGGCGGCAAGGCCGAGCAACTGACCGCCGAGAAGTGCATCGTCGCCATCGGCATCGTGCCCAATACCGAAGGGACCGAAGCGGTCGGCTTGACCACCGATCGCGGCCATGTCGTCACCGGCAAGCACGGCGAGACGAACGTTCCGGGCCTCTTCGCCATCGGCGACGTCGCCGGCGCGCCCTGGCTGGCTCACAAGGCCAGCCACGAAGGCATCCACGCCGCCGAGTTCATCGCCGGCTACAAGACCCCGGCCGTCCATTCGCCGATCCCGGGCTGCACCTATGCCAACCCGCAGGTCGCCTCGGTGGGCTACACCGAAGCCGCCGCCAAGGCCGCCGGCATCGACGTCAAGGCCGGTCGCTTCCCGTTCAAGGTCAACGGCAAGGCCGTGGCCGCCGGCGAGACCGAGGGCTTCGTCAAGGTGGTGTTCGACGGCAAGACCGGCGCCCTGATCGGCGCTCACATGATCGGCCACGAAGTGACCGAGATGATCCAGGGCTTCGTCACCGCCATCACGCTGGAAGCGACCGAGGAAGACCTGCACGGAATCGTCTACGCTCACCCGACCATGTCGGAAGCCATGCACGAAGCCACGCTCGATGCGTATGGACGGGTGCTGCACATCTAGGGACCTGAATGGCGCGCGCGACGGCCAAGACGACCGACAAGCCGGCCCCGGCTGGGATCAAGGCCGCGGCCAAGACCAGGAAAGGGTCGAAGACCACCCTTTCGGAGGCCAACCTCGCCGATCTGGGCGCGGAGCGGCTGGCGACGATCCTGATGGATCTGTCGGTCGACGGCTACGTCAAGCGCGCCCTGCGGCTGGAACTGTTCGCCGAGGCCAGTCCCGAAGGCCTGGCGCTGGAGATTTCCAAACGCCTGGCGGCCATCGCCAAGGCCACCTCGCGCATCCACTGGCGCAAGCGCGCCGCCTTCGCGCGCGATCTGGATCTGCACTTTCGGATGATCCAGCGTCTGGCGGAGAGCGATCCCAAGGCGGCCCTGACGCTGCTGATGGATTTCCTGGACCTGGCCGGTTCGGTCTTTGACCGCATCAGTCAGCCCGAGGGACCGATCGGTGAGGTCTTCGTCGAAGCGCGGGACGCGGTCGGCGACATCGCCCTAAGCGCCAAGGTCGCGCCCGTCGATCTGGCCGACCGGGTGGCGCGGCTGATCCTGTGCGACGACTATTTCGTCTTTGGTCCGCTGGTGGCTGTCGCGGCCCCGTCTCTGGGCGTGGCCGGTCAGGCGCGATTGGGCGAGCGCCTGCAGGCCGCCTTGACCCAGCGCCCCGCGCGCTCGGCCGGCGCCTATGACGCCAAGGCGTCGGTGGTCCGCGACGCCCTGCGCCGTCTTGCCGACATCAATGGTGACGTGGGGGCCTTTATCGCGACCTTCAGCGAGACCCAGCGGCGGTTTCCCGCCATCGCCGCCGAGATCGGGCGTCGCCTTCTGGCCGTCGGCAAGGCGGGGGAGGCCCTGGCCGCTCTGGAGGCCGCCGCAGCGACGGTCAAGCCGCGCGGCCTGCTGTCGGTCCGCGCCGAGCCCGACGATCCGGTCGAGCGCGCCGCCTGGGAGGATGTCTATCTCGAGGCGTTACAGGCCAATGGCCGCCAGGACGAGGCTCAGCGCCGGCGCTGGGCGGCCTTCGAGGCCACCCTGTCGATCCCGAGGCTGAGGGCGTTCCTCAAGGGCCTGCCAGACTTTGACGACGTGGTCGCCGAGGACGACGCCAAGAAGATCGCCGCCGAGTTTCCGCGCTTCGAGGTCGCCCTGGCCTTTCTGATCGAGTGGCCGGATCTGGCTGCAGCGGCGCGACTGATCATCAACCGTCACGGCGCGATCAACGGCGCGGACGAAGACCTGCTGACCGCCGCCGCGCGCCGTCTTGAAGGCGCCTATCCGCTGGCCGCGACCCTCTTGCTGCGGGCCATGATCCGCAACGTGCTGACCTATGGCGTCGCGGGCCGCTACAGGGCTGCGGCCCAGCAATGGCTAGAGATGGAAAGCCTGGCGCCGATCATCGCCGATTTCGGCGAGTTCCCGGACCACGAGACCTTCATGGCCGACCTGCGGGCCATGCATGGCCGCAAGCAGGGCTTCCGCGCTGAACTGGAAGCCCTGGGTGGCGTATTCTAGGCCGATCTGTCTAGGCGGCCCTGGCGTCCTGATCGGCCATGCGCTGGATGGCGACATAGTCGGTCTTGCCGCTGCCCAGCACGGGCACTTCGGGCACCTTCAGGATCTTGCGCGGCACCGCCAGCTCCGGCGCGCCGATGGTCTGGGCGTGGGCCACCAGGTCAGAGACCGCAGCGTCGTGGCGGTCCGTGACCAGAACCAGCCTCTCGCCCTTTTTCTTGTCGGGCATCGAGATCACCGCGTGTCGGCCGTCGGGCCAGACCGCCGAGGCCAGGTCTTCGGCCGCCGTCAGGGAGACCATCTCGCCGGCGATCTTGGCGAAGCGCTTCACCCGACCCTTGATGGTGATCCAGTTGTCGTCGGACATCGAGACCACATCGCCGGTGTCGTGCCAGCCGCCATCCGGCGCATCGATGCCGCCGTCATCGCGCAGATAGCCCAGCATGACATTGGGGCCGCGGACCAGCAGTCGGCCGCCGCCTGAAATGCCTTCGACGGGCTCGACGCGGAATTCCTGGCCGGGCAGCAGGCCGCCGACCGTGCCGCGACGATTGTCATCGGGCTTGTTCACCGCAATGACCGGCGAGGCCTCGGTGGCGCCATAGCCTTCCAGAACGGGGACGGGGCCAAATTTGTCATTGATGAGGTTGTGCGTCTCTTCCCGAACCTTTTCAGCGCCACAGACGATAAACCTCAGGCCAGACAGCTCGTCGCTGTCCGACGCGCGCGCATAGTGGTTGAGGAAGGTGTCGGTGGCGAACAGCACCGAGGCGCCGACGTCCTTGACCAGGGCCGGGATCTGCTTGGTGTGCAGGGGCGAGGGGTACTGGAACGCCTTCATGCCCTTCAGCAGCGGCAGGATCACGCCGCCCGTCAGGCCAAAACAGTGGAACACGGGCAGCGGATTGAAGAACACCCAGTCCGGGTCCAGCGCGATATGCGCTGCGACCTGCTCGGCGTTGGTGACCATGTTGGCCTGGCTCAGCACCACGCCGCGCGGCGCGCCGAAGCTGCCAGAGGTGAACAGCACCACGCCCCGGTCCGACGGCTTGGCCGGCGCCCGGAACTGACGCGGAAACGCGCCCGCAGCGGCGGCGAACAGCTTGTCGGCCAGACCGATCGTGCCGCGCACGTCTTCCAGATAGGTGATCGACGCCTGGGCTTCGAGCGCATCGACGATGTCGTGCAGATTGCCCAGCTCGATGAACTTGTGAGCGGTCAGGACGCGCTTGACCTTGGCCAGCTGGCAGGCGGCCTTCAGGTTTCGCAGGCCGGCCGTGAAGTTCAGCATGGTCGGCACTCGACCGAAGGCGTGCAGGGCAAAGAACGTCACCACGGCCGCCGAACCCGAGGGCAGCAGCACGCCGACGTTCTCGCCGGGCTTGGTCATGGCCGCGATCTTGCGGCCCAGAGCAAAGCTCGCCCGGATCAGGTCGGTATAGCTGAGCGGGTTGCGATCTTGATCCTCAAGGATGGGCTTTTTGGCGCCATAGGTGTCGCGCGCATCGATGAGGGCGTCGAAGAGGGCCTTCTGGCCATCTTCCGCTTTAAAAACTACCGGCATCCCGGCGCAACCTCCCCGAAAAGCGTCATGGCTTTCGTTCGTTAGGTCGCGAGACTGCCGGGGAAGGTCCAGCTTTGCAAGGAAGAGTCACAAACCGCCGGATCAGCCCTTGTGGCGCGGCGCCTTGGCCGCGATGCGGGCCTTGATGAAGTGCTCGATCTCTATGAGCCAGGCGTCTCGTACGGCGTCTGATTCCATGTGCAGGTCGTGATGACCGGCTGGAAGCGCCGCCGCCCGGCAGTCGGCGATCGCGGCGCAGGCGCCGGCCAGGATCGCGGGGGTCGTCAAGCGATCCTTGCCCCCGTGCAGCATCAGCACCGGCGCCCTGACCCTGGAGACATCGGCGCGGGCGCGCTCGGACGCTTCGACCAGGGCTGCCTGCCAGCCGACGCTGGGTGAGCCCATGCGAAGGTCGGGATTGGCGGTCAGCCAGGCCTGCTGGACCGCACCCCGTGTCTTGTCATCGGTCATGCCGGCCGCGACGCCGACAGGCGCATCGCGGATCCAGCCAGGCGCGCCGGGCGGCCTGATCCAGCCCAGCTTCAGACGACTGGCCCAGACAGCGACCTGTGTCGTCTGGGCAGGCGAGCTTTGCAGCGCGAAGACCGGCGAGGACAGGATCACCCCATCGGCCGGCAGGCCGGTCTCGACGGCCCGCAAGGCCACCAGGCCGCCATCGGCATGGGCAAGAACCACCAGCGGCCGGTCGCCCTTGGGTCGGATCACCACATTGACCAGGGCGCGGACAGCGGCGGCGTCGGGCTCGAAGCTGTCGACATGGCCGACATCGCGCCAGGGCGTCAGGCGCTCGGAACCGCCCTGGCCCTGCCGCTCCAGCACCCAGACCGTGTAGCCGTCCTTGTTCAGATGTCGCGCCGTCTCGAACCACTTTTCCGCCGGCTCGGCGTAGCCGGTCAGAATCACGACCGTGGCGCGCGGACCGATCGGGGGGGCCGACACGCCATAGCGCTGCGCCGGGCCGTTTCCGACCCGCACATAGCCCCAGGCCCAGTTATCCGGCGCGTAGAATCTGGGTGTGATGGATGGCGGTGTCCGACTGTCGGCGAACGGCGCGCGGGCGTCGCCATCACCGCAGCCGGCGAGGGGCAGGAACATCAGGACGGCGAGGAGGAGGCGACGCATATGATGCACTCATTTCGCGCCTTCGCGCCTCATGCAAGATCGCGTGCTTGATCCGGAGGGCAAGAAGACCGATTTAGGCGCCATGGCCACAGTGATCGACACGCTGACGGCACGCACCCCGGAAGACCGGGCGGCGCGCCACCCCGAAAAGCAGAACCGCCCCGATACGGCGGTGCTGCGCAAGCCCGAGTGGCTCCGCGTCCGGGCGCCCGGCTCAGGCCAGTACAACGAGACCAAAAGCATCGTGCGTGAGCACAAGCTGACCACGGTCTGCGAGGAAGCGGCGTGTCCGAACATCGGCGAGTGCTGGAGCCAGAAGCACGCCACCATGATGATTATGGGCGAGATCTGCACGCGGGCCTGCGCCTTCTGCAATGTCGCCACCGGCCTGCCCAAAGCGCTGGACGCCGATGAGCCGCGCCGCGTGGCCGAGGCCGTCGCCAAGATGGGCCTCAAGCACGTGGTCATCACCTCTGTGGACCGCGACGACCTTGCCGATGGCGGGGCCCAGCACTTCGCCGAAGTCGTCCTGGCCATCCGCGCCGCCGCGCCGGGCACGACCATCGAGATCCTGACCCCCGACTTCCTGCGCAAGGATCGCGCGGAAAACGTCGTCATCGACGCCCGCCCGGACGTCTTCAATCACAACCTCGAAACCGTGCCACGGCTCTATCTGAAGATCCGCCCGGGCGCCCGCTACTACAACTCCCTGCGCCTGCTGGAGCGGGTCAAGGAGCGCGATCCGGGCCAGTTCACCAAGTCGGGCCTGATGGTCGGTCTGGGCGAGGCCAAGGAAGAGGTCATGCAGGTGATGGACGACATGCGCTCGGCCGGCGTCGACTTCATCACCATCGGCCAGTACCTGCAGCCCACCCGCAAGCACGCCGCCATCGACCGCTTCGTCACGCCCGAGGAGTTCAAGGCCTATGAGGCCATCGCCCGGGCCAAGGGCTTCCTGATGGTCTCGGCCAGTCCGCTGACCCGCTCGTCGCACCATGCGGGTGAAGACTTCGCCAAGCTGCAGGCGGCGCGCCGCGCCCTCGACGCCCGGACGGCCTAGGCTTGCATCGTCACGTCGTCACGCGGGTTCTGCCCTATGCGCCCGAGCAGCTGTTCGTGCTGGTCGGCGACGTGGACGCCTATCCCGACTTCGTGCCGTGGATCACCGCCATGCGCACCTGGAACGCCCGTCAGGACGGTGCGGTCAGCACCGTCGACGCCGAGGCCCAGGTCGGCTTCTCGTTCCTGAAAGAGAAGTTCGCCACGCGCGTGCGTCGCGACGCCGAGCATCTGACGGTCGATGTCAGCCTGCTGTACGGCCCGTTCAAGCGGCTTTCAAATCAATGGAAGTTCACGCCCAAAGGCGCTGAAACCACTGTCGAATTTGTCATCGACTTCGCGTTCAAGTCGCGCATGCTCGACGCCCTGCTGGCGGCCAATCTGGATCGCGCGGCCGACAAGCTGATCGCCTGTTTCGAGGCGCGCGCCCGACAGATCCATGGGGCCCCCGGGTCCTAGTCTGCGGCCTCATTGCGCTCTTCCAAGCGGTCGGCGAAGTCGCCGAGATTGGCGTGCAGGTTCTCGACCGCGAACACCAGACCAAAGATCCGCGCCGCGTCGTCGAACGGCAGGTCCCGGATCGAGCCATCGGCGCGCAGCCCTTCAACCGCCTCCTGAAAGCGGACATGGGCCTGCGAAAAGGCCAGGCGATCAGGGCGCGCGCCCATCTGGATCAGCTCTGCGGCCTGGATCAGGAAGGTTCGGGCGGCGTCGATCATGGCGGCCGCCGGCTCGGCCAGGCCCGGGATGGCGATCGGCTGGACCAGCGCTCGGCCAATCATCACGATGTCATTGCGCTGTCGCCAGAGGGTGCGGGGCAGGGCCTCGGGCGCTGATCTGAGGCTGAGGCGCGAAGCGGTCTCGCGGTCGGCCTCCGCCATGTCGGTCTGCAGCCTGGCCATGATCACCCGGTTGGCGTCGTACTGGTCGGCCGCCACCAGATCGCTGGGCTGGCCGCGCAGGACCCGGGCGTAGTGCGACAGCAGACCGGCGTTGAGATCGACGATCTCGCGCACCCTCTGGACGATCTCCCCATGAGCCCGCGCGGGAAAGATCAGCAGGGTCGCCGCCACGCCTGCGAGGCTGCCGACGGTGATCTCGATCACCCGGTACATCGCGGCGGTCAGCGGATCCATGTGGGTGGTCATGCCGATCAGCATGATCACGGCGGTCACGGGGGCGACCTTGAAGGTCGGCCGCACGGCGGCGAGGAACGACAGCAAGGCCACAGCGACGCACAGGATCAGCCCGCCAAACGCCGGATAGCGCAGATGCAGATAGGCCGCCGCCGCCCCGACCACGGCGCCGACCACCGTCCCCATGAAGCGCTCGATCGAGGCGGTGATCGTCGCGCCGATGCTGGTCTGCACCACGATGACGGCGGTGAAAACCGCCCAATAGCCCTGCGGCAGCTTGAGCAGGGTGGCCACGGCATAGGCCGCGCCTACGGCCGCCGAGACCCGGATCGCGTGCCGGATTTCGCTTTTGCGGGCCGCCGCTGCGGCCAGGGCGTTTTTCGACAGTCCCGCCCCGACAAAACGCCGCCAGTCCGAGGGCGCGGCTTCCGGCATCTCTAGGCCACGGCCTCGCGCAGCATTTCCAGCGCCGTACGCACGGCCGCCAGCTGCACCGCCTCGCGCGTCTGGCCGTCAAAGGTCTCATGGCGATGCACGAGCGAGCGATTGGCGCGGGCCACGGCGAAGTGGACGGTGCCGACGGGCTTCATCGGCGTGCCGCCGCCCGGCCCGGCGATGCCGGTGATCGAGACCGCGACATGAGCATGACTGTTGGCCAGAGCGCCCTCGGCCATCATCCGAGCGACCGGTTCGGAGACCGCGCCATGGTCGGCGATCAGATCGCCGGGCACGCCCAGCATCTCGGACTTGGCGCGATTGGTGTAGGTGACGAAGCCGCGTTCGAAGACGTCCGACGCGCCGGAGATCGAACAGATCGCCCCGGCCACCAGACCGCCCGTGCAGCTTTCGGCGGCGACCAGTCTCAGGGACTTCTCTCGGGCCTCGGCGACCAGCAGGCGGGCCAGGGTTTCGATCTCTAGCGGAAACATGCGGCTCTCCAGCGGATTCGCTTTGCCCAGCCTATACCCCTCAGGCCGGAGTCTCGACCGCCACGACGGCCTGGGCCGCCAGACCTTCGCCGCGCCCGGTAAAACCCATCTGCTCGGTGGTGGTTGCCTTGACGCTGACCCGGTCCAGCGGCAGCGCCAGGATCTGGGCCAGGCGCTCGCGCATGGCGGCCCGGTGCGGCTTGATCTTGGGTCGCTCGCAGATCAGCGTGACATCGACATTGATGATCGTGCCGCCCCGGGCGCGCACCAGTTCGGCGGCGTGGATCAGGAACTTGTCCGAGGCCGCGCCCTTCCATTGTGGGTCGGTGGGCGGGAAGTGATCGCCGATATCGCCTTCGCCGATGGCGCCAAGCAGGGCGTCGGTCAGGGCGTGCAGACCGGCGTCGGCGTCGGAATGTCCGATCAGTGTCTGGTCATGGACGATCTCCACGCCGCACAGCCACACCGAGTCGCCCGGCCCCCAACGGTGCGCGTCGAAGCCCTGGCCGATGCGGGTGATGCGGGCCGCGCCCGCCAGTCGTTCGGCCATGGCGAAATCCTCCGGATAGGTCAGTTTCATCAGCAGCGGGTCGCCCGGCGTGAGGACGACGCGGCCGCCGGCGGCCTCCACGACCTGGGCGTCGTCGGTGGGCTCGGCCTGGCCATGCCAGGCCAGATAGGCCGAGACCAGGGCGCCTCGCCTGAACGCCTGCGGAGTCTGGGCTCGCCACAGATTGTCGCGAGACGTCGTGGTCAGGGGCGCCCCCATGTCGGTGCGCTTCAGGGTGTCGGCGACGGGCAGGGCGGGAATGGCGCCGTCCGCGTCGGCCAGGGCGCCGAGCAGGTCGTCGATGGCCTTGCGGCTCAGGAAGGGACGGGCGGCGTCGTGCACCAGCACTGGCTCGTCGGCCGGTCGCTGCGAAAGCGCCTCGAGGCCCGCCCGAACAGACAGCGCGCGCGTCGCGCCGCCCCGAACGCTGCGCCAGCCCTTCAGGCCCGCCAGCACATCGGGCAGGATCAGCGCGCCGTCTTCCGAAGCCACGATGACCACATCGGCAGCACCTGCGGCGATGAAGCTCTCGACCGACCAGCGCAAAACGGGTTTACCGGCCACGGATCGCCATTGTTTGGCTTGGCCAGGGCCGGCCCGGGTTCCGGAGCCGGCGGCGACGATCACGGCGGAAAAGGTCATGGCCGCTGTTTAGTCCGGCCGTTGCGGTTGTCCAGTCGATCCGGGCTTTACTGCGCCGCACAATATGCCTAAAAACACAGCGTCGGGGATGATTACAAAATGAGCAACAAGCTCGAGGTCGGCGGAGTGGAAGTGCCTGGGCGCGTGTGGATCGCGCCCATGACCGGTATTTCCGATCTGCCCTTCAGAGAAACGGCCACGGCGCTCGGCGCGCCTTATGTGGCGACGGAGATGGTGGCCTGCGCCGAGTTTGCGCGGGGGCGGCCTGACGTCGTGCGCCGCGCCGCCGTGGGCGAAGGGCTGCCGCTGATGGTCGTGCAACTGGTCGGTCGCGACATCGAACTGATGGCGAAAGGCGCCCGCATGGCCGCCGAAGCCGGCGCCGAGATCGTCGACCTGAACTTTGGCTGTCCTGCCAAGGAAGTCTCCGGCGGCCAGCAGTGCGGCTCGGCCCTGATGCGCGACCCGGATCTGGCCGAAGCCCTGGTCGCCGCTGCGGTCCAGGCGGTGAACGTGCCCGTCACGGTGAAGATGCGACTGGGCTGGGACGACAACACCCGCAATGCCGCCGATATCGCGCGCCGGGCCCAAGCGGCCGGCGCGAAGGCGATCACCGTTCACGGCCGCACCCGCAGCCAGTTCTACAAGGGCGTCGCCGACTGGTCGGCCGTCGCCGAGGTCAAGGCGGCGGTGTCGATCCCTGTCCTGGTCAATGGCGACATCGTCGACGGCGCCAGCGCGCGCATGGCGCTGGATCAGTCGGGCGCCGACGGCGTGATGATCGGTCGCGGCGTCTATGGACGCCCTTGGATCGCCGGGGCCATCGAGGCGGCGCTGGAAGGCCGCGCCTTTGTCGAACCTGACGCCGAGGAACGGCTGGCGATCGCTCTCACCCATTTCCGCCGAAGCCTGGATTTCTATGGCCAGCCCCTGGGTCTGAAAATGTTCCGCAAGCACCTGGCCTCTTACATCGAAGCTGCGCCATGGCCCGAGACGCCCGAGGCGCGCCGCGCCGCGCGCGCCACGATGTGCCGTCTGGATGAACCTGAACTGGTCGAAGGCGCTCTGACGCGCCTTTGGCTGGGAGACCGGAGGATCGCCGCATGAGCGACCATGCCCGTGTTCTGAGCGGCAAGGCGCCCGAGGCGCTGAAGGCCGCCGCCTTTGACCTCAGCCCTGAGCCGGCGCTGGTCGTCGACAGCAAGGGCGGTCTGGTGGCCGTCAACGAAGCCGCCGAGGCGCTGTTCGGTCACGGCCTCTCGCTGCTGGCGCGCGGTCGTTTCCGCGCCGCCCTGCCGCCGGGCTCGGTTCTGGTCTCGCTGCTGGATCGCGCGATCTTCGAGGGCGCTCCGGTCCGTGAGCACGGCGTCGAGGTCAATCTCTTCGGCCAGCCGCCCTTCGAAGCCGATGGCGCCGCCGCGCCGCTGGGCGATGGGTCGGTGCTGCTGACCCTGCATGTAAAGGGCGTCCTGGGCGTGGATCGCGGCGCGGACGCCGCCGGTCTCCGCTCCGTCGTCGGTCTGGGCAAGATGCTGGCCCACGAGATCAAGAACCCCCTGGCCGGCATTCGCGGCGCGGCCCAGCTGCTCAAGACCGGCGCTTCAGCCGCCGACCAGCCGCTGGCCCAGCTGATCGTCGACGAGACCGACCGCATCCGCCGTCTGGTGGATCGCATGGAGGCCTTCTCCGAAGACCTGCCGACGCCGCGCGAGGCCGTGAACATCCATCAGGTGCTGGACCGCATTCGCGCCCTGGTCGCCAATGGCGTAGCCGACGGCTTGAGCCTGCGCGAGACCTACGACCCCTCGCTGCCGCCGGTGTGGGGCGATGAGGATCACCTGATCCAGATCTTCCTGAACCTGGTGAAGAACGCCGCCGAAGCGGCTCACATGCGCGGCGACGGGCGCGGCGCGATCTCGATCCACACGGCCTGGCGCCCCGGCGTTCGGGTTCGAGGCGCCGACGGCAAGGCCGCCAGCGGCGCGCCCATCGAGATCCGGATCCAGGACAACGGGCCCGGCGTGCCTCAGAGCCTGCGCGACCATCTCTTCCAGCCTTTCGTCACTACCAAGCCCAACGGCACCGGCCTTGGCCTGGCCCTGGTCACCAAGCTGGTCACCGCCCATGGCGGCCTGATCGATTTCGAGTCCGAGCCCGGCCGCACTGTGTTTCGCGTGCTGCTGCCCGTGGCGCCTGCACCTTCCGTCGGAGACGCGTAAGCATGAATGCCGCCAGCAAGAAGATCCTGATCGCCGACGACGACTCGTCGGTGAGGCTCGTTCTCAGCCAGGCCTTCACCCGGCTGGGCTATCAGGTGCGCGCCACAGGCAATGCCACCACCCTGCTCAAATGGGTCATGGACGGCGAGGGCGACCTGGTTGTCACCGATGTGATGATGCCCGACGAGAACGTGTTCGACGTCCTGCCGCGCATCCGCAAGGAGCGGCCCAAGCTGCCGATCATCGTGATGAGCGCCCAGAATACGCTGCTGACGGCGGTCAACGCCGCCGACGCGGGGGCGTTCGAGTATATCTCCAAGCCGTTCGACCTTGACGACGTCACCGCAGCGGCGCGCCGGGCCCTTTCGCGTCCGGCAGACGCCGAGGCGTCTAAGGCCCAGGCGCGGGCAATGCGCGACGAACGCCTGCCGCTGATCGGCCGCTCTGCGCCGATGCAGGAGGTTTATCGCACCATCGCGCGTCTGGTCGGCGCCGACCTGACGGTGCTGATCCTGGGCGAAAGCGGCACCGGCAAGGAGCTGGTCGCCCGGGCCCTGCACGAGCTGGGACGCCGTCGCGACGGCAAGTTCGTGGTCATCAACCTGGCGGCGGTTCCCCGCGAGCGGGTCGAAACCGAGCTGTTCGGGCGCGGTGAGGGCGATCTGGGCCGCCTGATCGAGGCAGACGGCGGCACCCTGTTCCTGGACGAGATCGGCGACATGCCGCTGGACGCCCAGACCCGCCTGCTGCGCGTGATCGACGGCACCGAGCCGGTGCTCAATCCCAAGACCGGGCGCCGGCCGAATGTGCGGATCATCGCCGCCACCAACCGTGACCTGAGGGGCCTGATCCAGCAGGGCCTGTTCCGCGAGGACCTGTTCTTCCGCCTCAATGTGGCGCCCGTGCGCCTGCCGCCGCTGCGCGATCGCACCGAGGACATTCCGGACCTGGCCCGCACCTTCCTGCTGCGCGCGGCGCGGGAGGGTCTGCCGTCCAAGACCATCGATTCCAGCGCTCTGGATCGCCTGAAGGCCCACTCCTGGCCCGGCAATGTGCGTGAGCTGGAAAACCTGATCCGGCGGATGTGCGCCCTGTATGCCGAGGAGCTGATCACCGCCCGGATCGTCGATCGCGAGCTTCAGGACCATACGCCGGCCGTTCGGTCGGAAGAGGGGCCTGTCACCCTGTCGATGCTGGTGGAGCGTCACCTGGCGGGTCATTTCGCCGACCAGCCTGACGGCGTTCCGGCGGCGGGCCTGTACGACCGGGTTCTTCAGGAGGTCGAGCGCCCGCTGATCCAGCTGACCCTGTCGGCCACCCGCGGCAACCAGGTCAGGGCCGCCGAGATCCTCGGTCTGAACCGCAATACCCTGCGCAAGAAGATCCAGGACCTGGGCGTGGAGATGACCCGCGGACGGCGCTGAAGCTTATTTAGCACATAGCTGTTGATTTTGGGGCACACCCACTTCTAGACTGACCTCATGGCGTCCGTCATGTCCGCATTCGGGTCCGAAAGCCCGCCGCCCCGGTTCAGCTGGGTCTGGTGGCGGGAGCGGCTGCGATCGCGCTATGTGATCGGCGGCGCCTATGCCCTGGCGGTGATCCTGACCGTTACGGGCGTGGCCTTGGCCTCGTCGCCGCCCGAAAGCGGTCCGATCAGCCCCGCCAGCACGGCCATCCTGATCGTGCTGGGCTTCAATCTGGTGCTGATCCTGGCGATCGCCACCGTGGTCGGCCTGCGCCTGTTCGAGATGATCGACGCCCGGGCCAATGACGCCGGCGCGCGCCTGCATCTGCGCTTCGTGGGTCTGTTCTCGTTCGCCGCCGTGGCCCCCGCCGTCATCGTGGCGCTGTTCTTCGGCGTCCTGGTCAATCGCGGGGTCGAGGGCTGGTTCAGCCAGCGGGTCAGGACCGTGGTCGAGAACTCGGCCAAGGTGGCGCGATCCTATGTCGCCGAACAGACGAACTATATCAGCGAACATATTCGCCCGATGGCCGCCAACCTGAACGAGGCCGCGCCGGCCATCTCGCAGTCGCCGGTGGTGTTCAGCCATTTCCTGGCCGGCGAGACCGCCAACAGCGGCTTTTCCGCCGCCTATGTACTCGACCGCGACGGGCGCATTCTGGCGCGGGCCGAGATGCCCGGCGCACCCGCCTTCCTGGCGCCGCCGCCGTCGACCTTCCAGGGCACCGATACCGGAGAAGCGATGGCGCAGCGCTTCGTGTCATCGGACCTGTTCCGCGCGCTCTATCGCCTGAAGGCGTTTCCGGACGCCTATCTCTATGTGGTTCGCCCGATCGACACGGGGATCTTGAGTCACCTGATCGAGGCTGAAGACTCGCTGATCTCCTATCGCGACGCCGAGCGGAGTCGGGGGCGGATTCAGGCCATTTTTGGCCTCAGCTATGTGGAAACCGCGCTGCTGGTGCTGGTCGCTGCGGTCTGGGTCGGCATAGCCGCCGCCAACTCGATCGCCGGCCCCGTCGCCGGACTGGTGGAAGCCGCCGGACGGGTGTCGGCGGGCGATCTGGATGCTCGGGTTGACGCTGAAGTCGGACCTGATGAGATCAGGGCATTATCCAACGCGTTCAACATGATGACCACAGATCTTCAGGTTCAGCAGGCGGCGTTGCGAACCGCCAGTCTTGACGCCGAAACCCGACGCCAGTTCATCGAGACGGTGCTGTCAGGTGTCAGCGCCGGGGTGGTCAGCCTGGACGCCCAGGGACGGATCTCGGCTCTGAATCGTCGCGCCGTGACCCTGCTCAGTCTGCAGGAAGACGCCGTCGGCCTGGACCTCATCGCGGCCGCGCCGGAGTTCGATATCGTTGTCGAGACCATCCTGGAGGGGCGGTCTGACGCCGAGGTCGAGATCGATCTGGTGCGCGACGGCGAGACCCGCCGACTGCGCGTGCGCGGCGCCGGTCATGTCGCCGAAGGGCTGGTCCTGACCTTCGACGACATCACCCGCTTGGTCGCCGCCCAGCGCAACGCCGCCTGGAAGGACGTCGCCCGCCGGATCGCCCACGAGATCAAGAACCCGCTGACCCCGATCCAGCTGTCGGCCGAACGCATCAAGCGCAAGTATCGCAAGGAGATCACCAGCGATCTGGAGACCTTCGACCGCTGCACCGAAACCATCATCCGCCAGGTGGGCGATATCGGCCGGATGGTCGACGAATTCTCGGCGTTCGCGCGGATGCCCGCGCCGCGTTTCGAGCCGGCCAACCTGACCGAGATGCTGCGCCAGGGCGTCTTCGCCCAGCGGTTCGTGGATCCCGAGATCGAGGTCGTCCTGATCGAGCCGGGCGAGGACGTGCTGATCCAGTGCGACGCGCGGATGGTGGGTCAGGCCCTGACCAACATCCTCAAAAACGCCGGCGAAGCGGTCGGGGCGCGGCGACACATCACCCCTGAACCGGCCGGCAGGATCACCGCGACCCTGGTGACCGACGACCAGGGTCTTAGCGTGATCATCGAGGACAACGGCGTCGGCCTTCCGGCCCGTGATCGCGATCGCTTGACCGAACCTTACGTAACGACCCGCGAGAAGGGCACAGGCCTTGGCCTGGCGATCGTCAAGCGGATCATGGAGGACCACGAGGGAACTCTGGTCCTGACCGATGCCCACCAAGCGCCCGGAGCCCGGGTGATCCTGAAATTTCCGACGACCGCGCGGCTGCCCGCCGCGGCCCTCGGTGGCGTTGAGGAGATGATATGAGCGCTGACGTGCTTGTTGTGGACGACGAGGCCGACATCCGCGACCTCGTGGCCGGCATCCTCGAGGACGAGGGCTATGCCGTGCGAACCGCCGCGGATTCCAATCAGGCGCTGGCGGCCCTGCGCGCCCGCAAACCGGCCCTGCTGGTGCTGGACATCTGGATGCAGGGCGGGGGCATGGACGGGCTTGAACTCCTCGACATGGTCAAGGAGCTCGACCCTGACCTGCCGGTGATCATGATCTCGGGCCACGGCAATATCGAGACCGCCGTCAGCGCCATCAAGCGCGGCGCCTACGAGTTCCTTGAGAAGCCGTTCAAGTCGGATCGGCTGTTGCTGGTGGTCGAGCGTGCGCTGGAGGCGGCAGGCCTCAAGCGCGAGAATCGCAGGCTGCGCGCCCAGAGCTTCACCTCTGACGGCCTGATGGGAAAATCGGCCGCCGCCCAGGCCCTTCGCCAGATGATTGCCAAGGTGGCTCCGGCCAACAGCCGGGTGCTGGTCTCCGGGCCGCCTGGTGCGGGCAAGGAGCTCGTGGCCCGCTTGATCCACGGCGCCAGCGCCCGGACCCGGCAGGAATTCGTGGCGGTCAGCGCGGCGGGCATGGCCCCGGAACGTCTCGACGTCGAACTGTTCGGCGAGGAAGGCGAGGGCGGTCGTCCGCGCAAGATCGGCGTGTTCGAGCGGGCCCACGGCGGCACCCTCTATCTCGACGAGGTGGCCGACATGCCGCGCGAGACCCAGAGCCGCATCCTGCGGGTCCTGGTCGAGCAGCGCTTCCGCCGCGTGGGCGGCGACAGCGACGTTCAGGTGGATGTTCGCGTCATTTCCTCGACCTCTCGCGACCTGCGCGACGAGATCGCAGCGGGACGGTTCCGCGAGGACCTGTTTCACCGCCTGAACGTCGTGCCCGTGCGGGTGCCAGGCCTGTCTGAGCGCCGCGAAGACATTCCGGAACTGATCAGCTTCTTCATCGACCGCATTGTCGAGGCGACCGGCCTGCCGCGCCGCCGCCTGGGCGACGACGCGCTGGCGACGCTGCAGGTGCAGACCTGGCCGGGCAATGTCCGCCAGCTTCGCAACAACGTCGAGCGCATGCTGATCCTGGCGGCCGGCGAGCCGGGCGAACTGATCACCGCCGAGATGCTGGCCGGCGCCGAGCAGCCTTCGGCCGGCCATGCCGGCGCGATCGGGGCCGAACGGATCATCGCCTTGCCGCTGCGCGAGGCGCGGGAGCTGTTCGAGCGCGAATATCTGAACGCCCAGATCCTGCGTTTTGGCGGAAACATCTCGCGTACCGCCAATTTCATCGGCATGGAGCGCTCGGCGCTGCACCGCAAGCTCAAGTCCCTGGGCGTCGCTGGCGCGCGGGCGGACGAGGAAGAATAGATGTCGCGTTTTGCCTATGTGAACGGCCGCTTCGTCCGGCACGGCGAGGCTGCCGTACATATCGAGGATCGCGGCTATCAGCTGGCCGACGGCGTCTATGAAGTCTGGGCCGTGTTCGATGGCAAGCTGGCCGACGCCCAGGGCCATTTCGCCCGGCTCTGGCGCAGCCTGGACTCCCTGCGCATCGCCCATCCCATGGGGCAGGCGGCCCTGACCGTCGTGCTTCGCGAAGCGGTGCGCCGCAATATGGTGCGCAATGGTCTGGTCTATCTGCAGGTGACGCGCGGCGTCGCCCGTCGGGACCACGCCTTTCCCAATCCCGCCGTTGCGCCCTCCATGGTGGTCACGGCCAAGTCGACCGATCCTCAGTTGGCCGAGCGCAAGGCGGCGCAGGGCGCGGCGGTCATCAGCGTTCCCGAGAACCGCTGGGGCCGCTGCGACATCAAGTCGGTCGGTCTGCTGCCCAACGCCCTGGCCAAGCAAGCGGCCCGTGAGCGCGGCGCGATCGAGGCCTGGTTCGTCGATGACCTGGGGCTGGTGACCGAGGGCGCGTCATCCAACGCCTGGATCGTCGACGCCGAAGGTCATCTGCGCACGCGCGACACCCAGGCCAACATCCTGCACGGCGTGACCCGCTCCACCCTGTTCGAGGTGATCCGCGAAGCGGGCCTGTCGATCAACGAAAAGCCCTTCACCATCGCCGAGGCGCAAGCCGCGCGGGAGGCCTTCATCACCGGGGCCGGCACCCTGGTGATGCCGATCGTCAGCGTCGATGGCGTGAAGGTTGGCGATGGGGCGCCTGGCCCGGTGGCGACGCGGCTTCGGAGTCTCTATATCCAGCGCGCCCGCGAAAAAGCCGTCTGACGGACAGGTCGAAAACGACTGGTCTGAAACAGCGCGAATTCGACGCAGGGCGCATTTTTCCACCGAATGGTGATCGCGTTCAGTGGAAAATGATCTAGCATGAACTTGTTTGTGTGGAGGGTGCTTTGCCCTCCGAAACAATAAGAGGGGAACCCCCATGTCTGCCGAAAAGAAACAAAACTTACAGGACACGTTCCTGAACAGCGTGCGCAAGTCCAAGACGCCGCTGACCATTTTCCTCGTCAATGGCGTCAAGCTTCAGGGCGTTGTCAGCTGGTTCGACAACTTCTGCGTCCTGCTGCGTCGCGACGGCCAGTCGCAACTGGTCTATAAGCACGCCATCTCGACCATCATGCCGGCCCAGCCCGTCCAGCTGTACGAGCCGAGCGCCGACTCCGACGATTGAATTAGAGACGCTTGTCCAAATCCTCAAAATCCGTAGACCACGCCGCGCCGGTTCTTAAGGCGCTCGTCATCCACCCGGTGCGGCCTCTGCGAGGCCCGGCCGCCGCTCTAGCGCGTGACCCTCAGTCGCGCCTCGAGGAGGCGGTCGGCCTGGCGCTGGCCCTCGATCTGAATGTCGTCGAGACGGTGATCGCGCCCCTGCGCGTGGTCACGCCTGCGACGCTGTTCGGCAAGGGCAAGATCGAGGAGTTCGCGGCGATCTGCGAGGTCGAGAAGATCGACGTCGCGGTGTTCGACGACCAGTTGACGCCCGTGCAACAGCGCAATCTGGAGCGCGGGCTCAACGTCAAGGTCGTGGACCGGACCGGTCTGATCCTCGAGATCTTCGCCCGCCGCGCCCGCACGCGCGAAGGCAAGCTGCAGGTCGAACTGGCGCGTCTGGACTATGAACGCTCGCGCCTGGTCCGCACCTGGACCCACCTTGAGCGCCAGCGCGGCGGCACCGGTAACACCGGCGGTCCCGGCGAAACCCAGATCGAACTCGACCGGCGTCTGATCGCCGACAACATTCTCAAGCTGAAGCGCGAGCTGGAAGAGGTGCGCCGCACACGCACCCTGCATCGCAAGGCCCGCAAGAAGGTGCCGTACCCGACCGTGGCCCTTGTGGGCTACACCAACGCCGGCAAGTCGACGCTGTTCAACCGGCTGACCCAGGCCGAAGTCCTGGCCAAGGACATGCTGTTCGCCACTCTGGATCCGACCCTGCGGACGGTAAAGCTGCCCGACGGTCGCCCCGCGATCCTGTCGGACACGGTGGGCTTCATCTCCGACCTGCCGCACGAACTGGTCGAGGCGTTCCGCGCCACGCTGGAAGAGGTGCAGGAGGCCGACGTCGTGCTGCACGTCCGCGACATCGCCAATCCCGACAGCGTGGCCCAGGCCCGCGATGTCGAGACGGTGCTGGCCGAGCTGGGCGTCACCTTCGACGAAGGCAAGACGGTGGTCGAGGTCTGGAACAAGATCGACCTCGTCCCCGAGGAGGACCGCGAGGAGGTTGAAGGCAGCGCCAGACGCAGCGAAGCCTCGGCCGTCTCGGCGGTCACGGGCGAGGGCTGTGAAGCGCTGCTCAAGCGCATCAGCGGCCTGATCGACGACTCCCCGCCCATCGCTATCCGGATCGCGGCGGGGGAGGGCGAAGCCCTGGCCTGGATCTATCGCAACGGCCGCGTGCTCAGCCGCGAGGATGAAGCGGAGGGCGGCGTGACGATCGTCGCACGCCTGGATACCCAGGCGCTGGGCCGGTTCGAGCGCCAGTTTCCCGACGCCTTCGTGATGGTCGCCGGCTAGCTCTTCTTCTCGTCCGCCTTGGCGGCGTCCCAAAGCGCGTCCATCTCGGCCAGGTCCGACTGATCGGGCGTACGCCCGTCCCTGGCCAGCGCCGCCTCGATATAGGCGAAGCGGCGGCTGAACTTGGCGTTGGTGGCGCGCAGGGCGTCCTCGGGCTCGACGTCCAGCTTGCGGGCCAGGTTGGCGCAGACGAACAGCAGATCGCCCAGTTCCTCGCGCGCCTTGGCCCGGTCGCCGGCCTCGATCTCGACTTCCAGCTCGGCGATCTCCTCGCGCAGCTTGTCCAGCACCTCCCTGGTCGAAGGCCAGTCGAAGCCGACGCGGGCGGCGCGCTTGGTCAGCTTCACCGCACGGGTCAGGGCGGGAAGACCCGCCGGCACGTCGTCCAGAACGCCCGTCTTGGCCTTGGCCTTGCGTTCCTGGGCTTTCAGGGCTTCCCAGCCGGCCGTCTGGGCGGCCTGGTCGTCATAGGCATGATCGCCGAACACATGCGGGTGACGGCGGATCATCTTGTCGGAGATGGCCGCGGCCACGCCGGCGAAGTCGAACGCGCCCTGCTCCTGGGCCATGCGGGCATGGAAGACCACCTGCAGAAGCAGGTCTCCCAGCTCCTCTTTCAGATCCCCCAGGTCGCCGCGCTCGATGGCGTCGGCGACCTCATAGGCTTCCTCCACCGTGTAGGGCGCGATGCTGGCGAAGGTCTGCTGCTGGTCCCACGGGCAACCGCCCACGGGATCGCGCAGGCGGGCCATGATCTCGATCAGTGCGAACAGCGGGTGTTCGACGTCACTCGGCGGGGGTGGCGAGGGCGGCATGCGTATCCGGTTCAGGCTCGTGGTGCGACGGCGTCGCCGCGTCCCGCGCCGCGAGCTGGCGCTGGATCTCGGCGACGCGAGTCGCGTCGAGCGGATAGCGCAGCATGACGGCGGCGACCACAAGGCCCATAGCGGCTGGAACCACGGAGTAGAGCGCGATCAGAGCCGTTTCGCCCACCGGGGTGGGCAGTTTCGGGTCGAAGCCGAACAGGGCCAGCAGGGGGAAGGCGCCGATGGCCAGGGCATGGCCCAGCTTCACGGTGCCGCTGACCAGGGCATAGAGCAGCCCCGTCCGGTCGGCGCCGCTGGCCAGGCGTTCTTCGTCGCCGATGTCGGCCATCATGGACCTGACCAGCAAGGGCGCGGCGGAATAGGGCAGGCCGGCGAGGATCAGGACCAGCATGCCCGCCCACGTATTGCCGGCGGGCGTCAGCACCGCGCAGACCTGAACCACAGCATAGACAACCGACGCTACGGCCAGGGCGTGATGCTTGCCGATCCGCCGGGCCAGCATCGGCCACAGCGGCGCGCCGGCCAGAGCGGCCACGAAATAGATCAGCAGCAGAATGCCGGCCTCGGTCTTGTCGAAGCCCTTGATGCGCTCGAAGAAGAAGAAGAACAGGGCTCCGGCGATGCCCGGCGCCAGGCCCATCAGCAGGTCGGCGATCAGGAGCTTACGGGTCGAGCTGCGCTTCAGCAGTGCGAAATACTGGGTGAGCCCGGAACGATGCCGCACGACGGGTGCCTGGCGCTCGCCGACCGTGCGGGTCGCCAGCAGCACGGTCAGGGGGATCAGCAGGACGATGAACCAGCCCATCGAGCGTATGCCCGCAGCGTGATCACCCTTGAACGCCAGGGCGATGATCGGCGGCAGGGTCAATACCAGGATCATCCCCACCACATTGCCGGCTTGCCACCAGCCATAGACGCGCGAGCGCTGCTGATAGTCGGTCGAAAGCACGGCGGCCCAGGCGGTGTGCGACAGCGCCATCATCGAATAGCCGGCATAGACGACGATAAGGCAGAGCCAGAGATACACGGGTCCGATACCGGGCTGGGCCATGAACAGGCCGAACGCGCCCAGCATCACAAGGGGTGAGCCCGCCACCAGCCAGGGCCTGAACCGCCCCCACTGGGTTCCTGTGCGGTCCATGATGCCGCCGATGAATGGGTCGAAGACGATGTCGATCAGTCGGACAATCAGGAAGGCGGCGCCGACTACGCCCAGCGACAGGCCCAGTTCGCTGACATAGAATTCCGGCAGATAGACCACCAGCGGGAGGCCCAGCGCCGCAAGGGGCAGGCAGGGCGCGGCGAACGCCGCCAGAGACCAGGATGATGGTCGATCGGTCATTCCGCGTAATCCTCTCCCGAACACGGCGGGTTGGATCCCGCCTCTTGAACTCATTGAGCGTGGCCGCCCTTTAGGACGGCGCTAGTGGGCGCCGAACTCATCCTTGGCCAATCGAACGGCCAGCCGGTCGAACGCCTCGTCGGCGTCGCTCCAGGTGCCATTGTACTGGGCCCAGCGAATATCAGTTTCGTACCAGCTGTAGGCCACGGGCGTGCGAGCGCCCGAAGTGGCCCGGTATTCACCACTGACCCGGGCCCCGCCGACGCCGAAGCTCTGATAGGAAAGCCCAGGCTTTGCGCTCATTTCCCGCAGGGTGGGACGATTGGGCCTGGCGTCTTCGATGACGAGGTCCAGCTCACCGCCGGCTGGATCCAGAGCGCCTGAACGATCAAGTCTCTTCTCGACCGAGCGTTTCAGTTCGCGGGTCAGATAGTCGAACTCGCGCGCATCCAGGGTTTGGGTCTTCTTGGCCAGCTCGGGTCCGATCGAGACGCGAACCGTCGCGACCTTGGGCGCCGAGAGGGCCGGGCCAGCGATCGTCGCGCCCAGGGCCAGGATCACAAGTGAGATTTTCATCGTCGGAACTCCGGATCTGATCCCCTTGCCGAAACTGTGCGGCCAACCGGACCAAAACGCCAGAGTCCGTTGAGCCCATCCCAAACGTTTGTTCGGATCCCCCCGTCAAGGCCGAGGTTGCGGGTAAGGATCAGCCAAGCTTGCAGGCCGCAGGCGCGCCAACCGCCTGCGCCAGCACCGCCCTGACGACCTTGGGGGTATCGGTGGCGATCACCGCGACTCCAGCCCTGGCCAGATCGCCATATTCGCTGGGATTGCCGTCCGCCGCGTAGCGGTCGTCCGCGCGGCGGCTCGGCGCGCCGAGGGTTCCAAACATCGGCTCCACGCCGGCCTTGCGAAGGTCGGCCCACAGCGCCGGGTTCTCGGCGCGGGTTCCCGTCCAGGCCAGGATGCGATGGGCCGGTAGCCCGCCGCGGGCCAGGCTGGCCAGATGGTCCAGGCCGGACACGGGCACAGAGATCATCATCTCGGGGGCCAGGGGCGCCAGACGCAGGGCGTCCGCGTCGTTGTAGACGATCAGCACCGCCCGTCCCTGGGCGCGCGCGGCGCGGGTCTCGGCGATCACCTGCCGCGTGAGGACGTCGCCGTCCGCGCCGGAACTCTTGAAGTCCAGCGTCACGACCGCGCCTACCGCGCCCGCCGCATCCAGCGCCTCACGCAAGGTGGGGGGCGGCGCCTCCGTGACCTTGCCGGCCCCGTCGATCAGGCGCGTGGCGCGCAGCTGCGCCAGGGTGTTGTCAGCGACGCGGCCGCGGCCCGTGGTGGTGCGATCCAGAGTCTCGTCGTGCATCAGCACCAGCGCGCCGTCCCGGGTCCTGGTCACGTCGATCTCGAGGAGGGCAGGGCGGATGGCCGTGCCGGTGGCGCGAATGCCGGCCAGGGAGTTCTCGGGCGTGGTGTCGTCCAGCACCGCACGGTGGGCCGAAATCAGGACGCCCCTGTCGCGCGCGCAGTCGAAGAATGCCGCCAACGGAACCGCATCCGGGGCGCCGGGCGGCGTCGCGCAGCCGGCCAGGATCGACATCGAAACCGTCAGGCCAAGAGCCAGGAAACGCATGAAATTCACTCCGGATTGGCGAGTCGGTCAGACAAGAGCTGTCTAGCAGACTGGCCAGCAGCCTGGATGACGAACGCTCGATCTGAAGACTATCGACGCCTCTCATGTCGTTTCCGACCGCCCAGAGCGCTGCATTGACGGTGTGCGGCGCAACCTATAGGGCTGCTTTTGCGTCAGGTTCCTCGCAAGAGGATGAATAGGGAACGGGGTTCAAAACCCCGGCTGCCCCCGCAACTGTAAGCGGCGAGCTTACGCGTCACATGCCACTGGGACCTCGGTCCTGGGAAGGCGACGCGCCAAGCCTAGACCCGTGAGCCAGGAGACCTGCCCGACGTAGTCGTTCATCGTCCGGCCGGGGTGCGCCGAGCGAACGGGATTTCCCGCGAAACGACATGTCAGTCAGGCCGCGTCGCGGCCTCTGGTCGTGGGCGCTTCCTGGCGTTTGGGGCTGGAGGACGTGTGCGGGTCATTCAAAGGGAAAGACCATGATCCGAGCGCTTCTGTGCTCCAGCGCAATCTCCACCATCCTGATCTCCGGGGCCGCCATGGCCGAAGAGCAAAGGGCTCCTGAAACCGACGTCGCCGGAACCATCGGGGCCACGGCCCTGGCGGGGCTGGTGGTCACCGCCACCCGGTCGGTGCAACCCATCGAGAAGGTCGGCGCGTCCATCACCGTTCTGACGCCGGAAGCCATCAAGGCCAGCCAGGCCACGACGGCCGTCGAGCTTCTAGCCCAGACGCCCAGCGTCACCTTCGCCCGTAATGGCGGCCCCGGTTCGGCGACCAGCCTCTATATCCGGGGCGCGGAAAGCCAGCACACCGTCGTGCTGATCGACGGGGTCAAGCTGAACGATCCGTCCTCGACCCAGGGCGGCTACAATTCCGGCAACCTGCTGGTCGGCGATGTCTCGCGCATCGAGGTTCTGCGCGGCGCCCAGTCGACCCTGTGGGGCAGCCAGGCCATCGGCGGCGTGGTCAACATGGTCACCGCCGAACCGACCGAGGCGTTTGAGAGCAATGCCAGCGTCGAGGGCGGCGCGCGCGACACCGCCTATATCCGCGCCGGCGCCGGCGGGGTCGCCGAACGCCTGACCTGGCGGCTGGCGGGCAGCTACTACACCACCGACGGTTTCTCCTCCTACGGACCTGGCCAGGAGAAGGACGGCTATCAGAACACCGGCCTCTCGGGGCGGGTGCGTTTCGCCTTCAGCGACGCGGCCTCGGCCGAGGTCCGCTCGGTCTATTCGCGCGGCAAGAACGACTTTGACGGCTTCAACACCGACTCCGCCGAGTTTGGCCGGACCGAGGAACTGGTGATCTATACCGGCCTGAACTTCGCCCTGCTGGACGGACGTTGGACCAATCGGATCGCCTACGGCTACACCGACACCGCTCGCGAGAACATCAATCCGGCGCGTCCGGCCGTTCCGCTGACCTTCGACGCCACCGGCCGGAACAAGCGCTGGGAGTATCAAGGCGCCTTTGCGCTCAGCGAGACCCTCACCGCCTCCTTCGGCGCCGAAAGCGAGCGGTCGCGGATGGAAACCCGTTCGCCGAGCCTGACAAAGCCCAATCCGGCCTTCCGCACCGGCCGCGTCGGCGTCGACAGCGTCTATGGCCAGCTTCAGGCCGAGGTCGTTGCGGGTCTGACCCTGACGGGCGGTCTGCGTTATGAGGACCACGACACCTATGGCCAGCACACCCTGGGCCAGGTCTCGGCCGCCTGGGCGCTGAACGAGGGCAATACCGTGCTGCGGGCCAGCTTCGGCCAGGGCTTCCGGGCCCCGGGCCTGTACGAGCTCTATAGCGAATACGGCAATCTGGACCTAAGCCCCGAAAAGTTCGACAGCTGGGACGCCGGGGTCGAGCAGCGCCTTCTGAGCGGCAAGGCCAGGGTCTCGGCCACGGTGTTCGCCCGTGAGGCCGACAACGAGATCCGCTTCTTCTCGTGCACGTTCGGCTCCACCGGCGCCCCGTGCAACCCGGGCGGCGTCTTCCGGTTCGGCTACTACAAGAACATCCAGAAGACGCAGGCCAAGGGTCTGGAACTCATCGGCCAGTTCGAGGCGACCAACCGCCTGACCCTGGCCGGCAACTACGCCTACACGGAGTCCGAAAACGCCTCGGGCGCCAATGCGGGCCGGCAGTTGACCCGCCGTCCCAAGAACCTGGCCAATCTGTCGGCGACCTATCGCTGGCCGGTCGGTCTGAACACCACCATCGCCGCGCGTCATGTCGGCAAGACGTTCAACAATGAAGCCAACACCGTCGCCGTCGCCGGCTACACGCTGATCGATCTGCGAGCGTCCTATCCGATCAACGAGACGCTTGAAGTGTATGGGCGGGTCGAAAACGCGTTCGACAAGGACTACCAGACCATCCTGAACTATGGGGCGCCCGAACGCGGCGCCTTCATCGGCGTTCGCGCCAGGTTCTAGAGCCTGGCGTGGCGCGGCGGCTGTCCCCACAAGGGACGGTCGCCGCGTCCCCGTCGGACATTTTCTGGGAGAACAGACCTGGCCGCCTTGATGATTCAGGGGTGTGGATCCGATGTCGGCAAGTCCGTGCTCGTCGCGGGCCTGTGCCGGCTGTTCACCAATCGCGGCCTGAACGTTCGGCCGTTCAAGCCGCAGAACATGTCCAACAATGCCGCCGTTACGGCGGATGGCGGCGAGATCGGCCGCGCCCAGGCGCTGCAGGCCATGGCCTGTCGCACGCCGCCGACCGTCGACATGAACCCGGTGCTGCTCAAGCCCCAGAGCGATGTCGGCGCCCAGCTGGTGGTGCTGGGCAAGATGGCGGGAACCTGGCAGGCGCGCGGCTATCAGGCGCAGAAGGGCGCGCTTCTCGACACCGTTCTTGAGAGCTTCAGTCGTCTTGAGGCGCAATGCGATCTGGTGATCGTCGAGGGCGCTGGCAGCCCCGCCGAGACCAATCTCCGCGCCGGCGACATCGCCAATATGGGCTTTGCGCGCGCCGCGAACGTGCCGGTGGTTCTGGTCGGCGACATTGACCGAGGCCATGTCATCGCCGCCCTGGTGGGCGCGCACGCGGTGCTCGACGATCTGGACCGCGCCATGATCAAGGGCTTTCTGATCAACAAGTTCAGAGGCGATCCCTCGCTGTTCGATGACGGGAGGACCGAGATCGTCAGGCGCACGGGCTGGGCCGATCTTGGCATGGCCCCCTGGCTCTCGTCCGCCCGGTCGCTGCCCGCCGAGGACGCCGTGGTCCTTGACCGGTCAAGGCCGGGCGCGAGGCGGCGTTTGAAGATCGTCGCGCCCATGCTGTCACGCATCGCCAATTTCGATGACTTCGACGCCCTGCGCGTCGAGCCGGACGTTGATTTCACCTTCATACCGCCCGGCCAGGCCCTGCCGGGCGACGCGGATCTGGTGATCCTGCCCGGCACCAAGGCGACTCTGGCGGACCTGGCCTTCCTGCGCGCCCAGGGCTGGGACATCGATCTTGCCGCCCATGTTCGGCGCGGCGGGAGGGTGCTGGGTGTCTGTGGCGGCTATCAGATGCTGGGACGGACCCTGAGCGATCCCGATGGCGTCGAAGGGCCGCCGGAGCACGTCGAGGGTCTGGGTCTTCTGGCGGTCGACACGATTCTGACCGGCGACAAGGTGCTGGCTCCCGTTTCGGGCCGGCTGGCTGGGGCAGACGGACGCTTCGAGGGCTACGAGATGCATGTTGGGCGCACGATCGGCTCAGAGCGTCCGATGCTGCTGATGGATAGCGGCGCCACAGATGGCGCGGTCTCGGCCGATGGACGGATCATGGGCTGCTACGTCCATGGTCTCTTCAACCAGGGCGCGGCGCGGCGGGCCTTTCTGGAAACGCTGGGCGTGGCGTCGGATGGATTGGACCAAAGCCTTCGCGTGCACGCCGCTCTGGACGAGATCGCCGACGCCCTGGAAAGCGCCTTCGACATAGAGGCCCTGTCGGCTATCGCCGGTCTGGTTGGCTGTTGTAGGCCGGGCGTCCGCCTGTAGCCTGGCCGCGCGCGGAGAGGGCGGCCGGGCAGAAGGGTCGTCAGGTCCGGTCGTTGCTATGGGCGAGATCCCTGCGCAGGCGCGCCCGGCAGGGCTTCCAGCGCCAGGCCGGCGCAGCGCCCGGCTGCGCGGACGGGATTGCAGACGGCCACATCGCCGCCCGTCAGACGCACCGTATAGCCGCCGGCGAAGCGCGGGTCGGCCCAGATATAGTCGGTCGAGACATATTGCGCGCCGCTGCTCAGGGCGGCGCGGCTCTGGCTGATGTCGTTGGTCCGGGCCGCCTGGGTGTCGGCGTCCGCGCGGGTGCGGACGATGAAGCCGGCCTTCACGGCGGCGGCGATGCGGTCCTTCTGGGCGATTGGATCATTCAGGGTCAGATAGGCCGCCGCCGGCGAAGCCTCGTCAGTGTTGACGAACATGGCCCGGCCTTCCAGCGAACGACGGGCACCGCGATAGAACGCCACCTTCTCGGGACTTTCATCCAGGGCGAAGAAGACCTTGCCGCGCGACGCGCCCAGGCTGGGCCAGCCCTCGGCCAGCACGGCCTCGCGCAGGGTGGCGTGCTGGCCACGCACCCAGTCGGGGGTGATCAGGTCGGCCTCTGCGAACACGGCGCGAACCTCGGCGTCCAGCGCGTCGAAGGCCTTTTCGTCAAAGGCCTGGGGCGTGACGCCACCGGGAAAGCTGGCGGGGCCGTCCTTGGCATTGATCAGAATGAGGATGGGGGCGTGGTCAGGATGGGCCCCGGACCACGCCTTCACCTGTGAGAGACAGGCCATGAAGGTCAGGCACGAGGAGCGAAAGTCGACATCTGGGATGTGCAGGACCTTGAAGCCCGGCTGGGCCAGCGCCGCTGCGTCGTCGGGCGACAGGGTCGCGCCGGTCCCCAGGGCGGTCAGGGGCCGCCCATAGCGCCCGCCTTGAGGATCAGCGACGACGTCGATCTCCAGTTGACGCGCTCCGGCGTCCAGCTGCTCGGCCAGAGGTCGGTGCGCATAGTCGATGCCCAGGGCCGCCGGGCCGCGCGCGGCGACCATGACGGCCAGCTCGTCAGCCGGGATCGCCAGCTTGTAGCTGTTGTGGGTGCCCACGGCGGTCAGGTCGTTCATCCGGAGATCGACGTCCAGCCCCGACCGCGCGCAGGCGAGGTCGTCCTTGGGGCAGGGGGCCAGGGCGGTGGATGCGAGGCCCAGAAACAGCGCGATGACGAGATTGAGCATAGGGCCTCCAACGGTTCCGCTTCGACTAGCGGGGTGGCATGACGCTTTGACGTCAGTCGCCGACAGCTTGCGTCGCCATGAACTGTTTGTCTGCCGCGAGCGTGTTGGCGCGAAACGCCCCTACTGCCCGGCGAGCCGCCGACCCTGCGCCGATCGTCGCTCCAGCCACCACAGCAAACCCAGCACGGCGAGCAGGCTCGCGGCCCAGGGCCAGGGCGATCCGGGAGCCGAGGCCACCGTCCCCTTTCCGTGCCCGGCAGCCGCTTTCACCCGTTCCAGCGTCGCCTGCCGGTTGGCGCTGTGCGCCAGCGACGGGGCCGCTTCGGCCGGGTGGACGTACACAGCCGTCTCGACATCGCCGTCCACAATCCGGTGCCATCCAGACCGGCGGGGCCAGTAGGCGGCGCAGGTTGCGGGCCCTGTCGCCGGATCCAGGCGCGGCCGGCTTTCGACGCCCTCGGGGTCGACGACGCGAACCTGCTGCGTGACCGCGCATAGCGCCGCGCGCTCACCCGGCCTTGCGATCGTTTCCAGGCGCACGCCCGGCGGCTCGCCAGGACGCGCCAGGGTCGAAAAGAGCTCGCTCCACAGCTCGCCATAGCGGTCGCCGTGGCCGGCCAGGGTCAGAGCATAGCTGTCGGCCACGATCGACAGGCCCACCCGGCCCTGGCCGCGCGGACGCCAGGCGGCGAGGGCGGCGCCGGCCGCATCCCGGATCATCGGCACGCCGTCTCGCCCGGTCTGGACCAAGCCAAGCCGGTTGAGCGCGAGCGCGGCGGGCAGGGCCGATCCCCCGAGACGGAAGGCTCGCGCATCGTCGCCACCGATGTTCGCCATCCCCAGCCCGCCCCATTCGCGTTGGGTGGTTTCGGAGAGTTGCCCCGTGGGTCTCAGCAGCAGACCAAGACCATCCTGCGTGGCGCCGCCGAGGGCAGCCCGTTCCCCGATCGACAGGGTCTCCCAGAGGCGATCATCGACGATGACGAGATCAACCTCGGCCAGGGCCGCTCGCGTCAGCGGCGTCGGTGCATCGCCCAGACGCGCGCCACCGCCGACATCGATCTCGACGCTCAGCGCGATGCCTGCATCCTGGGCCCAGCGGCGGAGATATTTGGTTTCAGGGCTGGCGGCGCCCGCCAGGACGACGACGCGAGGCTGTCGCTGCGCCCGCGTCTGGACCGGGATCTCGATGTGCTCAACCAGCTGGCCCGCCGTGTCCTTCAGACGCAGATCAAACAGCGCCAGCCCGGCGGCGCGGGTCGCGGTCGACAGCCCAAAGCGCTGGCCGGCCTTCACCTCGGCGCGGTCGACGATCGCGCCGGCCGGGTCGAGCAGTTCGACTACGCCTGACGTCAGCGCGCCGATCTGGCCCGCCACGCTGAAGCGCGCGCCGGGGGCGACCGGGCCGGGCAAGGTCAGGTCGACAAGGCCGCTGGGCGCCCGCGCGGGGATGAACTCCGCCGGCCGGTCCAGAGGGATCTGGTCGCGGGGCGTCAGGCCTTCGCCCTCGACGCGCAGCCGTCCAACCTGCGGATAGAGGCGCAGGGCCGCGCCGAGATCGGGAACGCGGATCGCGCCGGGCGCCGCGCCGGCCTCCGGCAGGGCGACAACCACGTCACCGGCGGCGCGCAGCGTCGGCGACGCCCCGCCTGTGACGACCACCAGGCGTCCGGGGGATGTCCCCACCGAAGGGGGGAAGAGCGTCAGGTGCAGAAAGACGCCGCCGAGGACTTGCAGGCCGGCCAGCGTGGCGAAGCGCCATGCAGGACCACGCGCTGTCGCCGCCGCCGACCGCCGCCGAAACGCCAGTCGAACCACGCCGCCGCCGACGGCCACGGCGATCAGGGCCGCCGTCCAGATCTGGAGATCGCCGATCATCGCAGGGCGTCCAGATAACGCCGGCCGCGGGCGTCCGCCGGGGCGCGACGCAGGACGCCGGCCGGCGGTCGCTCCAGCGCCGCCCATAGAAGTGCGCGCAGCTTCTGACGGCAGTCGAGGCAACCGGGTTCATTGCGAACAGTGTCGATCTGGGCTGACAGGGCCAGGGGATCGGCAAGGCGTTTCTGGTTGGCCGTCACCCAGCGCGCCAGGGCGTCCAGGCGCAGGGGCGCTGCGGGCGGGGTCTGGCCCAGCGTGCGCCAGGCCTCGACAGCCGGCGTGTCGGCGGGGTCGCGCGTCGCCGGAACAAGTCGGCCCGAAACAATGCCGTCGCGTTTGCCCGTAAGGCGGCGGGACAGATCGACCGGCGGCATCTTCGACGGCGCGCGCGCCAGGAAGATCCGCGTGGCCTGTTGGGCGGTTTTCAGCAGGTCCAGCGCCCGATGGGCGTGAGGCAGGGCGTCTCTGGGCTTGCCCTGGCGCAGGGCGCGTTCGGAGTCCCACATGGCGTCCAGCGCCTTGGCCAGGGTCGAACGTGTTCCCGGATCGAACAGGGTGGAGGCGTCGCCGGTGTCGTGCGCATGGCCGAACTGGGCGACCACGTCGCCCATCTCGCCGAAGGTCGCAGGCTCGGCGCCATGGTCGTGCCCGTCGTCGTGACTATGTTTCTCTTGGGGTTCGGGTTTGGCGGGCGCCGATGGTGGACCGTCGTTCGTCGGCAGGTCCAGCGCGGGCGCGTCATTAGTCGGGATGGACAGCCCGCCGCCACCGCCCTCGGCCTCCTCGCCCATGAACTGGCCGTAGCGCAGGCGAAGCTGGGCCTGGTCGGCGCCCAGCCCGTTGGACCGGTCGAGGAAGGTGTCCGGCGTGATCCGGCCGCGCTGGGTGATCAAGGCCTCGGCGTCGATGATGATCTGGCGCTGGCTGCGGAAATAGACCGGCAGGATCTGGCGGGCCATGCCCTCGAGCCCGTCGGCCAGGCCCATGGCGGCCGGCCAGCGCAGGATGATGCTGGGACCTTCGACGGTCTGGGGCGAGGGCGCGCGATTGTCGCTGACGATCAGCTGGACGATCATGTCGCCGCCGGGCGCGAGGCCTTCGCGCGCTAGGTCGAGGTCGGCGGTGAAACGCTTGAGCCGCGCGTCGCCCCGGCCGCTCAGGGGCAGGATCCGCTCGGTCGTGGTGATGTTCTCGCCTTCGCCCTTGGTGATCGTCATGCGCAGTTGGGCGGCGGCCGCCACACCATAGTCATCGCGGACTTCGAACACGGGCGCCCACCGCATCTGGCCGGGGGCGGTCAGGGTCAGGGCGCTGTCTGGGGTCAGGACACGAACCGCCGGCGCGGCGTCTGGGATCATCTCCACCCGATGCAGGCGCTGGCGGGGCAGGCCTGGGGCCTCGATCCGATACAGCGCCGACCGCGCGAAGACCCGGTCGCCCAGCCAGCGCCCGCCTTGTCGACGAAGGGAAAGGGGCGCGTCGCCCGGGAAGCTCAGGGTCGCGGCGCCGGGGCTGGGAACGAGGTTCACGGCCCACTCAACACGCGAATTGGCGGGCGCTCGCACGTCGAGGCTGCTCTGCTCGAACGGGCGCAGGCCGGTATAGGCAGGCGGCGTGATGCGCAGCCGCGCGCCGGCGATCCTGGGCGCGCTGAGGGGCGAGGCCGATCGAACGCCGCCGACACCGCCGCCCGCTTCGCGCGCCGAGGGCCAGAGCATGACGGCCAGGATCGCGACAGTGCTGAGGCCAGCGGTCCAGGCGATCCAGCGGCGCGACCAGTCGGGGCGCAGGTCGAGGGCGGCGGCTTCCGTCAGCCGGGTTTGCAGCCGCGCCTGCTGCAGGGCTGCCAGGCCTTCCAGGGCTTCGGGAGGACGAAGCAGGAGGTCGCTGCTGTCTTCAAGGTTGGGCGCGCGGGCGTCCAGGGCGGCGGTCAGCCAGGCAGGGTCGAAGCGTCGCGCACGCTTCCAGGCCGTCCAGCCCAGCGCCAGGGCCCCGACGGTCATCGCGGCCAGCGCAGCCGCGTCGCCGGCTAGCCGCCACGTCACGACGCCGATGGCCAGAACAGGCGGCAGGCCGATCGCGACGGTGTCGAGCAGGCTTCGCTGGCGGGCGGCCCGCAGGTGGTGGGAGAGCGCGGCGATCATGCGGCGACCGGCCGCCGCCGCCGGGTGGCCAGCCAGCGCTCGACCGCGAAGAGCGCGGCGATGGCCACGGCCAGCCAGGGACGCAGGTCCACGGGATGGGGATTGTAGGGCGAGGCGCCGGGCGTCGCGCGCACCGTGGGCGCATAGTCGGCCGCAGCGACGCGATCGGGCGCCGGCGGCGGGTCCAGCAGGGACCACAGGGTCGCCGGAAAGTCGGACTCGACCAGGGCCGGCATGGCCCTGGGTTCGAGGGGGCGGGTCAGGCGCAGCACGCGCCCCTTGCCGAAGCGGCCTGCGCTGGCGAGCGGTTCGCCGGTCGCGTCGCGCCATGTCACCCGTTGCCCGCCCTCGACAGGGGATGGCGCATCATGGGCCAGCAGCGCCACGCCGCCATCCTCGATCCAGTCCAGAATGGCCGATGGCATCGGCGCGCTGGACAGCCAGACGAGATACCGGGCGTTGCGGGGCAGGGGGCGGTCGACGGGGGCGGCGTCAAAGGCGGGCGGCTTGCCGGGCTCGGCGAAGGCTGTCGCCGCCGCGCGGAAGTAGCGAACATCGTCCTCGCCATCCGAGGAATAGCGCACGCTCAGCGCGGGCGGCGCGCGCGCGACGACCGGTTCGGGGCGGGGTGACGACGCGGCGATCCGCCAGTCCACCTCACGCGACAGGTACAGCCTCTGGGCGTCGACACCGGTCAGCTCCGGCGGCATGACCACGGCGATCGGCGTCCTGGCGGGCGTCTCGGCGTCGAGCTGGCGGATGAGGCTGGCCGGGTTCGTCGGCAAGGCGGGCGCGGGACGGTCCAGGCCGGGAAAGCCGGGCGCGAGCCAGACCCGGCGCTCGCCCCGATCCGGGACCTCCGCGATGTTGACCGCTGGCGAGACCGCGACCACGGGCCGGTCATCGCCCGGGGGGCGCGTCACGGGACGGGCCAGGAGCAGGGCGATGGCGACGATCAGGGCGATCCGCACCGCCAGCAGCACCCGCTCATCGAGCTGCAGGCGTCGCACGGGCCTTGGGTTGGGGTTCAGCCAGCGCAGGGCCGAAAAGTCGATGGTCTGGGTCTCGGTCCGCCGCGCGATGTGGATCGCCAGAGGAACCGCGATCGCGATCAGGGCGCCCAGGGCAGCCGGCAGGAGCAGGGTCGGCGTCATCGCTGGGGCGCTGGCTGGGACAGCTTCTGGATGGGCTGATCCGGATCCTGGTCGATGAAGTGCTCGACATAGCGGACGCCCCGGCCTTCGAGCCCCGCGCGTAGCTCGGCCCGGGCCTGGGCGAAGCGCATCAGGAAATCCTCGCGCAGGGCCCGGCCGTCGCCGGCCAGCTCGGCCTCGCCTTCAGGGTCGCGGAAGCGAAGACTGCGGTCGAACGGGAAGTCGCGCTCGTCGGCGGTCAGCAGCTGGATGAACGACACGTCGCGACCGGACGCGGCGAGACGCTCGGCGGCCGCGACGCAGGCGTCGTCGAAGCCGTCGGTGACGAACAGGGCCATGTCGCCGGGCGCGATACGCTCGCCCAGGGTTTGCACGTCTCGCTCCCAGGCCGGAACGCCGCCGGGGCGAAGCGGACCCAGCGTCAGTCGGATGCGGTCGCGGTGACGCTTGTCGCTGGACGGTGGCAAGACCAGCGCCCCTTGCGCCTGGGCGACGATGACGCCGAACCGGTCGCCTTGTTGCAGGGCGATCTCGATGACGGCGGCGGCCAGGCGCCGGGCGGCGTCGAAGCGCGACCAGTCGGGGCGGGCAAGATCGGCCTGACCCATCGAGGCGCTGGCGTCCAGGACGATCCAGATCGCCACCGGGCTCTCGCGTTCGGCGTCGCGAACGAAGAAGCGGTCTGACCGGGAGTAGAGCTTCCAGTCGATCCGGCGCAGGTCGTCGCCGCGCTCATAGGCGCGGTACTGGGCGAACTCCATCGCGCCGCCGCGATTGCGGCTGGCGTGCATCCCGTCGCCCGCCAGCACCGCAGCCGCGCGGGGCGCCAGCGACAGGCGTCGCAAGCGGCTGCGCAGGTCGGGCGGGAGGTCGAACGGAGACATGCGCCGCGATCAGTCCCGCGTCGGCGCCGGAAGCGCGGCCAGCAGGGCGGCGACCACGTCGTCGGTCGTCTTGCGCTCGGCCTCGGCTGCGAACGACAGCAGGATGCGGTGGCGCATGACCGGCGCCGCCAGAGCGACGACGTCGGCCCGGGTGGCCGCCAGCCGTCCGTGCAGCAGGGCCCGCGCCTTGGCGGCCAGCACCAGGGCCTGACCGGCGCGGGGCCCGGCTCCCCAACGAACATAGGTCTGGACGGCGGCGGGCGCGTCGGGGCCGGGACGACTGGCGCGGACGAGGGATGTGATCCAGGTCAGCAGGCCTTCGCCGACATGCACCTGGCGCACCCATTTCTGGAGTTCGACAATGTCGGGTCCAGTCATCACCGGCTCTGGCGCAGCAATGGCGCCGCCGGTCGTCAGGGCCAGGATCGCGCGCTCTTCCTCGGCCGTGGGGTAGCCGACCCGGATGTTGAGCAGGAACCGGTCCAGCTGGGCCTCGGGCAGGGGGTAGGTGCCGGCCTGTTCCAGCGGGTTCTGGGTGGCCAGCACGAAGAACGGCTCTGATAGCGCATGCGTGACGCCTGCATAGCTGACCGTGTGCTCCTGCATGGCCTCCAGCAGGGCCGCCTGGGTCTTGGGCGGGGTGCGGTTCAGTTCGTCGGCCAGCAGCAGGTTGGTGAAGACCGGGCCCGGCTGGAAGCGAAAGTGCCGGTGGCCGGTGCCGTGATCCTCTTCCAGCACCTCGGTGCCCAGGATGTCGCTGGGCATCAGGTCGGGCGTGAACTGGACGCGGCGGAAATCGAGCGACAGCGCCTGACCCAGGGTGCGGACCAGCAGGGTCTTGCCCAGGCCCGGCACGCCCTCGATCAGGCAGTGGCCGCCGGCCAGCAGGCCGATCAGCAGTTGCTCGACCACCTCGTCCTGTCCGACGATGGCCTGACCGATCGCCGCGCGCAGCTGGCCCAGGCGCTCGAGCTTGAGCGCAATATCGGCTTCGGTGGGGGTCTGGGTCATCGCGGTTCCGAACAGGCGAGAGGCGGGATCAGGCGGTCAGGGCGTAGAGCACGATGTTGACCGCGAACTTGGTGTTGTCTTCAGCTAGGAAGCGCTTGTTGCGCCAGTCGTAATCCCACTCGCAGCCGTAATCCTTGTTGCTGTAGAGCAGGCCCAGGCGCCCGCCGATCTCGATGCCCTTGAGGTAGTCATGCACGAGATCATCGCCCCAGCCGTTCAGCTCGAAGCTGGTGGCTGGCGGGCCGTCGAACTTGAAGAAGTTGCGATAGATGGCGTGGTCGTTGGGCAGTTTGCGCAGGGCCTCGGCGCCGAACAGCTTTGTCATCTGGCGTTCGAACGATCGGGCGAACAGGCCGTCGATATCGTGGTTGCAGTCATCGACGAACACGAAGCCGCCGTTGCGCACATAGCGTTCGAAATTGGCGGCCTCGGCGGGGCTGAACTCCACCAGCTTGTGGCCGGCCAGATAGCAGAACGGCGCGGTCAGCATCGCCGGATCCGACAGCCGCACCACGCGCTCCTGCGGATCGACCCGCAGGTTGGTGTAGTCGATCAGCGAGGTCAGGATGTTGGACGGCATCCGCTGGTCAACGTCCCAGTCGCCGGAGTCGTAGCGCAGGCGGGTGAACCAGAAGTCGTACACGGGCGCTGCGCGGGCGGCAGACGGGAGGCCGGCAAGCCAGCCCCCCAATGCGCCGCCCGTCAGCAGGCGCAGGCACTCAGAACGCGTTACGCGGTTACCGGCCATGCGTTATCCGGTCAGACGGCGTCCGACAGCGAGGTGAAGGTGAAGTCACGCACGCGCATCGGAGGGATCATGTACTGCATCTGACCGCCCTCGCTGACCCGAACCGGCCGGCCCAGATCATCGATGTTGTTGAGCATGATCACCGGCGACTCGTTGAAGCGGAAGTTCTTCACCGGGTACTTCAACTGGCCGTTCTCGATGTAGAAGGTGCCGTCGCGGGTCAGGCCGGTCAGCAGCACCGTCTGGGGATCGACCATGCGGATGTACCAGGTGCGGGTCACCAGGATGCCGCGCTCGGTCTCGCGCACCAGGTCGGCGGTCGACTTGGTTCCGCCCGACATGATGATGTTGCCCGGCCGGCCCACCACCTTCTTGCCCTGCTTCTGGGCCCAATAGGGCGAGTAGAGCAGGTTGGCGATCTTGCCGTTCTCGACCAGCGGCATGCGCTCGCGGGCCCGGCCCTGGGCGTCCCACGGCAGCACCGCCAGCTCGGGGTGCCAGGGGTCGGCCGTGAAGGTGACGCGCGGATCATAGACCTGCTCGCCCAGCTTGTTGCCGCCGCCCTTCTTGGACAGGAAGCTGCGGCCCTCGTCGGCCTGGCGGGCGTCGAAGAAATTGAGCATGAACGAGATCAGGCCCGAGGCGGCGGCCGGTTCCAGGATCACCGTGTATTTGCCGGGTTCCAGCGACTGCGCCTCGGCCGAGGCGCTGGCCTTGCGCATGGCGATCTCGATGTCGCTGGCCGGCTTGAAGCTGGTGGAGTCCTGCAGGTTGCGGCTGACCCAGCCCGAGCCCCGGCCGTCGGCCGTACGCACCGTGCAGGTGTAGTCGACCTCGGTGGCGCGCTGATAGCCGAACGCGCCCTTGCTGTTGGCGAAGGCGACGAAGCTCTGCTCGTCATTGAGGAAGCCGGCGGCGATCAGGTTCTGGGCGCGGCAGGGGGCGATGGAGGCCCGGGCGATCTCGGCCCGCTGGTCGGGGGTGATCGCGGCGGTCGCGGCGCTGAAGGTCGCGCTGGGCTTGTAGGTCTGGGCCTCGACGGCCGTGACGAACTCCGGATTCTCCGGCGCCAGCTTGGCCAGTTCCTCGGCGCGCTTGACCACGCGGGCCAGGGCGGCGTCCGAGAACTCGTTGATCGACGCCGATCCGACGCGCTTGCCGAACGCCACCTGGACCGACAGATCGGTATTGCTGACCACGCCGCTGGTTGAGACGTTGTTGAGGGCGAAACGAATATTGCCTTCGACCGATCCGGTCAGCTGGGCGGTGCACTCGTCGGCCGTCGACAGCTTGATGACCTTGTCGAGGATCGTCTTGGCCTCGGCCTCTGTCATGATGCTCATTGGACTGTCTCCCTCGACCCGATCAACCGAGCGAGCGCGCGGTGTTGATGACATTGATGTCGTCGAACCGGGTGGTCGACGAACCGTGGCTCACGGCCGAAACCTGGCTGGGCTGGCCCTTCCCATCAAAGAAGGAGCCAAACAGGCGGTAGTCGCGCTCGTCGCAGATCGCCGTACAGGCGTTCCAGAACTCGGGCGTGCGCATCTGATAGGCCACGTCCTCGAGGGGCTGGGTGATCTTGCCGTCCTTGATCTCGTAGAACAGCGTGCCGCCGAACTGGGCGTTGTAGCGCTGCTGGTCGATCGAGAACGAGCCGCGACCCAGGATGTAGATCCCGTCCTCGACGCCCGAAATCATGTCGTCCAGGCTCATCTTCTTCTTGCCCGGCTGCAGCGAGACATTGGGCATCCGCTGGAACTGCACGGTCGACCAGGAGTCGGCATAGGAGCAGCCGTCTGACTCGGTCTTGCCCAGCATGTGGGCCTGGTCGCGGGTGGCCTGGTAGTCGACCAGCTTGCCGTCCTGGATCAGCGGCCAGCTCTTGGTGCCGACGCCTTCGTCGTCATAGCCGACCGCGCCCAGGCTGCCGGGCTGCAGCTTGTCGGCCGTGAGGTTGACGATCTCGCTGCCGTACTGGAAGCGCGCCTCGCGCTTGTCCAGCGTGGCGAAGCTGGTCCCGGCATAGTTGGCTTCGTAGCCCAGCACGCGGTCGAGCTCGAGCGGGTGGCCGACTGACTCGTGGATGGTCAGGCCCAGATGGTTGGGGTCGAGCACCAGATCGTAGCGGCCCGGCTTGACCGACTTGGCCGTGAGCTTTTCGCGCGCCTGGACGGCGGCGGCCTTGGCGTCCTCGACCATGTCATAGGACTTGCCGTAGCTGATGATGCCGTTGGGTGAGAGGCTCTTGTCCTCGGCCTTGGGGTCCAGGTACTCGTAGCCCAGACCCATCGGCGCGGAGAGACCCTCGCGCGAGCGGAACTTGCCGCTGGCCTTGTCGATGGCGGTCACCGTGAAGGGCGCCCAGATGCGGTGGACGTCCTGGTCGATGTAAGAGCCGTCGGTGCTGGCGAAGTATTTCTGCTCGTTGATCAGGAACAGGCTGGAATTGACGAAGCTGGCCCCGGCCGTCAGCGCCGCGCCGTTGACGCGCATCAGAAGGTCGACCTTCTCCTGCAGCGAGACTTCCATGCCGTTGCGGCGAATGGGTGTGGCCCACTTCACCTCGCCCACGCCCTTGGTGGGGGCCAGGCGGACGGGCGCGGTCTGGTTTTTGGCGTTGGCCTTGGCGATCATCGTGGCCAGGCGGGCCGTCTGGGCGACCGATTCCGCCGAAATGTTGTTGGTGGCGGCAAAGCCCCAGGCGCCGTCGGCGATTACGCGAACGCCCACGCCGCTCGATTCGGTATTGGTCACCGCCTGGACGTTGGCCTCGCGGGTGACGATGAACTGGCGCAGATAGCGGCCGACGCGCACGTCGCAATAGCTGGCCCCGGCGGCGGTCGCGGCGCTCATGGCCGCGTCGGCCAGGCGCTTCTTGACGGCCAGCTCGATGGTTTCCACCAGCTGATCGGCGGCGATGGCCTGGCCGAAGCCGGGCAACAGCATGCCGCCGGCGCCGATTCCACAGGCAGCAAGAAACTGACGTCTATCCAAGTGTCTTCTCCCCAGTGGCCCACGATCCGGGGCGCTTGCGCCGCGTTCCAGTCGAGATGGAATCTGACGCTGAAGACGTTCTGTGCCGAGCCGTGGCGGAGGTCAATTCTTTCCCGATGTCATGCCCTGGGTGTCGTCAGGTTGCGCGGGATCGAGCTTGAGGGCGCTATGAGGTTCCGCAATCGCATCATCATGCCGAGCACGTTTGCTGGTCTCGCCTGTTCCGTCGCCCGCCTTGAACAGGGCGAGCCGGTTTCGCTTGACCTTGACGCCGGCATGGTCAGATTGCGCGGCAGATATCAGGCCGCTTCATGCGGCCAGGCCGCGCCTCCAGCGAATTCGGTCCGGCGTCCGTCGATAACCGGACGTCACGATAGCTTGATCCATGCTTTTGGAGGCCGCCGTGGCATTTGAACCGAAGCCCAGACTCTCGACGCGCGCACTCTCGGCTCTGCGCCAGTTCTTGCATCATGAAGCGGCCGGGGGATACGTCCTGATGGCGGCGGCGGCCCTGGCTCTGCTGGTCGCCAATTCGCCCTGGGCCGCCGCCTACAACGCCGTGCTGCATATCGAGATCGGCGGGACCATCGCCGGCCTGGCGATGCGCGAAAGCCTCGCGCACTGGATCAATGACGGTCTGATGGCCGTGTTCTTTCTGCTGGTTGGGCTGGAGATCAAGCGCGAGGTGCTGGACGGGCAGCTTTCGAAGCCCTCGCGCCTGATCCTGCCCGGCGTTGCGGCGCTGGGCGGGGTCGTGGCGCCGGCCCTGATCTACAGCGCGGTCAATCTGGGAACGCCCGAACATCTTCGCGGCTGGGCGATCCCGGCGGCCACCGACATTGCCTTCGCACTGGGCGTCCTGTCGCTGCTGGGATCGCGCGCGCCGGCCTCGTTGAAGATCTTCCTGACGGCGATCGCCATTCTCGATGACCTCGTCGCCATCCTGATCATCGCCGTCTTCTATACCGACCAACTCAACGTCCTGGCGCTGACCCTGGCGGGCGGCGTCACGATCGCCCTGATCGCCCTCAACCGTTTCAAGGTGACATGGCTGTGGCTGTATCTGCTGCTGGGCGTGGCGCTGTGGTTGTGCGTTCTGAAGTCCGGCGTTCACGCCACCTTGGCCGGGGTCGTTCTGGCCATGACCATTCCGCTCCGGCCGTCGCGCGGCCGGCCCGATGATCGTCATTCGCCGCTTCACCAGCTGGAGCATGCGTTGCACAGGCCCGTGGCCTTTGTGATCGTGCCGCTCTTTGGGCTGGCCAATGCCGGCGTCAGCTTCGCGGGGGTGACCCTGGCGACGGTTCTCGCCCCGGTGCCGGTCGGTGTGGCGCTGGGATTGTTTCTGGGCAAGCAGGCCGGCGTCTTCCTCGCCGCCATGGCGGTGATCAAGCTGGGGTTCGCCGACATGCCGCGCGGCGCGACGGTACGCCAGCTCTATGGCGTAGCGCTGCTGTGTGGGGTCGGCTTCACCATGAGCCTGTTCATCGGCAACCTGGCCTTCGCCGATCCTCTGCTGCTCGACGAGGTCAAGATCGGGGTGCTGTGCGGCTCCGTCGTGTCGGCGGTGGCCGGCTATCTCATACTGGCCACCGCCCGCCCGGCCTTGCCTGCGTCAAGCGGGCCGGCGACGAGAAGGTAACAATACGTTTAGTTATAACTGAATTCAAAACGTTCCGCCGCCGCCGCCATCAGGCCGGCTTTGCAAAGCCCATCGCCGCAGCGCAGCGCCATAACGTCAGTTTTCGACAAGTTCTCGCATGTCGCCCAATAACACGTTGCATAAATACTGTTATGTGCGGAAAACGCCGACCTTCGCCCGCGCCGCATGACAATCAGGAGGCTAGATGCCACGAGCCACCCCCGACCCCGCCAAGGTCGCGCACACCAAGGCGCTTCGGCAGGAGGCCGGCCGATGGCTTAAGGCGGGCCGAGAAGCGGCGGGCCTGACCCAGGCCCAGCTCTCCGAACAGGTCGGGCTGCGCTACTATACGTTTGTCTCCCAGGTAGAGAGCGGCGTCGGCCGTCTGCCGATCGAGACCCAGGCCGCGTGGGCCAAGGCCCTGAACCTTGACGAGGCCGACTTCGCCAGGACGCTGCTGGCCTATTACGAACCCGAACTCCATCGGCTGCTGTTCGAGAGCGCCGCCTCTACCAGCCGGGCCATCGCCTAAGCGATCGCTCCGCGCATCGCCGGACGAACGGCTGCACCGCTGGTGGTCTATGAGCGGATACCGGGTCGCTGAGACCGGGCGAGGCCTCAGACGGCCTCGTCCCCCGCCTCGCCGATCGCCTCGCCGATCGCCTGCACGATCGTCCACGACCGGCCGGTGATCCGGGTGGCCAGGGCCTTTTCGACGAGCCCGTTGCTGAACTTCGACGCGCCAAGCCCATTGGGGTAGGTGACGTAGAACTGGCGGCTCTCGACGCGCAGTTGCTCGCCCTCCGACAGTTTGGCGCGCAGGGCGCCGATCACCTTCTTGTCCGGCGGATCCTTGAGGAACAGGGTCATCAGCAGGCCCGGATCGGTTAGGGCGAACTCGGCATAGGGATTGGCGGCGATGATCGCCGCCCAGGCCTGGGCGGTGCGCACATAGATATCGGTGCGCAAGCCCATACGCGTGTGGATCTCGGTCTCAAGGAAGTTTTGCAGGTCAGCGCCGGTGCGCTCGGGGCTGTCGAACACCAGATTGTTGGCGCCGCCCACCGCGCGGGCGTTGGTCAGGCCCAGTTCGCCCAGCAGGTCGACAAAGGTCTCGGCCGCGATCGGCTTCTGGCCGCCGGGGCTGACGCTGCGCAGCAGGGCGATATGGGTGGTCATGGGTTTCAGGCCTGACTGTTCAGAGCCGCGAATCCGCGCTCCAGATCGATGATGAGGTCGGCCGGGGATTCCAGACCGATATGCAGGCGCAGCAATGGGCCTTCCAGATCGACGGGGATAGAGCGGCTCTTCAGTTGCGGATCGCAATGAATGGCCAGGCTCTCATAGCCGCCCCAGGAAAAGCCCAGGCCAAACAGCTGCAGGGCGTCGAGAAAGGCGTGAACGGCCGTCTCGCGGGCAGGTTTCAGCACCACGCCGAACAGGCCGCAGGCCCCGGTGAAGTCGCGCCGCCACAGGGCGTGGCCGGGATCGTCGGGCAGGGCGGGGTGCAGCACGTGCGCCACCTCGGGCCGCTGCTGAAGCCAGCGAGCGATGGTCAGGCCATTCTCGTGATGGCGGGGCAGGCGGGTCGTCATCGTGCGCAGGCCGCGCAGCATGGTGTAGGCGTCGTCGGGCGACACCGACCAGCCGATGTCCCACATGGCGTTGCCGAGCGCGTTTCCGATGTCGGCGTCCATGGTGGTAGCGCTGCCCATGAAGCAGTCCGAATGTCCGCCGACATATTTGGTCAGGGCCTGGACGCTGATGGTCACGCCATGGGCCAGCGGCTTGAAATAGAGGCCGGCCGCCCAGGTGTTGTCGATCAGGGTCAGGATGCCGCGCGCATTGGCGGCCGCCGCGATGGCCGGGACGTCCTGCATCTCGAAGGTCAGCGAACCGGGCGCTTCCAGCAGGATCATCCGCGTCTTGCGCGTGGTCAGGGCCATCAGCGCGTCGGGCGACAGGGCCGGGTCGTAATAGGTGGTGGCGACACCGAAGCGGCTCAGCACCCGGTCGCAGAACCGGCGGGTGGGCTTGTAGGCGCTGTCGACCACCAGGATCTCGTCGCCGGCCTTCAGCACCGCCAGCATGGCGCCGGTGATCGCCGCCAGGCCGGAGGGATACAGGGTGACGTCCGGCGAGCCTTCCAGTTCAGCCAGGGCCACCTGCAGGGCGGCGGGCGAGGACAGGCCCGTGATGCCGTAGCTGATCAGACTTTCATCATACAACGAGGCCGCATTGGCCATCAGCACGGTCGAGCCGCGCTGGATCGGCGGATTGACCGTGCGGGCCGGAAGCGCCGACGACGCGCCCGTTCGGATCAGGCGGGTTTCTTCATCCATGGGGGTGCTTTCGACGACGCGGCGGACGGTCGTGGTTTAGGCCGGGTTGGTCGCAGCGCCAAGGCGTCAGGCGGGGCCGGTCACGACCGGAGTATCCTCAAGCCCGCCCCATTCGGTCCACGAGCCGTCATAGACGGCGGCGCGCGGGTGGCCCAGGCGGGCCAGGGCCAGGGCGACAACCGAGGCCGTGATGCCCGAGCCGCAGGTCGCGGCGACCGGCTTGGCGACATCGACGCCGGCAGCGGCGAAGACGGCCGCCAGCTTGTCGGCGCTCAGCATCGTGCCGTCGGGGGCCAGCATGTCGCCCAGCGGAATGTTGCGCGAACCGGGGATGTGACCGCCGCGCAGGCCGGCGCGGGGCTCGGGCGTCTCGCCGGTGAAGCGGCCCGCGGGGCGTGCGTCGACCACCTGCTCGCGGCCGGTCTCGAGGTTGCGCTTCATCTGCTGGGCCGTACGGACGATGTCGGCCTGATAGCGGGAGGTGAAGTGGCGCTCCTGCGGCAGGGCGGGGCCGTCCTCGATCGGGTGACCTTCGGCGATCCACTTGGGCAGGCCGCCGTCCAGCACCACGACGTCCTCATGGCCCATGGCGCGGAAGGTCCACCAGACGCGGGCGGCGGGCAGGATCCCCAGGCTGTCATAGACGACAATGCGCGACCCATCGCCCAGGCCCAGCTTGCGGACCCGCGAGGCGAACTTGATGGGGCTGGGCAGCATGTGCGGCAGGGGCGAGGTCTCGTCGGAGATCTCGTCGATGTCGAAGAAGACCGCGCCGGGGATGTGGGCCAGCAGGAACTCGGCCTTCGGATCGCGCGGCGTGCCCGGCATGAACCACGAGGCGTCGACGATGCGCACGTCGGGCGCTTCGAGGTGATCGCGCAGCCAGGCGGTCGAGACGAGAGGATCTTGCAGGGTCATGGCTGCGCCTTTCGGGGTCTGACTCGCCCCTGATTGAGGTCGGGCAGGATCGCGGGATCAGGCAGGATGGGCAACCCGACTCCGACCCTTAAGCGCCTCTTCTACATCCAGCCCGGGGTCGGCAGACCCTTTTCGGCGAGGAAGGCCGGATTGAACAGCTTGCTCTGATAGCGAGAGCCGTGGTCGCACAGGATGGTCACGATGGTGTGGCCTGGGCCCATCACCCTGGCCAGTTCAACGGCGCCGGCGACGTTGATCCCGGCCGAGCCGCCCAGGCACAGGCCCTCGTGCTCGACCAGCTCGAAGACGACCTTGAGCATGTCCTCGTCGCTGATCCGGAAGGGGTGATCGACCACCAGGCCGTCCAGATTGGCGGTGACGCGGCCCTGGCCGATGCCCTCGCTGATCGAGGTACCCTCCGACTTCAGTTCGCCGTCCCTGTACCAGCTGTAGAGGGACGCGCCGTGCGGGTCGGCCAGGCCGATCTTCACCGAGGGCTTGCGCTCGCGCAGCGCCTGGGCGACGCCGGCCAGGGTGCCGCCCGAGCCGACGGCGCAGATGAAGCCATCTACCTTACCCTCTGTTTGTTCGAAGATTTCCGGTCCCGTGGTCAGGTAATGCGCCTGGCGATTGGCGACATTGTCGAACTGGTTGGCCCAGATCACGCCATTGGGCTCGGTCTTGGCAAGTTCCTCCGCCAAGCGCCCGGAATAGCGGACATAGTTGTCGGGGTTTGAATAGGGAACGGCGTCCACCTCGACCAGCTGTGCGCCCAGCAGGCGGATGGCGTCCTTCTTCTCCTGGCTCTGGGTGCGGGGGATGACGATGGTCGTTTTGTAGCCCAGGGCCGAGGCGACCATGGCCAGGCCGATGCCGGTGTTTCCCGCCGTGCCTTCGACGATCCGGCCGCCGGGCTTGAGCAGGCCTCGCGCTTCGGCGTCGCGGATGATGCCCAGGGCGGCGCGGTCCTTGACCGACTGGCCGGGGTTCATGAACTCGGCCTTGCCCAGGATTTCGCAGCCCGTCGCCTCGCTGGCGCGGTTCAGGCGGATGAGGGGCGTATTGCCGATGGCGTCCAGAACACTGGGGGAGACGCTGGCTTTGAAGGTCATGGGCTCGGATCGGTAAAGCTGAGGGTCGCGGGACGGAGCGAGCATGGTAGATCGTGTCGCGGCGACCCGACGCAAGCCCAGTTTTCCTGAAGGTCGGGACGAAGGATGAGCAAGGCGTGACAGATCAGGGACGGGGCGTGCTGCGGCTGGTGCTGGGCGATCAGCTGAGCGACGGCCTTTCCGCCCTGTCCGGGCTGGATCCCGAGCGCGATCTCGTCCTGATGACCGAGTCGGTGGCCGAGGCCACGGCGTGGAAACATCACAAGCAGAAGCTGGTTCTGGTCTGGTCGGCGATGCGCCAGTTCGCCCAGCGCCTGCGGGACCGGGGCGTGCGGGTTCGCTATGTCAGGCTGGACGATCCGGCCAACACCGGCTCGATCGGTGGCGAGATCGCCCGCGCCCTGGCCGAGGAGCCCCTAGGCCGGGTGATCCGCACCGCCTGTGGCAAGTGGGGGCTGGAAGACCATCTGCTGACCCTGGCCCAGACCCTGCCGGTTGCGATGGAAACCCGCGAGGACGACCGCTTCCTGTGCTCACGCCAGCGCTTCGCCGCCTGGGCCGAGGGCCGCAAGGAACTGCGGATGGAGTATTTCTACCGCGAGATGCGCCGCGCCACGGGCCTGCTGATGGACGGCGACAAGCCGGTTGGCGGCCAATGGAACTTCGACGCCGAGAACCGCAAGAAGCTGCCGGCCGGGGTGCGACCGCCAGAGCGGCTGCGCACGACGCCCAATGCCACGACGCGCGAGGTTATGGCCATGGTCGGGGCGGGGTTCGAGGACCATTTTGGCCGCGTGGACACCTTCGCCTGGCCGACCAATCCCGAGGAAGCCGAAGGGATCCTCGACCACTTCTTCGACGACATGCTGGCGGGCTTTGGCGACTGGCAGGACGCCATGAGCTGGCAGCGGCCGTTCCTGTGGCACAGCCTGATCTCGCCGGCCCTCAATATCGGCCTGCTGGATCCGTTGACGGTCTGCCGCCGCGCCGAGGCGGCCTATCGGGCCGGCAAGGCGCCGCTGAATGCGGTCGAGGGCTTCATCCGCCAGATCCTGGGCTGGCGGGAATTCGTGCGCGGCGTTTACTGGCTGAAGATGCCGGAATACGCCCTGCGCAACGCCCTGGACGCCCAGGGCAAGCTGCCGTGGTTCTACTGGACCGGCAAAACCGACATGGCCTGCGTCGCCGACGCCGTGACCGCCGCGCGCGATCACGCCTATGCCCACCACATCCAGCGGCTGATGGTCACCGGCAATCTGGCCATGCTGTTGGGCGTCCATCCGGACGCGGTCGACGACTGGTACATGGTGGTGTTCGCCGACGCCTATGAGTGGGTCGAGATGCCCAATACGCGCGGCATGGCCACCTTCGCCGATGGCGGCATCGTGGGCTCAAAGCCCTATGCGGCCAGCGGCGCCTATATCGACCGGATGAGCGACTACTGCAAAGGCTGTCGCTATGACCTCAAGGATCGCAACGGCGATAATGCTTGCCCGTTCAACGCCTTGTACTGGGATTTTATCGACAGGCATGAGACCCGGCTGGCCGGCCTGGGCCGCATGATGATGCCGCTCAAGACCCTGTCGAAAATGCCCGACGCCGAACGGGCGGCCTTCCGCGCCAAGGCGGCGGCCACCCGCAAGGCGATGGGGGTCTAGCTCGGGCTGGCATGGGTCTCGATGACGTTCAGCAGGGCCAGCGGCCCGCCGGCAGTCGTGGCGGCGCACCAGACATTGTGCAGCCCTTCGACCTCGACCAGGCGGTTTTCGACGGCATCGACCATGATGCCCTCAGCGATGTCGGACGACACCTCGCCCAGCAGTTGCTCTTCCTGCAGTTCGCCGCACCAGGCGGTGACGGCGTCAACCGGCGTGGCGGCGTCAAACTGGCTGATATAGGTGCCGCCGTGGAAGTCCAGGACCATGGTGTAGAGGTTCATTCGAACGCGACCTCGCTGTGCTTTTGATCATTTACGCACACCCGAGGTCGTGAGGCGAAGGCCAAACGTCTAGGCCCGGCTCAGGCCCAGCTGGATCACATTGGTGCGTTCGGTGCGGAAGCCCGCCTCGCAATAGCTGAGATAGAACCGCCACAACCGCCGGAAGCGTTCGTCAAAGCCCAGCTTGATGATCTCGTCCCACGCCGCCTCGAAACGGAGGGCCCATTCCGCCAGGGTTTCGGCATAGTCCTGGCCAAAGCGGCTGACCTCACGCCACTCCAGCCCTGCACGCATCGTCTCGGCTCTCAGGCGCGTCTCGCTGGGCAGCATGCCGCCCGGGAAGATGTAGCGCTGGATGAAGTCGGTATGAGTCCGGTAGTGCTCGAACAGCTCGTCGCGGATGGTGATGATCTGCAGACCGGCGCGGCCGCCTGGGCTCAGCACCTGATGGATCTTGCTAAAATAGGTCGGCCAATATGCCTCGCCCACGGCCTCGAACATCTCGATGGAGGCCACGCGGTCAAAGCGGCCCTGAACGTCGCGATAGTCGATCAGCTGGATGTCAGCCTTGTCGGCCAGGCCCAGGTCGAACAGGCGCTTGCGGGCGAAGTCGTGCTGGGCGGGCGAGATGGTGATGCCGGTGACGTGCGCGCCGACCTCCTTGGCCGCGAACTCGGCGAAGCCGCCCCAGCCGCAGCCGATCTCCAGAACGCTCTGGCCGGTCTGCAGGTCGAGGGTCCGGGCCAGGGCCGCGTACTTGGCGCGCTGGCCGTCCGCCAGCGTCTGGCCGGGCTGGTCATAGAGCGCCGAGGAGTAGGTCATGCTGGAGTCCAGCCAGCGGGAATAGAAGGCGTTGCCCAGGTCGTAGTGGGCATGGATGTTCTTCTTCGAACCCCGGCGATCATTGCGATTGAACAGGTGAAAGAGGGCGTTGATCGCCCGCATCACGATATTGCCCTCGACCAGGTCATGCAGGCGGTCGAAGTTCAGCGAGAAGGCCTCCAGCACGGTGGAGAGATCGGGCGTGTCCCACTCGCCGGCGATGAAGCCTTCGGCGAAACCGATATCGCCCGAGGCCAGGGCGCGGCGCACGAAGCGATAGTCGTGGATCTGGATCACCGCCCGGGGCCCGGGCGTCTTGCCTTCGATGTCGAACCGCTTGCCCGAGGGCAGGATGAAGCTGAGGGAGCCCGCCGCCCAGTTCTCGGCCGCAACGCGCAGGGCCGTCCGGAACGCGCCGGGGGCGCGCCGCAGATCGGGGTCATTCCAGAGCGCTGTGTCCGAATAGGTCATGGCGGTCCGCATGCGGTCTCCGGGGCATTTAACGCTGTTGAGACCGTCCCCGCAAATCCCTCTTAGTCTCCCTTGAGACTTTGATAGGCGGCCAGGGCGCGTTGCCGCGCCTGGGCGTGATCCACGACCGGTCGCGAGTATGTACGCTTGGCGGCAGGGGTAAGATGCGTCGCCGCCGTCCACGGGCTGTGGATAACCTTGTCGGGCAGATTGCTCAGCTCGGGAACCCAGCGTCGGACATAGACCCCCCGCGGATCGAACTTCTCGCCCTGGGTGATGGGATTGAAGATCCGGAAATAGGGCGCGGCGTCCGCGCCGCTGCCGGCGGTCCACTGCCAGTTGCCGACATTGTTGGCCAGATCGGCATCCAGCAGCGTGTCCCAGAACCAGGCCTCGCCCTGCCGCCAGTCGATCAGCAGGTGCTTGATCAGGAACGAGGCCACGATCATCCGCACGCGATTGTGCATGAAGCCGGTGGCCCACAGCTCGCGCATGCCGGCGTCGACGATCGGATAGCCGGTCCGTCCCCCGGTCCAGGCGGCGAACGCCGCGTCGTCGCGGTTCCAGGGGAAGGCGTCGAACTCTGGCCGGAAGTTGGCGGTGATGATGTCTGGTCGATGGAACAGGATCGAGTGGTTGAACTCTCGCCAGCCGACCTCGGACAGGAACTTGTCGGCCTGGGCGACGGGAATGTTTCCCGCTGCCGCCTCGGCCCGGGTGGCCACCCAGATCTGCCGGGGGCCGATCTCGCCAAAATGCAGGTGCGGCGACAGCAGGGAGGTCACCTCGACCCCGGGGATGTCGCGCTTGTCGGCATAGTCTTGGATCTTCGAGCTCAGGAACGTCGACAGACGATCGGCCGCGCCTGCCTCGCCGGGCCACCACATCGAGAATCCGCCCGACCAGTCAGGCCGGGTCGGATGCAGGCCCCAGTCGGACAGACGGTCGCTGGACGGCGATGCGGCGGGCGAGGGCAGGGCGACGGGCGCCGGCGTCACATGCACCTGGCCGATATGCTCGCGCGCCGCCCGCCAATAGGGCGTGAACACCTTGTAGCCTTCGCCGGAGCCGTTTTTCACGGTCCAGGGCTCGTTGAGCAGGCTGGCGTTGAAGCTCTCGCAAGCCAGTCCCCGTCCGCGTAGGTCGGCCTTGATCGCGGCGTCGCGGTCGATGCTGGCCTTGTCGTATAGCCTGTTCCAGACCACGCCCGCCGCGCCGGTCTCGGCGATCAGGTCATCCAGAACCTCGGCCGCCGCGCCGCGTCGCAGGATCAGCCTGCCGCCGCGCTGGTCGATATCGGCGCCCAGGGCGCTGAGCGACTTGTCCAGCCACCACAGCGACGCTGCGCCCATGGGGCGAACGCCCGGCGTTTCATCCAGAATATAGAGCGGAATGACCGCCCGGCCCGTCGCAAGCGCCGCGTCCAGGGCTGGATTGTCGGTCAGGCGCAGGTCCTTGCGAAGCCACACCAGGATCGGTCCGTCGCCGTCCATGTCGATCCGCACTTGCACCGTCCCGCTTCTGAGGCCACCTGTCTGACCTGAAATCACCACTCGCCGGAAGTCTTGCCTTGAGTCAGCCCCAAGCCGTAGCCCCAAACGCCGTCGTCGAGGTCAAGACCGAGAACGGAAGGCCCGTCCGCATCGGCAATAACGAAAAGCTGTCGATCATCGCCGGCCCCTGCCAGATGGAAAGCCGCCAGCACGCGCTGGAAACGGCCCATGCCCTGAAGGAGATGGCCGACCGCCTGGGCGTCGGCCTGATCTACAAGACCTCCTACGACAAGGCCAACCGCACCTCGGCCAACGCCCAGCGCGGTATCGGGCTGCATGACAGCCTGGCGATCTTCCAGGAGATCCGTGAGGTCACCGGCTTGCCGACCCTGACCGATGTCCACGAGATCAGCCACTGCGCTCCGGTCGCCGAGGCCGTCGACGTGATCCAGATCCCGGCCTTCCTGTGCCGCCAGACCGACCTGCTGGTCGCCGCCGCCAATACGGGCCGGGCGATCAACATCAAGAAGGGCCAGTTCCTGGCCCCCTGGGACATGAAGAACGTCATCGCCAAGGTGACGGGCGCCGGCAATCCCAACGTCATGGCCTGCGAGCGTGGCGTGTCGTTCGGCTACAACACCCTGGTCAGCGACATGCGGTCCCTGCCGATCATGAAGGAGATCGGCTGCCCGGTCGTCTTCGACGCCACCCACAGCGTGCAGCAGCCGGGCGGCCTGGGCGGTTCTTCCGGTGGGCAGCGCGAGTTCGTGCCGGTTCTGGCCCGCGCGGCCGTCTCGATCGGCGTGGCCTGCGTGTTCGTGGAAACCCACCCCGATCCCGACAACGCTCCGTCCGACGGTCCCAACATGGTGCCGATGAGCCAGTTCGAGGCCCTGATCGCCAACCTCCTGGAATACGACGCCCTGACCAAGCGGGCCGCATGACCCGCAAGACCGTCCTCGTCACCGGCGGCGCCGGTTTCATCGGCTCCAACATCGTCGCCAAGCTGTGCGAAGATCCGACCATCGACGTGGTGGTCTGTGATCGCCTGCGGGAGGCCGACAGCGGCAAGTGGCGCAATCTGGCCAAGTCGCCGATTGCTGATTTCGTGGCGCCGGAAGATCTGTTCGCCTGGCTGGCCCGGCGCGGCGGCGACGTCGAACTGGTCATCCACATGGGCGCGGTGTCGTCGACCACCGAGTCGGACGCCGACAAGATCATCCAGTCCAACTTCGTGCTGTCACGCGACCTGTGGGACTGGTGCGCCGAGCATGGCCGCCGGCTGATCTACGCCTCTTCGGCGGCGACCTATGGCGACGGGACCCTGGGCTTCGACGGCCAGGACGACATCGAGTCGCTCAAGGCCCTGCGCCCGCTGAACGCCTACGGCTGGTCCAAGGCCCTGTTCGACATCTACGCCGTCCGCGAAGCCGCGCGCGGCCGCAAGCCGCTCCAATGGGTCGGGCTGAAGTTCTTCAACGTCTATGGTCCCAATGAGGGCCACAAGGACGGTATGAAGTCGGTGGTGGCCCAGGTCTGGCCCAAGGTCGCGGCCGGCGAGGGCGTCAAGCTCTTCAAGTCGCACAATCCCGACTACGAGGACGGCGGCCAGCTGCGCGACTTCGTCTATGTGCGCGACGCGGCCGACATCGTCGGCTGGCTGGGCGACAATCCGCAGGTCAACGGCGTCTTCAACCTGGGCTCGGGTCAGGCTCGCACCTTCAAGGCCCTGGCCGAAGCGACCTTCCAGGCCGTCGGGCGCCAGCCTGACATCAGCTATGTCGAGATGCCCGAAGTGCTGCGCGGCAAGTACCAGTACTTCACTCAAGCGCGCATGGAGCGGCTGCGAGAGGCTGGCTACACCGCGCCGATGACGTCGCTCGAGGACGGGGTGGCGGACTATGTGGCGGGGTATCTGAATACGGATGATCCGTATCGGTAGCGGTCGAATTTTAGGCGCTCAACTGCCGCCACGTCACACTTGCAGCCCCTTTCCGCGAGCGTAATCTAACCGCTGATCAGTCGGAAAAACCGACGAGGGAGCGGAACATGGTCGGCATCGCCGCCTGGGGCGCCTATGCGCCGCGTTTACGTTTGAGCCGCAGGGCGATGGTCGAGGCCAATGCCTGGGTCGCGCCGAACCTGAAGTCCAAGGGCAAGGGCGAGCGCTCGATGGCCAACTGGGACGAGGACGCCCTGACCATGGCGGTCGAGGCGGCTCGTGACGCCCTGGGGTCCGGCGACGACCGCAGCCATGTCGACGCCCTCTACTTCGCCTCCACGACCGCGCCGTTCGCCGACCGGCTGAACGCGGGCGTCGTCTCGGCGGCCCTGACCCTGGAAAAATCGATCACCGCCAGCGACGTCACCGGCTCGCAGCGTTGCGGCCTGACGGCCCTGGCCGACGCCCTGGCGGCGGTGTCCGGCGGCGCGGCGAAGACCGCGCTGGTCGCGGCCGGCGAGCGTCGCAAGGCGCGCGCGGTCTCGGCGCTGGAGCTCGACTGCGGCGATGGCGCGGCGGCCTTTGTGGTCACCGCTGAAGGTGGCGCGGCCGACTTCCTGGGGCGCGGCAGCGTCACCGACGATTTCGTCGACCATTTCCGGGGCAATGACGGCGGCTTCGACTATGCGTGGGAAGAGCGCTGGATCCGCGACGAGGGCATCGTCAAGCTGGTCCCGCCGGCGGTGAAGCGCGCGCTGACTGCTGCGGGCGTCGCGCCCGCAGACGTGGCGCATTTCTGTTTCCCTTCGACCTTTTCCGGCATGGCCGCGACCCTGGCCAAGAGCCTGGGCATCCCGGCCGAAGCCGTGCGTGACAACCTCGCCGCGTTGATGGGCGAGGCGGGCAGCGCTCATGGCCCGCTGATGCTGGCCCACGCCCTGGAACAGGCCAAGGCGGGCGAGATCATCGTCGTTTCCCAGTTCGGCCAGGGCGCCGAGGCCCTGGTGTTCCGGGCGACCGGCGCGGCCAACCTCAAGCCGGCGCGCGGCGTGACCGGTTCGCTGGCGGATCGTCAGGAAGAGACCAACTATCTGAAGTTCCTCATGTTCAATGGCCTGGTCGACTGGGACAAGGGCATGCGGGCCGAGAAAGACAACAAGACGGCCCTGACCACCCTCTATCGCAACGAGGACATGATCCTGGGCCTGGTCGGCGGTCGCTGTCGCGAGACCGGCGTGGTGCAGTTCCCGCGCACCCGCATCTCGGTGGCCCCCAACAATCCCGCCGTCGACACCCAGGAGCCGTACCGCTTCGCCGAGCGCAAGGCCTCGGTGCTCAGCTATTCGGCCGACTACCTGACGTTCTCGATGGCCCCGCCCAACCACTACGGCATGATCGTCTTCGAGGGCGGCGGGCGGATCATGATGGACATCACCGACGTGTCGCCCGGCGACGTCGACACCGGCCTGCCGGTCAAGATGGTGTTCCGGATCAAGGACATCGACGAGAAGCGCGGCTTCGTCCGCTATTTCTGGAAGGCCGCGCCGGATCGTTCGGCGGTTTCAGCTCAAACCGCCGTCGCGGCGGAATAGGAGAGACGATCATGGCGCAAGGCATCCGTGACAAGGTCGCCATCCTGGGGATGGGCTGCAGCAAGTTCGGCGAGCGTTGGGACTGCGGTCCCGACGATCTGATGGTCGAGGCCTATATCGAGGCCATGAGCGACGCTGGCATCGAGCCCAGCCAGCTGGACGCGGCCTGGTTCTCGACCCATGTCGACGAGATGGGCACCGGCAAGGGCGGCACGCCGATGTCGATCGCCCTGCGCCTGCCCAATATCGCCGTGACCCGGGTGGAGAACTTCTGCGCCTCGGGTTCGGAAGCCTTCCGGGGCGCGGTCTATGCCGTGGCCTCCGGCGCGGCCGATATCGCCATCGCCCTGGGCGTCGAGAAGCTGAAAGACACCGGCTATGGCGGCCTGCCGGTCGCCAATCCCGGCACCCTGATGCCTCAGGTCATGCCCAACGGCTCGGCCCCCGGCAACTTCGCCCAGCTGGCCAGCGCCTATCGCGCCAAGCATGGCGTCTCCAAGGACGACCTGAAGCGCGCCATCGCCCACGTTTCGGTCAAGAGCCACGCCAACGGCGCCAAGAACGCCAAGGCCCACCTGCGCAAGCCGGTCACGGTCGAGCAGGTGCTCAACGCCCCGATGATCGCCGAGCCGCTGGGCCTGTTCGACTGCTGCGGCGTGTCGGACGGCGCGGCCTGCGCCATCGTCACCACGCCCGAGATCGCCAAGGCGATGGGCAAGAAGAACCTGACCATGGTCAAGGCCATCCAGCTGTCGGTCTCCAACGGCTACGAGAGCCAGTACAACGGCTGGGACGGCAGCCATTTCCACACCGCCCGCATCGCCGCCGGCAAGGCCTATCGCGAGGCCGGCATCGAGCGACCGCGCGAACAGATCTCGATGATCGAGGTCCACGACTGCTTCTCGATCACCGAACTGGTGACGATGGAGGACCTGTTCATCTCGCCCGAGGGCCAGGGCTGGCGCGACGTGATGGACGGCTTCTATGACGCCGACGGCGGGGTGCCGTGCCAGATCGACGGCGGTCTGAAGTGCTTTGGCCACCCGATCGGCGCCTCGGGCCTGCGCATGCTCTACGAGATGTACCTGCAGCTGCAGGGCCGGGCCGGTGAGCGCCAGCTGAAAGACCCGGTTTTCGGCATGACCCACAATCTGGGCGGCGCGCCGGCCAGCAATGTGTGTTCGGTGGCGATCATCGGGCAGGAGGGGGCTTAAACCCCAGCCCTGCTTGGTGTAACCCAGACTCATGGGTGATCGCTTCAAGGGCTTCAAGCGCTGGATTTTCGCCGGAGCGGTGCTCTTTCTGGGGCTGCTGGTCGCGGCCGCCTTCGTGTGGCGCTACGACATCCTCAGCAACGCGCTCGATCCCAAGGTCCCGTTCCTGACCTATGAGCCGCCGCCGCCACCGCATTATGCCCAGGCCTCGTCCTGGGCGCTGCGGCCCAAGGATCCGTCCGGCCCGGCGCCCAAGGATCTGCCGACCGACGTGTTCTTCGTCCACCCCACCACCTTTGACGGCGGCCAGGACTGGAACGGGGCCATCGACCAGCCCAAGGCCCAGCGGTTCCTGAACCGCGTGGTGCTGCCCAACTATGCCGGGCCGTTCTATCGCGTGGGTCGGGTGTTCGCGCCGCGCTATCGTCAGGCCAGCCTCTATACCTATCTCACCCTGCGCGACGACGCGCGCGAGGCGCGGCGCTTCGCCTATGGCGACGTGCGCGAGGCGTTCCGGCTCTATCTGGCCCGCTACAACAGCGGCCGGCCGTTCATCCTGGTGGGCGTCGAGCAGGGCGGGGCGATGTCCGCCAGGCTGTTGCGCGAGGAGATCGCCGCTGATCCAGCGGTCAAGAAGCGTCTGGTCGCGGCCTATCTGATCGAGACCATCGTCCCGGCCGAGGAATACGGCCTGGTGTCACCCCTGCCGGCCTGCGAGCGGCGCGATCAGGCCGGCTGCGTCGCCGCCTGGGCCTCGGCCCAGGAGGGCGACTTCCAGCGGATCCAGGAGCTCACCCATCGCTCTCTGATCTGGGACTCCGGCGACCAGCTGATCGACCTGAACGACCGCCGCGCGCTGTGCTTCAATCCGCTGCTGGGCGGTGTCAGCCAGGAGCGGGCGCCGGCGCGGCTGAACCAGGGCGCGGCCAACGCCACCGGACTGGAATGGGGCGCTCGGCCGGCCTTCCTGCAGCGCCAGGTCTGGGCCCAGTGCGAGGATGGCCTGCTGCACACCAGTCGACCCAAATCGACGGCCCTGCGCGACGGCGGCTCGTGGGCCGACCGCCGCAAGGTCGACGGGTTCAACCTGTTCTATGCCGACATCGAAGCCGACGCCCAGGGCCGGGTGGCCACCTTCACGGGCAGGCCGGTTCAGTCCGCGAGCAGCGCTTCAAGCCCGCAATAGCCTGGCTGATCGATGGCGATCCGGGCGATCGCGGTCGCGCGCAGGTGGGCCAGCAGAGCCGGGGCACGCGGATCCAGCGCGCCGGACCGCAGCGCCAGGCAGAGCCTGTGATTGAGGTCCGTGAAGTCACCGTCGGCGCCCAGCAGGTCCGACAGTCGCGCGCGTTCCTCGTTCTCGGCGGCTTCACCTAGCGTCGCTTCGCGCGCAAGCAGGGCGCGGGCATTGTCGGCGACGCGGGCCAGAAAGACGCGACGCGCGTCGGCGGGGCCTTCGGCCTCGCGATCGAACAGGGCGAGGGCGGTCTGGAGTTCGCCGGCGGTCGGGCAGGTGATCACGCCATCGTCTCCATCAGCCGGACCAGATCGATCTCGGTTTCGCTGACCCGCCGACCGATCATGGCGCGCTCGATCGAGGGATCGGCGCCGGTCGCGAAGCTGGAATACATCATCAGGCACATGACGCCCCATTTCAGCGAGCCCAGCGCCTGCCAGAACTGCAGTCGCGACAGCGGAATCTCGCGCCCACCGGCCTGGGCATAGCCATCCAGCAGGGCCTGATAGTCGCCAAAGCCGCCCACCGGTTTGCGCCACTGGCCAAACCGCCAGGAATTGACGCAGATCCAGCCCAGGTCCTCGGCCGGGTCGCCCAGATGGGCCAGTTCCCAGTCCAGCACGCCCACCAGGCCCTGCTCGGGATGGATCATCAGGTTGCCATTGCGAAAATCGCCATGGACCAGCACGGGGGTGACGGGCTCGGGCGCTGTGGCCTCCAGCCAGCGGAAGGCGGCCTCGAAGGTCGGACGCTCGGCGCCATGCTGACGATAGACCTCTTCATAGCGCGCCAGCTCGCCCCGGGCGTCCGAGGTCGTCAGCGGCGGCAGGTCGTCCAGCCCGGCGCCGTGGATCCGGGCCAGCACCTCGCCGCAGCGGCGCGCCAGATCGGGCCGAACCGCGTCGAAGGCGGCGTCGCGGACGATGCGCTTGCCCAGGGTCTCGCCCTCGAGCCGTCGCATGACGAAGGCTTCGCCCAGGCCGTCCTCGGGATCGCAGACACGCTCGACGATCGGAACCGGCGCGCCGGATCGGCCGGCGGCCACGATCAGGGCGGCCTCATGGGCCAGGGACGCGGCGGTCTCGCGCGGCGGTGCGTTGTCGGGGCGTCGCCGCAGGATCAGGGCCGCGCCGTCGTCGAGGTCGAAGGCCCAGGTCTCCAGACTGGCGCCGCCCGACAGCCGCCGGGCGTTCACCGCCGTGGTCGCGGTCGGCGACAGCTGCGGCGCAAGGCGGGCGAGGGCGGCGGGGATATTCATTTCGTCACGCTTTCAGACCTCACCCCACGTCAGGCAAGCGATCCTATCATCGACTTTCGGAGCCGATCACCACACCGTGGCGTTCCACTTCTTTCCGCTATCAGAATCGGGCGCCCCCTATGCCTTCCGGCCTTGCCGCACTGCTGGACGATGTCGCTGGCATCACCAAGCTCGCCGCCGCTTCTCTGGACGATGTCACGGGCGCGGCCGGCAAGGCCGGGACCAAGGCGGTCGGTGTCGTGGTGGACGACGCGGCGGTGACGCCCGGCTACGCCATGGGCTTCACGCCCGACCGCGAACTGCCGATCGTCTGGAAGATCGCGGTGGGCTCGTTCAGGAACAAGCTGCTGTTCCTGCTGCCCGGTGCGCTGGCGCTCAGCGCCTTCGCGCCGTGGGCGGTCACGCCGATCCTGATGGTTGGCGGCTCGTATCTGGCCTTTGAGGCGACCGAGAAGATCCTGGAGGCGCTGAGCGGTCAACACAGCGCCGACGAGCCTGAAGAACTGGCCCTGAGCGGTCCAGAGCTGGAAGCCCAGAAGGTCAACGGCGCGATCCGCACGGACCTGATCCTGTCGGGCGAGATCATGGCCATCGCCCTGGCCGACGTGGCCGACAAGCCCCTGCTGATCCAGGCCGGCGCCCTGGCCGTGGTCGGCGTGCTGCTGACCATCGCGGTCTATGGCGTGGTCGGGCTGATCGTGAAGATGGACGACATCGGTCTGCACCTGGCCCAGCGCAAGAACGCCGGGGTGCGCGGGTTCGGGCGCGGCCTGGTCAAGGCCATGCCCATCACCATGGAGGCCCTGACCCTCATCGGCACCGCCGCCATGCTGTGGGTCGGGGGTGGCATCATCGTCCATGGCCTTGAGCACTTCCACCTGACCCCGATCCCGGTCTGGGTGGAAGGCTTCTCGCACTGGGCGCAGGGCGTTCCCGGCGTAGGCGCGGTGACCGGCTGGCTGGCTTTCGCCCTGGGCTCAGCCGTGGTGGGCCTGGTGGTCGGCGGCGTGCTGGCGGGCGTCATGCACCTCTGGCATCACCGCAAAGGCGCGGCGGCGCATTAGAACGGCCTGGCTGCTCCGCCGGTCGGCCCGGTCTTTTTCTTCTTCGGCGCGGCCTTGCGCGCGGCAGGCTTGGCCACCTCTGGCGGCAGAGGGGGCGGCGGTTCGACGAACTCCTCGGCGACCTCCCAGCCGTCGACGGTCTTGCGCGCCCGCAGCATCTTGGAGACGCCCTCGGCAAACTTGAACTCTCCCAAGCCGTCCGGCTGAGGCAGGAACGGGGTCACGTCAAGCGAGGTGACGCCGCCGATCCACTGCGTGCCGTCGGCATACTGGATGACACCGGCGGTCTGCGGCCGGCAGCGACTGCCTTCGCCGGCATAGCGAACGATCCCGCCGGGCCCCTGACCGCTTTCGCCGGCCTTGTAGGTCAGAAGGGTCGGTTCAGGCGCGGCCGAGACAAGCTTGTTGCACTTGGTGTTGAACGAGCCGGCGGGGAAGTTGCCCCTGGCGTTGATCTCGACGACCCGCGACGGGGCCCAGCCAATCGCGAACTGGGATTTTCTGGCGGCGACGTCGGCTTTGTGCTGCTCGGTGACGATAGCCGTCTGAAGCGGCTGCGCAGCGATCTGGGCGGCGCTTTGCCGAGGCGCCGTCGGTGCTGACGTCGGGGTGGGCTGCCTAGGCGCGCCGAAAAGCCCGGCGGCGGGAGAGGCAGGCGTCTGCTGTTGCGCCGGAGCGCCAGCGACGGCCGCAAGGATCCCGGCGAGGCGAGCCGGCGCGGGTTTCGGCGCGGGTGTCGGGGATGGCTCCGCCGGCGGCGATGGGAAGGCGTCGTAGGTATTGGGTTGAGGCGGTGACGGTGGCGGCGCCGTGGCGATGACGCGGTTCTTGGCGTCGACCTTGTTGACCAGCACGGTGAAGGGCCTGAAGCCCGCGCCCGACGCGTTGTGGATCATCACATGGTATTCGCCCGGCGGCAGGTTGGCGACGACGGCGCTGCTGGCGGTGATCACGCCGGTGGCCGGCGCGTCGTATCGTGTGATGACGGTCTTCTGCGGCTTGGTCCCGATCAGTACGATGGTGGCGTTCATCCACATCGAGCCGTCGGCCTTGATGCGCACGCGCATCTGCTCGTCGATGATCAGTCGGAAGGTCTTGAAGCGATTGTCGGGCCGGTCGCCGCAATCGGCGACGGTCAACTCCGAGCGCATCGGTACGCCCAGCAAAAGGTCGCCATCCTTGGCGATGGGCCAGTTGCCCTCTGCGCCGTCTCGGCATTTGCCGATCAGGTTGGATTGCGCATTGGCCCAGCGATTGGCCTTCGCCTGGGCGAAGGCCTGATCGATGCTGTCGGTCACGCTCTCGAGCGCGCCGTAGATGATGGGCGCGGCCTGGACCATTGCGGCGTTCATCTGGATCTGGCGCTGACGCTCGGCCTCCGCAGCAGCCAGTTGTTGCTGGTGATAGACTCGCTGCTGTTCGGCTAGGCGCTGCTGCGCCAGGATTCTGTCCGAGGCGATAGCCCTGTCGCCCCGCTCGGCGTCGGTAAGGGGACGCGGCGCGGGCTGTGGCGATGGCGATGCCTGCTGCTGCGGCGCGTATCCGCCGCCAGAGCCCGTGGGCGTGCGCGACACAGGCTTGGCGGCTTCGGCCTTGCGGCGTTCCTCGGCGACGCGCCTGGCCTCGGCCGACGCTTTCTCCTGGCGCTGCTGGTTTTCAACGGCGTCTTGTCTCGCGCGGTCCTGGGCCTTCAGACGGCTTTCCAGGGAGGTGTCGCGGACGGGCCCGGCGGGTTCGACCTTCACGCTCAGGGTGTTGAGGAAATTGGTGATCTGCTCGGCGGTCGGGCGCGGACCCAGCCACGGCGTCAGCATGCCGACCTTCTGGGTGATGCCCGACATACAGCCCTTGGCGCCGTAGGAGCCGGTGGCGCCGTCTGCGAAATTGCCGACAAACTCCGAACCACCCCGAGAGACCGTGCCTGCAAAGCGAATCGTGTCGACCTTGGGTGGCGTCCCGTCGGCGACATAGGTCTTGCCGCCCATCAGATAGACGTCGCTGGCCTGGGCCGAGCCCGCCGCCAGACTGTAGTTGATATGGATTTCGCCAAAGCAGGCGAGGAAGGCGTAGGAGACGCCGACCGAACCGCCGGTATAGCCGTCGCCGCTGACCGGAGGCCCGAAAGGCACCCGGATGTCGCGTTGTCCAGAAGATTGGGCCACAGCCAGGCCCGGCGCCGCCGCCAGACCCAAAACCATCAGAGCGGCCATCACGACGCCTGCGCCGCAGCGCGGGTCACTATACCCCATCTGGCTCCCCCTAAACTGGAGCGGAGCTTAAACAGCGCGGTTGTCAGACGACAAGTCGGTTAATCTCAGGGGCTTCGCGACCCGCATATCGACCGCGTAGGACTATCGTCCAGTTAGACCGTCTCGGTCGCCGGGAAGTCGGGAAGCGTCAGCAGGTCGTGCGGCTCGTTGCGGTCGTTGGCGGTCTTCAGATAGCGGCAACCGGTACGGCTGGTCTGGGCCTCGACCTTGACCTCGACATCGTCGCGCATGACGAAGAAGCGCCACTTGCCACTGTCGACCAGCTTGATTGCTTCCTTGATCGTCAGCTTCCAGGGCTTGGCGACGCCGCCGCCGATGTGGGTGATCCGCTCATAGGTGCTGTGGCGATCGTTCTGGGCGGCAAAGCTGATTTCGGCGCGTTGAGCCATAGTACCTTCCGGGTGCGCGCAGGGTAAGCGACGGCGCCGGTCAGTTTGCGACTGCGCGCAAAGCCGGGGCGCCAAGAAGGCCATTCTGCTGGTGCAATGAGCGTCGACGGATCAACGCTTTCATCAGTATAGCAGCTTGACCCGTCTTTGGGGGATCATTCGTCACACGAGGCTCGCGCGCCGCCGCGCTCTACCCTGCGTCGTGCTGTGGCGCGGTCGGTTTCCAGTCGAAAAGTTCCTGAAGTGTGCGCACGGCCTGACCGCGTGGCGAGGTCAGATCCGGGTCGCGGGCCAGGATCAGGCGGGCGTCATCAGCGGCTACGGCGATCAGGTCGCGGTGGGCCACGGGGTCGGCCAGCCGATAGGCGGGAAAGCCGCTCTGCTTGAGGCCAAGCGGATCGCCGCCGCCGCGCAGCTCCAGATCCTTCTCGGCGATCTCAAAGCCGTCGTCGGACTTGCGCAGGATGTCCAGCCGCTGCTGGGCGGTATCCGACAGCGGCAGGTCATACAGCAGCACGCAGGCGCTTTCTCGCGCGCCGCGGCCGACCCGGCCGCGCAGCTGGTGAAGCTGGGCCAGGCCGAAGCGTTCGGCCTGTTCGATGACCATGATGCTGGCGTTGGGCACATTGACCCCCACCTCGACCACCGTGGTGGCGACCAGAACCGACACCTTGCCGTCGACGAAGTCGGCCATGACTGCGTCCTTCTCGGCGGCGGGCATCTGGCCATGCACCAGGCCAACAGACGGGCCGATGATCTGGCGCAGGTCGGCGGCGCGGGCTTCGGCGGCCTGCAGGTCGATCTTTTCGGACTCCGAGACCAGCGGGCAGATCCAGAAGGCCTGGGCGCCGCCCTGCGCCGCGCTTTTCAGGCGGGCGACGATCTCGGGCAGGCGCGGCATGGGCACCGCGCGGGTCGCCACCGGCGTCCGACCCGGCGGTTTCTCGTCGATGCGCGAGACGTCCAGGTCGCCGAACACGGTCAACTCCAGGGTGCGCGGGATCGGCGTGGCCGACATGGCCAGAAGATGGACGCCATCCCCCTTGTCCTGCAGCCGGCGGCGTTCGTTGACGCCGAAGCGATGCTGCTCGTCGATGATCGACAGACCCAGGTTTTTGAACACCACGTCGTTCTGGAACAGGGCGTGGGTGCCGATGGCCACAGCGTGCGCGCCGCTGGCCAGACCCGCCAGCTTGTTGGCGCGGCCCGCCCCCTTGTCGCGCCCGGTCAGCAGGATCACCGACAGGCCCAGCGCCGTCATGGCCGGCGCTATGGTCTCGTAGTGCTGGCGGGCCAGGATCTCGGTGGGGGCCATGAACGCTGACTGCAGGCCCGCGCCAGCCGCGTCGGCGATGGCCAGCATGCCCACCACGGTCTTGCCCGAGCCGACATCACCTTGCAGCAGCCGGCTCATGCGCTCGCCGGACGCGAGATCACCCCTGACCTCGGAGAGCGCGCGGATCTGGGCGCCGGTCAGCCGGAAGGGCAGGGCCTTTTCGGCTTCGGCGGCCAGGGGGCTGGGACCGATGCGGGGGGCCGGCTGGGCGCGGCGCGAGGCCTTGCGCTGGGCCAGGGCCAGCTGGTGGGCCAGCAGTTCGTCATAGGCCAGGCGCCGGCGGTGCGGCGACAGCAGGTGGATATCGGCTTCGCCGGCGGGGTTGTGGGCTGCGGCGAAGGCCGCGCGCCAGGACGGCAGGCCTTCGCGGTTTTGCCAGGCGGGATCCAGCCATTCCGGCAGGTCGGCGGCGCGGCTCAGGGCTTCCAGGGCGAACCGGCGAAAGGTGCGCGAGGGCAGGCCGGCGGTGGCGGGATAGACCGGCTCGAACTCGGGAATCTCGCCGGCGCGGTCTTCGGGCAGCAGATATTCGGGATGGGCGACCTGGATCTCGGAGCCGAACCGCTCGACCTTGCCGCTGACCGCGCGACGCGCGCCGGCCGGGTGCTGGCGCTCCAGGTGCGGGCCGTGGCCCTTGAACCAGGTCAGGGTCAGGAAGCCGGTCTCGTCCCAGGCGCGGATCTTCCACGGCTGGCCCAGGCGGCCGGGCGGCTGGTGGGCGTCGATGCTGACGATAAAGGTCTGGACCTGGCCGTCGATGGCCCGGTCCACCGTGGTGGCGGTGCGGCGGATAACGCTGGTGGGGACGGTGAACAGCACGTCGCGGACGATCGAGCCGGCGATCTTCTCGACCAGAGGCGCGACGCGCGGCCCCACGCCTTTCAGCGTGGAGACCGGCGTAAACAGCGGAAAGAGAATCTCGGGTCGCATCGGCGCGACAATAACGAAGCCGACGCCAGTTGGGGACGTTTACGCGTCGCGGTTCATCACGGGATCAAGCGCCGTGACCAGATCGGCATGCTCCTCGGCGCGCGACGCGCCCGAGACGTTCAGGCGCGTGTACAGGGCCGACGCGCCATGGCGGGTCTGGGCCTCCGGCCAGCGCGCGGTGGCGCCGATCAGGTTGTTGGTCTCGCCGGCGAACAACACGGCGCCCTTGGCGTCGATATAGACGAAATTGCCAGCGATGGTCGTCCGGGGATCAGCGTCCTCGGCCAGCTTGTAGCGGTAGACGGCGCCGGAAGCGCCTTTCAGTTCGATATAGAGTTTCACAGGACCTCGCCTCAACAGCACGCGGCGTTGGCGGCGATGTGGTGGGGGGCGCCCTTGGCCAAAATAAGGCTCAGGGCGTCGTCACTTTGCCGAGGAATCGTCGCGTGCGCTCTTCCTTAGGCGCTCCGAACAGCTCGCGCGAGGGGGCCTGTTCGACGATGACGCCGCTATCCATGAAGATCGTGCGGTCGGCGACGTCGCGGGCGAAGTCCATCTGGTGCGTGACGATCAACATTGTTCGCCGTTCCACGGCCAGTTCACGGATGACCGAAAGCACCTCGCCGACCAGTTCCGGGTCCAGGGCCGAGGTCGGCTCGTCGAACAGAATGACCTCCGGATCCATGGCCAGGGCCCGAGCAATGGCGCAGCGCTGCTGCTGGCCGCCGGACAGTTCCCCGGGATAGGCGTCGAGCCGTGCGCCCAGTCCGACCTTCTCCAGCAGGGCCCGCGCACGGGCCTCGGCGGCGGGCCGGGCTTCGCCGCGCACGACGATCGGGCCTTCGGCGACGTTCTGCAGGGCGGTGCGATGCGGGAACAGGTTGAAGCTCTGAAAGACGAAGCCCACCCGGCCCTTCAGGGCGCGGGCCAGGGGCGCGCGGGGCGCGGCCTCGACGCCGGCGATCTTCAGCGAGCCGCCGTCCAGCAACTCCAGACCGGCCATGCAGCGCAGCAGGGTGGATTTGCCCGAGCCGCTGGGGCCGATGATGGCCACGACCTCGCCCTGGGCGACCTCGATATCGACGCCGTTCAGCACGGTGGTCCCGTCGAAGCGCTTGATCAGGCCCCTGGCGGAAACGGCGCTCATCGGCGGCCCTCCGCGGCGCGGCGTTCCAGCACGCCCTGTCCGGCGGCCAGCAGGGTAGAGACGATCCAGTAGATCGCGGCGGCCGCCAGATACATCGTGAAGATCTCGAAGGTGCGGGCCGTGATCAGCTGGGTCTGGCGGAACAGCTCCGGCACCTGGATCGTGGCGGCCAGCGAGGTGTCCTTGACCAGGCTGATGAAGCTGTTGGACAGCGGCGCGACGGCGGTGCGGGCGGCCTGGGGCAGGATCACCCGGCGCAGGGCCTGGCCCCGGCTCATGCCCAGCACGGTGGCGGCCTCCCATTGGCCGCGATCGACATTGGCGATGGCGCTGCGCAGGATCTCGCAGGCATAGGCGGCGATGTTCAGCGAGAAACCGATGCCGGCCGCGACCAGCGGCGGCAGCTCGATCCCGAACTGCGGCAGGCCGTAATAGATCAGGAACAGCTGCACCAGCAGCGGCGTGCCGCGAATGGCCGAGACATAGACGGCCGCCGGCCACCGCAGCAGCGGCGAGCGCGACAGCCGCATCAGGGCCAGTCCAAAGCCCAGCACAAGCCCCAGGCTCATGCCGATCAGGCTGAGCGCCACGGTATAGCCTGCGCCCTTCAGCAGCAGCGGCGCCGACTGGGTCAGAAGATCGAGGGTGGCGTCCATGCCTATTGGGTCACGTCCGCGCCGAACCAGGTCCGCGAGATCGCCGCCATCCGGCCGTCGGCGCGCATGGCCGCGATGGCCTGATCGACCATCACCTTCATGGCAGGATCCTTCAGCATGGCCACGCCCTGGTTCTGCGGTGCGAAGGCCGGGCCGGCGGCGATGAACTCCGGCGAGTTCTTGACGAAGTCGGCGGCCACCAGCCGGTCGTTGAGCACCGCGTCGATGCGACCGGCCTTCAGGTCCTGATACTTGGTCGGATCGTCGTCATAGGTGCGGATGTCGGCGGTCGGAACATTGGCCCGCGCCCAGCTCTCGTAGTTGGTGCCCAGACCGACGCCGACCTTCTTGCCGGCCAGTTCGGCGGGCGAGTAGGGGCCGGCCTTGCCCCTGAGCACGATGATCTGGATGCCCGACACCGTATAGGGCTTGGAGAAATCGTATTTGGCCGCGCGTTCGGGCGTGATGGTGATCTGGTTGATCACCACGTCTATGCGCCGCGATTCCAGCGCGCCCAGCAGGCCGGCGAAGGGCGAGGGGCTGAACAGCGGCTTGAGGCCCATCTGGGCGGCCAGGGCCTTGGCGAAATCGACGTCGAACCCGGCCAGCTGGCCGTCCTTGTCCTGGAAGTTGAACGGCGGGTAGGTGCCTTCCAGCCCGATGCGCAGGGTCTTGCTGGCCGCGACCCGCTGGGCCGTGGTCTGGGCGGCCTCCTTGGCGTTGTCGCCGCAGCCGGCCAGGGTCAGCGCGCCGGCGCCCAGGAGAATGTTTCGACGGTCGTGGAATCGCATGGAGGCCTCGAAAATCGGTGAGCGACTCCAGTTCTATACGCCGGCGCGTCCTTCGCCAGAGGCAAGCGCGAGCGGCGAACGCTTCCCCCCGTCTGACGTGGAATTAAGCTGACGCCTGCTGCGGACTCTGCCCTTCTCCGGCTCACGCACGTCAAGGGGAGGGGCAATGACCCAGCAATTCGATGCGGCCGCCGCCACGGCCGCCTATCTGGCGCAGCTGTCGCCGGCGGCCCACGCCAAGGCGCAGGCCTATACGCAGGGCGGCCACTGGCTGCTGCTGTGGGGTTTTCTGATCTCGGTCCTCACGGCCTGGCTGATCATCCGCTCGGGCGTACTGGTTCGGGTGCGAGCGGGGCTGGAACGTCGCCGCCCGCGCCCGATCGTGGCCAGTTTCGGGGTCGGGGTGGTCTATCTGCTGGTCGACTGGGTCCTCGGCCTGCCCTGGTCGGTCTATTCCAACTGGTGGCGCGAAAAATCGTACGGCATGACCAGCCAGGCCTTCACCGGCTGGCTGGGCGAGGGGGTGATGTCGATGGCCATCTCGGCTGTCGTCACGGGCCTGTTCTTCGTGGCCCTTTACGCCCTGATCCGCAGGGCGCGCCGCCTGTGGTGGCTGTGGGCAGGCGGCCTGACCGCCGGCTTCATGGTCCTGGGCATGCTCGTCGCCCCGATCTATATCGAGCCGCTGTTCAACACTTACACGCCGGCCCCTGCCGGTCAGGTGCGCGACGCCGTGGTCCAGATGGCCAAGGCCAACGGCGTGCCGTCCGACAAGATCTTCATCTATGACGGCTCCAAACAGTCCAACGCCTATACGGCCAATGTCTCGGGCCTGTTCGGTTCGGCGCGGATCGCCATGAGCGACACCATGTTCAAGAAGGGCGCGGACCTGGCCGAGGTGCGCGGCGTCGTCGGCCACGAGATGGGCCACTACGCCCGCGGCCACTCCCTCTGGATCACCGGCATCTTCAGCTTGCTGGCGATCCTGGCGTTCTTCGTCGTCGATCGCCTGTTCGCGCCCGCCCAGCGGCTGCTGGGCGCCGGCGGGGTGATGGGCATCGCCGATCCTGCCGGCCTGCCGGTGCTGGCCGTGATCCTGGCGGTGCTGGGCCTGCTGGGCGGACCGGTCGCCAATACGGTGATCCGGGAGATCGAGACCGACGCCGACCGCTACAGCCTCGAGCATGTGGGCGAGCCCGATGGCCTGGCCAAGGCCCTGGTCAAGACCATCGAGTACCGCGCCGCCACGCCCGGCAAGCTGGAGGAGGCGCTGTTCTACGACCACCCGGCCGTGGGCGTCCGAATCCGCCGGGCGATGGACTGGAAGGCGGCGCATCCACAGTAAAACCTGTCATCCCGGCCAAGCGCGTAGCGCGCCGAGCCGGGACCGCCGCAAGCTCTGAGCCTGTTGCGGTCCCGGCTCTCCGCTGCGCTGCGGCCGGGATGACAAGCCTTGTTGCTGTACAGCCTACCGCTTGCGCACAAACACCGTGCCGGCCGAATAGCCCGCGCCGAAGCTGCAGATCAGACCCGTCTCGCCCGCCGCGAAGTCATCGCTGGCCATGTGGAAGGCGATGATCGAGCCGGCCGAGCTGGTGTTGGCGTACTCGTCCAGAATGATGACGTTCTCGCCGGGGGCGGGATCGCGGCCCAGCACCTTGCGGCCGATCATCTCGTTCATGTTGATATTGGCTTGATGAAGCCAAAGGCGCTTTAGCCCTTGGGGGTCCACGCCGATATCGGCGGCGTGCTGCAGGATCATCTCGCTGACCATCGGCACCACCTCGCGGAACACCTTGCGGCCTTCCTGCACGAACAGCTTGTCGCGGGCCCCTTCGCCTTCCGGCGCGGCGCGGTTGAGGAAGCCGAAATTGTTGCGGATGTTGTTGGAGAACACCGTCTTCAGGCGCGTGCCCAGGATCTCCCAGCCGCCCTTGGCCTGCTCGGCGTCCTCGATGATCACGGCGGTGGCCACGTCGCCGAAGATGAAGTGGCTGTCGCGATCCTTGAAGTTCAGGTGGCCCGAGCAGATCTCGGGATTGACCATCAGCACCGCCTTGGCGCTGCCGGTGGCGATGAAGTCGGCGGCGGTCTTGATGCCGAAGGTGGCCGACGAGCAGGCCACGTTCATGTCAAAGGCGAAGCCTTCGATGCCCAGGGCCTGCTGCACCTCGATGGCCATGGCCGGATAGGCGCGCTGCATGTTCGAGGCGGCGCAGATCACCGCGCCGATCTCGCTGACCGGCTTGCCCCAAGCGGCGATCGCCTGCTTGGCGGCTTCCACGGCCATTTCGGCCAGGATCGAGATCTCGTCATTGCCGCGCTCGGGCAGGACGGGACGCATCAGGTCCGGGTCAATGATGCCGGTCTTGTTCATCACGAAGCGCGACTTGATGCCGGACGCCTTCTCGATGAATTCGGGCGAAGAGGGGGCCAGGGCCACCACCTCACCGGCCGCGATGGCGTCGGCATTGGCGGCGTTGAAGCGCTCGACGAAGGCGTTGAAGGCCTCAACCAGTTCGGTGTTCGAAATGCTGAACGGCGGCGTGTACAGCCCCGTGGCGGCGATGACGGCGTGATGCAAGCGACTGGTCCCGATGATGCGCGCGGGCCTCTGCGGGCTCGCGATCTTCTGCTTATGGCAGCGTTGATATCATGGATGACGGTCCCGTCACCCATGACGTGACCTTTGGGCCCCGTTGCCACGCTGACACGCAATGACCTCAAAGGTGACCGTGATCGGCCCCATGCCGGCCGTGTTCCAGCGATAGATTGAGCGTCGCTGAGGGGGCTGAAGACTGACTACCAGTAGGAGTAACAACCATGAAAGCTCTCATCGCCGCGACGCTTGTCGCTGCTTCGGTCGCCGCTATCCCCGCCCTGTCGCACGCGCAGGTATCGCCTGACTATTATGGCTCGGCCGGCTATGGCGCGATGCGCACCGACGGCGCCGATATCGGCGTCCTCCAGGGGCGCCTCGGCGCCAGGCTCACTCCCCACTTTGGCGTCGAAGGTGAGGTCGGCGTCGGCGTGACCGACGACAAGACCTATGTGGCCGGCGCCCCGGTGACCGTCGAACTGAAGCATCAGGCGGCCGCCTACGCCGTGGGCTATCTGCCGGTGACGCCCAAGATCGATCTTCTGGCCAGGGCCGGCTACGGCACGACCAAGCTCAAGGGCTCGGCCGCGGGCCTGTCGTCCAGCGAATCGCAGGACAGCTGGAACTATGGCGTCGGCGCCCAGTACAAGCTCGACGACAAGAACGGCCTTCGCGCCGACTGGACCAAGTCGGAGTTCACCAACTCCAAGGCGGACGCCGACACCCTGGCGGTGTCCTACGTGCGCAAGTTCTAGGGCGTTTTGTCCCGGGCCCTCGGGCCCGGGACGGCCTCTGTCGCCATGTTGTGGTTATCCGGCCGACGCCGCAGGCCCCCTCCTGACCGCTATCGCGGTCGTCCTCCCCCTTTCAGGGGGAAGATGAAGCGCGGCGACCTCATCTTCCCCCTCCGGGGGAAGACGGCTGCGCAGCAGCCCGTAGGGGGCAAGTACGGGGATGGAGCTTGATCAATCCCCTGGCCTTTCGGGGAAAAGCTCAACCTGATCAACACCCTGCAAAAAGAATGAGCGCGCCTGTCAGACGCGCTCAAACCTCCCGTATTCTGTACCCACCTCGTCGCGAGGAAAGGGCGCAAGGCCAGCGACCATTGCGGCGGCGGGGGGTGATCGAGCGGGGCTGGGGTCGAGGGGGATACTCGACCGGTCCGGGGATCCCGGCGTTGCGGGACCCGCCCGCCGTTGGCGTGGATGAGGACAGACGGGTGTGTTCATTAGTCATTAGCTTGGCTCGCCCGCCTCGACCGCCGGCTTCTTGCGGAAACGCGAGAGACCGGCTCCCGGTAAGGCCTGAACAGGGCCACCTGACGGGACGCTGATGGATAACGACCACGCGGAGCGGACGGCTTCGTCGAAACGGTAATCTCTATCTCTCATCCGGACGTGGTCCGGACGCTCCGCGACCCTTTCCATAACTCAGCGAGATTTCGCGTGAGGTCGCGACGCCGCGTCCGGGCGCCCGAACGACCAGATCACTTGACGGCGATCACCTAGGGCCCGACGTTGTCGGAAAAATACGGGGAGGGCGGCGTCAGCTTGGACAAGGCGATGCTGATACAGCTTATCGGTTCGGCGATCGCGATCAGCGTGCTCGTCGGCATAGCGGCCTTGGCGGGCATCCCCCGGCCGACGCCTGCGCTCGACGCGGCGGGCCTCACCGCGCTGCTGGCCCAGGAATTTCCCGACCGTCACCCCACCGCCACCTGGATCTCGGCCGACGGCTGTGGCGCCCTGGCGCGGGATGGCGACACGGTGCTGGTCCTGTGGAAGCGGGGCGACGGCTATGTCGCCCGCGATCTGGCCTGGCCCGTCGTGGCCGCAGCGAAGTCGAAGAATGGCCGGTTGGTCCTGAAGACCGGCGACGCCGCGCCGGTGCTGGCGGTCGCCGATAATGTCTGGCCACCCAAGACCCTGGTCGCCCAGAAGGAATGTCTCGCATGAAGGCGCAGTTCGATCCCGTCCAGATGGCGATCCCGTTCTTCATCCTGGCGATCATCCTCGAGATTGTTCTGGCCCGGATGGGCAAGGCCAGGGCCAATTACGAAACCCGTGACACGGCCATGTCGCTGTCCATGGGTCTGGGCAGCACGATCGCCGGCTTGCTGACCGGCGGGCTGATCATCGCCGCCACGATCTGGGTGTATCACCACCGGATTTACACCATCCCGATGACCGCGGTCTGGGCCTGGGTGATCCTCTTCTTCGCCGAGGACTTCACCTATTACTGGTTCCACCGCATCTCCCATGAGCGGCGGTTCTGGTGGGCCAGCCACGTCAATCACCACACCTCGACCCACTACAACCTGTCGACCGCCCTGCGGCAGACCTGGACGGGCGGGGTGGCCGGGACCTGGCTGCTATGGCTTCCGCTGGTGTTCCTGGGCTTCCCACCCGCCATGGTGGCGATCCAGAAGGGCATCAGCCTCGTCTATCAGTTCTGGATCCATACTGAGGCGATCAAGCGCATGCCGCGCTGGTTCGAGGCCGTGTTCAACACGCCCTCGCATCACCGGGTGCACCACGCCCGCAACGCCCGCTATCTGGACGCCAACTATGCCGGCATCCTGATCATCTGGGACCGGATGTTCGGCACCTTCATCCCCGAGGTCGACGAAGAGGCCTGCCGGTATGGCACGGTCAAGAACCTGGGTAATTTCAACCTGTTGCACAATGTGTTCCACGAGTGGATCGGCATCGGGCGCGACCTGTTGGGGGCCAAGTCCCCGCGTGAGGCCTGGGGCTATCTGTTCGGCCCGCCCGGCTGGAGCCCTGACGGCTCGCGCGAAACCTCTCATACGCTGAAAGCCAAATGGCGGGCGCGGATAGAGTCTGAATAGCGGGCCTGTTCCTCCAGAATTAAGGCCATTGTCGGCTTAATCGACCGTCTGCTAGAGGGTGTGACTTCAAGATTAATCGATGAACTGATCCAGGAGCTCTGTGTGATTGTTATTCTTGGTTCAGTGGATGTTCGGCCCGACAGTCTGGAGTCGGCGTTGAAATTGGCGCTCGAGCATTGTGCGCGGTCACGCGAAGAGCCCGGTTGCGTCTCTCACGACTGCTTTCAGGCCGTCGGTCGACCCAACATCCTGCAGTTTGTCGAGGTCTGGTCAGACATGACGGTTCTGCGGGCCCACTTCGCACTGGCGGATTCAAAACAGTTCGCGGCGGAAATCGGCAAGCTGGCCGGCTCGCCGCCCACCATGCGCATCCTGAAAGCCGAGGAACTGGGCTGAGCTTAGCGGGCTAGTCGCGCAGCAGCGGCAGGCTGAGCCCGCTGGCGGGGCGCGCCGTCAGCATCTCGCGGCGGAAGCGGAACAGTTCGGCCGGACGCCCGCCGGTCTCGGCGTCCAGGCGCCCCAGGCCTTCGACCAGTTCCTCGCGCTCGACCACGCGGCGGAAGTTCTGCTTATGCAGCGGCACCCCGGCGATGGCCTCGACGGTGCGCTGCAGGGTCGAGAGGGTGAACTCGTCGGGGGTCAGTTCGAACACCACGGGCCGGTACTTGATCTTGCCGCGCAGCCGCGACAGGCCTGTGGCCAGGATGCGGCGGTGATCAGAGATCATCGGCTCGCCCAGGGCCGCCGACAGGGCGACGGGCTCGGCCGGATCGTCACCGTCGGCCCGGGCCTGGTCGCGGGCGGCCTCGGGGGCCAAACCGGCTTCGTAGAGCAGCTCGTAGCGCTCCAGAACCCGCTCCTCGTTCCACGGCGCGCCATCCAGGGCGAAGGCCAGGCGGGCGCGGGACCACTTGCCCGCGTCATCGGCCGCCCAGCGCTTCAGGGCCGGGGCCAGCACGGCGTCCAGCAGGGCGGGGCGGCCCTGGCGCCAGTCCTCCCAGGGGAAGAACCGCGACCACGGGGCCCAGACGGTGTCGGGGGCGTCGGTGTCGATGGCGTCAGGCGTCAGGCCCAGATAGCCGACCGAGACAACCCGCGCCGCGCCGGCCCCGACCTCGGCCCGAGGGGCGTCGCGGCCCTTGTCGCCAAAGGTGTAGAGCTGCTCGACATAGCCCAGCTGAAACCGGGTCTGCTCGGTGACGAAGGCCCGCAGGCCCAGTTCGAAGGTGCGGTGCCCCTCCGGGTCGAACGGGCCGAACGGCAGACCCGGCAGGGGAGAGGCGATATCGGTGACAGCGTCATGCGGCCGAACGGTCAGGACCACGGCCTCGCCATCGCGGATGGCGACGACGACGGCCGAAAGCCCGATGACGACGGACGCTGTCATTCGGTCTCGAACGCGGCGTTGGGCGCGGATTCGAAACCGGCGGCCCGCGACAGCACATGGAAGCGCTGAACATAGTGGGCCTGGGCCTCGAACGGCGGCTGCGGCTTGATCAGCAGCTCGTAGCCGGCCGGCGGCGCGCCGAAGATGGCCAGCGATTCGGCGTGCTCGAACCCGGCCAGCTGGGTGGCCTCGAAGAAGGCGCAGGCCCGGTCTGCCTGCTTGAGCAGCTTCTTGATGGCCGGCGGCGTCTTGACCGGCAGACCAAAGCGGATGTGGATGGCGTCTTCCAGCCGGGCCTCGAAATCCTTGTAGCTGACGCCCAGGGCGGCCTTGAACGGGCTGATCATGTCGCCGATCACATATTCGGAGGCGTCGTGCAGCAGGGCCGCAAGTCGCCACTTCGGCTCAAGGTCGGGCTTGATGTGGGCGGCGATCTCCTCGACCACCAGGCTGTGCTGGGCGACCGAAAAGCCATGCTCGCCAATAGTCTGGCCATTCCAGCGGGCCACCCGGGCCAGGCCGTGGGCGATGTCCTCGATCTCGATATCCATCGGCGACGGGTCGAGCAGATCCAGCCTCCGGCCGGAGAGCATTCTCTGCCAAGCGCGGGGCGCCGTACCCCTATGCAGCCCTTTGGCCACGAGATCGTTCCTTACGGTGAAGGTGGACTGACTGACCCATCGGTTGACAAAGATCAATGATGGGTGCGGCCTCACCTGTGGAAATGCGCTCCAAAGGAGTTCGATCATGAGTTGGGCAAGAATTATGGCTCCTCTTGCAGGAGCGCAGGCTGACCGGGATCTCCTGGCGTCGGCGGCCACCCTGGCAAGGGCGTTCGAGGCGGAGTTGGCCTGTGTGCACGCTCCGGCGGACATCGCCGACCTGATGCCCTGGATGGGCGAAGGCTTCATGGGCGGGGTGCAGGTCACCGCGCTGGAAAGCCTGAAGGAAGCCGCCGTGGAAGGCGCCCGCGCTGTCAGGGCCCTGGCGGCCGAGATCGGCTATTCGCGAACTCGCGTCATCAGCTTGGAATCGCCCGTCTGGGCGGGCCTGGCCATGGAAGGCCGCCTCTCGGACGTCATCGTTTTCGACAGCGCCTCGGCGCGCGGCAAGGGCCCCCTGGCCGAAGCCTTCCAGCAACTGGTCGCCGACGAGCAGCGCCCGATCATCGTCGCCCGTCCCGGCCTGAAGGTCGGCGGCGTCGCCGTGGTCGCCTGGGACGGCGGCAAGGAAGCCAGCCGGGCGATGCGCACCGCACTGCCGCTGCTGCAGAAGGCCTCGTCGGTGATCGTCGCCGGCGCTCCGGCTGCATCCTCGCGCAATTTCGACCTTGCGCGGCTGGTCGAGTTTCTCAGCGCTCGCGGCGTGACCGCGACGAGCCAGACCCTGCAGGGAACCGGCGACGCTGCCGGGCTGTTGCTGGGGACGGCCCGCGAGGCCGGCGCTGATTTCCTGGTCGCCGGAGCCTTCGGGCACCCGCGTCTGCAGGAGTTCATCTTCGGCGGCACGACCCGCAGCCTCCTGAACAGCGATGGTCCCTCGCTGTTCCTGTCGCACTAACCTGTCTGTCATTTCTTCAAGGGAGGCTTAAATGTCCCTGTCTCGCATCGTGATGCGTCTTGCCCGCAATCCTGGCACCGAGTTCGCCGGCGGCGACGATCATCGCGGCTACGCCCTGACCGCGCCCCTGACCGCCGACGGTCATCTTGACGAGGCGGCCTACGCCAAGAGCAAGGCGGCCTGCAGCGTCCGCCGTTTCGCGCCCGACGAGGACGCCGTGGATGGCTTGCTGGCGCGCAAGGGAGCGCGCTGGTTCTTCGACTACGACAATTCCGACAGCGCCGATGACGAGCCGGTCCATCGGCTGGGGGAGCACAGGTTCGCCCTGGGCGAATATGTCACCGTGACCGACGAGGATGGCCGGCCCTTGACCTACAAGGTGATGGAGGTTGTTCCGGTCCCGGCCTGAGTTCAGCCGCCGACGTTGTGGCGCACCAGGGCCTTCATGTCCTTGAACACGTCATGGTCGCCGGAATCGCGGTTCTTGGCCTTGATGGTGGCGACGGCGAGCGGCCCCCCCTTGGGGCCGCGCGCCTCGTAGCCGACCACGCGGTAGCCGCTGGGCGCCTTGTCGCTGGCCAGGATCAGGGTTGAGCGGATCGAGTCGCCGCGCTTGCTGTGACGGATCTCGGCGCCGTCATCACCGGCGCGGATATTGACCGCGCCGTCTCCAGTCTCGCCGTCATCGGCAGTGATGCTGACCGTTTCCTTGCGGTCGTCGCCCTTCACCGTGACGTTCTTGTCGATCTTGACCTCGGAGGAGCCGCCTTCGTTGCTGTTGATCGTGATGTGGCCGATCTTGATGTCGGCGCCGTCGTCGCTAGCGTCGATCCGCAGGCCGGGCAGATGGATACTGGTTTTGTTGCGGTCGTGCTTTTCGCCCGGCTTCTGGTCGGTGACGGGCTTCAGCGTGGGCATCAGCGCCTTGAGCTCGGTCTCGATGGGCGCAAGGGCGTCCTCGGCGTCGCCATTGTTCAGCGACACCAGCCGCAGCAGCACATCGGCGTCGACGCCGGCATAGGCGCAGGACAGACCGTCGGCCGCAGCGCTGACACGTTTCAGATCGCCCTGCCGTTCCGGACAATCAAGCTTGGAGATCGTCCGGACAGGGTCGCGGCGAAGATGATGCTCTTGCTTTTCGGCCTTCACCGTTTCGCTGCGCTGACACCCCGCCAGCACCAGGGCGCTGGAGGCGGCCAACACAGCGATCCAAGTCGAATGACGCATGACCATCCCTCTGATTCCAGCGGGAAGGTGAGGGCCGTTGCGCCACTCGTCCAGTGAATTCAAGGTAAGGCCTACTGCCCGGGACGACCACCCGCGCCTTCGCGTCGGGCCAGGAAAGCCAGCCGCTCGAACAGGTGGACATCCTGCTCGTTCTTGAGCAGAGCGCCATGCAGCGGCGGGATCAGCTTGGTCGGATCCTTCTCGCGCAGGATGCTCTCGTCAATGTCCTCGACCATCAGCAGCTTCAGCCAGTCCAGGAGTTCGGACGTCGAAGGCTTCTTCTTCAGGCCCGGAACCTTGCGCATGTCGTAGAAGATCCGCAGGGCCTCGGCGACGAGCTTCTGCTTGATGCCCGGATAGTGGACATCAACGATCGCCTGCATCGTCGCCTCCTCGGGGAAGCGGATGTAGTGGAAGAAACAGCGGCGCAGGAAAGCGTCCGGCAGTTCCTTCTCGTTGTTGGAGGTGATGATGATGATCGGGCGAACCTTGGCCGAGATCGTCTCGCCGGTTTCGTAGACATAGAACTCCATCCGATCCAGCTCTTGCAGCAGATCGTTGGGAAACTCGATGTCGGCCTTGTCGATCTCGTCGATCAGCAGGACGGGGCGCACCGGGCTCTCGAACGCCTCCCAGAGCTTGCCCTTCTTGATGTAGTTGCGGACGTCCTTGACGCGCTCCTCGCCCAGCTGGCTGTCGCGCAGGCGGGTCACAGCGTCATATTCGTAGAGGCCCTGATGGGCTTTTGTCGTGGACTTGATGTGCCAGGTCAGCAGGGGCGCGCCCATGGCCTTGGCGACCTCGTAAGCCAGCACGGTCTTGCCGGTGCCGGGCTCGCCCTTGATCAGAAGAGGACGCTCAAGCGCCACGGCGGCGTTGACCGCGACCTTGAGGTCCTCGGTCGCCACATAGTCGGAAGTGCCTTCGAAGCGCTGTCGCATTCCCACCCTCTGCCGGATCGATCCGGTCTCGAACAAGTGTTCAAATCAAGGGTTCAAACTACCGGGCGGCGCGCGCTTGGCAAGAGCGTGCGGAATTGAAACCAAATGAAGAGGCGGTTTCTATCGGGGGTCACGCCCGGGAAGCGTGTCGAGGGGCTCGCGCTCGACGTTCAGGCCCTCGTCGTCGCGAGCCCCTTCGATTTCGTCTTCGAGGTCGGCCAGCTCGCTATCGTCGAGGACGTCGAAGTCTTCTTCGATGTCATTCTCATCGGCGTCGCCATCGGCCTGGGTGACATCGTAGACGTCGGCGATCTCGTCGAAATTGGCGATATCCTCGCCATCGGGTGTCAGATGGGTTTCATCCAGAACCTCGGCGGTGTCTTGCGCATCGGGAGCATCGTTGATGTCCAGCTCGGCCATGGGAAATCTCCAGAAACAGCGAGGCCGTGCGCCTGCCGCCCTGAAACAATCCTGCCGCAGTCGCAGAGTTCCCTAGCCGGGATAGGTTTCCGCCAGCGCGTGGGCCACGTCCTGCATCGTGGGCGACCAGTCGTAGTAGTCCGACGAGGAGAAACAGCGGATTTGCGGGTACCAAGGCAGGCTTTCCGTGCCCAGGCGGGTCCAGGAAGCCGCGCCGCTGATCTGCCAGACATTGGCCCCGCAGGCGCCGGCCAGGTTGATGGTCGCATTCGAGAAGCCGATAATCAGATCCATGGCGCAGCACAGCGCGGCGACGTCATCGAGATCCTTCTTCAGATCGATTCCTTCGGGCTGCCAGACATCAACCCCAAACTCGGCCTTGGCGTAGGCGATCTCTTCGTCGCAGTCGCCGTACTGCAGATTGACGAAGGTGACCCCGGGCGTTTCAAGGATCGGACGCCACAGGTCGAAGGGCGAGAACTGGCGCGCCCTCTCGCCATTCAGCTTGAGGCTCTTCCAGAGCAAGCCGACCTTGGGACCCTTGGGGGCGGCTTCGAGTTGCTTGCGCCAATGGGCGACGCGCTCAGGATCCGCCACCAGGAAGTTGGGGCGCTTTGGGAACGACTCCACCGACGGGCGCAGCACCGGCAGCAGTGAGCCGATCGGAGCCCACTGGTCGATCTTGCTCCAGTCGGAGACATGGGGCGCCGTGCGACGCACGCGGCCTTCAAAGGTCACCGTTCGGTGTGCGCTGACCTCGGCGCTGGGAAAAGAGCGCTGAAAAAGCGGGATCAGGCGATGCTCGACGGCGATCGACAGCGCGCCATCGGGGCCGATGGCGTCCAGCACGTCGGGCAACATGTTGGCGAACATCACTTCGTCGCCAAGACCCTGTTCGGCGCAGATCATCATGCGCTTGCCCGCCAAGGGCTGGTCAGCCGACCAGCGCGGTGCGTCGATCAGGAAACGAGGCGCGTCGGACAGGTCGGGCGAGAAGCGCGACTCGTAGGCAGCCCAACCTTCGCTGACGCGGCCCAGGCAGAGCAGAATCGTCGACCTGGCAAACTGCATCATGGCCAGGTCTTCAGCAGAATCGACGTGGGCAATGGCCGCCTCACAATCCTCAAGCGCGCCCGGGACATCGCCCAGGTCGAGGCGGGCGTAGGCGCGGTTGTGATAGCCCTTGCCAAAGTCGGGGGCGAGGCGAAGGGCTTCGTCGAAGAAGGTGAGGGCCTGCTGACCGTCACCCAGGCTGCACATCACGGTGCCCAGGGTGTTCCAGAGGATCGGCTGGCTCTGGTCCGCCATGATGGCTGGCCGAAGAATGTCGATGGCTTCGGAGCATTGATTGAGGTCGCGAAGGGCGCAGGCCAGATTGTTGGTCGCTTCCACGCAGTCGGGGCGGGCCAACCGGTAGTGCGCGAAGAACTTCGCCGCCAGTTCCGGCATGTCCATGCGGTAGGCCAGTCGCCCCAGGTCTCCCGCGACGGGGCCGTGGTCCGGCAACAACTGCAGCGCCGCTTCGTAGGCGCGCATCGAGGAGACAAAGTCGCCGTTCTTTTCGCGGGCGATGGCCAGTACGTGCCAGGCGACGCCTTGTCGCTCGTCTTTTTCCAGCACTTCCAGCGCCAGCGAATCGGCCTTCTGGAAGTCGCGAGACTGGATCGCTGCAATCGCCTGACCAAGCAGACGGGCTGTTTCGCGGTTCTTGAGCTCGCTGGCGGCGCGGTCGAGCCGTGCGAGGGCCTCGAGCGAAGCCGAATCACCCATGGTGGTTCCAGCGATGCCCCGCTGAACGATCGCCGCCGCAGTGATCTCCTGCTGGGCCAACGTGCTGCCGGAACCCTCGAGGGCGCGTTTGCGGGACATTGGGTAAGCCTTGCGGATTTGGAGTTAACCATCCTGTGGGGCAGTATGTTTAACTGAGTCCTAAGCTGCGGCTCACGGTCGCAGGGTCAGCAAGACAGCGTTAACCCGACCCGGCCTAACTTTCGCTCGACCCGCTAATCCTGGCGGATCGGGCTGTCGTGGCGATTGCAAAGAGGAGCGGCATAACGTGCCTTTGAAGCTTTCGCTGAAGCCCGGCGAGAAGTTCGTCTTGAACGGTGCTGTGGTCCAGAATGGCGACCGCCGTGGCGTTCTCGTGCTCCAGAACAAAGCCTCCGTCCTTCGGGAAAAGGACATCATGCAGCTGGATCAGGTGACGACGCCATCACGTCGCATCTACTTCCCTGTCATGATGATGTACCTGGAAGAAAGTGTCGCCGAACGGTTCTACGAAGATTTTGCTACGCGCCTGAACGAGTTCATGAGTGTGGTGCGCAACCCGGCCGTGCTGGCCGATTGCATCGCGATCTCAAAGCACGTCATGGCGCGCGAGTACTATAAAGCGCTCATGTTGAGCCGAAAATTGATCGAGTACGAAGACGAGAGGTTGGGGCATGTCTCTTCGAGCCTATCAGCAGGCGGCGACGAGGGCTGAAAATCCGCGTGAGCTGGAATACCGCCTTTTCGGGCAGGTGACGCGCGCCCTCATGGACGCGTCCCAGGCCCCTGAGGACGATATTGCCAAGCGGATCGACGCGCTCGACTGGAATCGCCGGGTTTGGTCGGCGATGGCCACCGACTGCTCGCTGCCCGAAAACTCGCTCGCGCCCGAACTGCGCGCGAGCATCATTTCACTCAGCCTTTGGGTTGGTCGCCACTCCAGCGCCGTCATGCGCAAGGAGGAGGATTTTGAGCCGCTGATCGATATCAACCGGACGATCATGCAAGGCTTGGCGGGACGCGTAGAAGGGGCCTGAACTATCAGGCGCCAATTGCCCAGCGCATTTAGGTAGTTCCTGCCGCCCGGCGAATGTTGCATTCGCCGGGCGGTTGCGTTTTTGGGCTAACCCCAGATAAATCTCATAGAAATCATAGGATTAGGTTTTGGCGCCCGCGTGCGTTCAGATGGCCCGTCCCTTGCGATGGTGACCGCAGGCAAAACGCCCAGCCGGCTCGCGCCGGAGAAATCCGACCAAAACGGTAGGTGACCTATGATGAACTCAATCAACACCAATGCTGGTGCGCTCATCGCACTGCAAAACCTCAACTCGACCAACTCGGAGCTTGCATCAACCCAAGGCCGCATCAACACCGGCAAGAAGGTCGCCAACGCCAAGGATAATGGCGCGATCTGGTCGATGGCCAAGCTGCAGAGCAGCAACTCGAGTTCGTTGAATGCCGTGAAGGATTCCCTCCAGCGCGGTCAATCGACGATCGACGTTGCACTCGCAGCTGGCGATACGATCACTGATCTGCTCAGCAAGATGAAGGAAAAGGCCCTGGCCGCTTCCGACACCTCGCTGAACACCGCGAGCTTCAACGCCCTGAAGGCAGACTTCGAGTCGCTGCGTGATCAAATCACCAAGGCGGCCACGAACGCCACGTTCAACGGCGTCAGCATCGCTGACGGCACGACGGCGGCTCTGACCTTCCTGGCGAATGCCGATGGCGTCGGTTTCACCGTCACCGCCAAGACGCTGTCCCTAACCGGCATCGGCCTGGCGGCCGGCTCGACCTTCACCGACGCGGCTACGGCCAAGACGATGATTGCCACGATCACGACTGCTCTCACCACCGCGACCAACAAGCTGTCGTCGCTGGGCACCAATTCTGTGGGTCTGGACACGCACCTGACCTTCATTGGTAAGCTGCAGGACAGCCTGGAAGCGGGCGTGGGCAATCTGGTCGACGCGGATCTGGCGAAGGAAAGCGCCAAGCTCCAGTCGCTGCAAACCAAGCAGCAACTGGGTGTGCAGGCGCTGTCGATCGCGAACCAGACGCCGCAATCGATCTTGTCGTTGTTCAAGTGATCTGACACGCCGGACGATCTTCGGGTCGTCCGGCGCCTCCTTTACCCGGCGCCTAGTGCCCGGCAAAATTTGCCCGCGACCAGCGACCCCCGGCAGTTCCTGCCGGGGGTCGCTGTCGTAAACAGATCTATAACGCAAACTTTTCAATGGCTTGTAGGGTTCTGCCGGGTCGGCAGCTTTGGCCCGGTCATTGCTTCCTAGGGTCCAGAGCAAAATGCTCCCGACTGTCAAAATGACGTCGGCCTGCCTTGAAAAGGACCCTTCGTAATGGCGATGAACAGCATCAATACGAATGCCGGCGCACTGATCGCGCTGCAAAACCTGAACTCCACCAATTCGGAACTGGCGACCGTCCAGCAGCGCATCAACACCGGCAAGAAGGTGGCCAGCGCCAAGGACAACGGCGCTATCTGGGCGACCGCCAAGAACCAGTCTTCGATGGCGTCGTCGTTGAACTCGGTTAAGGATTCTCTGCAGCGCGGCCAGTCGACCATCGACGTGGCCCTGGCTGCCGGCGACACCATCACCGACCTGCTGGGCAAGATGAAGGAAAAGGCCCTGGCCGCTTCCGACACTTCGCTCAACACTGCCAGCTTCAACGCCCTGAAGGCCGACTTTGAATCCCTGCGCGATCAGGTGACCAAGGCCGCCACGAATGCGCAGTTCAATGGCGTCAGCATCGCCGACGGCAGCACCACCAAGCTGACCTTCCTGGCCAACTCGGATGGTTCGGGCTTCACCGTCACCGCCAAGACCCTGTCGCTGGCCGGCCTCGGCCTGACGGCCGCTTCCAGCTTCACCGACGCCGCCACGGCCAAGACCATGATCACCACGGTGAGCACGGCTCTGGGCACGGCGACCAACAAGCTCGCCTCGCTGGGCACCAGCTCGGTTGGCCTGGACACCCACCTGACCTTCGTCGGCAAGCTGCAGGACAGCCTCGACGCCGGCGTGGGCAATCTGGTTGACGCTGACCTGGCCAAGGAAAGCGCCAAGCTGCAGTCGCTGCAAACCAAGCAACAGCTGGGTGTGCAGGCGCTGTCGATCGCGAACCAAGCTTCGTCGTCCATCCTGAGCCTGTTCCGCTAAGGAATAGAGGAGACGGGCCCTCACGGGCCCGTCTCCGTCTCTTTCAGGCTTGAAGACGAGGAGAACCCGCACCACCAGAGGACGCCGCCGCGTAGGCGATGGCGCAAGGAGAGATGGAAACAAAAGCCGCTCTGTCGGCCGTCGCAGCCGAACCGAACCCTTCGGGTCAGTATCCTAAAGTCAACGCCCCGGAGCCATCCGCGGGCGCTGTTGTCGTTGCCGAATCGCGCGCTGATTCGGCCGAGCCTCAGCCGGGCGACCTCCGCCTGGTGATCGAGCAGGACGAGGATAGCGGGGCATTTATCTACAAGACCGTGGATCGCCGAACGGGTGAAACCCTGCAGGTCCTGCCGCGGGAAGACGTGCTGAAACTCAAGCACGCCGCCAATTACGATCCAGGCGACGTTTACGACGGCCTGACCTAACGCGCCTGAGTCGCGCGCCTTAACCCTGCGGCGCACCGTCGCGGGGTAAGTGCGTTATGGTTTATTTCCGTTAACCATAACCTTACCTTCTGATCATACGGTTGGCTCCGTGAGGGCTCGTTCGCCGGTAGGCGTGCGAACCAAACCCGGAAAAAATTTCCGATCGGAGGCCGCGAATGTCGCTCAGCGTCAACACCAATCAGCCCGCGCTGATCGCTCTGCAGAACCTGAACAAGACCAATGACGACATGCAGGGTGTCCAAACCCGCATCAATACGGGTCTGACGGTTTCCAGCGCCAAGGACAATGCGGCGGTCTGGTCGATTGCCCAGGAACAGCGCGCGGATATGAACGCGCTTTCGGCCGTCAAGATGAGCCTGGATCGAGCGACGTCCATCGCCGATGTCGCTTTGGCTGCCGGCGAGTCGATCTCGGATCTGCTCAGCCTGATGCGCGAGAAGGTCGTGGCGGCCAAGGACTCGTCGCTGACCACCAAGTCCCGCCAGGCTCTGAATGCCGACTTCCAGGGACTGGTCAAGAATCTCACCCAGGTTCTGTCTAGCGCCAGCTTCGATGGCGCCAACCTTTTGAACGGCAGCCTGAGCGTCGACGTCTCATTCCTGGCCGACGCCGACGCCGGTACAGCGATCACGCTGAACCTGCAGAATCTGTCGCTGGGGGGGACAATCAACACCCTGACCGCCACCGACGACATCCTGGATATCGCCAACGCCACCAACGTCCTGACCCGCCTTGACGCCACCATGGGCGCGGTAAACCAGGCCGTCGGCAATATCGGCACCCAGGCCAAGCAGGTCGAGGCTCACCATAGCTTCGTCTCCCGCCTGTCGGACGTCCTGGAAACCGGTGTGGGCAACCTGGTCGACGCAGATCTGGCCAAGGAAAGCGCCCGCTTGCAGGCCCTGCAGGTGAAGCAACAACTGGGCGCCCAGGCGCTCTCCATCGCCAACTCGGCGCCGCAGATCATTCTGAAGCTCTTCAACGGCTAGCCCTGAGGCGCAGTCTTCGTGTCAGCGCCCTAGTCCATCGGCGGCGCGCAGGGTACGCTTTGAGTAGCTGTCTGGGGGAATTGGCCGGGATGATCGACCTTCGCGATTTACAGGATCAGGATGAGGGCGTGCTGTTTCAGTGGCGCTCGGAACCTGAAGTCGATCGCTGGATGTCGGACGCCGCTTTCCCCAGCCGCGACGCCCATGCCGCCTGGTTTGACGGTCTTCGCAACGATCCCGACATGCGCGGCTGGATGATCACGCGGGCCGGCGTGCCTGCTGGCCTTTTGACCCTTTCTGGCTTGCTGAGCCATCACCGCCGGGCGAGTTGGAACTGGTTTCTCGGCTCTGCCGAGGCCAGAGGCCGCGGCGTCGGCCGCGCCGCCCAGGTGCTGGGGCTTGATCGCGCTTTCGGAGAGCTTTGCCTGCACAAGGTTTTTGCTGAGGTGATGGCCGACAATGACGCCGCGCTGAAGGCTCACGTCGCGACCGGATTTCGGCGCGAAGGCTATCTGCGGGGTCATGTTCTCAAGAACGGAATTGCCCGCGATGTCGTGCTGCTGGGGATCCTGGCCTCGGAGTGGGAGCAGTTGCGCGAAGCGGCGCGTCGCGGCTTGACCGAAGCTCACCTAATCGCTGCGTAACCAAGGGCCTTAACGAGTTTTCAGCGTTACGCGTTCAACTATAGGCGGGGCGTTTCGCGCGCCCCGACAGGACCCGCCGTGATCACCTTCGATACCAGCGCACTGCTCGGCTACTATCAGGCTCGCACGGGCCAGCTGAACGGCGCGTCGGCGACGGCAAGCTCTCCGTCGAAATCCAAGGCCGTTGTCCCAACGGCGCCGTGGATGTCCGGCTCCACCGAGCCCAGCGCCCTGGTCAAGGCCGCCTTGAGCGGCCGAAAGTTCGTCGATGAGGCCGGTAACGCGTCCAGCCTCAAGGGCGCCAGCGGCGATTACAAGAAGCTCTTCGCCACCTATCAGGCGCTCAACACCCTTTCAGCGATCGCGGCGCGGGCAGCCGAAAAGGGTGTCACCGACAGCGAGCTCAAGAGGCTGCAGACCGCCCTGACCAAGGGGCTGTCTGAAGTCACCAGCTACACCCAGAACATGAGCCTGGATCAGGGGCGTCTGACGCCAGGCGCGGTGATGGCCACCGACCGTTCGACCGTGGGCGTGCCCAAGAGCGTCTACAGCTACATCACCGACACGATCTACAGTGGCCAGTCCGACGACGAAGTGCCCAAGTTCCAGGGCAATGTCAGCTTCGACCTGTCCGTCAAGAGGTTCGGCGTCACGACAAACGTGACCATGGACCTGTCGCAAATGGGCGCGACGCCCAGGACGATGTCCAACGTCGTCAGTTTCATGAATGGCAAGCTCAAGGCCGAGGGCTTCGAGACCAGCTTTGCCGTCGAACGCAAGGTCGGTGAGACCCGAACCGTGCAGGTCAACGGTCAGCCGGTGACGCTGCCCGCGACCGGCGACGACTTCGCCCTGCGGGTGAAGGGCGACTCGACCGAGCAGCTGACCTTCACCGCCACGGCTGCGTCGCCTGCCGTCTACATCACGACCGCCGCCGGCAATCCCGATCCGGACAAGGACACCAAGACCGACGACGCGGTCATCGAGAACACCCTGACCAAGTACAGCGCCGCCGGCGGCGGGCAGCCTGGCGGCAAGGTCTTCTCCGAGACCCTGCAAGGCACGATATCCAGCGTTCGCAAGACGGTGTCGGCCTCCGACGGCTCGATCTACATGCTGGCCGATGTCACCAAGGATGTGAACGGGCAGGTGATCAAGGGCGACCAGGACGTCGCGCTTCTCAAATACGATTCGGCCGGCCATCTCCTGTATGCCCGCAGCCTGGGCGCCACAGACTCGGCGAGCGGCCTCAACCTGGCGGTCGCCGACGACGGCAGTGTCGCTGTCGCCGGCTCGGTGACAGGCCGGCTGCAGGGCGCAGTCGATGGGCCGATCAATTCCGACGCCACCTCGGGCAAGACCGACAGCTTCGTCACCCGCTATGACGACAAGGGCGACGAGCAGTGGACGGTGCGGCGCGGCGCCATGCTGGAAGACGAGGCGACCGCTGTCGCTTTCGGCTCTGATGGCATCCTCTATGTCGGCGGACGATCCAAGTCCGACCTGCCGGGTTCAACATCTGCCAGCGGCGGCGAGTACGATTCCTATCTGACGGCCTTCGCCACCGACCTGAACGGAGGCCCCAAGGCGCTGTTCACCCAGAAGTTCGGCACCGCCGAGAATGACTCCGTCTCCGACATCGTCGTGAACGGCTCTCAGGTGGTCGTGGGCGGCAAGGAAAACGGCAACGCCATTCTGCGCAGCTTCACCGTAGCCCCGACCATCGTCACCGAGAACGCCACATCGGTCACGTCTGCGGGCGTGACGGTCACGACGCCGGTGACCTACACCAAGGCCGCCACCCTTTCGCAGGGCGCGGTGCGCGATCTCGGCTCGCTGAAGGGCGGCGAGATGGTCGGGCTGAAGATCGATGGCGGCCAGCTGTACGTGGGCGGCCATACGTCGAATGGCGCGCTGAGCCTTGGCAATACGACGGCCGCGGCATCGGGTGGTTCCGATGGCTTTGTGGGTCGCCTGTCGCTTGATCTGACCGACACCAGCGCCGACACCCTGGCCTATTATGGCGGTACGGGCGACGACACCGTGACCGGAATGGCGGTCTCAAACGGCTCGGCGTGGCTGGTGGGCGCCGCGGGCAAGGATCTCGAAGGGCAGACGACGGTCGGGGAGAAGGATGGCTATGTCGCGCAGATCAACGTCGCCACGGGCGCGGTGTCCTGGTCGCAGCGGCTGACCGGCAAGGACGGCTATGCGGCGCCGACCTCGATCGCGGTCGACCAGGCCGGCTCCAGCAGTCTCGACGCCTTTGGTCTGCCCAAGGGCAAGATGGATTTCAGCCAGTCGGAGCGCCTGGTCTCCGCGACGGCCGCCCGCGCGGGGGATACGTTCCAGATCCGCACCCGGGAGCGCGGCACGCTGACGACGATCACCATCGACGCCAAGGACACGCTGGAAACCCTGGCCGACAAGATCAAGCGCGCTTCGGGTTTCCGGGCAAAGGTCGATATGTCCAGCGACGGCAATGTCCGCAAGCTGAAGATCAGTCCCGCCTATGCGACCTCAACGATCGAGGTCCTGGCGGGGAAGGGCGGCACCGACGTGCTTCAGGCCCTGGGTCTGGCCGCCGGCGTTGTTCGCAACACCAAGGTCGAGAGCGGCAAGACGGTTTCGGCCGATGGCGGTGGCCCGGTGTTTGGCCTGCAACTGCCGCCCGAACTGGATCTGTCGGACGAGGCGGGTCGCAAGAACGCTTCGTCGGTGATCACGCGCTCCATGTCGTCCGTGCGCACCGCCTATCGCGAAATTGCCGACATCGCGATGGGGATCGACAGCAGCGCCGCCGCCACCTCGGGCAAGACCGGAGGCACGGTGCCAGCCTATCTGAAGAACCAGATTTCCAATTATCAGGCTGCCCTGAACCGTTTGACGGGCGGTTAGGGCCTGTGGCGCTTGAAAGCGCCATCATCGCGTCGTAGCCAGTGTTCATGGAACTTCTGAAAGACCGACGCATCGTTCTGGCGGGCGGCGCCGCTCTGGCGCTCCTGGCTGGTCTCGGCATCGCCATCGGGCTGCTGGGCGGCAAGGACAAGCCGACGGAACCGCCTCCTGCCTCCCGCGCCGGCCTGATCGTCGAGACGGGACGAGCCGACGACACCAAGCTGGACCCGGCGCGGCCGCTACGCTGCTTCGTCGGCGGTCAGTTCGTCGGCGAGACCACCCTGGCCGAATGCGCCAAGAAGAATGGCGTCGCCACAGGCGCTCTGGATGTCGGCGTTGACGAGACCGGGGCCCTGGCCGCCGCCGATCAGGCCGGTACGGTTCTGACACCGCTGCCGCCGCCCGCCATCGACGCCCCGCCGCCATCGGCCGTGACGCCAGGACCCGCGCCTTTGCCGGCCGCGACCGCCTCCAGCACACCCCTGGCGGCCTGTTGGCGCTATTCCGGCGCCGAGTGGCGTCGTCTTCCGGGTGACATCACCCTGAACGCCTGCGCCCAGACCCTTTTCGCCGGACGCTGCGAGCGACCGGGCGGGGCCACCTACGGTCGCTGGGGCGAGGAAACCCTGCGGCTGGTTCCTGGCCGTGTTGAAGCGTCGTTCGACAATCGTTCCTTCCACACCGTGATCGACCAGGGACCGAACTGCTCGATCCCGGCCGCCGGCTAAGACGAGTACCGCCATGCGCCGTCCGATCCTGATTGCAGTCGCCGTCGCCGCCGCAGGCCTTGCCCTGACCGCGTGCGAAAAGCAGATCAAGGCCCCCTTCGAGAAGGGCGTCTGCTTCCATGTGGCGACCAACAAGGACAAGACTCTGCGTTTCAATCCCGTGGAGCGCAACGTCCAGTCCATGGAGCAGTGCGCCGGGACCCTCGAAGGGATGCGCATTCGTTTCGTACGCATGGGCAGCCCTAACCGGAACCTCACCGGGGCGTACCAGGGCAGCTTCATCTTCCTGGAAAAGGAAGGGATCTATCTGGGCCAGACCTATGACGGAGCGCGCTTCATGTCGCTGGTTCGTACCGGAGACGGCCGTCTGGCAGTGCCGGGCGCGATCCGCCAGGCGCCGGCGCAATAACGCCATTCGCCCAAAATGCCCACCGTCCACAAGAACGTATTGAGAACAAATTGAGTTGACCGCGGCACTCCATTAACGTCTTGATCGGATTCCGGCGCGCAGGTCGCCGGGCGAGAACAAGGTCGAAACGATGGCGGGCAGCGTCAACAAGGTCATTCTGGTGGGCAACCTCGGGGCCGATCCCGAAATCCGCAGCCTGGGTTCCGGTGACCGCGTCGCCAATCTGCGCATCGCCACCTCGGAAAGCTGGCGCGACCGCACCTCGGGCGAGCGCAAGGAAAAGACCGAATGGCACCGGGTCGTGATCTTCAACGACAATCTGGTGAAGGTGGCCGAGCAGTATCTGCGCAAGGGCTCGACGGTCTATATCGAGGGCGCGATCCAGACCCGCAAATGGACCGACAACACCGGCGCCGAAAAGTATTCCACCGAGATCGTGCTGCAGAAGTTCCGCGGTGAACTGACCATGCTGGGCGGTCGCGGCGACGGCGCAGGCGCCTCGTCGGGCGGTGGCGATGACGGCTACTCCAGCGGTGGCGGTGGCGGTGGCGGTGGCGGCTATGGCGGCGGCGCGCCGCGCAGCCAGCCTAGCGGTCCGCGCGAGAGCTTCTCGGCCGACCTCGACGACGAAATCCCGTTCTAATTGCCCTTTGAGGTATGGTTGTAAACAAGTGGCCGGTTCCCTTTGGAATCGGTCACTTTTTTATTGCATCTGCCCAATTTAGATCGGTCGAATTAGCGTGGGTAAAACCCACCAGGATTGACCGTAAATGGACGGCTCAACGACCATTCGAGTGCTCGTGCTTAAGGGCGGAGAGCGGCTTCCCGTCCTTCTCGATCGCGCTCGACAGCAACCACTGTTCGATCCTCTGGTGTATGCCGTAAGCCGTCTGCGCGGCCGTGCTGCTAACACGCTACAGCTGCACCTCGTCGGCCTTCAGGTCTTGCTCGAATTCTGTTCGGGGCGCCGCATCGACCTTGCCGACCGTGTCCGAACCGGCGAGCTTCTTTCCGTTGCGGAGCTTGACGGACTTGTTTCTTCGACCGAGCGGCATCGTCAGCGCGGCGACCGACAGTCCGTTCCCCGGAGGTTGTCTCGGCAGACAAGTGCGAACCGCCTGCGCGCGATACGAGCCTACCTAGCGTGGCTCACTGCCCGGCGGCTTCACCAGCTATCCTCCGGCGACGTGTTCCCAGAGCGCTATAAGGTTCAGCGGGAGCGGCTGCTTGCAGAGCTGAAGGCTCGGTTGCCGTCCGTGCGGCTAAGTGGCGGGCAACGATCGGGCCTCACGGAAAAGCAGCGCGCCCGGCTATTAGGCGTGATCGAGCCGGCGGGCGCGAGCAACCCGTGGGGCAATTCGGCGTGCCGGGCTCGCAACTTTCTAATCGTCCGGCTGCTCTATGACCTTGGTATTCGTCGCGGCGAACTCCTCGCGCTGCGCTTGGAGGACATCGATGTCCGCCAATGTCGCCTGAGCATTAGGCGGCGCCCCGACAACCCAAAGGATCCGAGACGGCGGCAACCAGTGGCGAAGACCGAGGAGCGAATCCTTGAGATTGGGTCCGATCTGGGCGCGGATCTTTCCCGCTATATTCTTGAATCTCGCAAGGCGTTGCCCGCCGCTCGCAAGCACGGGTTCCTATTTATCGACACCCGATATGGGGCGCCGCTTTCCGCTTCAGGCCTCGATAAAGTCTTTGTCCGGTTTCGCGCCATCGACGGTCTGCCGGCGGATCTTACAAGTCACGTGCTCAGGCACGACTGGAACGACCGCTTCTCAGCCTTGATGGATGCAAAAGGTGTCAAGCCAGGCGATGAACAGCGCCTGCGCATGTACCTTCAAGGTTGGACCTGGACCGGGTCCGCACAGCGATACAACCGTCGCCACATCATCAAACGCTCAAATGAGGCTTTGCTGATGATGCAAGGCCGCGTGGTGAGCGAGGTGGCTGCAAATGAGCGCTAAGCCCAACGCTCATCGCAGCGAGTTGCCTGAGAAGGCCCGGTCATTCGATGACGTGGTGTTTGACCCGCGACAGGACGTGTGGCGATTTCGAAGCGGTTTGCAGATCGTACACATCGATTTCGGAGCTCTTGGCGGATGCTCACCCGAGTTACTATCGGCCTTCCGGCGACTAATGCTTTGGTACGTGCAGAGCCGGTCGGCATCTTTAGCTAACGGGATCTACCAGCGGTTTCTCCACTTTCTGCGATCGCAGGCCACGCAAACCCCAATCGCCGAGATAACCGCTTCGCTCATCCTCGGCTATCGCTCCATGCTTCCAGAGGGGCAACGTTGGTATCTTACAACCCTCGCGGGGGCGTTTAGGCGCTGGTTGCTATTCGATCTGCCGGGCATCCATGTGGACGCCGAACGGCTGCTTAGGCAGCTTAGGCTCCAAGGCAATCGAAAAGGGGAGGCTGTACGGACGGCTTGCCCAATCTCTGGTCCTCTGACCGATATCGAGTTTTCCGCCCTTGTTGGTGCCGTCAACTCGGACTTTCGAGACGGCGCAGGGTCGAGAGAGTCTTACGCACTCGCCATGTTGTGCATGACGCTTGGCCTTCGGCCAGTGCAACTCGCTGCCCTGAAAACCTTAGATCTGCTTCCTGCAGGTGATGATGGCCAGACGATACTCCGCGTCCCTAGGGCTAAGCAGCCAGAACAAGGCAGTCGGGCCACCTTCAAGGAACGTCCGCTTGTGCCGGCTCTGGCGCGGTTGCTTGAGGTGCACGTCGCTGAAGTAGCTGAGCGGTTAAATGGCCAAAGCTGTCCCGCCGGCTTTCCCATGTTTCCAGCTTCGTCGGTTAGTGCTTTGGCGTTCACCCCTGGCCTTGAATGGCATCCCACTGGCTTGGAAATGCATTACCGGGTGCGATCCGCACTTGAGCGAGTAGGGGTTCATTCGGAGCGAACCGGTCTCCCGCTGCGCCTGAACCCGACTCGCTTGCGGCGAACGCTAGGTACTCGCGCTGCTGCAGAAGGTCGTGGGATCATGGTGATTGCGGAGATGCTGGACCATTCAGATCTTCAGAATGCGGGCGTCTACGTCGAAGCGCGTCCCGACATCATCGATCGGCTGGATGAAGCACTCGCAAGGTCTCTAGCGCCGCTGGCGCGGGCGTTTGCTGGAGAGTTCGAAGGCGCTTACTCGATCTCGGACGCGCCAGGAGGGACAATTAGAGATCCACGATTTGGGCATCGCGCGCCACTGGGGCGCTGTGGGTCATCAGCAAACTGCCAACTCGCTGCGCCGGCTGGCTGTTATACTTGCTCGAGCTTTCGTGCGTGGCGAGATGGTCCACACCAAGAAGTGCTCCAGCATCTCTTGGCCGAGCGCCTGCGTCTGAAAGGGCTAGGAAGCGAGCGCGTGGCCGCCGCGAATGATCGCGCCATCCTCGCTGTCACGCAGATCGTGCAGCTTTGCGACGAGATGTCCGATGCCTGATGTCACGCCGCTTATTTCTCGATCTGCGGAAGCTGCCGATCGCAGGATGAAAGCGTTCATCGCGCTGGCTAGGCAGGCTCCCAATCCATTTTCCGACACCAACGATTTCGACGCCGATAATTGGGACGTGACGGCCGTCGTCCAGGGCAGCGGTCTCGGGCGAATGAGGATTACCTTCTCCACCCTTGAATCGGCGAAGACCAAACAACCGTTCTTGATGCGTGGGGATGCGCGGGAGTTCGCCAAGGCGTACCTCGTCCAGCTTCAACAGATCCGTCCCACTACAGGCGTTCATCAGCGTCTTGCGGCTCTCAGATCGCTCGATGCAGCGTTGCGAAGTCACGATTTGCAGATTGCACAGCTAAGGGCGGACGTGATTGATCATGCGGCCCGACTGATTGCGGACCACTATGAAAAGGTCGGTGCGTACCGCATCGGCGCGCAATTGGAGGCGATCTGCGAATTCCTCGCTGAGGAACGTTTGGTCGCCGCGCCTTTCTCATGGCGCAACCCTATCAAACGACCTCGCGACCAGGTGCGGGTGGGGCCGGAGCATGAGGCCAAGCGCGCCAAGCTACTGCCTACGAACGATAGTCTGGAGGCGGTGACACTTGCTTTTCGTCGGGCAACTCATCCCTCAGACCGGCTTGTTGCGGCGACAGCTGCGCTCCTTTGCTGCGCGCCAGGACGTATCGGCGAGGTGTTGCGGATGCGGGAGAATTGCGAGGTTGACGATCACACCGTCGATGGAACGCCTAGCTTCGGAATCAGGTGGTGGACTGAGAAGGGCGTCGATCCCGAAATTCGCTGGATTCCCTCCTCTATGGCTCCGACAGCACGCACGGCGATCTCCATGATCAAGGAAGTTACTGCTGAGGCGCGAAAAATCTCAGCTTGGTACGAGCGAAGTCCGGAAAGCCTCTATCTGCCGCCTCATCTCGAACATCTGCGGGCCCATCCAAGCATCGGATTAGATGAGGCTGACGAACTGCTCGGATGCAACGCACAATCCTGGGGGGCGCGGCGCGGTGTGAGCATTCAACATTCTGCGGCAGGCCAAAGATTCAGCTTCAGTGAGTTCGAAGCCGAAGTCCTTCGCGATCTCCCTAGCCGCTTTCCAGTTGTCGAAGAGGGCACCGGGCTAGTGGCGTCAGAGGCCCTATTCGTTGCTCAGTTCAATGAGTTCCGCACCGACCGCGGGACGTCGCTATGTATGATCGAACCGATCACGCAGAGCCAAATTAGAGATGCCTTGGGTGGACGGACGCAACACGGAATGGCGTCGATGTTTAGCCGGCTTGGCATTGCGAATGAAGATGGGTCTCCCATCAAAATCAGGACCCATGCCTTTCGCCATTGGCTGAATACGCAGGCGCAGCGCCGCGGAGTAGATCCGCTCGACATCGCAAAATGGAGCGGACGAAAATCGGTCTCGCAGAACGCCGCCTACGACCATGTCTCCGCCGACGAACTGCTGGATGACCTGAACGAAGTCGCGGGGGCACCTGCGGAGACGCTTCCAGTTCGGGTCCAGCCCCCCGCGACAAGGGATGATTTCGTTCAGGCCGAAAATGGTGCCGCGCATGTGACGGAGTTTGGCTTTTGTCTCCACGACTTCGCAATGTTGCCCTGTCAGCTCCACAGCGATTGCATGAATTGTGAGGAGCATGTCTGCGTGAAGGGCGATCTCGCCAAGCAGAAGCGCCTAATCGAGTTTCTAGCTAATTCGAAGCGGCTCCTTCTGCTCGCACAAGCGGGAATGGAGGAGGGATATGAAGGCGCTGACCGATGGACCGCGCACCAGGAACGAACCGTGCGGCGCGGCGAGCGAATTGTCGCACTGCTGTCTGATCCCAGTGTTCCTGATGGAGCCTTGGTCGGCGACCATGGTGTCACCGTCCCTAGCGGTGATGAGATGGGGGCGAACTCGCACAAATCGTTGCCACCGCAATGAAGAGGCGCGCGCCGAACCTAACCCCGGAGGACGTTAAGATCGTTCTTGGGATCATCGATGGCTGGGCGGCGCCGCCACTAACTTGGAACGCGTTGATCTGGCGAATTGCCAGCGTGCTTCACGTCACCTACGTCCGTCAGGCCCTTCATCGCTATCCCGATCTTGCTCGCGCCTTTAGTCGCCGCAGGGAGGAGTTAGCCGCAGCTCCGCTTCCCCGCCGAGCTACGGGTGAGTTGATGATCGCTCTTGAGCGGATTGAGCGTCTGGAAGCGGAAAATAGGCGTCTCGGCGATCAAAATGACGCGCTTCTCGAACGGTTCGTGACCTGGGCGTACAATGCTAGTCTCTTTGGTTTGGACGAACGGAAGCTTGATCAGGCTATCCCGCCAGCTGCTCGCAATTAAGCGGCAACCCGTATTTCAAAATCAGCCAAGGCTGTGGTTCAACACCTCGCCTGCGATGTATGAACGAAGGCGGTCTGTGACGGCCGACTGCCAGACAAGGTCACATCCAGTCGGCAGGGTGCCACCTCGCGCTCCATTACACTTGCGGTGTTTCAAGAGACCGTTCGCGAGGGTCCGCCAACCGCCTAGGCGCTTCGGATCCACATGGTCGAAAGTCGGGTAGTTAGGCCCATCGTGTGGCTTCTTCCCATGACGACTAACCGGACGTGCGCATCCGGCGCACAATCCTCCTTGCGCCCAATGCAGCATTTGGCGTTGGCGTCTATATCGTTGCTTTTGGTCGCTCACGGAGGTCTCGGCAAGCTCGCAGTGTGTAGTTCTGAAGAAAATATCGCTGTTCTATATTAGGAGCCGCTCCTTGCTCGTTTGATCTCGATCTCAAAGTCCGCGAAGTCTTCGGTCAATAAGTCTCCTATATAGTCGACGAGTGCGGCCATAATTTTCTTGGAAATGCGTGCGTGATCTGAAGCGGCCCGACGCGTCTCGACCATAGCAGTCATCGTGTGATTGAAAATCGCGATCTGGACATCGAGCCGAGCCTGCATTCCGTCGCCGGCGATCGCATCGACCACTGCGTCGATGAGCGCAGGAACCTCGATAGTGGGGACGGCTTTGGCCATTCCGTAATTTCCGCTGCACACAAGCAGTGTGAAAATCACACTGATCATGTGTAGAGCGACGCGGCGATCCCCGCAACGTTCCACAAGTGGCCGATGCGGATCTTCAAAAATTTGGGCGAACAATACGCCTTCTCAGGCTCGCTGCCGAGCTGAGCCAGGAAGAGCTCGCTGATCGTGCTGGACTGCACCGCAACTACATCGGCGGGATCGAGCGTGGCGAGCGAAATGCGGGGCTCAAATCCGTTTACGCTCTCGCGCGAGGTTTGAACTGCCGGCCTCGTGATTTATTTGACGCTTAGGCGCGCCGAGTTCGTCACCGTCACATCTGACTCATCGCGGACGTTGAGAAGGTCGGCTTTCTGGCCAAGGTCGACATCGTCATCGTCTTGAGCACCGGCCACGCCGGCTGGGCGCGCTCTCTAGGTGGCCCTGGCCCGTCTGCAGGAGGCCGCCCGCGCCCCCACCTGGCGCATCATCGCCGAACGCCCGCCATGACCCGCACCTGACCCCCAAGCGGATCGCCGCCTTCGAGCGATTTTATAAGCGGGCCTGAGCGCGGCCTAGACCACCTAGAACGGCAGGTTGTCGAAGGCGTCGTGGGCATAGTGCGACCGCCGCACCGCCCGGCCCGGGGCATCGTAATCGGTCGCCTCGATCCGCTGGACCACGAGGCTGTCGGGCACGAACCGCAGCGTCACCGGGCGAGGATCATCCAGGTCCGCCTCCAACGCCGCGACCTCCTCCGGCGCGGGAGGGTCGGCTTGCGCAACCGTGTCCCCGCCTTTGGGCGCCCGCTCCACCTCGCGGATGGTGATGCTGTCGTCACCGTCGTGCTCGTCCTCGTCCCACCAGCCCAGGTCCACCTCGGTGTCGACATTGGACCGGTCGATGAACGCGACACGGGCGGCGCGGTTGAACAGCACCAGGTTGCGCTTGGCGCCGCCGGCCTGGGTCGAGCGATAGAACAAGCCGTCAAACCCCAGGCGCTGGGCGATGTAGTCGGCCACGATCTGGGTGGGCAGATAGCCGAAGGCCTCGTCGCGCGGCATCACCGGCTGAGAGATCTCCGCGCCGAAGGTGCGCAGGAACGCCACCCGGTCGCAGCGTCGGATATAGTCCGGGTCAAAGATGCTGCCCTCGACTTTGATGGCCCCGAGCAGGTCGAAATCAAGCATCCGGACGGGTCGCAGCAGCTGGAACTGTGCGAAGACGGCATGGGCGCCCACTGGCGGCCGGATCTCGGCCCGGCAGGTGGCCAGCTCCTCTGCGCCATAAAACACCGACACGCCCGCCGCGTTCATCCGACCCGACGAGGCCATGCCGCGCGGCGGCGGCCCCAGCGCTCGATCCGGACGGGCCAGAAAGGCCTGTAGGTCCGCCTCGTCGAAGGCCACCCGGCCCCGCGTCAGGGTCGCCTCGGGCTCCTCGGGAAACACCGTCCGCGCCACCAATTGGCCACGCCAATCGGCATGGGTTTCGATGTCGGCGAAGATCTCGTCCAGCCACTGCTCGGCCTGGCGGTTGAAGAACCGCGCCTCGCCCCGGACGCTAGCCTTGAAGTCCCGCCAACGGCCCTGATGGGGACGACGGTCCAGTGGGGCCTCCTCGAAGGTGGCCTCGAAAACATTCTCCTCGCCGCCATGGGCGGCCTCATAGGCGCGCTCGGACGACAGCATTTCCTGAATGGCCTCGCCGACCGCCGGGCTGACCCCGGCCGTCTCCGACACCAGCGCCGCGTAGCCGACGCCCTCGTCGGTGCGGTCGACCACGTAGTTTTCGGAGATGGCCATGTCGATCTTGTCGGCCAGGTCGCGCAGGGGAAGGCCCAACCGGCGCCGGCCGCAATCGACGCAGAGGCGACGCTGACCCTCTGCCTTGACCGCTTCGGCCAGGGACGGGTCGGAGACGCAATGGTGGCAAAGGGCGGCAGCGGGCTTCATGGTGCCACCCTAGGGTGGGCGGCCAGCCGCGTCACGATGCCTAACGTCCAGTGCGACCGACTCGATTTCAGGCGGCCCCGGCGGTCCTGATACGCAAGTCTTGTCCGAGGAACCCGGTATGGTGGTACTCTGGCGCATTCTGCCCTGGGAGGGCGCGCGGGGCGTTCGATGCATATCTCGGAGATCTATGCGAGCGGCTTTCGGTGCTTTTCGGCCGAGAGCCCGCTTCGCCTGGCGCTGTCGGCGGGGCTCAACATCCTGGTCGGGCCCAACGACGCGGGCAAGAGCGCCATCATCGACGCGGCCCGATACGTCATCTGGACGCGCGGCGACGACTACATTCGGCCCGACCTGCACGACTTCCACGTCGACGCTTCCGGCGTGCGGACCTGCGACTTCGTCGTGCGCTGTACCTTCGACTGCCTGAGCCCCGAGGAGGAATCGCGGTTCTTGGAGTGGTGCGTCAATGACGGCGGCCGGCTTCGCCTGCACGTGTGCCTGCGCGCCTCGGTGCGCGCGTCGCCGGGTGGGGGCAGCGTAGTGACCAGCCAACATCGGGCCGGGGCTGAAGGGGAGGGGCTGCCGCTCGACGGCGAACTCCGCGAATATCTGAAGGCGACCTATCTGAAGCCCCTGCGCGACGCCGAGCGCGAGCTTCGGGCCGGACGGCGCTCGCGCCTGTCGCGGATCCTTGGGGCGATGCCGGCCATGGGCCCCCAGGCCCGGCCAGGTTCGAACCCCGCCAAGCCGACACTCCATGACACCCTGGCCGCAGCCGACCGGAACGTGCGCGGCAATGCGGCCATCGACGAGGTCAAGACCAGCGTCAACACCGACTTCCTCAGCCAGCTGTCCTTCGCCGATGATCCGCTGGTGGCGACCCTCGACCTAGGCGCCGGGGGAAGCTTCGACCAGATCCTGGAGCGTTTCGAGCTCTATCTGAATCCCTCCCGAGGCGGCGAGCGGGTGCTGCGGGGCTTAGGCTACAACAACCTGCTGTTCATGGCCGCCGAGCTCCTGCTGCTGCAGTCGCATCCCGACCAAGTGCCGTTCCTGCTGATCGAGGAACCGGAGGCCCACCTTCATCCCCAGCACCAGACGCTGTTTATGGATGTCCTTTCCGCGCGCGCGGCGCCGCCCAAGGACCAGGAGCAACGCCAGCAGGTGCAGATCCTGCTGACCACGCACAGCCCGCAGCTGGCGGCGGGGGCGGACCTGGAGACGATGACCATGATCATCGGCCACCGGGCGTTTCCCCTCGGCGCGGCCCACACCCGTCTGGAGGTCGACGACTACGAGTTCCTCCGCCGCTTCCTGGACGCCACCAAGGCCAACCTGTTCTTCGCCAGGGCTCTGATCGTCGTGGAAGGCGACGGTGAGAACCTGCTGCTGCCGGCCCTCGCTGAAAAACTGGGCCGGCCGCTCAGCCGTCACGGCGTCTCGATCGTCAAGGTCGGCCATCGGGGCCTATTCCGCTACAGCCGCATCCTGCAGCGCAAGGCGGGACCGGCAGTCGGCGTTCCCGTAGCCCTGATCCCCGACTGGGACATTCCGCCGCCTGAGGCCAAGGTTCTGGTCAAACCGCGCCTGACGCTGGACGAGTTGGAGGAGGAGGACCTGACCGCTCACATGGCGACCTTGACCCGCGACGAGGGCGGCGGCGTCAAGGCGTTCATCGCCGAAGCCTGGACGCTGGAGTTCGATCTGGCGCTGCAGCCGGCCCTGGCTGCCGACGTTCACCTGGCCGTGCAGCAGGCCAAGACCACCAGCCGAAACCCTGCCTGGCTGGAGAAGATCCGTCTAGAGGCCGCCCAGGCCTATGCCGACTGGAAGCGCCAGGGTCTCTCGGACGTCGAGATCGCGGTCAACATCTTCCGCCCCGTGCACGACAAGGCCGCCTCCAAGGCCGAGGTCGCCGAACAGCTGGCCGCGATCCTACGCGCCCGGACCGAGACGCCTGCGGCCATGCGGGCTATCTTTCCGCCCTATCTGGTGGCCGCCCTCGACCACGTGACCGGCGGCGCGCCGGGTCCGGCAGGCGGCTGAACATGCTTGAGATCGCGCCGATCACTCCAGAGCTCCTGGCCGCCCTCGGCGAGGAGCTTGGCGGCTGCGACTTTGGCCACACCAGCCACGCTGACTTCCTGGGCTGCATGACGACCTGCGATGTCCAGGCCGCGCCGGGCAACGGTAAGACGACCCTTCTGGCTGCCAAGCTGGCCCTGCTGTCCAGGACCTGGGTCGACCGCCGCCAGGGGGTGTGCGTGATCTCCCACACCAACGCCGCGCGCTCGGAGGTCGAGGAGCTGATCGCCGGGCACCCGGGCGCGGCGCGGCTGATGGCCTATCCCCATTTCACCGGGACGGTCACCACGTTCATCAACCAGTACCTGGCCCTGCCTTACCTGCGCGGCCTAGGCTGGCCGATCCGGCAGATCGACGACGACGTCTTCGAGGCCGAAGCGCTTCGGTGCTACGCCAGCTGGCAGGCGCTGGACTGGCACGCCAACAAGTCCCAGCGGCCAGCCAAGGCCACGGTCGAAGCCTGGGTCAGCGGGCTGGAGCTGGCGAGCGACTTCGTCGACGTAGGGCCCGCGCCCCAGTCCCTGGCCGTTCGCCGGATCAAGGGGCAGCACGGTGCCGACACCGGGTGCGGTAAGGCGCTGTCCCAGCTTAAGGCCGCGATGGTCCGGCGCGGGCTCTATCGATATGGCGATATGACCGCCCTGGCCTGGCGGGCGCTGGAGACCACGCCGGGCCTCGCCGATCGGCTCAAGGCGCGGTTCCCGTTGGTGATCCTCGACGAGGCCCAGGATACCAACGGCCGGCAGATGCAGCTACTCGAGCACCTCTTCAGAGACGGGGGCGCCTTCCAGCGTCTGGGCGACAGCAACCAAACCCTCTACGAGGACCCGGCCCTGGGAGCGAGCGACTACTGGACGCCGGGGGCGGCCTCCATCCCGCTGGACTCCAGCCGCCGGTTCGGGGGCGAGATCGCCAGCTTCGCCAGCCGTCTGACCGCCCGCAAGGCCCAGACCATCGTCGGCGACCCCGCCCGCGTTTCCAGCCGTGTCCTCTTGGTGTTCGATCAGGCCACGATCGGTGGCGTGATCGGCGCTTTCGCCGGCGAGGCGCGCGGTCATTTCGGCGAGACGGCCCGGGCCAAGACCCTCTGGGCGGTGGCCTCGCGCCACAACATCCCCGGGCGAGGAAAGGGGCCTTGGTCGGTGAAGAGCCTTGTCGACTATCATCCCGCCTACCGCGCCGAGGGCAGCGCCCGGCTGACCGCCGACCGCTTCTGCCGACAGATGCAGAAGGCCGCGCTCCATCACGCGGCCAGGCGCGCTCCGGTCGAGGTCGGACAGATGCTGGCGACCGCCATGGCCACGCTGTGCGGCCTCTATGGTCTGAAGGCCGCAGGGGAAAAGATCGTCACCGCCCACAATGTGTGGACGGCGCTCTCCAGCCAAGACGCGACCCTGCCACGCAAGATCCGCAGGCTTCTGCGCGACCAGGTCCTGGCCGGTGAGGCTCCATGGTCCGAGGCAGGATGGCAGGGCTTCGTGCAGGCGTTGCTGGCGCTGCTGGGGCCCGCCGACGCGTCGGTGCAGGCCCATTGCGTCTATGTCGAGGGCCAGGACCTCGACGACGCCAAGGCCCCGCAGGCGAGCAAAAAGGAGGTCCGCTTCGAGGACCTGATCGTGCGGCTGGGCTCGATCCATTCAGTCAAGGGCAAAACCGTCGACGGCATCCTAGTGGTGGAAAGCCAGATCTGGCGGGGTCCGGCGGCCAAGGACCAGTGCATGGACCTCGAGACGGTGCTGCCGCACGCCTTCAGCCTGACCAATGAGGTCTTTGACGGCGTGGCTCTGACGGCGGCGACCAACGTCTTCGTGGCCGTGACGCGTCCACGGGAGCTCCTGGGCCTGGCGATCCGCGCTGAGGTCGCCACCCAGGCCCTGCGCGCGGCCGCCGTGGCGCAGGGCTGGAAGCTGGTCGATCTTTCGGCGGCACCCGCCGCGCCATCGGCGGCCTGAACGACCGTCGCCATCCACGTCGAGGATTCGTCACGTGACCCATAGCCGCGGGGCGCAACAAAGCCGACGGGCTTTAACCGATGTGATCGACCTGTCCTGGGAAGTTGACCTTTCGACCCGCTAGAAGGTTGCGGACCATGTTGTCGGCGGCGATCCGGTAGAACTCGGCAACATGGAAGCTGATTCCGTCGCCGAGGCCTTGCTGGTGCTCTCTGACGATGTCGACCATCGCAATGGCGAGATCAACGACCTCTGTCTCATTGAGCGGATAGTCGCTGTAGATTCTACGCGGGTCAGCGAAATAGGGCGCGTCCAAGTGGGCGAAGAACTTGTCACGGCGGCCCATGATGTTGTCGATCACCGCCCGGCGTTTCTCCAGCGATGCACGCTGGGCGTCGAGCAAGGCATCGGTGATCTGGCCATCTCGCCATTGGATCCGCGCGCGGTTTCCCTGACAGAAGTCGAGGAACTTGAAAAGGCTCCGCTTGCTCCGCGACGGGGGCTCTAGCAGTCGAGCGATCGACAGATGCAGATCGACCTCGAGCGACTTATGGAAGGCGTAGACGAGGGGGTCGATCCGCCAGAGGTCGTCGCCATAGCGTTCGTATTGCTGGAGGATTTCGGAATAGATCGCCAGCGTGGCGGCCAGGGCCGGCGGTTCGTTGCCGTGGATCAGGCCAGCGTAGCCCGAGAGCCGGCGTTCGTAGTCCGCCTGTACTTCGTCCGACATTTCCTGGCTCATCCTCAGTCCCGCATCATTTTTGAAGCACCCCCATGGCCTGATGGTGACCCGTTGCTGGCGCGGCGACTGCGAGACCCGTGCCGCCTTGCGCGTTGACGCGTTTGGAGCCGATCGCATGGACCGACAGGATAGAAGGCCGCCGCCGCCGGCGCCAGCGGCGGCCTTTCCCTACGCGACCGCGATCTCTGCGGCCATAAGATCGACGGTGCGTACGAAGGCACCCGGCGAGGTCGCCGCTGCCTTCAGGTCATCAGCCCATTCAGGCCGTTTGGCCGTCCAGGCCAAGAACTTCGACATGTTCAAGCGAAGCGTCCCACCAAGATATTGAGCGGAGATCTTCGCGGGCACTGAGTCCAAAATCACGGCAGCGTTCGCGGGATGGATGGTCGAAAACAGGTTTACCGCCCGCGAGAACTTGGCCATTTCGCCACGCTTCGCGAGATCAGACAGCATCTCAAGAGCAGCCCCGGAAGGCTGCCTATAGGCCATGGAGCCTTGTTCGGTGATGGCGTCTGCAACGCGCAGCGCATCTGAAACGCCAATGGCGGCGAGAGCGTCATGGATCGCGTTGGCCGCTTCTCGATCATGGGCTCCACCCTCCGCCCAGTGCTCGGCCAAGCTGGTGCGTGACCGGATGACCTCCTCGAAAAGGTTCATATCGGCGGGGGGCAGCACCCGCATCTCTCGCCCGTCGAAGTCGAGGATGCCGGCTTCGGTGAGCGTCGCCAGCTCCTCGCCGAAACGGGGATGATCTGCGTCTTGGTGGTAGAGCGACTTGAGGTCGCCCTTGAACACTAGCGCCAGCGAGTCAGGCTCAAGGAGAGGGTAGGGGCGCTTTCCGCCGTGAATATTCAGCAGCAGCCCGACCACCAGATTCGCGCGCAGCCGTTGGCCCGAGCCTGACCCCAGCCGGAGGAGGCCGGTGCCAACGCGGTGAAGCTTCGTCGACGCCATCAGGTAAGGGAAGACATCACGGTACCAGCGGCGCGGGACATCGGGATCGATGACCTCCTCGGCCGGCTCGCGGTCCAACCAGGATTGAACTGGCGGCGCGAAGGGCGCCGGAACAGCGTCCAAAAGGCGCTGGCGAAACCGATCTGGTTGAACGAGCTGCGGCGTCGTACCGATCGACCGGTCAAGGTCGAACCAGTCGCGGTAGCCGCCAGCAACAGCCGTGACATCTTGGCATTTTTTGAGGGGGTAGATAAGGCCGCTCTCATCAGCGACCCGCTTCAGGGATTTGGCGAACTTCTTGGCGCCATCAATTGTGGAATACATGCGCAGATCCTTCTTCTGGCCTGATCGGAAACGCGCTGCTCGGTTCTGGCGGCCGGAATTGGGGTTCGGGCGCTAGATGGACATAACTCGTTGAGCCAGGAGCTCTTCGCCAAGGCAGCGGCCACGCCGACGATTACGGCGCTTACCCTTACAGGTATGTCGGCCGGGGCCGGTTGCAAGCCCTCGTAAACGGAAGGCCGCCATCAGCTGCTCCAGGTTAGTCGCCGCTCTGTGGCTTCCGCCCGGTCTAGTTAGCCGCGAGCGCAGGGAGAATGGCGGGGAGGAAGCCACCCTTCTCTGACCCTAACCATATCGCTTGCGGGAAGATGTCGAATGTCCGGTGCTGGCGCCTGTTCGACCTTGGGGCGGACTTGTTTTGGCAGGTCGATGAGCTTCAAGGCACCATCGTCTCAGCCAGATCAGCCAAGGCCCGCTGCTGGTGCGGCGTCATCCGCACAAAGGCTCTGGCAAATCGCGTTGCGGCCGGCTCGGCGAAGAAATCAGCCAATTCGCCGACCAGTGACGTACTGGCGTCTCCCTCAAGCCCCTCGAAGAACGCGGACGGCGGGATGGTCATTGCCCGCGCCGCCTCAACAAGCTTGGAAGCTGATAAGCGGTTCATGGCCCGCTCGTATTTCTGAATTTGCTGGAAGCTGATCCCCAGCGCCGCGCCAAGTTCATCCTGAGAGATTCCGGCGGCGAGCCGATAGGCGCGCAGCAGTTTTCCGACGTGAACGTCTATCGGGTCGGGCTCGCTGGACGCCACTTTGCTCATGGGGAAAGCTACTGCTGCGACCCGCCAGTTTGCAACCTAGGGAGATCGCGTTGACGGACGGCGTGGGCGATGGTCAGCGACCCATCTCTCGGACTAGGACTGACGGGAGGAGATCTTTGATGTTCAAACGGTTTGCCGCCTTGGCTGCCGCTCTCACCTTGAGCGCCTGTGCCGCCCAGCCGATCGCGCCGGTAGCGCCTCTGCGGGTGGCGACCTGGAACCTGGAACACCTTTCAGAGGATGGAAGCCAAGGCTGCAAACCTCGGACTGATGCGGACTACGCTGCGCTGCGCCTCTACGCCGACCGCCTGGACGCAGACATCATCGCCTTTGAAGAGGTGGAGTCGGTAGAGGCCGCTGCGCGGGTCTTTGACCCTGCCAAGTACGACATCATCATCGAGACGCGTCCGGCCGGTACGCGCTTTCCCTGCAGAGGTCTTGAGGGGCGGACCCTGACCCGGCAGGCCGTCGGCTTTGCGATCAGCAAAGGCATTGCGTTTGAGCGCAATCCAGACCTCACGAACCTTCAATTGGGAAATCCCGATCTTCGCTCGGGCGTCGATGTGCTCGTTCGCCCGCGCGATCACGCGCCTTTGCGTCTCCTGGCTGTGCACCTGAAATCAGGCTGCGCCTCTGGTCTAAATGGCGAGGCCTGCGCAACGCTGCAAAGCCAGGCGCCCCTGGTCGAGGCCTGGATCGATGCGCGCGCCAATGAGAGCGTTCGCTTCGCGGTGCTGGGTGATTTCAACCGGCGTCTGGCGCGGGTAGGCGATCCGATCTGGGCTGATTGGGACGACGGGCAACCGGACAATGCCGATCTATCTCTAGCAGCTGGGCAACGCGGACCGGCCTGCGATCCGCGCTACAAAGAGTTCATCGATCATATCGTCCTGGACGCTCGCGCCTCTCGCGATCTGGTGGGCTTTGAGGAACTGACCTATGGCGAGGTTGCCGAGCGGCCGTCGGACCACTGCCCTGTGGTCGCGCTCCTGAAATGAGCCACACGCCCGAAGACCTTGAGGCGATGGCCCAGGCCCTTGCGGACTCGGGCCGCTACCGCGTGCTGCGCCAGCTGGATAAGCCCCGTCATCTTGCGCCCCAGGCGACTGGGCCGACACGCCTAGGGATCATGCTTGATCTTGAAACCACGGGCCTAGATCCGCGGCGTGATGAGATTATCGAGGTCGGCATGGCGCCGTTTCAGTACGACGCCGGCGGCCGCATCGTTTCGATCGGCGAGCCCTTTTCGCGGCTGCGCCAACCCACCATGCCCATACCGTCAGAAATCACCCAGCTGACGGGCCTCACCGACGCGATCGTCGCGGGTCAGGTGATAGACCCAGCTGAGGTCGCGGCCTTCGTCGAGCCAGCCGCCCTCGTGGTCGCGCATAACGCCAGCTTTGATCGGCGCTTTGCCGAGGCCTTTTGTCCAAGCCTGGCGCTCAAGCCGTGGGCCTGTTCCTACACACAGATTGATTGGCGCTCGGCGGGTTTTGAGAGCGGCAAGCTTGCCTATCTGGCTGCCGGCTACGGGTTCTTTCATGACGGCCATCGCGCCGCGCACGACTGCCTTGCGACCTTGGAGCTTCTATCGGCTCCTTTGCCCAAGTCCGAGGGCACGGGCTTTCAGCGGCTTCTGGTGAGCGCCAGGCGCGCCTCAGTGCGAATCTGGGCCGAGAACTCGCCCTTCGATCTGAAGGACGTGCTCAAAGCGCGAGGCTATCGTTGGAACGGCAAGCCGGGCCCGGCGCCGCGCGCCTGGTACATCGACGTCGATGAGGCCGATAAGGACGCCGAAATCGCTTTTCTGAGAGCGGAGATCTATCGCGGTGAGTTCGACCCGTTGACCCGGCGGATCACAGCCTTTGAGCGGTTCTCTGAGCGGGCCTGAAGTCTGGCGCTGGCTGGGTCATGGCCGCCATTTACCGGCGGACGCCTCCAATGCTCAGAGGACGCCAGCCTACTGAACCGCTGAACCATGCCGGTTAGTCAGGGAGCCCAAATCGATGGACGCCTAAATCAGACACCGCCAACATCCATGAAGAGGGGCTTGGCGTCGCCACTAGATCCCGATAGGCGCCAGGTCCAAGTACGGCCCGCCCCGCGCGCCAGCCTCGGCGCGGTTTAGCACCTTGTCCTCGTTCGTCCCGGCCACACTCACCCGAACGCCGCGATAGCGGATACCGTCCAGGATCCGGATGCAGACCATGCCGCTACCCGGGACGCTCAGCCGGCAATAGGTGTCGGCGCTCAGAACGATCAGGCCAGGTGCCAAGCTTTCGTCGCCCTTTTCGGCCGCATCTTTGGCGTTGATGTCGAGCAGATGGTCGATGTCTTCGAGCTTCATGGCGCTCGGCTACGGCGATTCTAGCGGCAGCTCGGTCAGCTTCGCGCTCGCGTCCACAGCTATGCTCCGAGATAGCCGGCGAATGTTAGGTTCCTGGGCGTGACCCAATGCCCGCTGCTGGCGCAGCTAAGCCCAACAGTTTGGACCTGAAGGCTGATCGGGCAAGTTGGCCTTCGGGCTGAAATAGGCTGGCGCTATGGCTCTCCACGGGGGGCACTTTCTGCGGCTGACCGAACAATCTCTGCCAGTAACGGATGGATGCCAGTCATCCCGCGCGAGCCAGGATAGACTTTGAGCGGCTCTAGCGAGCCGCATTCAAATGCTGCCCGAAGATCTTTGAGACCGCTCATCATCTTGCTGAGCAAGATATCTACGCTCGGAACAATTTCATCGAGGTACTTGGGCAATCCCTCGAGAGTTACAATGTCAACCGAAGCGTGCCATTCCCAATTTGGGGCCCCTTTCCAATGGCAGCGGACATAGTCCGCAGGCGCCACCTTCATCTCGCCACTGTCAGGATCGTAGAAGGACTCGAATAACTGCCCTTCCACGACGATAATCGGGAAAATACACACCGCATGGTGCGGCGCTTCGCCTGGTTTGCGATGCAAATCGTAAGCGTTAGCTAGCGCGGATGACGCAGAAGTCACTCCTGCCATCGCCTTGAAGAATTGATCGTCACCCTTGCTGAATGCCTGACGTCCACCGAAACCTGGCATGTCTGGCGTAGCGAACATTTTTAGATTTCGCATATCGGCGGCGCCAGCGGCTAGCCAGAGCAATGCGCTGCCAATTGTCGACCCCATAGTTTGCGATACACATGCCGCAGTGCTCATACGCCCGCATCTGTCTGTGAAAACGACCCATGGCTTCGACGTCCATTTGCATTCGACGACGAACTCGCAGCGCACCCACAACTTCTCTTCGCGGAGCGTTCCATGCGCTACGACATCGATTTCGCGCGGCGTCCCTTCGGTTCGATAGTGAACTCCCTGTCGAGCGTGGAGCCCCGCAGCACGAAAGCCCATCGCTGTGCGGAACTCGGTCGGGAATCCTTCAGTCTCCAGCCAAGCTAGGACTTTATCTTGCAAGTCTGGTCCGTCATTTTGCGTCCTATCCGTCATGTTTGCAGATTGATGCAGTGCCGTTCGATCAGCAATGCCCGCAACGTGCCAGCACCGGTCTTGTCGACCTAGGTGTTGAGCGTCCAGTTTCTGGAAATGCGTCAACGTCCGGTGATGGCGCGGATTCTCCGGACGCTGTCATCCGACCAAACGTCACCGGCGGCTGAGCGCCGCGACGCCATCGGCTCGAAGTTTCCCGTCCGGGGCGACGTGTCGATACAGGGTCTGTCGAGTAACGCCGAGCTCACTACACAGGGTTGAAACCTTCGTCGTCGGCTGTCCCATCGACGCAGCGGCTAAGCGCACCTTCGCCGCCGTCATCTTCGGCTTTCGCCCGCCGGCACGGCCCCTAGCGCGAGCCGCAGCCAATCCGGCCATGGTGCGCTCGCGGATCAGCTCGCGTTCGAACTCGGCGAGAGCCGCGAATATCCCAAAAACTAGTTTGCCAGCCGGAGTTGTTGTGTCGATCGCGGCACCCTGTCCGGTCAGCACGCGGAAGCCTACATCGCGGGCCGCCAGCTCGTGGACAAGATTTACCAGATGTCGGAGGTCTCGGCCTAGGCGGTCCAATTTCCAAACCACGAGGGTGTCGCCCTCTCGCAGGGCCTTCAAACATTGGTCCAGACCGGGGCGCCGCTCGGTCTTGCCGGTGACCATGTCCTCGTAAAGGTGCTGGCCTTCCACGCCGGCACCGAGCATGGCGTCACGCTGAAGATCGACCGTCTGAGATCCATCCGCCTTCGACACTCGCATGTACCCGATGAGCATGCCGTTTTTGCTCCGAAAACGATCGATTAAGTGACAGCCTCGATCGCGCAGATGGAAGACGGGCGGAGCGTCACTTTTCAGCGTTTTGAAATCTATGTCAGTTTTGGCCGCCTGGTGAAGCTAAGGTGACATAGAGGACGCCAGACGAAAGGACGGCGCATGATTCTTAGGCGACCTTGGGAAGGTCCGATCGCGGGTGGTGGACTGATGCGCCGGCGAGGGCCAGGGCCTCGCGCAGCTCTGGCAGAACTAGAGTTTTCTGAACATCAGGGCCGCGCCTCAAACGAGATAGCCAGGCCGGCGGGGTGACTGAGGCCGGCGCCTACGATCAATGCTCAACTGTGTAAAATATGGGCGACTGCGAGGTTGTGCGGCGTAGAGTGTCTGCGCCGGTTACCGTTCAAGCCGTCTCCGCCCTAGGCATGCGCCATGCGCGTGCTTGTCATCGACCCCGATCCTGCTCGAGCCGCCCTCGTTGCCGAGGGCCTGCTAGGCATCGATCCGCTCGAGGTGAGACAGGCGGCGCTTTTCGACGAGCGGGAAGTGGCGGCCTTTGCCCCTGATGTGGTGGTCATCGCGGCCGATAGTCCCGACCGCGACACCCTGGAAAGCTTGCGGGAGGTTACGCACGGCAACGCTCGCCCGGTGGTGATGTTCGTCGATCGCTCCGAACCGGGGCTGGCCGAGCAGGCGGTCCGGGCGGGTGTTGCAGCCTATATCGTCGATGGCCTTGCACCAGGGCGGGTGCGACCGATCCTGGACGTGGCTATGAGCCGCTTTGCCCTGACCCAGCAATTGCGCGGCGATCTGGCCAAGGCCAAGGCGGATCTGGAGTCACGCAAGATCGTCGAACGGGCCAAGGGTCTGTTGATGAAGGAGCGGGGCCTGGACGAGGACGGCGCCTATCGTCTGCTGCGCAAGCTGGCCATGGACAAGGGCCGGCCGATCGGCGCTGTCGCTGCCGATTTGATGGCCTTCGCGGGTATTCTGAAAGGAGACGCCTCGTGAGCGGTCTCGTCGATCTGCGCCTGGGCTTCATCCCCCTGACCGACTGTGCGCCGCTGGTGGTGGCCAAGGCCTTGGGTTTCTTTGCCGAAGAAGGGTTGGAGGTGAGCCTCAGCCGCGAGGCCTCGTGGGCGACCCTTCGCGACAAGGTCACGGTGGGCGCCCTGGACGGGGCGCACATGCTGGCGCCGATGGCCCTGGCCTCCAACCTGGGTGTGGCAAGCGACGCCGTGCCTATGATCGCGCCGATGGCTCTGAATCTGAACGGCAGCGCCATAACGGTCTCGACGGCCCTGGCCGACGCCTTGCGTCAGATCGATCCCGAGGGCATGGCGCAGCGGCCGATCACGGCGCGTCCCCTGGCGCGGCTATTGGAAAAGCGCCGGGCGTCTGGTGAGCCGCTTCTGACCTTCGCCGTGGTCTTCACCTATTCAATGCACGCCTACGAGCTGCGCTACTGGATGGCCCAGGCGGGGATCGATCCGGACCGGGACATCAAGCTGGTGGTCACGCCACCGCCGCGCATGGTCGAGCACCTGCGATCGGGCGGCGTCGATGGGTTCTGCGTCGGCGCGCCGTGGAACGCGGTGGCGCTGCAGGAGGGGTTGGGCGAGGTGCTGATCAGGGCCTCGGAGTTCTGGCCTGGCTCGCCCGACAAGGTGTTCGGGGTCAAGGCGCAGTGGGCGGCGACCCATCCAGACGAGCTTCGCGCGGCGCTCAGGGCGATCATCCGGGCTTCGGCCTGGGCTGATGATCCAGCCCATCGTCAGACGCTCGTGGAGCTGCTGGCCTTGCCCGAGCACATCGGCGCGCCCGCAGAGGCCATCGCCTGGGCCTTGGAAGACGAGATCGTCTTTCATCAAGGCGCGGCGGGGCTGCCGCGCCGGGAGCACGCCCTCTGGTTCTTGTCGCAAATGGCGCGTTGGGGCCAGGTTGAGGTTCAGCAAGACCTTGGGCGCGCAGCCGACCTTGTCTATCGCCCTGACCTTTTTCAGGCGGCGGCGATCTCGCTGGGCCCTGTCATCGAGCCCGCAGCCGCGTTCGCAGAGGCAGCCAACGCCCCGTCCATGGTCTTGTTCGACGGCCTGGAATTCAGCCCCGAGGCGGCCGGACTCTATGCCGCAGCCTTTCCTATTACCCGCTTGAAGGCCTGACGGGGCAAGGCGCAACGGTCCTTGAGGTCGCACAAACGCGCGGAATACGGGCACGGTCCTGCTGAGAACTGCTGCTCAGCTGTACAAAAATGCGCCGATGACGGAGCGCACTAGGCGATAACGCCGTTTTTCGATTGCCGCAGGTCGGCGGTCTACGCCTTCCTGATGGCGACACGCGGGACAACGAGGTTCCGCGCAGGCCTGAGAGGGCCGCCGACGGTGACGTAGTCGTCGGTATGGAATGGACAACGACGTCCGGAGAGATCGCACACGCGGTCTCGCCGGGCGTTTTTTTTTGGCCTTGGGGGATTGAGGCAATGAAAAATCTGCGAGGAATGCTGCGGTGCGGGACGGCTTTCTGCGCCCTGACGTTGGGTGGAACGGCCTGGGCCCAGGAGGTTTCGGTTCCGGCCGCGCCGACCGCTGAAACCACGGTCGAGGCCGTCGCCGAGCCGGCCGTCGAACCGCCGCCGCTCGCGCCGCCGCCGACCATCAGCGACCAGATCGCGGCCGGCAAACTGATCCTGGAGGTCCGGGCTCGCTATGAGACCGTCGATCAGACCAAGACCGCCACGCTGAAGAACGACGCCTCGGCCTTCACCGTCCGCACCCGTTTCGGGTGGGAGACCGCCGAGTTCGCTCATGTGAAAGCCTTGGTCGAGTTTGAGGACGTCCGGCAGGTCGGCGAAGAGCACTATGCCGTCAACGTACCCGGCGTCGCGACCGCTCCGTTGAACGGCGCCGACAAGGCCCGTTATCCGGTCGTCAACGACCCCGATGTCACCGAGCTGAACCGCGCCCAGCTGACTTGGACGCCCAGCACGGCGCTGCAGGTCACAGCCGGCCGCCAGCGCATCCTGCTGGATGACCAGCGGTTCGTCGGCAATGTCGGGTGGCGCCAGGACGAGCAGACGATGGACGGGTTCCGCGCCGACGTCGCCCTGGGCCGCTTCAAGGCGACCTACGCCTACGTTACCCACATCAACCGCATCCTCGGCGAGTTGAAGGACTGGGACAGCGACAGCCACCTGCTGAACGCGACTTGGTCGCCGGCCGAGGCTCTGCGTCTGCAAGGCTTCGTCTACGCGCTCGACTTTGGCAATTCGGCGGTCAACTCGTCGCTCACCAAAGGGGTGAAGGCCTCGGGCAAGACTTGGGTCAACCTGTTCCAGCTTGCCTACAACGCCACCTACGCCAAGCAGTCTGACTATCACGGCAATACGCCCAGCTTCGACCTGGCCTATTGGGGTGGCGACGTCGCGGCGACCTTCGACATCTACACGGTGAAAGCGGCTTACGAGTCGCTTGAAGGCGACGGCGCACGCGGCTTCACCACGCCTTTGGCCACCGTCCACGCCTTCCAGGGGTGGAGCGACGCCTTCGTCTCGCCGGGCGGCAACAAGAGCTTCGTCGACGGCATTGAGGACGCCAACCTCACCTTCAACGCCAAGCCCCGGTTCAAGCGGACCTACTGGTTCAACACCGATGTGCTGGTCCGCTACCACGACTTCAACGACCAGAAGACGGGTGCGGACCTGGGTCGCGAGTGGGGCGTCCAGCTGACGGCCGCGATCAATCCCAAGCTCTCGATCCAGTTCAAGTACGCCGACTTCAAGCGCGAGACGACCGTGCCGCTGGGCACGGCGGCGCCGCCGCCGTCGCGGACCAAGGGCTGGATCACCCTCGAATACAAACTCTAAGCCCCAGCGGGATCTGAAGATCATGACCAAGACCGACAAGACCATCGCCGGCTCTGAGATGAGCCTCACCCGCCGCAACGCCCTGCTGGGCGCGGCCGCCACCGTCGCCGCCGTCAAGGCCGCCTTTCCGGCCGGGGCCCACGCCGCCGGCATGGGACCGGAAGTCGCCAAGGCCCGTCTGGGCTTCATCGCCCTGACCGACTCCGCCCCGGTGATCATCGCCAAGGAGCGTGGCCTTTTCGCCAAGCACGGCCTGCCGGATCTGGAGGTCGTCAAGCAGGCCTCGTGGGCCGCCACCCGTGACAACCTGGTGCTGGGTTCGGAGCGCGGCGGCATCGATGGAGCCCACATCCTGTCGCCCATGCCCTATCTGATGAGTACCGGGGCGATCACCGGCGGCGCGCCGACGCCGATGTACATCCTGGCTCGCCTCAATACGAACGGGCAGGGCATCTCGGTCGGCAATGACCTGAAGGCGGTCAAGGTCGGGCTGAACAGCGGCGGGGCCAAGGCCAAGTTCCTGCAGATGAAAGCGGCCGGCAACATCGCCAAGGTGGCCATGACCTTCCGGGGTGGCACCCACGACCTGTGGGTTCGCTACTGGCTGGCAGCCGGCGGCATCAATCCCGAGACTGACGTCGCCACCATCGTCATCCCGCCGCCGCAGATGGTGGCCAACATGAAGGCCGGCACCCAGGACGCCTTCTGCGTGGGCGAGCCGTGGAACGGTCAACTGGTCAACCAGAAGGTCGGCTACACGGCCTGCCTGACCTCCGAACTGTGGATGAACCACCCGGAAAAAGCGCTGGGCATGCGCGCCGCCTGGGTCGACAAATATCCCCGCGCCGCCCAGGCCATCACCGCCGCCGTGCAGGAAGCGGCGATGTGGTGCGACAAGGCCAGCAACCTGCCGGCCATGTGCTCGATCGTCTCGGGCCGCCAATACATCAACGTGCCGATGGGCGACATCCTGCCCCGCCTGCAGGGCACGGTCGACTATGGCGACGGTCGGACCCTGAAGAACTCGCCGCACCGGATGAAGTTCTGGGCCGACAGCGCCAGCTTCCCTTTCAAGTCGCACGATCTGTGGTTCCTGACCGAGGACATCCGCTGGGGCATGCTGCCGCAGAAGACCAACACCAAGACCCTGGTCGACAAGGTCAACCGTTCGGACATCTGGCGCGCGGCGGCCAAGACTATCGGCCAGAGCGGCCCCGCCGGCGACAGCCGCGGCATCGAGCGCTTCTTCGACGGCAAGGTGTTCGACCCGGCCAATCCGGGCGCGTACCTCGCCAGCCAGCCTATCAAGAAGCTGGTCTAGGGGAGGGCGCGGCATGACCTTTCCCAAGCCCACATTTTCGCCCGCCGAGCCGGTCGTGATCGCGCCCGTCGTTCAGCCGTCGGGAGAGACCCGCACCTCTGGCCTAGCCGAGGTTTCCAGGCGGGCCGGCGAGACGGCGGCGGCGGTGTTCCCACCGCTGCTGACTCTGCTGGTCATTCTCGGCGTGTGGCAGGCGGCGATCGGCGACTCCTATGGCGGTCTGCCGTCGCCCGTCCAAGTCTGGACCGACTCCAAGGCGCTGATCCTCGACCCGTTCTTCGACAACGGCGGCGTCGACAAGGGTCTGTTCTGGCACGTGCTGACCAGCCTCAAGCGGGTCGGGGTGGGTTTCTCGATCTCGGCGATATGCGGGATCATGCTGGGCGTGCTGATAGGTTCCAACCGCTGGGCGCACCGGGGGCTGGATCCGATCTTCCAGGTGTTGCGCACCGTGCCGCCCCTGGCCTGGCTGCCGATCTCGCTGGCCGCGTTCCGTGAGGCCCAGCCTTCGGCCCTGTTCGTGATCTTCATCACCTCGATCTGGCCGATCATCATCAACACCGCCGTCGGCGTCAGGAACATTCCGACCGATTACGTCAATGTCGCCAAGGTGCTGCGGCTGTCGCCGACCGAGTACTTCTTCAAGATCCTGCTGCCGGCCACGACGCCCTACATCTTCACCGGCCTGCGCATCGGCATCGGCATGAGCTGGCTAGCCATCGTCGCCTCCGAGATGCTGCTGGGCGGCGTCGGCGTCGGGTTCTTCATCTGGGATCAGTACAACGCCTCGCGGATCTCCGACATCATCGTGGCCCTGGCCTGGGTCGGACTGACCGGCTTCTTCCTCGATCGCCTGGTGGCCCTGCTGGGTCACGTCATCTCGCGCGGCAACGCGGCGAGCTAAGGAGTATCACCATGGCCAAGGCCTATCTCTCCATCGAAGGCGTCGGCGTCACTTTCTCGAAAGGCGCCGCCCGCTCGGAAGTGCTGACCGGCATCGATCTGAAGGTCGACAAGGGCGAGTTCGTCTCGATCATCGGCCATTCGGGCTGCGGCAAGTCCACCCTGCTCAACGTGGTCGCCGGCCTTGTGCCCATCACCACTGGGGCGGTGATCCTCGACCGGCAGGAGGTCAATTCACCAGGACCCGACCGGGCCGTGGTGTTCCAGAACCACTCTCTGCTGCCGTGGCTGTCCGTGCGCGAGAATGTCAGCCTGGCGGTCGACAAGGTGTTCGCCAAAACCAGGACCGCCGCCGAGCGCCGCGACTGGACGCTGCACAATCTGGAGCTGGTCAAGATGACCCAAGCCCTAGACAAGCGGCCATCGGAGATCTCGGGAGGCATGAAGCAGCGGGTTGGCATCGCCCGGGCGTTGGCCATGGAGCCCAAGGTGCTGCTGCTGGACGAGCCGTTCGGGGCGCTGGACGCCCTGACCCGCGCTCACCTGCAAGACAGCGTCATGGAAATCCATGCAGCGCTAAATAACACCGTCTTGATGGTCACCCACGATGTCGACGAGGCGGCCTTGTTGTCAGATCGCATCGTGATGATGACCAACGGCCCGCGCGCCAACATCGGCCAAGTTCTGGATGTGGCTCTGCCACGGCCCCGCGACCGCTTGGCCGTCGCCGAGAACCCGACCTACATCCACGCCCGCGCGGCGGTTATCGAATTCCTGTACGCGCGGCGAGCCGCCTAGGTGCCCACAAATCAGGCAGACACTTCGCTTATTTGATGAGCAATCGAGCGCTATCCAAGGCGCGGTTGCCTGGGGGACCAAGACAGGGTGACAGCCACCCCGTCTTGATCCCCTTCTAACGGCAAGCCTTCGGACAACGGCGTTCGTGGCTGCAAGAGAAGACCGCTCGGATGCGGTCACCCGTCGGGCTCAGTCGCCCCTCTCGCAGACACGCAAGACCGAGGCTTTCCCATGAATCTCCGCGAATTTGCCAAGGTCGGCCACGCTCCGACCCTGTTCGCCGCCTTCCTCTATTTCGACCTCAGTTTCATGGTCTGGGTGATCCTGGGCCCGCTGGGCGTGGCGATCGCCAAGGACTTCAACCTCGATCCCGCCCAAAAGGGCCTGATGGTCGCCGTGCCGGTCCTGGCCGGCGCGCTGCTGCGACTGGTCAACGGAGTCCTGGTCGATCGCATCGGTCCCAAGAAGACCGGCATGATCGGTCAGCTGATTGTGCTGACCGGTCTGGCCCTGACCTGGGCGGTCGGGGTGCATAGCTACAACCAGGTCCTGGCCCTGGGCCTGATCCTGGGCGTCGCCGGCTCGTCCTTCGCTGTCGCTTTGCCTCTGGCGTCGCGCTGGTATCCGCAAGAGCACCAGGGCCTGGCCCTGGGCATCGCCGGCGCGGGCAATTCGGGTACGGCGCTGGCGGCGCTTTTCGCGCCCGTGCTCGCCAAGACCTATGGCTGGCAGAACGTCATCGGTCTTGCGGCGATCCCTCTGGCGGTCGCCTTCGTCATCTACATGCTGATGGCCAAGGACGCGCCCGAGCAGCCCGAACCCAAGAAGCTGGCCGAGTATCTCGACGTGCTGAAGGTCCCGGACGCCTGGTGGCTGATGCTGCTCTACGCCGTCACCTTTGGCGGCTTCGTGGGGCTGGCCTCGTCGCTGACCATGTATTTCAACTCCGAATACGGCCTGGATCCAGTCATTGCCGGCTTCTTCACCGCCGCCTGCGTCTTCGCCGGCTCGTTCATCCGCCCCGTCGGCGGCGCCCTGGCCGACCGGCATGGCGGTGTGCGCACCCTGACCGTGGTCTACGCCCTGGCCGCGATCGGTCTGGCGGTGGCCAGCTTCCAGCTCCCCTCGGCCTGGCTGGCTCTGGCGGTGCTGATGTTCTCGATGCTCGCCCTGGGGGCCGGCAATGGCGCGGTGTTCCAGCTGGCGCCGCAGCGCTTCCGCAAGGAGATCGGCGTCATGACCGGCCTGATCGGCATGACCGGCGGGATCGGCGGCTTCTACCTGGCCTCGACGCTTGGCATGGCCAAGAAGGTGACCGGTTCCTACCAGCTCGGCTTTCTCGGTTTCGCCGCCCTGGCCCTGTTCGCCCTCTTTGCCCTGCACGGTCTGAAGGCCCGCTGGCGGGCGATCTGGCCGACCCTGCACGCCGACGCTCGCCCCGTGCGCGTCTGATCCTGACCTCTGAGAAATGAGCAACGCCATGAGCAAAGCCCACACTCGGGAACGTCTGGTCGTCATCGGCAACGGCATGGCTGGCTGCCGAGCGGTCGAGGAAGTCCTCAAGCGCGATCCCGACCGCTACGAGATCGCGATCTTCGGGACCGAGCCCCGCGTCAACTACAACCGCATCATGCTCTCGCCCGTGCTGGCGGGTGAGAAGACCTTCGAGGACATCGTCATCAATGACGAGGCCTGGTATCGCGACAATGGCATCGCCCTGCATGCGGGCCGCGCGGTCGTCGAGGTCGATATCAAAGGCAAGGCGGTGCGAGCCGAAGGCGGGCTTTCGCTCGCTTACGACAAGCTGATCCTGGCCACGGGCTCTGATCCCTTCCGTCTGCCCTTGCCAGGTTCCGACCTGAAAGGCGTGGTGACCTTCCGCGATCTGGATGATGTCGAGGCCATGGTCGCGGCCTCGGCCAAGCCGGGCGCCCGCGCCGTGGTGATCGGCGGCGGCCTGCTGGGGCTGGAGGCCGCCTATGGCCTGGCCCGTCGCGGCATGGCCGCCACGGTCGTTCACCTGATGGACGTTCTGATGGAGCGCCAGTTGGACGAAAGCGCCGGCTTCCTGCTGCGCGAGGCCCTCTTGGAGCGGGGCGTCGAGACGGTTCTGGGCGCGCACTCCGAAGAGATCGTTGGCGAAGACGGCAAGGTCGCTGGCCTCAAGCTGAAAGACGGCCGCGTCCTGCCTTGCGATCTGCTGGTCATGGCCGTCGGCATCCGTCCCAACGCTGCCGTGGCGCGCGAAGCGGGTCTGGCCGTCAATCGCGGCGTGGTGGTGGATGACGCCATGCGCACCTCCGATCCGGCCGTGTTCGCGGTGGGCGAATGCGCCGAGCACCGGGGCAATTGCTACGGCCTTGTCGCGCCGATCTGGGACATGTGCCGCTCGCTGGCCCTCTCGTTGACCGACGGGGAGGGGGCTTATGAAGGCTCCGTCCTCTCTACTCGCCTGAAGGTCTCGGGTGTCGATGTGTTCTCGGCCGGCAAGTTTTCCGGGGGGGAGGGCTGTGAGGACATCGTGTTCCGCGATGCCGGGCGCGGCGTCTACAAGCGCGTGGTCATCGAGGACGGCAAGGTCGCCGGCGCGGTGCTGTTCGGCGACGCCGCCGACGGTGGCTGGTACTTCGACCTCATGCGGGCCGGGACCATGGTCGCCGACATTCGCGACACCCTGATCTTCGGTCAGGCCATCACGGAGGGTTTGTCCGGCCTGGACCCTAATGCGGCCGTTGCGGCCATGCCCGATACGCAGGAAATCTGCGGCTGCAACGGTGTCTGCAAGGGTTCGATCGTCTCGGCCATCACCAGCCAGGGTCTGACGACCCTGGATGACGTGAAGGCGGTCACCAAGGCTTCGGCCTCGTGCGGCTCTTGCACCCCGCTGGTCGAGCAGGTGCTTAAGCTCACCCTGGGCGATGACTTCAAGGCCCAGGTCGGCCCCAAGCCGATGTGCAAATGTACGCACCATCCGCACTCGGCCGTCCGTGAGGCGATCCTGGCCCAGGACCTGAAGTCCATGCCGGCGGTGATGCAGGCCATGGAATGGACCACGCCCGACGGCTGCTCGTCCTGCCGGCCGGCCTTGAACTATTATCTGCTGTGCGCCTGGCCCGCCGAATATCGCGACGACAAGCAGTCGCGCTACATCAACGAGCGGGTCCACGCCAACATCCAGAAGGACGGCACCTACAGCGTTGTGCCGCGCATGTGGGGCGGCATGACAACGCCGGACGAACTGCGGGCCATCGCCGATGTCGCCGACAAGTTCGCCATTCCGGCGGTCAAGGTCACCGGTGGCCAGCGCATCGATCTGTTGGGCGTCAAAAAGGACGATCTGCCGGCCGTCTGGGCCGACCTGAACGCCGCCGGCATGGTCAGCGGCCACGCCTATGCCAAGGGCCTGCGCACGGTGAAGACCTGCGTCGGCAGCGACTGGTGCCGGTTCGGCACCCAGGACTCCACGGGCTTGGGGATTCGCCTCGAGAAGTTCCTTTGGGGCTCGTGGGCGCCGGCCAAGGTCAAGCTGGCGGTGTCAGGTTGCCCCCGCAACTGCGCCGAAGCCACCTGCAAGGACTTCGGCGTCGTCTGCGTCGACAGCGGTTACGAGATCCATATCGGCGGCGCGGCCGGCCTGCACATCCAAGGCACCAAGGTGCTGACCCATGTCGCCTCGGAGGACGAGGTGGTCTGGGTCATTGCCGCCGCCATGCAGCTCTACCGAGAAGAAGGCTGGTACCTGGAGCGCGTCTACAAGTGGATGGCGCGCGTGGGTCTGGAGACCATCCAAGTCCAGGTCACCGATCCGGACCAGCGCAAGGCCCTCTACGACCGCTTTGTCTTCTCGCAGCGCTTCGCCCGCATCGACCCCTGGGCCGAGCGCGTGGCCGGTCGCCACAACGAAGAATTCACCCCCATGAGCCGCCGGATGGAGTTCGCTCCCGCATGAACGCCCCCGTCAAAGAGCCGGTCTGGATCGACGTCGGCGCGGTAACCGATGTTCCCCGTCGCGGCGCGCGGCGCGTGACCAGCCCGCGCGGCGACATCGCCATCTTCCGGACGGGCGATGGCGAGGTTTTTGCCCTGATGGACGCCTGTCCGCACAAGGGCGGGCCGCTCAGCCAGGGGATTGTCCACGGTCGGGCCGTGGCCTGTCCGCTGCACAACTGGTCGATCGACCTGGCCACCGGCGAGCCGATGGGCGCTGACAAGGGCAAGGGCTGCACGCCCGTCGTGCCGCTGGAGGTTCGCGACGGCCGCCTGCTGCTGAGCCTGGCTCTGGTCGAGGCCGATGGCTGACGGCGGCTCCGCCCTTTCGGTCAAGACCGCTTGCCCCTATTGCGGCGTCGGCTGCGGCGTCGCCGCTGTCGTGACCGCCGACCGGGGCGAGAACCGGGCGGTGTCGGTGGCGGGTGACCCGACCCATCCGGCCAATCTGGGGCGCCTCTGCTCGAAGGGTACGGCGCTGGGCTCCACCGTCAGTCTCGAAGGTCGGCTTCTGGAGCCGACGATCGGCGGACGCGTCGCCAGCTGGACCGAGGCGACAGCTCTGGTCGCCAAACGCTTTGGCGACACCATCGCCAAATACGGTCCGGACAGCGTGGCCTTCTATGTCTCCGGCCAATTGCTGACCGAGGACTACTACGTCGCCAACAAGCTGATGAAGGGCTTCATCGGCTCGGGCAATATCGACACCAACAGCCGACTCTGCATGGCCTCGGCGGTCGCGGCTCACAAGCAGGCCTTCGGCGCCGACCTGGTGCCCGGCTGCTATGAAGACCTCGATCTGGCTGACCTCGTTGTATTCAGCGGCCACAACGCCGCCTGGACCCATCCGGTGCTCTATCGGCGCATGGAGGCGGCCCGGGCGCGCGGCCAGAAGCACGTGGTCATCGATCCGCGCCGCACCGATACCGCCGAGGGCGCCGATCTGCACCTGGCCATCGCGCCGCAGAGCGATGTGCGCCTGTGGACTGGCCTGCTGGCTGACCTGATCCGGCGCGGCGCGATTGATCGCGACTATATCGCCGCCCATGTGAACGGCTTTGACGCGGTCGAGGCGGCCCTGGGCGAACTCGACCAGTCGCCCCAGGCGGTCGCCGCCGACTGCGGTCTGGCGCTGGTCGACCTGCTGACCTTTTTCGATCTGTTCGCCGCCCATCCCAGGACGGTCAGTCTGTTCTCGATGGGGGCAAACCAGTCAGCCCAGGGCGTGGCCAAGGGGCTGTCGATCCTCAATGTCCATCTGGCCACAGGCCGCATCGGAAAGCCCGGGGCCTGCCCGTTCTCGATCACCGGCCAGCCCAACGCCATGGGCGGCCGGGAAACCGGCGGCATGGCTAACACCCTGGCCGGCCATATGGACTTCGAGCCGGCCGACCGAGATCGCGTCGCCCGCTTCTGGGGCGCGCCCGACACCGCCCGCAAGCCGGGCCTGAAGGCCGTCGACATGTTCGAGGCGGTGCATGACGGCCGGATCAAGGCGATCTGGGTGATGGCCACCAACCCGGCCGTCTCGATGCCGGACGCCGGCCGAGTGCGCGAGGCCCTGGCCAAGTGCCCGTTCGTGGTCGTCTCCGACTGCATCGCCGACACCGACACCAGCGCCTTCGCCCATGTGAAGCTGCCGGCCCTGGCCTGGGGCGAGAAGGACGGCACGGTCACCAATTCCGAACGTCGCATCTCGCGTCAGCGGCCCTTGTTCGTCGCGCCGGGCAAGGCCCGAGCCGACTGGAGGATCATCGCCGACGTCGCCGTGGCCATGGGCCATGACGGTTTCGGCTGGTCGAGCCCCGCCAGCGTGTTCCGTGAATGGGCGCGCCTGACGGCCTATGAGAATGACGGCCGCCTGCTCGACCTTTCGGGTCTGACCGGCATCGATCCGGAGGGCTACGCCGGCCTGAAGCCGGTGCAGTGGCCGGTCAGAGCCGACGGGCAGGGCGCGCCGCGTCTGTTTGTCGACGGCCGTTTTCAGACCCCTGATACTCGCGCCCGGATGATCCCGACCCGTCCGAAGGGGCCCGCCGACGCTGTCAGCGACGCCTATCCGCTATCACTCAATACGGGCCGCATCCGCGACCAGTGGCACACCATGACCCGTACGGGTCTCGCGCCCGACCTGTGCCGCCACGCGCCCGAGCCCTTTGTCGAGATGCATCCGGTCGACGCCGAGGCCGCCGGCGTCAAAGACGGGGTTCTGACCCGAGTCCTGACCGCGCGTGGCGAAGCCGTCGTCATTGCCAGGGTCACCGACCGGCAACGCCCCGGCGACCTGTTCATGCCCATGCACTGGACCGCCGCCTTCGCGCCGTCAGGGCGGTCCAATGGCCTGATCGCGCCGAATATCGACCCAATCTCCGGTCAGCCGGAATTCAAGCACACCCCAGCCCGGATCCGCGCCTATCGCGAAACCTGGAAGGGCTTTTTTCTCTCGCGCGACAGCCTCAGCGCGCCTGCTGGCCAGGATCTTGTGTGGCGACGGATTCCGCAGGAGGCCTGTCAGCAGCATGAGTTCGCGGGGCGCGGCGACCAGGCCCAACGCGAGGTCGTCCGCAAGGTGCTGTCAAAGAGACTGGTCGGCGAGTTGGTGGCCTATGAGGACGCCGGGTCCGGTTCGCGGCGCGAGGCCTGGGTCCGCGACGGGCGATTGGCGGCGGTGCTGTTCATGACCACCAGCGGAGCCCTGCCGTCGCGTGACTGGCTGGCCGAGCTTTTCACCGCGCCGGTGCTGGGCGCCGAAGCGCGCTCGGCCCTGCTGTTTGGCCGTCCACCCGGAGCACCAGTCGACAAGGGCGCTTTGGTCTGCGCCTGCCTGAAGGTGGGCGCCAAGACTATCCAGGCCGCCATCGCGGTCGGCGCCGTCAATCCAGACGCTGTGGGCGAGGTAACCGGGGCGGGGACCAATTGCGGCTCCTGCCGGCCCGAGATCGCCCGGATGATCGCCGCTTCCCTCAAGCTCGCCAAGGAGACCGTCGATGTCGCATGACCCCAAGGCCGGCTGTGTCCTGCTCGTCGGCGCAGGCCCTGGTCCCGTCGATCTGATGACGTTGCGCGCGGTGCGGGCGGTCGAGAGCGCCCAGGCGCTGCTGTATGACGCCCTGATCTCAGAGGAGGCCATCGCCCTGGCGCCGCCGGGCTGCATCCGCATCGAGACCGGCAAGCGCTCCGGGCGTCCCAGCATGAGCCAGGACGCCATCAATCGCCTGGCTTTGCGCCTGGCGCGCAAAGGCCTGCGGGTGGTGCGTCTGAAGGGCGGCGATCCCTCGATCTTCGGACGGGTCGGCGAAGAGGCCGACTATCTGCGGCGCTTCGGGATCGCAGTCGAGGTGGTGCCAGGGGTCACAGCCGCTTGCGCTGCTGCGGCGCAGTTCGGCTTCCCGCTCACGCATCGTGGCCAGGCCCGGCGAGTGATCTTCGCCACCGCGCGGGTCGAAGGCGCCGGAGCGGTCAGCGACTGGCAACTGGGCGCCGATCCCGAAGCCACCTTGGCCATTTATATGGGCGGCGAAGCGGCGTCTTCTCTGGCGCTCGCGCTTCTTCTGCAGGGGAGGTCTCCGACAACGCCGGTCGCGATCATGGAGAGCGTCGGTGGACCGAACGCCAAGCTGACGGCTGCGACCCTTCAGGAGCTTGCCCAATTCGGAGCCTCGACGTCGGGTGGCCCGCTACTGATCGTAATCGGCGAGGTTGTCTCCGGTGTCGGAGAGGCTTTGGTCCATGAGGCGCCGAAGAGGGCGTCCGCTTGAGTGGCAGGCGGATGTCCGTGTTGGCTGTGAGCTGAACGTCATGTTCCTGGGGTGGTTCGAGAGTCCGCGCCTGGCGCAGCCTTGACGCGAGCGACCAGAAAGGCCGGTGTTTGGCGGTAGCGAAGTAGCAGGAGTTTAGATCACCGATCTTGGCCGAGGGGAGCTCGTTCGGTTCCCCACCGCTGGCGTCCTCTGCTCTATACTGATCTTCTCCTTCTCCCCCGGCCCCCCTCAACCTCATCTTGAAAGAAAGTTGCGCGGCGCGCGCGAGCGGAAAGGCTCGCACCGCGCAATAAAAGCGAAGCCAAAACAGATATTTGTTGTCATTTTCGTTCGGCTTAACCGAAAAAACCTTGATCGATCAGAGTGCTTGCGCACTATTGCAACCCGATAGGTGTGCATAACCGTTCTAGAGCCGAATAAGGCTCGAAACCTAGATGGCGGCCGGCTCTCCTGGGAGCCGGCCGTTTCTCTTTGCGCCTTCTGCACTGCGCGACCGGTCACGCTCCGAATCTGGTCGATCGCGACACTGGCGAGGCTGGTGTAAGAATGGCCGGCAAAGGTCTGGAAAGATGGTGTATCAGGTCGCGCCCTCGCACCTACGCCGTCGGACAAATTTTGAAATCACCGGAAATGACGCCGCTTCAACCGCATAGATTCTCCGTCGCCCCGATGATGGACTGGAGCGATCGGCATTGCCGCTCGTTGCATCGGTCCCTGTCGAGCCGCGCGCTGCTCTATTCGGAGATGGTGACCAGCGGCGCCGTCTTGCATGGCGACCGCGAGAAGCTGCTGGGTTTCGATGCAGGGCAACATCCTGTGGCCCTGCAGCTTGGCGGCTCAGACCCCGCTGACCTGGCGCTGGCGGCGCGGATCGGCGAGGACTTCGGTTACGACGAGATCAATCTGAACGTCGGCTGCCCCTCCGACCGCGTGCAAAGCGGCCGGTTCGGCGCCTGCCTGATGCGCGAGCCGCAACTGGTGGCCGAGTGCATGGCGGCGATCAGCGATGCGGTGTCGGTTCCGGCCACGGTGAAGTGCCGCATCGGCGTCGATGACCAGGATTCCGAGGAAAGCCTGTTCGCCCTGGTCGACGCCAGCGCCGCAGCGGGCGTCGGCAGTTTCGTGGTTCACGCCCGCAAGGCCTGGCTCAAGGGGCTTTCGCCGAAGGAAAACCGCGACATTCCCCCGCTGGACTACGAGCTGGTCTATCGGCTCAAGCGCGAACGCCCGCAGCTGACGATCGTGATCAATGGCGGCGTCACTGACCTCGACGCGGTCGAGGCCCACCTGGCCCATGTCGATGGGGTGATGCTGGGGCGGTCTGCCTATCATGAGCCGGGTCTGCTGGGCGCGGTGGACCGGCGCGTGTTCGGCGAGGCCGTCGCCGATGTGTCCGAGTTCGAGGCCGTTGAGCGCTTCAAGCCCTATATCGCCGAGAAGCTGGCGGCGGGCGTCCATCTGGCGGCGATGAGCCGGCACATGCTGGGCCTGTTCCATGGGCTGCCGGGCGCGCGCGCGTGGCGGCGGATCCTGACGGTCGAGGGCGTGCCGTCCGGCGCCGGTCTGGAAGTCGTCGATCGCGCCCTCGACGCGGTGCGCCAGGCGATGGAGGCGCGGGAAGCCCGGTTCGCCGAGAGCGTTTCCGCTTAAGGGTGCAGGATCAGCGCGCGGGGCGTGGCCTCAAAGCGCGACAGGCGGCCCAGATAGCTCATGCCCAGCAGCGAGGTTTCCAGGCCTTTCTCGATGACCAGGGCGTCGACGTCGCGTACGCGGGCGCCGGCGATGGCCACGCTGGCCAGTTTCACAGACGCGGCGCGGGTGCGGCCGTCGGCGGTGATGACGGTGTAATCGTAGGTCAGCTTGTCAGTGTCGATGCCCAGGCGCTGGGCGTCAGCCAGGCTCAATGAAACGGCTGTGGCGCCGGTGTCGACCAGGAACCGAACGGCCTTGCCGTCGACCGCGGCCTCGGCCCAGAAATGTCCGTCGGCGCCCTTGGTGAGTTGGGCTGCGCCGTCCGCGCCGCCGAGCGTGGCGCTGGCCGCCGTCGGGGCGCGCAACTCCGGGTGGCGCAGGTCGTCCAGAGACACCACGGCCTTGGCGGCTCCCACTGCCGAGAGCGCTCCCACCATCGCGATCGCCGCGAACTTCAACATCGAAGACACCCCGCCTTGAAGGCTTTGTGACCGTTTTCTTCGGCCGTTGAAGGGGACCCTAGAGCGAAAGGCGTTTGCAACCGGTGAATCGCACCGATGATTTATTGCTTATAGTTAATGATGGCGTAATGCCGATTGTCGTTTTTCGATAAATACTGTGATTAAACTTGTGTAATGAACTACATGTCCTCGAATTAACTTCAGCTATGTTTTGGACAGCAGTATCCCTTGCCGCGCAAAAAGTTGCTTATCGAGGGAACTCAAATGAAGTCGATCATCATCACCGCCGCTATCGTTGCTTCGGCGCTGACGGGCGTCGCCCATGCCGGATCGAAGGTCTCCGACAAGGAATTCCTGCAGGCGGCGCGCTGTCGCGGCCTGGCGGCTTCGGAGGGCCTTGGCCAGCTCGACACCGCAGCCGTCGATCTGCTGCTGCGCACCGAAGGCTATCCGCGCGCGCTGTCGCTCAAGCTGTCCGCCAATACCAAGATGAAGGCGGCTCAGGCGCAGGGCGACAAGGCCGAGGGCGCGAAGAAGGAAAAGCTGCTGGCTGAACGCCAGGACGACTGCGCCGCCTGGCTGCAGGGCGGCCAGTAAGGTTCAGGTCTGGCCCGTCATCAGGCTGGTCGCAGGATCGGGGCGATCGGGGAGGGCGGCCATGATCTCGGCCCTCTCCTGATCGCTCAGCCGGCCCCAACTGGCGATTTCCGGCAGGGTGCGACGGCAGCCCAGGCAATAGCCGCTGCGACCATCCACGGCGCAGACCTTCACGCAAGGGGTGGCGATCGGGCGGGGTGGGGCGGCGGTCGAGTCCATCACCAATTGTCTCCGGTTCGCGCGCGCGGCGCAACGTCCGACGCGAGCGGGGGCTCTGATCTTCATTCGGGAGGGATTTATGAACATCGCTCGTTTCGCTTGCGCCGCCTTGGTCCTGGCGACGGCCACGCCAGTCCTGGCCGGGCCCCGCTTGACGGATATCCAGTTCATCCAGGCCTCGCGCTGTCAGGCCCTGGCAAAGGCTTCCAGTCTGGGCTCGAGCGACGCCGCTGCGTTCGGCGTTCTGATCAAGGCCCAGCGCCAGGGGCGGGCCGACCACATCATCGACAAGGCCTCGGAGGCGATGAGCACGGCGAGTGGTCAGGCCCGACGGGCCGATGAGGCCGCCAAGGCCGGCCTGATCGCTGAGCGCGACGGTTCTTGCCAGGCCTTGCTGGCCCGCTAGACGCCAGCCACTTTACAAGACCGGACGCGGGCGCCAAAGCCCGCGCCATGACCGCTTCACCGTTCGACGACATTCGCGCCCTGGCTTCCGCTCCCCCGGCGGCCGGCGCCGCGCCCGCCCTGGACCAGTCCGACCGGCTGGCGGAGATCTCGTCCTGGCTCACCGCCTGGACGGGCAAGACGCCGCCCGCCGTGAACCGGCCGGTGGTGGCGCTGTACGCCGGCGCCCGCCAGGGCGTGGGTCCGCGCGGCTATGCCCGCGACCGGCTTGAAGCCGTGGCGTCCGGCGGCGCGAGCGTTTGCCGACTGGCGGGCGCGCAGGGCGCGGGTCTGGAAGCCTTCGATCTCGCCGTGGACCGCCCAACGCCCAACGCCGTCGACAAGGCCGCGATGAGCGAGAAGGAGTGCGCCGCGACCATGGCCTTTGGCATGGAGGCCCTGGCTAAGCAGCCCGACCTGCTGGTTCCCGGAGTGATCGCCGCTGAAACCGACATGATTGCGTCCTGTATGGCCTTGGCCCTGTTCGGCGGCGAGGCCAGCGACTGGACAGACGCGCCGGATCTGGTCGTGGCCGCTGTCGAGCGAGTCCGCGAGGAAGGCGGACTTGATGACCCGCTGCAGGTGCTGCGTCAGCTGGGTGGCCGCGAGACCGCCGCTGTCGCCGGCGCGATCCTGGCCGCTCGCATTCAGAAAATTCCGGTGCTGCTGGATGGCTATGCGGCCTGCGCCGCCGCCGCCGTACTTTATCGGATCGATCCGGCGTTGCTGGACCATTGCATCGCCGCCCATGTCGGCGCGGCAAAGGGCCATGCCCGACTGCTGGCGGCCCTCGACAAGCGGCCGCTTCTGGCGCTCGATATCGTCGACGAGGAAGGTGTGGGCGGCGCCAGCGCTCTCGCCCTCGTCAAGCTGGCTTGTGAGGCCCGTTAGGGTTCTAACTGAACGCGGATCATATTCGCTTCCGTTGACGCTAACGTCATCTTTCCAAACGTCCGTTCGACATCTATCGTGGCGCACAGATCAATCGGCCCCTCATCAAAGAGGCCGAAACCGGGAGCCCGCCATGAACCTCGACTTTTCGCCCGAAGACGTCGCCTTCCGCGACGAAGTCCGCGCCTTCATCGCTGAAAACTATCCGGCCGGCCTGCGTGAAAAGCAGGAAGAGGGCGAGGAAATGGCCAAGGAAGACTTCCTGGCCTGGCACCGCGTTCTGGCCGACAAGGGCTGGGTGGCCCCGGCCTGGCCCGAGAAGGTCGGCGGTCCCGGCTGGACCTCGGTTCAGCGCTATATCTGGTCCGAAGAGACCGCCCGCGCCGACTGCGTGCCGATCCTGCCCTTCGGCATCAACATGGTCGGGCCGGTGATCTACACCTTCGCCACGCCCGAGCAGAAGCAGCGGTTCCTGCCGCAGACCCTGTCGGGCGACATCTGGTGGTGCCAGGGCTATTCCGAGCCGGGCGCGGGCTCTGACCTGGCCAGCCTCAAGACCAAGGCCGAGCGCTTCACCGGCGACGACGGCAAGGAATATTACCTGGTCAACGGCCAGAAGACCTGGACCACCCTGGCCCAGCACGCCGACTGGATCTTCTGCCTCGTTCGCACTGACCCCGTCGCCAAGATCCAGGAAGGCATCTCGTTCCTGCTGATCGACATGAAGTCGCCGGGCGTCACCGTCCGTCCGATCATCACCCTGGGCGGCGAGCACGAGGTCAACGAAGTCTGGCTCGAGAACGTCAAGGTGCCGGTCGAGAACCGCATCTTCGACGAGAACAAGGGCTGGACCTGCGCGAAGTTCCTGCTCGCCCACGAACGCTCCGGCATCGCCGGCGTCGCCCGCTCCAAGCGCGGCATCGAGCGCATCCGCGCCATTGCCGCCGCCGAACTGTCGGATGACGGCGAATCCCTGATCCAGGACCCGACCTTCAAGCGCAAGGTCGCTGAACTGGAAATCGACCTGACCGCCCTGGAGTTCACCGAGCTGCGCACCCTGGCCGGCGAAGCGTCCGGCAAAGGTCCTGGGCCCGAGTCGAGCGTCCTGAAGATCAAGGGCACCGAGATCCAGCAGCGGATCACCGAGCTGGTTCTGGAGGCTGCCGGCCACTATGGCTCGCCGTACTTCCGGGGCTTCCCGAACGACGGCGACAACGCCCACCCGATCGGCCCTGACTTCAGCCATCGCGCGGCGCCCAGCTATTTCAACGTCCGCAAGACGTCGATCTATGGCGGCTCCAACGAGATCCAGCGCAATATCATCGCCAAGATGGTGCTGGGGCTCTAGCCACCACGCCTGTCATCCCGGACGCGTCTATGGCGCGATCCGGGACCGCCGCACACAGTGACCCATAAGATCCGGGCCAAGGCCTGGACGACAGAAGAAACGGAAACCCTGGGATGGATTTCAACTTCACCGAAGAGCAGTCGATGGTTCGTGACACGGTCGCGAGCTTCCTGCAGGACAAGTACGACTTCGAGACGCGCCGCAAGATCGTGGCCTCCGAGAGCGGCTGGCGCGCCGACTACTGGAAGGCTTTCGCCGAGGAGCTGGGCATCCTGGGCGCCTCGTTCAGCGAAGAGCTTGGCGGCCTGGGCGGCGGCGCCATCGACAACATGATCATCATGGAAGAGTTCGGCAAAGCCCTGGTCATCGAGCCCTATCTGGGCTCGGTCGTCATCGGCGGCGGCTTCATGAAGCACTCCGGCTACGCCCATGCCGCCTCGGTCATCGAGGGCATTGTCGGCGGGACGACCACCATCGCCTTCGCCTATGCCGAGCCGCAGGGCCGCTATACCTGGCGTGACCTGAAGACGACGGCCAAGAAGGACGGCTCGGGCTATGTCCTGAACGGCCACAAGGCCGTGGTGGTGGGTGCGCCGTTCGCCTCGCACCTGATCGTCACCGCCCGCACCGGCGGCGCCCAGCGCGACGCCGGCGGCGTGTCGGTGTTCCTGGTCGACAAGAGCCTGCCGGGCATCGTCACCCGCGACTATCCCACCGTCGATGGCGGCCGCGCCTCGGAAGTCTATTTCGAGAACGTCTCGATCCCGGCCGACGCCCTGATCGGCGGCGAGGGCGAAGGCCTGCCGCTGGTCGACAAGGTGATCGACGAGGCCACCGCCGCCGTCGGCGCCGAGGCTGTCGGCGTGCTGCGCAAGCTGCACGAAAACACCCTGGACTACGCCAAGCAGCGCAAGCAGTTCGGCACCGCCATCGCCAACTTCCAGGTGCTGCAGCACCGCATGGTCGACATGTTCATCAATGTCGAGCAGGCCGTGTCGATGACCTACATGGCCACCATCAAGATCGATGAAGACGCTGAAACTCGCGCCAAGGCCGTGTCGTCGATGAAGGTCCAGATCGGCCGCGCCTGCAAGTTCGTGGGCCAGAACGCCATCCAGATCCACGGCGGCATGGGCATGACCGACGAGCTGGCCATCGGTCACTATTTCAAGCGCGCCTCGATCATCGAGGGCCTGTTCGGCTCGGTGGATCACCACCTCAAGCGCTACGAAAACCTGTCGTTCAACGCTGCCGCCTAGCGTTTTGGGCGGTGACGCCCACGGAATAACGACCTGAAATCCGGAAAGCCGCCTGCGTCACGCCGACGCGGGCGGTTTTTCTTTGCGCTGTCGCAGTTTCCGTCGTCGAGGCCAGGCGCTGGGCGCTCAGGATGCGCAGGCCGACACGCGCCAGCGAGGAAGCCAGGCCGTGCGGGGCCTGTGCGCCGCAGAGGCGGAAAAATTACCGTATACGGAATTAAATCGCGACCGGAGCCGGCATCGAAAAACGGCATGTTCCGTGCTCTGATATGATCAGTTTACGGATTAAAACCGCTTGCGATTCCCCTGGTTTGGCGCATGCTTTTCTTCGACGCGCTGACGACTATGAGGGGACCACCCCTGTAAGCCGCGCGCGTCTCCTGGTCCAACGGCCTGTCTGGGAGACGCCGCCATGAATGTATCGAAGATGAACCACGCCATGATGTCCTTCGCCCTTCTGGGCGGGATGCTGGTCGGTGGAAGGTCCAGTTCGACGCCCAAGCCACCCAAGCCCGCGAAGGGCAAATAGGCTCAGGCGCAGCGTAGAGGGGGCGATCCGCATGCGCGGATCGCCCCTTTGCGCCTCAGGGCTTGGCGGCCGTGTTGCAGTCTGCGATGCCGGCGTCGTCCAGGGCTTCGCCGCGATAGTGGAACGAGACGACCGCGCCGAGCTCGGCGGCGACCTTGCGGCAAGTCCGGGCGATCGGCATGGATTTCACTTGCGGCGCGGCGCAGACATCGCCGTTGCAGCGCCAGATGGCCCCGTCCTGGATCAGGCTGGGCACCTTGGCCGGAGCCTTGAGCTTGAGAACCGCGCCTTCAGCGGCGAAAGCGCCAGTCGAGAGGGCGGACGCCGCGACAAGCGCGGAGAAAAAAATACGCATGATTGTTCCTCTATCCCCAAGGCCGACGGGGAGGTCGGCCTACCTACAAGTGCGTTGCGTTTTGAAACTAAGTCAACAGCCGAACACTTGTTTGAGGGCCGCTTTGATAGAATTCAGCGTCCCATGACAAGAGCGCCGGGGTCACATCCTGCGCCTTTTCGACCGAGCGCCATGTATCGGCCAGGGCTGGCGGGGTAAGGCCCTCGTCGATGGTATGCTGCAGCAGGGCGAACAGCGGGTCCCAGAAGCCGCGCGGATTGTGAAAGACGATCGGCTTCTGATGCAGGTCCAGCCGACGCCAGGACAGCAACTCGATGATCTCTTCCAGCGTGCCGATCCCGCCGGGCAGGACGACGAAGGCGTCGGCCTGTTCGAACATCAGCATTTTCCGTTCGTGCATGTTGTTGACGACAAGGGTCTCGACGTCGTCGAACGGCTGCTCGCGGCCGGTCAGGAACTTCGGGATGATCCCCAGTACGCGCCCTCCGGCGGCGTGGGCGCCGCGCGCCGTGGCGCCCATCAGGCCGACACCGCCGCCGCCGTAGATCAGTTTCAGGCCCGCCTGGGCGAAGCTGGCGCCGATCTGGCCTGCGGCTTCGATGAAGGCGGGGTCGGCGTCATTGGAGGAACCGCAATAGACGCAGACGGAGTCCAGGCGCCTAGACTCATCGGGCATCGTCGTCCACTCCAGCAAAAGAAAGGGCGCGCCGCAGCGGCGCGCCACCTATGTAGAAGCCGGCGCGGTTGGTTGCGCCGACATGAGCTTTGCATGATCAGGATTCGCACCGCCCGTTTCAAGTCGATGCTCGCCCGAGGCGGCGTGATTGGACTTCTGGCCGGCGCAAGCCTGGCGCTCACGGCCTGCGACAGCGGCCGGCGGGACGACTGGCGCCCCAAGGCCGCGCCCGCCTCGACCCAGGCCGACGCCTCTGAAGCCGGCTATATCGCGCCGCCCAACGTCAAGCAGGCCGTACAGGGACCCGCAGGTCTGGTGCTGAAGGGCGAAGGCGCGCCCGACGGCAGCGTGCGATTGGGCGCGCCGACCGGCGAGGCGCTGGTGGGCCAGATCGACGCGCTCGGACAATGGAGCCTGACCGTCCCGCGCAGCGATCGTGTTCGCCTGTATGGCCTGTCGATGACCCGCGGAGGCCGCACCGTTCAGGCCGAGGGCTATGTGATGGTCACGCCTGAAGGCGAAGTGGCCCTGCTGCGGGCCGGCTCAGGCGCCTGGCGCCTGGCGCCGGGCTCTTCGTCGCCCATTATCCTGGCGGTCGATGTCGATCCGGAGGGCGGGGCGGTGATCTCGGGCATGGCCACGCCGGGCGCAGGTCTGGGCGTTCGCGTCGACAGGACGCCGCGCGCCGTCGGGCAGGCCGCTGAGGATGGGCGCTTTTCTCTGTCGCTCAGCGAAACGCTGGGCATCGGCGCGCATGACATTCAGGTCAGCGGCGAGGGCGGCGAGCAAAGGATCAGGATCGTGGTCTCGCCTGCGGCGTCGCTTGTTGATGGACCGGTTCGCGCCCAGCGCGTCGATACCGGATGGCGCGTTGACTGGATGACGCCGGGCGGAGGCGTGCAGACCACCCTGATCATCCAGGCCTCAGGCTCATGAGGGGTTTCGGCTCGGCGCCGTCAGCACGCCAGGCGGTCACGGGTGCGATCGCGCCGCCTGCGGTCCGCGTTCGCTTCTGGAGCGCGATGGGCGATCTTTTCCGGCTGGTGCTGCGATCCAAAGCGCCAGGGCTTCGCTGGCGGGTCTCACTGGCCCTGGTGTTCACCCTGATCGGCAAGGCCCTGGGCGTTCTGGCCCCACTGCTGCTGGGCGCGGCGGTCAACCGACTGGCGGCAGGGCAGGGTGTTGCGACGAGCGTCACCTGGACCTTCGCAGGCCTGGCGGCGGGATGGGCCCTGGTGCGCTTCATCTCGGCGGCGGCGCCGCAGGCGCGGGACGCCGTGTTCACGCCCGTGGCCCAGGCGGCCCAGAACCAGGCGGCTGTTGAGACCTTTGCCCACGCCCTCTCACTGTCGATCGACTTTCATCAGTCCAAGCGCACGGGATCGCTGTCGCGGGTGATCGACCGGGGCGCGCGGTCCATGGATTTCCTGCTGCGCAGCCTGGTCTTCAACCTGGGCCCGACCGCCATCGAGTTGCTGATGGCCGCTGCCGTGCTGGCCAAGGCCTATGACTGGCGGTTCGCGGTCATCGCCCTGCTGACCGTGGGCGTCTACGGCTACATCACCTTTGCCATTTCGGACTGGCGCATCGGTCATCGCCGCGCGCTGAACGAGGCCGACGCCGAGGCTGCGGGCCGGGCGGTGGACTCCCTGATCAATTACGAGACCGTCAAGTCCTTCGGCGGCGAGGACCGGGCGGTCGGTGGCTACAAGAGCGCGCTCGACGTCTATGGCGACGCCCAGGTCAAGGCGACCAACTCGCTGACCGTGCTCAACACCGTGCAGGCGGCGGTGATGAGTCTGGGTCTAGGCGCCATGGCCGTGCTGGCGGGAACCGAAGCCTCGGCCGGGCGCATGGGACCGGGCGACGTCACGGCCGCCGTGCTGATCCTGATCAATCTTTACGCGCCGCTCAACATCCTAGGCTTTGCCTATCGCGAGATCCGCCAGTCCTTCATCGACATGGAGGCCATGCTCGATCTGCGCCGGCAAAGCGCCGACGTGGCCGATGCGCCGGACGCCGTCGACCTGCCGCCCCGCGCCGACCAGCGCGGCGGCGCCGTGGTGTTCGAGGCCGTATCGTTCCGCCATGGCGCGCGATCGGAGGGGCTGAAGGATGTCAGCTTCTCGATCCCGCCGGGAACCACGGTCGCGATCGTCGGGCCGTCGGGCGCGGGAAAGACCACGCTGGTGCGTCTGGCGCTGCGAATGATCGACCCGCAGTCGGGCCGGATCACCCTGGACGGCTGCGATCTGCGCGATCTGCGTCAGGCGTCGCTGCGCCGCGCGGTCGCTCTGGTGCCGCAGGATGTGGCCCTCTTCAACGACACGGTGCTCAGCAATATCGGCTTCGCGCGGCCCGAAGCGACCGAGGCTGAAATCTGGGCGGCGGCGGAGGCCGCCGAACTGGGTGAGTTCATCCGCAATCTGCCTGAAGGCATGGCCACCAAGGTCGGTGAGCGGGGTTTGAAACTGTCCGGCGGCGAGCGCCAGCGGGTCGGCATCGCCCGGGCTCTCCTGGCCCAGCCGCGGGTGCTGATCCTCGACGAGGCGACCAGCGCCCTGGACAGCCGCACCGAGGCGGCCATCCAGGAGACCCTGCGCAAGGCCAGGGCGGGCCGCACCACGCTGGTGGTGGCCCATCGCCTCTCAACCATCGCCGACGCCGACGAGATCGTCGTCCTGCGTCGCGGCAAGATCGTCGAGCGCGGCGCCCATGCTGCTCTGCTGGAAGCCGGTGGCGAGTACGCGGCGCTCTGGCGACGCCAGACCCGGGAAAAGCCGGCGACCTGACCGCCCTTCGCGCGTTGGCTTAGAGGGGCTATATCCATCGCACACAGTCTGGGAGTTTCGCCTTGCGCTATCTGCACACCATGGTCCGCGTCCGCGATCTGGACGCTTCGCTGCGGTTCTATTGCGAAGGCCTGGGCCTGACCGAAATGTACCGGATGGAAAACAACCAGGGCCGCTTCACCCTGGTGTTTCTGGCCGCGCCGGAAGATGTCGAGCTGGCCAAGGCGCGCCAGGCGCCGCTGGTCGAGCTGACCTATAACTGGGACCCTGAGGACTATGACGGCGGCCGCAACTTCGGTCACCTGGCCTACCGGGTCGATGACATCTACGAGACCTGCCAGCGCCTGATGGACATGGGCGTGATCATCAACCGACCGCCGCGCGACGGCCACATGGCGTTCGTGCGCTCGCCGGACAATATCTCGGTCGAATTGCTTCAGGACGGCAACCTGCCGGCCGCCGAACCCTGGGCGTCGATGCCCAATATCGGGGCCTGGTAGGTCCGGTCAGGGGCGGGCCGAGGCCAGCTCTTCAAGTCGGCGGCGGGGATGATCGGCGATAGCCGCCCAGACCAGCTGCTCCAGGCGCAGGCGATAGGCGGCGTCATAGCCGGCCGTGAAGGGCGACTGGCCGGCGCCGGGCGGATCGGCCGCGATGGCCCGCGCCAGCTGCTTTCGGGCCAGCACGGCTTCGCGATTGATAGGGGGCTCCATGCGCTCCGTAGCGACCCAGCTGTCCAGCTCGATCGTGGCCTTGACGGCGGTCTGGATCAGGGCGGGCAGGGACTGAATGTCCTGGCGCACCTCGATCTGCAGGGCCGGCGCGACGGACTTGCTATCCGCGATCTTGAAATGGAGCGTGCCCACAACGCGCTGCAGGGTCGCGGGCCAATGGTCGTCGGCAGTGATCATGGTTGAGCCATAGCGCCGACGACAGCGTCGGTGAAGGGTCGCGTAGCGCTGTTCGTTCGGTCATGGAACCCGGCTGCGAGCAAGTGCTCCGGCGCGGCCCTCAAATTGGGGAAAGCTTCCGCAGAGACGCAAACTCAAATTCGCTTCAACTGCGCGAACCGAGGATCTGAAAGGTCTGGGGAGAGAAAGCGCGGCCTTCGCCGAAGCGAAGGCCGCTGCTCAAGCCGGAGGTGGCTCCGCGGGTAGGATTCGAACCTACGACCAGCCGGTTAACAGCCGGCTGCTCTACCACTGAGCTACCGCGGAACAGGTCGCCTCAGGAAGAGGCCGGGTGATAGCCGCCTCATTGACTCGGCGCAAGCGCCTTCGAACAAAAAAACAGCCCGGCTTGTGACCGGGCTGTGGAAAGTCAGTGATGGTGGGGTGTCTTCAATGAAGACAGCTGGAAACTGCGCCTTTATGGTTAATCGGATCTTAATTTCAGCCCCAACCAAAAGGTCGCAGCCCATCGTTCCGCGCCTTTGCATGCGTTCGCATTGCCTTGGGGGGAGGGGCGGACCTATAAGCGGCGCGAACGTCTAGTCCGACCGAGGGATTCCATGAGCACCGATTTCGCCGCCGCGCGGCTGAACATGGTGGAAAGCCAGATCCGCACCGCCGACGTCACCGACCTGCCCTTGCAGGACGCGTTGCGCGTTGTAGCCCGCGAGGCTGTGGTCCCGGCCGGCAAGGCCTACCTGGCCTATGCCGACGCCGAGGTCGAATATGCACCCGGCCGCTGGCTGCTGCGCCCGCGGGACGTGGGCAAGCTGCTGCAATATCTGAAGCCCCGCGCGGGCGAGAAGGCCCTGGCCATCGCTGCGCCCTATGCGGCGGCGGTGCTTGAGGCCATGGGGCTTTCGGTCACCCGCCTGGATGGCGACGATCTGAGCAGCCCGGCCGGCTTTGGCTATGACGTGATCATTTGCGAAGGTGCGGTCGGCGCGGCTCCGGTCGGCTGGACCAAGGCCCTGGCGGTCGGCGGCCGTCTGGGCGTTGTCGAACGGAGCGGCCCCGTGGGGCAGGCGACGATCTATGTGCATGCCGAAGAAGGCGTGGGCCGCCGCAACGTGTTCGACTCGACTCCGCCCTTGCTGGCGGGTTTTTCCGCCGCGCCCGGTTTCGCGTTCTAGCCCGGACCGGACGGGGTCATTTTCGTTGTGGAAACATGCTCGCAACGTGAGCGTGAAAAAAGCTTAACTGGCGGCCGGTGGCGCTCAGCCCTACACGCGATCATATATGAGTGCGGGCGCGAGCTTCGCGTGTCTTGGGGATAGAACTTGATGTCGAATAGCCGTCGGGCCGGATTGTTGGCCGCCGCTTGCAGCTTGGGCCTGATGGCCGGCTTTGTGTCCGCCGCCCAGGCCGAGACGCTGACCAACGCTATCGCTCTTGCGTACCAGACCAATCCCACGCTGCAGCAACAGCGCGCCAGCCAGCGCGCCACCGACGAAAGCGTCGTGCAGGCCAAGACTGCTTTCCGGCCGACGGCCAGCCTTTCGGCTGACCTGACCGGGTCGCAGAGCGATCCCAGCGGCGGTACGCGCGTCGAGACCTCGGGTAGCGGCGCGACCCTGTCGATCAGCCAGCCGCTCTATACCGGCGGCAAGGCCAGCGCCAACCTGACCGCCGCAGAAGCCGATGTGCTGGCGTCGCGCGAAGGTCTTCGCAACATTGAGCAGAATGTCCTGATCGGCGTGATCCAGGCCTATGTGGATGTCCGCCGCGATCAGGAACGCCTGCGTATCTCGCAGGAGAATGTCGAGGTGCTGGGCCGGCAGCTGGAAGAGTCCAACGCCCGCTTCGAAGTGGGCGAAATCACCCGCACCGACGTCGCCCAGTCGCAGGCGCGTCGCGCCGCGGCCCAGGCCGCGCTGAGCTCGGCCCAGGCCCAGCTTTCCATCAGCCGCGCCAGCTATGCCGCGATCGTCGGCCAGAACCCGACCGATCTGGTCGCCGAGCCCTCGCTGGCCGCCTTGCTGCCGCCGACGGTGGAGCAGGCCTTCGACGCCGCCGAAAACAACAATCCGCAAGTCGCGGCCGCCCGTTTCAATGAACGCGCTGCGGCGGCCCGCGTCGCTTCGGCCCGCGCCTCGCGCCGTCCGAACGTGTCGGCCCGCGCTTCGCTGGGCTATGACGCCAGCGAGATCAATGGTCGTGGCGACCAGTTCGCCGACTATGACCGTCAGCTGACCGGGGCCGTCACCGCGTCGATCCCGCTGTTCACGGGCGGTCTGGTTTCCTCTCAGGTCCGCGCCGCCACCGAGCGCGAAAACGCCGCTCATATCGCCGTGGAAGGCGCCAAGCGCGCCGCCCTGCAGTCGGTGTCGAACGCCTGGAGCAATCTGCTGGCCTCGCGCTCGAACCTGGTTTCGAACGAGGAACAGGTCCGCGCCGCCCGTATCGCCTTCGAAGGCGTGCGTCAGGAGCAGCAGGTCGGTCTGCGCACCACGCTGGACGTCCTCAACGCCCAGCAGGAACTGCGCTCGGCCGAGCTGGCCCTGGTCTCGGCCCGTCGTGACGAATACGTCGCCAGCGCCGCCGTGCTGCAGGCCATGGGCGCGCTCGACATCGCCGCCCTAGCGCCGGACGTGTCCCGCTATGACCCCAAGACCTCGTACAACCGCGTCAACCACGCCCTGGGCTGGGTGCCGTGGGAGCCGGTGGTGCAGGTGATCGACAAGGTCGGAGCGCCCTCCACAAAGCCGTCCTCGAAGTAAGCCTCACCGCGTCGATTTCGCCCACCTGCGATCCTTGCGCTTGCTTAAGCTGCTCAAGTCTGCACCATCGGGGGTAAGCGCCCTTTGGGTGCGCAAGGATTCGTACCTCTTTACCGACGGCCCCCGCACATGTCCGACCAGAGCTCCCAAGAACCGACAATGGAGGAGATCCTCGCCTCCATCCGGCGCATCATCTCCGAAGATGACGCACCGGCGGAGCCCGAGGCCCCGGCTCCAGCACCCGCCCCGGCGCCCGAGCCTGAGCCTGAGCCTGCGTATCAGGAGCCGGTCGAGGACGACGTGCTGGACCTGACCGATCCGATCGCGCCCGAGCCGCTCGAGAGCGTCGGTGATCTGGACGTCTATTCGCCGCCGGCGCCCGAGCCGGAACCCGCCTACACGCCGCCCGCTCCGGCGTTCAATCGCGACGAAGTGGCCGACAACCTGGTTGGCGATCACGCCGCCGGTCTGGCCGCCAGCGCGTTCGGCAGCCTGAGCTCGGCCCTGCTGATGCCCAAGGACGGCCGCACCCTGGAAGATGTGGTGCGCGAACTGCTGCGCCCGCTGCTCAAGGAATGGCTCGACCAGAACCTGCCGCGCATCGTCGAGGCCAAGGTCGAGGAAGAAGTCCACCGCATCGCGCGCGGTCGCGGCTAAAATCGGGTCGCGCCCTGGCCCTGGCCGGGCGCGAACCTCGAAATCTGAAGGGGCGGTCGCTGTGGCGGCCGCCTTTTTCCGTTCAAATTCTTCCTGAATCCAGGTCGCCCGGTTTCGCGCGGCGGCCGCAGATGGCATACCCGCACCGCCATGCTTGACAAGACCTTCGATCCCAAAGCCGTCGAACCCCGCCTGTACGCCGCCTGGGAGGCCTCCGGGGCCTTCAAGCCCAGCGAGGACCCGAACGCCGAGCCGTTCGTGATCGTCATCCCGCCACCCAACGTGACGGGCTCGCTGCATATCGGCCACGCGCTGAACAACACGCTGCAGGACGTGATGACGCGCTTCCACCGCATGCGCGGCAAGGCCGCCCTGTGGCTGCCGGGCACCGACCATGCGGGCATCGCCACCCAGATGGTGGTTGAACGCCAGCTGGCCGCCGCCGGCAATGTGGGTCGCCGCGACATGGGCCGCGAGGCCTTCGTCGAGAAGATCTGGGAATGGAAGGCCGAGAGCGGCGGCACGATCGTCAACCAGCTGCGCCGACTGGGCGCCAGCTGCGACTGGTCGCGCGAGCGCTTCACCCTGGATGAGGGCCTGTCGGCCGCCGTCCGCAAGGTGTTCGTTCAGCTCTACAAGGACAAGCTGCTCTATCGCGACAAGCGCCTGGTCAACTGGGACCCCCAGTTCCAGACCGCCATCTCCGACCTCGAGGTCGAGCAGAAGGAGGTCGACGGCGCCTACTGGCACTTCGCCTATCCGCTGGCTGACGGCGTCACCTATCAGCACCCCATCGCCTTCGACGACGAGGGCAAGGCGACCGAGTTCGAGACCCGCGACTATATCGTCGTGGCCACCACGCGCCCGGAGACCATGCTGGGCGACACCGGCGTGGCCGTTCATCCGACCGATGAGCGCTACAAGGACCTGGTGGGCAAGTTCGTGACCCTGCCGATCGTCGGTCGTCGCATCCCGATCGTCGCCGACGACTATGCCGACCCGACCAAGGGCTCGGGCGCGGTGAAGATCACCCCGGCCCATGACTTCAACGACTTCGGCGTCGGCAAGCGGGCAGGGCTGGAAGTCATCAATATCCTGACCGTCGAGGCCAAGCTGAATGACAGCGTCCCGGCCGACTATGTCGGCATGGACCGCTTCGTGGCGCGCAAGGCCATCGTCGCCCGCGCCGAGGAAGAGGGCTGGCTCAAGGAAATCGAGAAGACCAGGCACATGGTCCCGCACGGCGACCGTTCCGGCGTGGTCATCGAGCCCTTTCTGACTGACCAGTGGTATGTCGACGCCAAGACCCTGGCCCAGCCGGCCCTGAAGGCCGTCGAGAACGGCGACACCGTCTTCGAGCCCAGGCACTGGGAAAAGACCTATTTCGAATGGCTGCGCAACATCGAGCCCTGGTGCGTCTCGCGCCAGCTGTGGTGGGGCCATCGGATCCCGGCGTGGTTTGGCGAGGACGGCCACATCTTCGTCGAGGAGACGGAGGAGGAGGCCTATGCCGCCGCCATCCTGCACTATGGCGACGAAGCGCCGGTGCTGAAGCGCGACGAAGACGTCCTCGACACTTGGTTCTCCTCCGCCCTGTGGCCGTTCTCGACCCTGGGCTGGCCGGAAAAGACCGAAGACCTGGCCCGTTTCTACCCGACCAGCACCTTGGTCACCGGTTTTGACATCATCTTCTTCTGGGTCGCCCGGATGATGATGATGGGCATCCACTTCATGGGCGAAGTCCCATTCAAGCAGGTGTTCATCAACGCCCTCGTCCGTGACGAGAAGGGCGCCAAGATGAGCAAGTCCAAGGGCAATGTCCTGGACCCGCTGGTCCTCATCGACGAGCTGGGCTGCGATGCGGTGCGCTTCACCATGACCGCGATGTCGGGCCAGGCGCGCGACATCAAGCTGTCCAAGCAGCGCATCGAAGGCTATCGCAACTTCGGCACCAAGCTGTGGAACGCCTCGCGCTTTGCCCAGATGAACGAGTGCGTTCGCGTCGAGGGCTTTGATCCCGCGACCGTCCAGCAGCCGATCAACAAGTGGATCCGCGGCGAGACGGTCAAGACCGTCGCCGAGGTGACGCGCGCCCTTGAGGCGCCGTCGTTCGATGCGGCGGCCAGCGCGCTCTACAAGTTCATCTGGAACGTGTTCTGCGACTGGTATCTGGAACTGGCCAAGCCGATCCTCAACGGCGATGACGCCGCCGCCAAGGCCGAGACCCGCGCCACCGCCGCCTGGGCGCTGGACGTGATCCTCAAGCTGCTGCACCCGGTGATGCCGTTCATCACCGAGGAGCTGTGGGACAAGACCGCCGAGTTTGGCCCCAAGCGCGACGGCATGCTGATCTCGGCCCAGTGGCCGGAACTGCCGGACAGCTGGATCGACGCCGATGCCGAGGCCGAGATCGGCTGGCTGGTCGACACCGTCAGCGAGATCCGCTCGGTCCGCGCCGAGATGAACGTGCCCCCGGGCGCCAAGCCGCCGCTGACCCTGATCGGCGCCAGCGCCGAGACCAAGGCCCGCCTGGTCCGTCACCGCGACCTGCTGCTGACCCTGGCGCGCCTCGACAGCGCCCGCGAAGCCGACGCCCCGCCGACCGGCGCGGTGCCCTTCGTGCTGGGCGAAGCGACCGGCGCCCTGGCCATCGCCGAGTTCATCGACCTGGCGGCCGAGAAGGCCCGCCTGACCAAGGAAATCGCCGGCCACGCCGTCGACATCGACAAGGCCGCCAAGAAGCTGGGCAATCCCGACTTCCTGGCCCGCGCCAAGGAAGAGGCGATCACCGAAAACCGCGAACGCCTCGCCGAAGCCGAAGCGGCCAAGGCCAAGCTGGAAGCGGCGCTCTCGCGGCTCGCGGCGGTCGGGTAGGGGTCTGTCAGACAGCCGCCACGGTTCTATGAACTCGGGGCGGCTGTCAGGCCTCCGTGGCTGGACCCAGTCCGCCGGTTTGATTGATGGCCAGCGCCAGCCTGCGGTCGCCAGATAGCGGACGGTCACGACTTCCGAGAAGGGTGGAGAGCGGACCCGCCTTCAGCCATCGTACTGGCCTCAGGCGAGTGCAGGCGATGATCCATCACAATCGCGAAGTTTGGTTTCGGCGCGTATGGCTATGGAGCTCGACAGTCGTTCATTGGAAGGGAGCGGCGGTCATTCCCGCGAGCTGCTTCGCTGGGGGCGTAGCCTTCTGGATTGGTGACGCGGTAGGTCTGCTGAGGCTAGGCCCTCTGGGACTAATCTTGGCCGTGGGATGGGGCTTCGTCATGGCTGAGCGCCATATGGATCGCCCGCTCTAAGCGAACAACCGCTCAGGGTCGGAAGCAGATATTGGCACCTGCCCCGAAAGCGGACGCCCCGCGTTCCGCTCATCCTTAAATCTCTTGGAGGCTGCAGCGTGCCGGACTGGAAAGGTCTGTCCGCCGACACCGCCTCCGGCGGCCGCGTCGCGGCGACGCGGAGCGTCGTCCTTGAGAGACCTTTCCAGTCCGGCGATCGTCTCGCCGTGAGATTTAAGGATGGCTCCCTTCGGCGCGAAGGGGGGCGGGGCGCCTCTCCAATAAATCACCGTCATTCCCGCCCTTGTGGCGGGAACCCCTCTGTCCGCCGCAGGTGCGGGAGGGGCGAAGTGCGCGCGCACTTCGCTGGCGCTTCACGGTTCAGCTGAACCAGGGGTTCCCGCCACAAGGGCGGGAATGACGGGAGGTATGGGGATACGCCGCGCTGTATCCCCGTAGTTTCCGAAGCCGACCCCAACGAAATCAACGCTCTATAAAATAGTTGATCGCGCCAATCCTCGGAGCTCAAACCTCCCGCATAATCATAGCTGTCCCCGTCGCAGGGGGAGGGCGCCTGGTACCGGCCCAAAGCGGCGATGGGGATGGAGCTGAGCGGGGCCGCGACGCCCTGGAAGGCGGGTCGAGGTGTGCGGGCTGTCTCAGAAGGACGGACCAAACGCTGAGTGGCTTGTCGGCCGGGTGAACGCGGGTCGAAGAGGGCGAGGGATCGTAAACCCGCCTATCGCGTATCGTCGGCGTCGAGACGGTTAGCCGATCGACGGGATGCGCGCCCGTACGGGGGCTCTTGGGTATCAGAGCTGAAAGACGCTCGCTTGGCCCAATCCTCACGCAAGAACAGCTTCTGCGAAGCGGACAGGTCGAGCCGAAACGCAAAACACACATCACGGTCATCCGGGTTCGCCCCGGCCGCTTCGCGCCTCCCCGCCGAACTCAGCGAGTATTCGCGTGAGGCACCGCCCCATGCCTGCCAAGGGGGCTTGAGGCGCCACGGAGACGGGCGCATTCCCCAAGGGCAAGTCGCATAACTTATCATTGTTCCCTTACGTCTCGAACAGACGTTTGCATCGCGCCGCCTGCTGTGCTTTCTCGCAACCGAACGCGCTCATTGAATAAGGCGCGACCACACCGGGAGAGTAACGATGACCCAGGCCACCCCCGCTTCCATCCCGTGGCCCGCCATGTCGGTTCAGCAGGCCTACGCCATGATCACCCAGCCGGGTACGGCGGGGGAAATGGAAGAGGTCGAGATCCGCGGCGTGAAGACCCGGGTCTGGAAAAATGCTCCGCCGACCCTGCGCGACACCCTGATCATGGGCCGCACCCATGGCGAAAAGATCTTCCTGATTCATGAGGACGAGCGGGTCAGTTTCGAGGCCTTTTATCGCGCCGTCACCGTCTTTGCCGCCGAGCTGGCCGCCAAGGGCGTGCAGAAGGGCGACCGCGTCGCCATCGTCATGCGCAACCTGCCCGAATGGCCGGTGGCCTTCTACGCCGCCCTGTCGATCGGCGCGATCGTCACGCCGCTGAACGCCTGGTGGACGGGCGCCGAGCTGGAATACGGCCTGCTGGATTCCGGCGCCAAGACCCTGGTGGTCGATGTCGAGCGCTATGAGCGCCTGACCGAGCACCTGCACAATTGCCCCGAGCTGCAATGCGTCTATGTGAGCCGGTCTCCCGAGGAGATCAGCCACCCCTATGTGACGCATCTGGAGACGGTGATCGGCGGTCCCAATGACTGGGCCGGGCTGGACGAGCAGCCCCTGTCGACCGTGCCGCTGACAGCCGACGACGACGCGACCATCTTCTATACGTCCGGCACCACGGGCAAGCCCAAGGGCGCCATCGGCACCCATCGCAACGTCAACAGCAACATCTTCGCCGCCGCCGCCGCCGGGGCGCGCAGCTTCCTGCGCCGGGGCGAGGCGCCGCCCGAGCCCGATCCCGATGGCCCGCAGCGCGGCTCGCTGATCTCGGTGCCGTTCTTCCACGCCACCGGCTGTTTCGCGGTGCTGAACCCCTCGCTGTTCGGCGGCGCCAAGATCGCCATGATCCGCAAGTGGGATCCCGACAAGGCCATGCAGCTGATCGAGGACGAACGCCTGACCCAGATCGGCGGCGTGCCGACCATCGCCTGGCAGATCATCGAGCATCCCAACCGCGAAAAGTACGACCTGTCGTCGGTCGAGGCCGTGTCCTATGGCGGCGCGCCCTCGGCGCCGGAACTGGTGCGCAAGATCAAGGAAATCTGGCCCAAGGCCTCGCCGGGCAACGGCTGGGGCATGACCGAGACCTCGGCCACCGCCACCAGCAACTCGGCCGAAGACTATGAAAATCGTCCCGACAGCTGCGGCCCCGCCGTGCCCGTCACCGACCTGAAGATCATGACCGTCGAGGAGCCGCATCGCGAGCTGCCGATCGGCGAGGTGGGCGAGCTGTGGTGCCGTGGCCCGCAGGTGGTTCGCGGCTACTGGAACAAGCCCGAAGCCACCGCCCAGACCTTCATCGACGGCTGGGTGAAGACCGGCGATCTGGCCCGCCTAGACGCCGAGGGCTTCTGCTTCATCATCGACCGCGCCAAGGACATGCTGATCCGTGGCGGCGAGAACATCTACTGCATCGAGGTCGAGAACTGCCTCTACGACCATCCTGCGGTGATGGACGCGGCTCTGGTCGGCATCGAGCACAAGACCCTGGGCGAAGAGCCGGCGGCCGTGGTCACCCTCAAGCCGGGCGCCCATGCCACCGAGGCCGAGCTGCGGGCCTTTGTCGCCGAACGCCTTGCGGCCTTCAAGGTGCCGGTCAAGGTGGTGTTCTGGCACGAGACCTTGCCTCGCAACGCCAATGGCAAGATCATGAAGAACGAACTCAAGAAGGTGTTCGTCGAGGGGTAGGCCCCTCTCCGGAGGCGACCATGGTCCAGTCGAAGGCGGCGAGCGTCGATGACTTCATGTCGGAGGTCTCGCCCGACCGCCGCCCGGCGCTGGACCGCCTTCGTTCGCTGTGCCGCGAGACCTTTGGGGCCGACAGCGAGCTGATGGCGTTTGGCATGCCGGCCTATGGCGACGCCAGGGCCCCCTGGATCGCCTTCAACAGCCAGAAGCAGCATATCGCGCTCTATGCGGGGCAGGGGGCGATCGAGCGCTTCGGCGATCGCCTGGGCGCGGCCAGCTGCGGCAAGGGCTGCATTCGCTGGCGCAAGCCCGACAGGATGGACTTCGACGTCATCGCCGAGATCCTGGCCGATGTGCAGGCGCGCAAGGCGAGCGGGTGCGCTTGACGCCCCCGCTCGCCCCGTCGACCTAGAGCGAGGTCGGCGGCTTGCGATGGGCCCAGGGCTGGGCCGCCTCCAGCTGATAGGCCAGCTGGAACAGCAGCTTCTCCGCCCCGATGCGTGCGGCGAAGTGCACCCCGACGGGAAGGCCCGTCGCCGTCCAGTGCAGGGGGACGCTCATTGCCGCAGCGCCGGCGACATTGTGCACCGGCGTGTAGCCGACATAGTGCATCAGGCGGGCCTGCAGCGTATCGAACTGCACCGAGCCGCCGACGAAGCCCAGCTCGGCCGGCGGGCTGCCCAGGACGGGCGACAGGATCACGTCATACTGGGTCAGCCAGGTGTCATAGGCCTTGGCCGAGGCCTGCAGCCGGCCGACGGCGGCCTCGATGTCACCCGGCTTCAGGCCGGCGACCAGGTCGGCCATGCCCAGGGTGAAGGGCTCCAGCACCGAGGCGTCCGCCTTGCGGCCCATGGCCTTGCTGACGCCGGCTGCAAGTTCGGCCGCGCCGGTGGACCACAGGGCGGTGAAGTCCCGGCCAAACTGGGCTCCGTCCATCGGCCAGCGCGTGGGCTCGACATGATGCCCCAGGCTGGCCATCAGCTTGGCCGCGCCCTCGACGGCGGCAATGACCTCGGCGTCGGGCTTTTGGCCGGTGCCGGTCTCGAACAGCAGGCCGACCTTCAGACGCTTCTTCAGGGGTTCGGTGACCACCCCGACCGGCGCAAAGGGTGAACCCGCCGCCGTGCGCTCGCTGGCCGCGAACAGGGCCGCCGAATCGCGCACGCTGTGGCTGACGCAGTGGGCCACGGAGAGATCGACACCGCGGTCGCCTGGCCGGCCCTGGATCATCCGACCGCGCGAAGGCTTGAGACCAAACAGACCACAATTGGAGGCCGGGATACGGATTGAGCCGCCGCCGTCGCTGGAATGGGCGAAGGGCACGATCCCGGATGCGGTCGCCGCCGCGGCGCCGCCGGATGAACCGCCTGAGGAATGGTTCAGGTTCCAGGGATTGCGCGTGGGCAGAAAGCCCATCGGCTCGGTCGTCGGCAGGAAGCCATATTCCGGCGTCGTCGACTTGCCGATCACGACCAGGCCCGCCCGGTCATAGGCGTCGACAAAGGCGGTCTGCGCCTTTTCAGGCTTCGCGCCCATCGAACTGCGCGAGCCGTAGCGGGTCGGCAGGCCGATATAGGGATCCAGGTCCTTGATCAGGAAAGGCACGCCGGCGAACGGGCCGGAGAGCTGTCCCCCCTTGGCCTTGTCCATCGCGCGCTCGAAGTCGGAGGTGACGATGGCCCCGACCTTGGGCTGCAGGGCCTCGGCCTTGCGGATGGCCTCTTCGACCACCTCGGCGACGCTGACCTCCTTGCGACGGATGCGGCCGGCGATCTCGGTGGCGTCGGGCGTCCAGGCGGGCTGACTGGCGGACCTGGGCTTGGCCTCGACGGAGGGCGCGGCGGCGATCGCGGCGGAGGCGGCCAGCAGGCCGCGGCGACTGAAGTGCATGAAAATTCCTCCCAGGCGACCGGCGTCTTGGCGCGCCGGTGAACAGCGTTCAGTTGAACCTGAAGCGACCGCGACCGCAAGTCCGTGCTAGAGGCGGTCCATGACCCGTAGACGTGTAGATGTTCTGATGATGGAGCGCGGCCTGTTCGACAGCCGCGCCAAGGCCCGTGAGGCCATTGAGGCCGGACTGGTGCGCGCCGATGGCGTCGTTGTCCTCAAGCCCTCCGAGATGGTGGAAGAGCACGTGTCGATTCGCGCCTCGCTGGCCCATCCGTGGGTCGGGCGTGGCGCGCTGAAGCTGGTTCACGCCCTGGACCTGTGGCCCATTGCCGTCGAGGGCAAGGTGGCCATCGACGTCGGCGCCTCGACCGGCGGCTTCACCGAGGTGCTGCTGTCGCGCGGCGCGGCCAAGGTCTATGCGGTCGATGTCGGGCGCGAGCAGTTGCATCACAGCCTGGTCAATGACGAGCGGGTGGTCGACCTGTCCGGCACCGACGCCCGCATCCTCGACACCAGCTGGATCGAGGAAGATCCCGAGCTGATCGTCAGCGATGTCAGCTTCATCTCGATGACCAAGGCGCTTCCAGCCGCCCTGGCCCTGGCGCCCTCGGGGACCGATCTCGTCACCCTGGTGAAGCCGCAGTTCGAGGCGGGGAAAGGCCATGTCGGCAAGAACGGGCTGGTCAAGGATCCCCAGACGATCGCCCGCGTGCGCCGCGAGATCGTCGACTTTCTCGAAGAGGCGGGCTGGACCGTGATGGGCGAGGACGAAAGCCCGATCACCGGGGGCGACGGCCAGGTCGAGAGCCTGGTCTGGGCGCGCCGCCGATAGGAAACGGCCGCTCACGCGAGGCGAGCGGCCGTCTGCCGTGCAGTCAGGTCAAGCGCTGGCGAGCCTAGTCGACAACCTGGAAGCGGCCCTGGGCGTCGGGGCAGACGCGCACGAAGCGCTTCTGGACGCGACCGTCGGGCAGGTAGATGGGGCTCTCGGCCAGGGTGCAGCCATTGATGTCGGCCGAGCGCCGATCGACCCGATAGGAATAGGAATCCTGCCGATAGGCGTCGCGGTCGGCCTCCCGACGCGCGTCCTCGTAGCGAGGATCCTCATAGGGGCGGGCGTCGTAGCCATTGTCGTAGCGATTATAGGCGGTCGGCGGCGGAGGCGGCGGGGTCGCGCCCGGGGCGCAGGCCGCCGAGTTCCTGCCGATCTTGCTGCCGATCACCGCGCCCAGCAGGCCGCCCAGGACGGCGCCTTCGGTCTTGGCGCCATTGCCCGCAACGCTGCCGCCGATCGCCGCGCCCAGACCTGCGCCGGCCAGACCGCCGCCCGTGCCGCGCTGCGTCGTGCTGCGGCGGCAGGGATCGTAATAGTAGCCGTTGTTGTCATAGGCGCCGCCCCGATAGCTGGACTGGCCATAGGCCTGGGCGCTGGCGAAGGTGGGAGCGAAAGCACCGGCGGCGACGGCCGCGATGGCGGCGCACAGAGCGATCTTCATGGTCGGCGTCCTGTTGGTCATGGCGACTCTCTCAAGCTTACTGATGGCATTTTTAGGTCAGCCGATAGTACGCCCCGCCGACCCGAAGCTGCACCATGATCGCGCGAACATGAACGCTCGTTGAGCGAGGTGTTCATCTTCGTCCATGCCAAAGGACCCTTTTGAGGGTATGGACACCCGCGAAGGGGCCATCGGGCCTCCGCGTTCGTGGCCGGCATGGCTCATGGGCTTGAAAGGGCGGGATCCGTTGATGGTTCCCGCCGCGAGATTGGATACGGAATGCGTGAAGTGATCATCGACGCGGTCGGCGCCCAGGGCGACGGCATCGTCCGAGAAGGCCCGGTGTTTGTGCCCCTGACCCTGCCCGGCGAACGGGTGCGGGTGAAGATGGACGGTTCGCGCGGCGAATTGCTCGAGATCCTCGACGCCAGCCCCGACCGCGTGACGCCAACGTGCCGGCACTTTGGCGAATGTGGCGGCTGCACAAGCCAGCACTGGGCCCAGCAGCCGTATCTGGACTGGAAGTCCGAGCTGGTCCGCGTCCAGCTCTCGCACGAGGGCCTGGAGACGGAGATCCTGCCGATCTTCGCGGCTCCGCCCGCATCGCGTCGCCGCGTGGCCCTGCACGCCCGGGGCGGCAAGGGCGGCGTGCGCCTTGGCTTCAAGGAGCGGCGCTCCTGGAACCTGGTGAAGATCGAGGAGTGTCCGGTCACCGACCCGCGTCTGGTCGCCGCCTTTCCGGCCCTAGCGCGCCTGGCCCAGCCGTTCCTGGAACATCCCAAGTCAGCCCCGACCCTCCACGTCACCCTGACGGCGACAGGCCTGGACATCGACATCACCGGCGTCGAGGCCAAGAGCGGCGGCCTGTCGGCTGACGCCCGGATGGTGGCCGCCATGGCGGCCAGCGAAGGCGACTTCGCCCGTGTCACCCTGGCCGGCGAGGTCGTCTACATGGCCCGCCAGCCGCTGGTGAAGCTGGGACCCGCTGTCGTGGCCCTGTCGCCCGGCAGCTTCCTTCAGGCCGTGCCGCAGGCCGAGAAGGCCATGGTGGCCTTCGCCGTCGAGGCGGCCCAGGGCGCGACCCGGATTGCTGACCTCTATTGCGGCGCCGGCACCTTCACGTTCCGCCTGGCCGAAATCGCCGCAGTCTACGCCGCCGATTCCGCCGCCCTGGCTGTGGCCGCCCTGAAGTCCGCCATCGGCAGCGCGCCGGGCCTCAAGCCGATCACCGCCGAGGCCCGTGATCTTGTCCGTCGCCCGATGCTTACCATGGAACTGGCCAAGACCGACGTGGTCGTGATCGATCCGCCGCGCGCCGGCGCCTACGAGCAGACCGTCGAGATCGCCAACTCCAAGGTGGCCAAGGTGGTCAGCGTTTCGTGCAATCCCGCGACCTTCGCCCGGGACGCCCGCCTGCTGGTCGACGCCGGCTTCACGCTGGAAAAGGTGCTGCCGGTAGACCAGTTCGTCTGGTCGCCCCATATTGAACTGGTCGGGGTCTTCACGCGATGAGGCAGCCATGGACGATCAGGCCATCGAGCGACGTGAACGCAGCGCCTTCGCGCTAGACGCGGTCGGTCAGCGCGCCAAGGCTGCCGCCAAGGCCGCCTGGTGGGGCGCCGCCGGCGGGCTGGCCCGCGCCATCACCCAGCCGACCCGGGGCGAGGCGGCGCGACGCTTCCAGCCCGCAGGCCCGCCGGTCTCGACGGCGCGGCTGCGCCGGGTCTATCTGGAGGCGTTCGAGAAGGACGCCCGCGACGTCGCCGCAGGGCTCTACCCGGCCGTGGAAGATGCGCCGACCCGGCCGGTAAAGTCGCTGCTGGGCGCCCTCGACTTTCTGGTGGACGCCCGCGCCGTTGATCAGCGCCGTCGCCGCGGCGATGGCGTCGAGGTCAGGTCAGAAGCTGAAACCGAAGCCTATCCAAACTATTATCGCCAGAACTTTCATTACCAGTCTGGCGGCTGGTTCACCGCCGAGAGCGCGCGGCGCTACGACGCCCAGGTCGAGGCGCTGTTTGCCGGAACGGCCGGAGCCATGCGCCGGCGCGGGCTGTCCCTGCTGGCCAAACACTGGCGTGGGCTGGATCATCGCGACCTGCGCGTCGTCGATGCGGCCTGCGGGGCCGGCGCCTTCCTGCGCGACCTCAAGGCGGCCTTTCCGCGCGCCGCCCTGGCAGGTCTGGACCTGTCGCCGGCCTATCTGGCCCAGGCCCGGCGACGCGCCGGAGTCGGGGTGGTGCAGGCCAATATCGAGACCCTGCCGTTCGCCGACGGGTCGCTGGATGCCGTCAGTTGTGTCTATCTGTTCCACGAACTGCCGCCGCGTGTGCGGCCGGTCGTGGCCGCGTCCATCGCCCGCGTGCTCAAGCCCGGCGGCGTTCTGGTCTTCGTCGACTCGGTGCAGCCGACCGACGAACCCGACCTGGTCCGCCTGCTGGAAGCCTTTCCGGCCTATTTTCATGAACCCTACTATTCGACCTACGCCCAGACCGATCTGGCGGCCCTGTTCAGCGGGGCCGGCCTGCGACTGATCAGCGAAGATCGGGCTTTCCTGACCAAGGCGATGTTGTTCGAGAAAGCCTGAGGCTGGACGGACGGCCCGGGGCGCGGCACTAAGCGGCCCTGTATCGGGGGCGAGCGCGTTGGGGCAATCGATCGACGGCGGGCGTCGCTATGAGGCCCTGGACGGCCTGCGCGGCATCGCGGCGGTTGGGGTGCTGCTCTACCATCTTGGGGGCTGGACCTATCGACCCTGGCTGATGGCCCACGGCTATCTGGCCGTGGACTTCTTCTTCTGCCTCAGCGGCTTTGTCCTGGCCCACGCCTATGGCGACCGCGCCATGAGTTGGGGGAGCTTTATGCGGGCCCGCCTGATCCGGGTCTGGCCGCTGATCGCTGTCTCGATGGTCGCCGGGGCCCTGGTGATGATCGGGCATCGCGACAATATCCTGATGTGCCTGCTGATGGGGCTTCTGGTCCTGCCCAGGATCTGGGTTGGCGACGAAGACAGCTTCTCACCGCTTTTCCCTTTGAATCCGCCGGCCTGGTCGCTGTTTCTCGAGTTGCTGGCCAGCGCGCTGTGGTTCCCCGCGCGACGTCTGGCGACCCTTTGGCTGGTGCTGGTCATCGTCGTGTCGGGTGGGGTGCTGATCGGCATCGCCTATGGCATGGGCGGGGTGCAGACCGGCTGGGATCGGGCCACCTACTGGATCGGCGTCATCCGCACGATCTTCCCGTTCGCCCTGGGCTGGGCCTGCTATCGGATCCAGGCCTATGTGCGGCTGTCGGCCCCGGCCTGGCTGCTGGCCCTGGTGCTGCTGGCGGTGCTGGCCGTTCCGCCGATGGACTATACCGCGACCTACGACCTGCTCTGCGTGGCCGTGGTGTTTCCGCTGATCGTGCTGCTGGGCCATCGCGATCCCGAAGGCCGGGCCGGCGCGATCTGCCGGTTCAGCGGCGAGATCTCCTATCCGCTGTATGCGCTGCACTGGGTGCTGTGGGAACTGCTGCTGCGCGCCTTCCGCGCGGCGGGCGGCAAGGGTTATCCCGGCGTCTTTCTGGCGGTCGCGGTCGTCTTGATCATCGCCGGCGCCTGGGGTGTTCTGAAGGTCTATGACCTTCCCGTGCGCCGCTGGCTGAAGGCCCGCTGGGCCAGGGCCTGAAATTTGTCACCCGCCCGGTGTCGGCGCGCGGCATGCTCGTCCGTCCTGGGACCAGACGAGGAAGCACCGTCCATGCTCTACGCCATCCTTTGCTATCACGACGAAGACACGGTCTGCGCCTGGTCGCAGGAGCACAATGACAAGGTCATGGCCGACCTCGGTGTCGTCGAGGAGAAGCTGGCCAGGGCCGGTCGCCTGGGTCCCGTGGCGCGCCTGATGCCGACCACGGCGGCCACCACGCTTCGCAAGGACCGCGAGCCGCCGATCGTGCTGGACGGCCCGTTCGCCGAGACCAAGGAGCAGTTGCTGGGCTTTTTCGTCATCGAGTGCGCCGATCTGGACGAGGCCGTCGAAACGGCCAAGGACCTGGGCCGCGCCAATCCCGGCGGGGCCTATGAAATCCGTCCGATGGCCCTGCTGCGCCCCGGATCGCTGCCCGCATGACCGACCCTGCCTGGATCGACGCGACGCTGGCCGCCGCCCGTCCCCAGGCGACGGCGGCCCTGCTGCGCTATTTCCGTGACCTGGACGCCGCGCAGGAGGCCTTTCAGGACGCCTGCCTGCGCGCCCTGCAGAACTGGCCAAAGAACGGCCCGCCGCGTGATCCGACCGCCTGGCTGATCCTGGTCGGCCGCAACGCCGCCATCGACGCCAGTCGCAAGACCAGCCGCCAGCAGCCCCTGCCGCCGGAAGAATTGCTGTCCGACCTGGAGGACGCCGAAGCCGCGCTGGTCGAGCGGCTGGACGGCTCGCACTATCGCGACGACGTCCTGCGCCTGCTGTTCATCTGCTGCCATCCGGATCTCCCGGCCACCCAGCAGATCGCCCTGGCCCTGCGGGTGATCTCGGGCCTGTCGGTCAAGCAGATCGCCAGGGCCTTCCTGGTCAGCGAGGCGGCCATGGAACAGCGGATCACCCGCGCCAAGGCGCGCGTGGCCGGCGGCGACGCGCCGTTCGAGACGCCGGGGCCGATCGAGCGCGCCGAGCGTCTCGCGGCCGTTGCGGCCATGATCTATCTCGTCTTCAACGAAGGCTATTCGGCCAGCGGCGCGGCCGCGGAGGCGAAGGGGCCGCTGTGCGACGAGGCGATCCGCTTGGCGCGCCTGCTGTTGCGGCTGTTCTCGTCCGAGCCAGAGATCATGGGCCTGACGGCTCTGATGTTACTACAGCACGCGCGCTCGGCGGCGCGGTTCGACGCCAGCGGCGCGGCCATCCTGCTGGAGGATCAGGACCGCTCGCTCTGGCACAGGCGGATGATCGATGAGGGTCTGGCCCTGATCGACAAGGCCATGTGGCGGCGGCGGCCGGGCCCTTATCAGGTGCAGGCTGCCATAGCGGCCCTACATGCCCGGGCAGCGCGGCCGGAAGACACGGACTGGGTCGAGATCGACCAGCTCTATGCGACGCTGGAACTCATGCAGCCGTCGCCTGTCGTGACGCTGAACCGTTCGGTCGCTGTGGCCAAGGTCCAGGGACCGGAGGCGGCGCTGGCGATGATCGAACCGCTGGAGCCGCGTCTGGGCGGCTACTTCCACTTCCACGGCGCGCGGGGCGCCTTTCTGCTGCAGACGGGGCGGGCGGAGGAGGCGAGGACTGCCTTCGACCGCGCGATCGCCCTGGCCGGCACCGCCGCCGAGGCGGCCCATATCCGCCAGCATCTGGATCGGCTGGCGCGCGAGTCCGTGCGCTGAATTCCGAGCTTTATCGAGCGACTGCTGGCGGATCCTGAATCTAGTTCATCAGACTTTTCGCCAACTGATCGAGAAGCCGCCGCCACCCTGCCTCGCGCATCTTCGGACCGTCGGCGCCTTCGAAAAACGCCCCCTGGTGTGTGCAGGTAAGCGCTGTTCCATCCCTTGTCGGCGACAGGGTGATGGTGACCAGAGAAGCCGAGATACGCTGGTCGCCCAGGCTCAGGGTCGAGGCGCTGACGATCCGGTTCCCTGGCTGGATATCCAGATAGGCCCCGTCGCTCGCAAGGACTACGCCTTCGAACGGGCCACCCGGTTTGAAGCGATAGCGGGCGGTTTCCGCACCTCCAATCTGGAAGTCCATCTCGAACGTCTCGACATCGTGGCTTGGGCTTTCGGCGAACCAAGATCTCTTGGACGAGGCTTTGGCGAAGGCGGCGAACACCCGCTCTGGCTTCGCCGGATAGACGCGTTCGAGAACGAAGGTGGCGTGAACGACCGTAGGATCGGCTATGGGGCCGCTCCGAACTAGCAAAGTGATGACTTCGCCAATGCGCCGGATCGGCTCCTCGTCACGGCCCAGCGGACGCATCAAAACAAGCTCATCTGGTCGCCGGCCTTGGCTGGGACCCTGAACGCACCGACATCCATGCGCTGCACCGGCGCATCCAGCCCGAACCGTCGCCGGGCGACATCAAACCGCTGGCTCATCACCTCGGCCACCGGGCCTTCTCCGGTCATGCGCGTGCCCCATTCGGAAGCATAGGCCGCGCCGCCGCGCATTTGGCGCACCAGCGACATCACCCGCTTGGCGCGGTCGGGGTGATCGGTGGCCAGCCACTGCTGGAACAGGTCGTTGATCTCCAGCGGCAGACGCAGGGCGACATAGCCGGCCGAGGTCGCTCCGGCCTCGGCGGCGCGCTGCAGGATCGCCTCCATTTCGTGGTCGTTCAGCGAGGGAATCGAGGGCGCGAACATCACGGTCACCGGCACGCCGGCGGCGGCCAACTGACGAACAGCGTCAATGCGACGCTCGGGCGTAGCGGCGCGCGGCTCCATGCTGCGAGCCAGCCTGCGGTCCAGCGTGGTGACCGACACCGCCGCCCGCACCAGGCCCGCCTTGGCCATGGCCCCCAGGATGTCGAGGTCGCGGGTGATCAGGGCCGACTTGGTGATGATCGTGAAGGGGTGGTTGAACCGCGCCAGGGTTTCGATCACCGCGCGGGTGACCCGCAGGGTCTTTTCCTGCGGCTGATAGGGGTCGGTGTCGCCGCCGATATGGATGACCTGAGGCTTGTAGCTGGGCTTGGACAGCTCGCGCTCCAGCAGCTTTCCGGCCTCCGGCTTGAAGAACAGCTTGGATTCGAAGTCCAGGCCCGGCGACAGACCCAGATAGGCGTGGGCCGGTCGGGCGTAGCAGTAGATGCAGCCGTGCTCGCAGCCCCGATACGGATTGATCGAGCGATTGAAGCTGATGTCGGGGCTGTCGTTCTTGGCGATGATGGTCTTGGACTTCATCGGCTGGATGGAGGTGGTCAGCGGCCGCGCCGCCTCGTCCTCCTCGGTCCAGCCATCCTCGAAGGCCTCGGAGCGAAAACTCTCGAACCGGCTGGTCTCGTTCGACCGCGCGCCGCGGCCTCGAAGGTCAACGCGGTTCATGTGAGCTGGGGCGGGCATGGGCTGACCCTAGCTTTGAATTGAGAACATAACAAGAACCAGACTTGACCAAAGGGCCTGACGCCGTGAAGCAGGAGGCATGATCACCGTCGTCATCCCCACCCACGACAGCGCCCACCTGATCGGGCCGTGTCTCACCAGCCTTGTGACAGCGGCGGTCGACGGTCTGGTCCGCGAGGTGGTGCTGGCCGATAGCGGCTCCACCGACGACACCCTGGATATCGCCGAGGACTGCGGCGCGCGGATCGTGGCCGCCGGCGACGATGTCGGGGCGCGCCTGGCGGCGGCCTGTAAGCGGCCGCGCGGCGACTGGCTGATGCTGCTTGAACCGGATGCGATCCTGCCGGAAGGCTGGCGCGCGGTGGCGGAAAAGCAGATCAATGCCGGCTGGGACAAGGCGGCCAGCCTGCCGCGTCCGGGCCTGCCGTGGTTTCGCCGGCCATTCACGAAGCCGCAGGGCCTCTTGCTCTCGGCGCGACGCTACGAAGCCAGTGGCGGTTTTCGCGCCGGCGATACGGGCTTTGCCAGACTGATCGGCGCGGTTGGCGCTAAGCGAATCGTCTGGTGACCTAGAGCAAAGGTCGCCATATTTGAGTCATGTCGTTTGCTCTAGATTCTTGTTTTGACGCGTTATTTCGGCGGCGAACCGGTATTCACTTCGCCGAATAACGCTCTAGAGGTCCAGACGGAAGTCGATCTCGCGCGCGCCCAGAGCCACGGCGTCGAGCGTGCGGGTCTCGGCGCCCATCAGCCGGCGATAGGTCCAGTACGAGGCCACGACCTTCTCGACATAGTTGCGCGTCTCAACAGCCGGCAGGCTTTCGATTAGCAGCAGGCTGTCACAGTCGGCGCCCAGCTGGGCCTGGGTCTTGAGCAGGGTGCCGGGGCCACCGTTATAAGCCGCCACGGCGCGCAGCATGTCATTGCTCTGCAGGCCGCGATCCATCAGCCAGGTGAAATAGTCCTGCCCGACCCGCAGGTTGAAGGCCGGATCCAGCAGGGGCGTGTTGTCGGCCAGCAGCTTGTCGTCGCCGGCGGCGCGGGCGGCGGCGATCGGCATCAGCTGCATCAGGCCCACCGCGCCGGCGCCCGAGACCGCCGAGGGGTCAAAGCGGCTCTCCTGGCGCACCAGGGCGTAGACCATGGCCTTGTGGATGGTGAAGCCGCCCTTGGGCTCCAGCGGGGGCAGGGGATAGTCATCCGAGCCGAGGCGGGCGACGGGGCGACCTGCATTCAGCGGGGCGCGAGCGTTCAGGGCCAGGGTCAGGCTCATCCAGTCGCCGCGCGCCTTCTCGGTCTGGGCCAGCGAGAGGCCTGCGCGCAATTCCTGGCCGGCCTCGACCCAGCGCCCGATCTGGGCCAGGGCAGCAGCGCGACGGGCGCGGTCGTCGGCGCTCAGCAGGCGGTTCAGCGAGGTGATGTCCGGGCCGTCATAGCTGAAGCGGCTGATCAGGGCGGCGATCGGATCGTCGGGATCATTGGGCAGCGCCACCCCGGCCAGGGTCAGCTGGCGGGCGGCGATCATGCCGTAAAAGGTGTTGGGCGAGCGGGCGGCCTCGATCAGCGCCTCGCGGGCGTCAGCGCTGCGTCCGGCCGCGCTGGCGGCGCGGGCAGCCCAGAAGGCTCCCGCGGCGCGCAGCCAGTCGTCCTGGCTTTCGTCGCGGGCCACCTGATCGAAATAGTCCTGGGCCTGGGCGTGCTGCCCAAGTCGGTAGGAGGCCAGACCCGCGATCCAGCGTTCGCCGCTGATCTGGGCCAGGGTCAGGGCCCTGGCGATGTCGCCGGAATAATAAGCCTCGCGCGCGCCGCGCGCCTTGTCGGCCGGCGGCGGCCCTTTCTCGGTCGCGACAAACAGGGCCGGCGGGCGCGGGGCGGGGCCCTTGGCCGGCTTGCGCTTGACGGCCAGCGTATAGACCTTGTCGGCCCCCGCCTCTTCGCCATAGGCCTTCAGCCAGCCGGTCAGGTCTTCGTATTCGGCGGTATAGGCGCGGGGGTGCATGACCTTGGCATAGGCCAGGCGGCCAGCCAGGCTTTTGTCGCGGGCGTTGGCGAAGGCCGCCTCGGCGGCGTCGAAATCACCGCGTTCGGAGGCCGAGAACGCAGCGCGATAATAGCGGACGTCGTCCTTGGTGAGCGGCTCGAGGCTGGATGCGTGCACGCCGACAGCGGCGCCCAGACACAGGACAAGGGCCGAGAGCACGGCCAGAGGTCGAGCAATGAGCTGCAATGCGTATCGCGCTTCCCGAAGGCGGCGCGTCCCCGTTCCGACTGGTCGGCCAGAGTCCTAGTGGGGACGCTCCGGGCGATCAAGTCTTTCGGTCAGGGTCAGCAGATCCTGCCAGGCTTTCTTCTTGGCTGCCGGCTGTCTGAGCAGGAAGGCCGGATGCAGGGTCGGCAGAGCCGGCAGCTCCCTTTCGCCGTCCGACGAGGTCCATTCGAACCAGCGGCCCCGCAGCGACAGAATGCCTTCGTCGCGCTTGAGCAGGGCCTTGGCCGAGGCTCCGCCGATCAGCAGCAGCATCCTGGGGTTCACCAGGGCGATGGCGCGTTCGAGGAACGGCGCGCAGACGGCCTGTTCCTGGGGGGTAGGAGTTCGGTTGCCCGGCGGTCGCCAGAAGACCGTGTTGGTGATGAAAACGCGGTCGGTCAGGCCTGAGGCCTTCAGCATCCGATCAAGAAGTTGCCCGGCGCGACCGACAAACGGCTGACCTTGTGCGTCCTCGTCGGCGCCGGGGCACTCGCCGATGATCATCAGCGGCGCGTCGCCCGGACCGCGCGAAACCACGGCCTGTCTGGCGCCCTGGGTTTTCAGCGAGCATCCGTCAAAGGCGGCGATGGCGGCGGCCAAGGCTTCCAGGTCGTGGCAGGCGGCCGCCGCCGCACGGGCCTGGGCGATCGCCGTCGAAACATCGGGCGAGGCGTTGGAAACCAGTATTGGACGCGCTGCGGCCACGACGGCGGCCGGCTGGCTCTTGGCGCGCAGCAGGGCCGCACCTTCGGCCAGACGGTCGATCGGCGCATCCGAATAGGTGGCGTCGACCCCCGCATCCGCCCAGAAGGCGAGCAGGCTTTCGACGGCGCGTGGATCGACGGCGAGGCTCATGCTGATACCCATAGCGTGATCTTTGTCCGCTCTCCACGCTGCGCCGCAACAAAAGTCAGCGCTTTATCCTTGACCGCCACTGCGTCACGTTCGGATAAGGTCAGATTCAAACAGTCATAAGACGGGCGCCATCCAAGCAAGCGATGGCCCCGGGGCGGGAGATCCCATGAGCGAAGTCCTCGAACGCGAGTCGATGGAATACGACGTCGTCATCGTCGGCGGCGGCCCCGCCGGCTTGTCGGCCGCCATTCGCCTCAAGCAGTTGGCCGCCAAGGCTGGAACCGAGATTTCGGTCGCCTTGCTGGAAAAGGGCTCCGAGGTCGGCGCGCACATCCTTTCCGGTGCGGTGATCGACCCCAAGGCCCTCAACGAGCTCTTCCCCAACTGGAAGGAAGAGGGCGCGCCGCTCGAGACGCCGGTCACCAAGGACCGCTTTCTGATCCTGGGTCCGCAGGGCGAGCTGTCTCTGCCGATGTTCGCCCTGCCGCCGTTCATGCACAACCACGGCTGCTATATCGCTTCGCTGGGCAATCTGACGCGCTGGCTGGCCGGCAAGGCCGAGGAGCTGGGCGTCGAGATCTATCCCGGCTTCGCCGCCTCCGACATGGTCTGGAACGACGACGGCTCGCTGAAGGGCGTCGTGGTCGGCGTGGTCGGCATCGCCAAGGACGGCGAACACAAGCCCGATTACCAGCCCGGCATGGAACTGCACGGCAAGTACGTGTTCATCGCCGAGGGCGTGCGGGGCTCGCTGGCCAAGCAACTGATCGCCAAGTTCGACCTGCAGGCCGGCAAGTCGCCGCAGAAGTACGGCATCGGCATCAAGGAACTGTGGCAGGTGCCGCCCGAGAAGCACCAGCCGGGCCTGGCCGAGCACACCACCGGCTGGCCGCTGGACGACAAGACCGGCGGCGGCAGCTTCATGTACCACTTCGGCGATAACTACGTGTCGATCGGCTATGTGGTGCACCTGAACTACAAGAACCCGTGGCTGTCGCCGTTCGACGAGTTCCAGCGCTTCAAGCACCACCCGACCGTCAAGCCGCACCTGGAAGGCGGTCGCCGCATCTCCTACGGCGCGCGGGCCATCACCGAGGGCGGCTATCAGTCGATCCCCAAGCTGACCTTCCCGGGCGGGGCGCTGATCGGCTGCTCGGCCGGCTTCGTCAACGTGCCCCGCATCAAGGGCAGCCATAACGCCATGAAGACCGGCATGCTGGCCGCCGAACAGGCCTTCAAGGCCCTGGCCGCCGGCCGCGCCAGCGACGAGCTGGTCGAGTACCAGACGGCGTTTGAGAAGAGCTGGGTCGCCAAGGAGCTGAAGGTCGTCCGCAACGCCAAGCCGCTGCTGGGCAAGCTGGGCACCTTCTTCGGCGGCGCCGCCGGCATGTTCGACATGTGGTGCACCCACCTGACGGGCGGCTTCTCGTTCTTCGGCACGATGAAGCATGACAAGACCGACGCCGCCTCGACCGAGTTGGCCAAGGATCACAAGCCGATCGTCTATCCCAAGCCCGACGGCGTGATCAGCTTCGACAAGCTGTCTTCGGTGTTCCTGTCAGCCACCAACCACGAGGAAGACCAGCCGGCTCACCTGACGCTGAAGGATCCGTCGATCCCGATCTCGGTCAACCTGCCCAAATATGGCGAACCGGCGCGGCTCTACTGCCCGGCCGGCGTCTATGAGGTGCTGTACAACGAGCAGGGGACGGATCCCCGCTTCCAGATCAACGCCCAGAACTGCGTCCACTGCAAAACCTGCGACATCAAGGATCCATCGCAGAACATCGTCTGGACCACGCCCGAAGGCGGCGGCGGCCCCAACTATCCGAACATGTGACGACAAGGACCTCCTGATCGAACCGATCGGGAGGCCTTTTTGTTGGCGTGCTCTGGGCCCACCAAGCGTTTTTGCCGCGCGCCCCGGACTTGCGGCGCGCGTCGAAACCCAACAGGGTGCCAGCATGCGTTTCAAAGTCCTCCTCGCCGCCGCGTCCCTGCTCACCCTGACGGCCTGTGCTTCGACCCCGGATGTCGCCCTGCGCGGTCCTGTATCGGCCGGCTACTCCTTGTTCGACGTGCGCAGTTCCTATGGCCAGTTCCTGGCTGGACAGGCGGCGCTGCGCGACGGCCGCACGCGCGAAGCGGCCGACTATTTCGGCGTTGCGGGCGTGCTGGCTGATGATCCCGCCATGATCAGCGAGCGGACCTTCACCGCCCTGCTGCTCTCGGGCGAGGTGACCCGCGCCGCGCAAATCGCGCCTCGCGGCGAGGATGCGGGCGAGGCGATCAAGCGGCTGGGGACGCTGACCCGGATCGTGGAACTGCTGGCCTCCGGCAAGGGCAAGGACGCCCAGGCCCTTCTGAAGGCCGAGCCGATCGCCTTCCCGCACCGCCCGGCCGCCGCCCTGCTGGGGCCCTGGATTGCCGCCGCCGCAGGAGACGCCGAGGGCGCGACGGTCCAGCCCAGCCTGCAGAACGACCGGCTGGTGCAGTATTTTGGTCAGTTGGGCCAGGCGCGCCTGTTCGAACGCGCCCGGCGCTATGACGAGGCCGAGACCGACTACAAGGCGCTGACCGCGTCATCGAATACTGCCGGCATTTTCATGCTCGACTACGGCGCGTTCCTCGAGCGTCGCAAACGCCACGCTGACGCGATCGCGCTCTACGACCAGGCCCTGGCCGCCGATCCGTCGGACGCTGGATTGCAGGCTGCCCGCGCGCGCGCCGTGGCCAAGAGCCCAGCGCCGCCGATGCCGTCGATCCGGCAGGGCGCAGCCCAGAACCTGGTGGCGTGCGCCGCCAACTTCGCCGGCGAGCGCCAGAGCCAGTTCGCTCTGGCCTATCTGCGTCTGGCCCTGCGGCTGGATCCCGAACGGGAGGAGGCCTGGATGCTGGTTGGCGACCTGCTGAACCAGGCCGACGATCATCGCGGGGCCATCGCCGCCTTTGGCCATGTTCCAGCAAGCTCGCCCCAGTATGCGACGGCCCAGGGCAAGCTGGCCTGGACCTATCAGCAGAGCGGCGACAAGACCCGCGCGCTCGAAATCGCCCGCCAGTCGATGGTCACCGCGCCCGGCGACCGCGACGCCCAGATCGCCCTGGCCGACCTGCTGCGCGCCAACGAGCACTGGGACGAGTCGGTCAAGGTTCTGGACTCCTTGATCGCCCGCGAAGCCGAACGGCCCGATTGGCGCGTGCTGTATCTTCGGGGCATCTCCCTGGAGCGCGCGGGTCGCTGGGCCGAGGCCCAGAATGACCTGGGCGCGGCGCTGAAGCTCAATCCGGACGAGCCGGAGCTGCTGAATTTCCTCGGCTATTCCTGGATCGACCGCAACGAGCGTCTGCCCGAGGCCCTGGCCATGGTCCAGAAGGCCGTCGACGCCCGTCCGCAGTCGGGCGCCATGCTCGATTCGCTGGGCTGGGGCTATTACCGGCTGGGCAACTACAAGGTCGCCGTCGAGAAGTTGGAGCAGGCCGTCGAGATGGAACCGGGCGATCCGGACGTCAACGGTCATCTGGGCGACGCTTACTGGCGCGCGGGCCGGCATATCGAAGCCGAGTTCCAGTGGCGTCGGGTGCTGAGCCTGGAGCCGGACGCCAAGCAGAAGGCTGACGCCGAAGCCAAGCTGAAGGACGGCCTGGGCGAGGTCGGACCTGCGGCGTCATCGACCATCGCCGGCAACTGAGCTATCGGACGGGTCTAGCCGTTCGTCCTAAGGTTTCGCCATGCGCCTTTCCGCCTTCGCCCCGGCCAAGGTCAACCTGTTCCTGCACGTCGGCGGACCCGATGCGGGGGGCTATCACCCGATCTCAAGCCTGATGGTCTTCGCCAACGTCGGCGACGAGGTCTCGCTGCAGGCCAGCGACGCGCCCAGCTTTGAGACCACTGGACCGTTCGGGGCCGGCATTCCGGCGGGCGACGACAATCTGGTCATGCGCGCAGCCCGGGCCTTCCATGCCGGCGCGGCCGCGCCTCTGCCGCCGTTCCGTCTCTTGCTCGACAAGCGCCTGCCGATCGCGGCGGGCCTCGGGGGCGGCTCCAGCGACGCTGGAGCCGCCCTGCGCCTGCTGCGCGACGCTCTGGCTCCAGGCCTCTCCAACGAGGCGCTGGAAGCCATCGCCTCCAGCCTCGGCGCCGATGGCGCCGCCTGCCTGTGGGGGCAGCCTGTATTGGCCGAGGGGCGGGGAGAGCGTCTGTCGCCCGCGCCCGGCCTGCCGTCGCTGAACGCCGTTCTGGTCAATCCGCTGGCGCCGTCGCCGACTGGGGCGGTCTATCGCGCCTATGACGCCGCCATCGCGCCGGAAGGCGAGGCCCGGCCCTGGTTGCCGGACGCCTTCGAAAGCGCCGAGGAAGTCGCCGCCTGGCTGGTCGCGGCCACCCGCAACGATCTGGAGGCGCCCGCCATCGCGCTCGAGCCCCTGATCGGCGAGGTGCTGGACATCCTGCGCGACGAACCCGAGACGCTGATGGCCCGGATGTCGGGCTCGGGCGCCACCTGCTTTGCGCTGTGCGCCGGCGACATCGAGGCCGAAGGGCTGGTCGAACGACTGGAGAGCATGCGACCCGACTGGTGGGTGCGGCGCTGCCGGCTGGACGGTGGCGTCTGACCTAGACCGAGGGCGGTGTAGCGGAGGCTTCGCCGGAATTGCGCGACAGGCCTTCCAGAAGCGTTGCCCACTGCTCGGCGCGCCGATCCCAGTCGCAGGTGCTGCGGAACCACGCCATTTGCTGGTCGATGAAATCCCGGTAGGGCAGAGGATCGGCCCGCACGCGCTCGACCTCGCGAACCAGGGCGCGAGCATAGGCGCCGGACCAGCCGGCCCGGGTGTTGCCGCTGGCCAGCAGGCGACCAAAGCGGCCCGAGGTTTCGCGCAAGGCGCCGATCTCGGCGCCCACCAGCAGGCAGCCCGCCGCGCCGGCCTCCATCATGACGATGCAAGAGGTCTCGATAAAGGTCGTCGGATAGGCCCAAATGTCGGCCGCCAGCATTTCCTCGGTCAGTTTCGACTGGGACAGCCCGCCCACATAGTCGACGCCAGGCAGATTGCGGGCGACCTCATAATAGACCGCGAAGTCGTCCTTTTCAGGCGGAACCTGGTACATCGCCTGATCGGAAAAGATCTTCAGGCGAGCATTGGGCAGCGCCTTGCGGATCGTCGGGAATGACATCAGCAGGAAGTCGAGCCCGCGCCCCGGGGCGCTGGCATAGATCAGCACGGGGTCCTCATTGCGCTCGAGGAAGGTGGGCCGGGTTCTTAACGACCGCGCCATGCTCGGATTGATGGCGTTGCCGATTACCGTGCCGGTCATGCCCCACTTGTTGGCGTAGCTGTCGCGCTGGTAGGCGCTGACGAACACCGTCGTCGTCCAGGCGGCGCGTTCGGTAGGTTCTGCGAAGGGTGCTGCGCCATTGCTGTCCACGGCGTTGTGCTGCCAGTTGACCAGCGGGACCACCACGCCAGCCTGGCGCAGACGCGCAGCGACTGGTCGGGTCAGGACGACAACCGCATCCTGATCGTTGAGTCGCGCGGCGGCGGTTTCAAAGTCAAAGTCCGTGCATCGCACGCCCATGACCACTTCCTCGGTCGCGCCGGGCGACATGAGGCTGACGGCGTGCCCCTGGGCCGCGAGGGCGCTAGAGACGAAGCAGGCTGCCGACTGGGTGCCGCCGAGCGGCCGGAAGAATGGCGTTTCCGGCGTGTAGCGCAGGCCGGATGTATCAACGAATGCGATCTTCACGGCAGTCCCATTAGTCGTTCATCACACGGGTATGAGGTGCATGCGATATGGCTTTCCGGTTGGCAATCCACTTGCCAGCAAAAAGGAATGCTGCTCGGCTTCCTTGTCCCTGGTCCATTGGAGCGCCCATGTATCGCCGCGATCTGCTCGCCGTCGTCCTGACCCTGGTCGCCGCGCCCGCCCTGGCCCAGACAGCCCTGACCACACCTGCCGCGCCCGCCGCGGCAAAGACCGTCCGGGTCAATGTCGAGACCGGGCAGGGCGTCATCGTCATCGAGCTCTATGTCGACCAGGCCCCGATCACCACGGCCAACTTCCTGCGCTATGTCGACCAGAAGCGCTATGACGGCGCCACGTTCTTTCGGGCCTCACGATCGCCGGGGCCTGTCGACTACGGCCTGATCCAGGGCGGGTTGCAGGGCGATCCGGCCAGGGTTCTGAAGCCCATCGCCCACGAGCCGACGACCCAGACGGGGATCAAGCACACCGACGGGGTGGTCTCGATCGCTCGCAATGCGCCGGGCACGGCGACCTCGGATTTCTTCATCTGCGTCGGCGACGCCCCCTATCTGGACGCCGCCCCTGCCGCGCCGGGCGACAATGCCGGCTTCGCGGCGTTCGGCAAGGTGGTTGAGGGCATGGATGTGGTCCACAAGATCATCAACCTGCCGACGCCGGGCGTGGCGGTAAACCCGGTCATGAAGGGCCAGATCCTGGAGCCGCCGGTGCCGATCCTGAAAGCGCGCCGGGCGCCGGTGGCCCCCTAAACGGTCAGCCGTCCGGACAAAAAGAAAGGGCGCGGAGCCAAGCTCCGCGCCCTTCGCCTTTTCAGCTGTGCCGAAGCCTAGCTGTGGTAGGCGCGCTCGCCGTGTTCGGCGATGTCCAGACCTTCTTCTTCGGCGTCCGGCGCGGCGCGGAGACCGATGACCAGCTTGATCAGGAAGAAGACGATGGCCGAAGCAATGGCCGACCAGACGACGGTCAGGCCGACGGCCTTGGCCTGGATCAGGAGTTGAGCGATCGGCTCGTACGAGGCCAGGGCGTCGCAGGTCGAGATATCGCCGTCCTTGGCGCAGGTCGTATAGTCGACGATGCCGGCGCCGCCCCAGACGGGGTTGACCAGCAGGCCGGTGGCCAGGGCGCCGACGATGCCGCCGACGCCGTGGATGCCGAAGGCGTCCAGGCTGTCATCGTACTTCAGCGTGTTTTTCACGACCGAACAGAAGAAGATGCAGAGCGGCGAGACGACCAGACCCAGGATCACAGCGCCCATCGGGCCGGCGAAACCAGCGGCCGGAGTGATGGCGACGAGGCCGGCCACGACGCCAGACGCCAGGCCCAGGGCCGAAGGCTTCTTGCGGGTGACCCACTCCACCAGGATCCACGACAGACCGGCGGCGGCGGTGGCCACGAAGGTGTTGATCATCGCCAGCGAGGCGTAACCGTTGGCTTCGAGGTTGGAGCCGGCGTTGAAGCCGAACCAGCCCACCCACAGCAGACCGGCGCCCACGAGGGTCAGGGTCAGCGAGTGCGGCGGCATCGGTTCCTTGCCATAGCCCTGGCGCTTGCCGAGGATCAGGGCGCCGACGAGGGCGGCGATACCGGCGTTGATGTGCACCACGGTGCCGCCAGCGAAGTCCAGAGCGCCCCAGGCCCAGATTTGACCGGCCTTGATCTGCGCGGTCGGATCATTGGCGATGGCGTCCGGACCCGGCCACCACCAGACCATGTGCGCGATCGGATAGTAGGAGAGCAGGGGCCACAGGACCGCGAAAGCGACGATCGCGGCAAACTTCATCCGCTCGACCAGCGAGCCGATGACCAGCGCGGCGGTGATCGCGGCGAACGTGGCCTGGAAGGCGACGAAGGTCAGTTCCGGGATCACGACGCCGGTCGAGAACGTCGCGACATTGCTGGCCGGAGTCACGTCCTTGAGGAACAGACGACCAAGTCCGCCGACATACTTGTCCCAGCTGCCGCCGTCGGTGAAGGCGAAGCTGTAGCCCCACAGCACCCAGGCGACGAAGCCGATGATGGCGACGGTCGAGACCTGCATCATCACCGACAGCATGTTCTTGGAGCGGACCAGGCCGCCGTAGAACAGGGCCAGGCCCGGCAGGATCATCAGCAGGACCAGGACGGTCGAGGTGAGCATCCAGGCATTGTCGCCCTTGTCCGGAACGGGAGCAGCGGCCGGAGCCGGCGCGGCTTCGGCGGGAGCGGCTTCAGGCGCGGCGGCCACGGGAGCCGGCGCGGCCTCTGCGGGCGCGGCGGCGACCGCAGGCGCAGCCTCCTGGGCGAAGGCCACGGCCCCCATCGGGGCTCCGGCCAGTGTCGCGGCGAGCATCAGCCCGGCCAGCGGTTTGAAGGTCAATTTCATCGTCGGTTATCCCCTATTCCCGATGGCGTTAAAGAGCGGCCGGGCCGGTTTCACCGGTCCGGATGCGCACGGCGTCTTCCACGTTCAGAACGAAGATCTTGCCATCGCCGATCTTGCCCGTGGCCGCCGCGGCCTTCACGGCCTCGACCGCCTTGGCCGCGGACGCATCGTCCACGACCGCTTCCAGTTTTACCTTGGGAACGAAGTTCACTTGGTACTCCGCACCCCGGTAGATTTCGGTCTGGCCCTTCTGGCGGCCGTAACCCTTGACTTCCGACACCGTCAGACCCTCGACGCCAGCGGCGACGAGCGCCTCACGGACCTCGTCGAGCTTGAAGGGTTTGACGACCGCTATGATCAGTTTCATCCGCCTTGCTCCGGCCCGCCGATATCGCGGGCTCCCCTTGCTTGGTTGCCGGGCGCTTTGCGCCCGGGTGATCACCGCCGAAGCCGCCACTACGCGCTGCATCGTTTTCCCCGGCGATGATCACGCTATCGGTCGAGGTCGGCGAGGTGCGGTCGCGCGACAAGGATTTGGAAAGGAAATGGGCAAGACGCCCAAAATCGAAGCATGAGGCGCGGCCGATGCAGAAAAAAGTAGCAACGCCGACAGCTGGGGACGCCCTGACTGTCGGCGACATGCCTGCTGTCGTGCAGCGAGGTCAGAGCCGCGGCCGCAAGGCTGTTCGGCCTCAAGCCCGCCCCGGGGTCACGAGCCCGTGATGATCGGCAACCGGCCTTCGTCCCAGACGTAGTTGAAGCCTGGAACACGAGGAGCTCATCATGTCCATGTCGCGCCTGTTCGCCGTCGCTGCCGCCGCCGCCCTGATGTCCGGCGCCGCCCTGGCCCAAACCACCATCACGACCACCACCACTGCGCCCGTCGATCAGGCGCCGGTCAATCCGGCCGCGCCGCCGGCGATGATGGCCGATCCCAGCATGATGAGCCCCAACCCGGCCACCACGCCCTCGGCCTCGACCCTGGGGACCGACACCGCCGGCGTCGTGCCGATGTCGTCGCAGTCGCCGGAGGTCCAGGCCACCCTGAAGGCCGGAGATCCGAATGTGGTCTCCAATGCGCCGATCGCCGACACCCCCGAGAACCGCGCCAAGTACGGCAAGCCGATGAGCAACGCCGGCAAACGCTCGGCCGCCAAGGGCAACTAGGCCCTTCGCGACAAAGCCAACATCGCTTGAAGCACCAGTCGGCGGGCCCTATGGTCCGCCGACTTTTTTCTGGCCCTGTTCGGACACTGATGTCGCGCCCCAAGCCCACCTCGTTCCAAGCCCTGATCCTGACGCTCCATAACTATTGGAGCGAACATGGCTGCGCGATCCTGCAGCCGCACGACATCGAGGTGGGGGCAGGGACCCTGCACCCGGCCACGGTGCTGCGCGCCCTGGGCCCAAAGCCGTGGAACGCCGCCTATGTGCAGCCCTCGCGCCGTCCGGGCGACGGGCGCTATGGCGAGAACCCCAACCGCCTGCAGCACTATTACCAGTACCAGGTGATCCTGAAGCCCAACCCGCCCAACATGCAGGACCTGTATCTGGGCTCGCTGGAAGCCATCGGCCTGGACCTGCGCCTGCACGACATCCGCTTCGTCGAGGACGACTGGGAAAACCCCACCGTCGGCGCGTGGGGCCTGGGCTGGGAAGTCTGGTGCGACGGCATGGAAGTCAGCCAGTACACCTACTTCCAGCAGGTGGGCGGCCTGGACGTCTCGCCGGTGGCCGGCGAGCTGACCTACGGCCTGGAACGCCTGGCGATGTATGTGTTCGGCGTCGACAACGTCTATGACCTGCCGTTCAACGACCCGCAGTCGCCGCTGGGCGCGATGAGCTATGGCGACGTGTTCCTGGAGAACGAGCGCCAGCACTCGCAAGCCAATTTCCACGGCTATGACGTGGCCGTGCTGAAGGGTCAGTTCGAGGACATGGAACGCCAGGTCCCGCTGATGCTGGCCCGCGACTATCAGGGCAAGTCACTGGTCCTGCCCGCCTACGACATGGTCCTCAAGGCCAGCCACCTTTTCAACCTGATGAACGCCCGCGGCGCGATCGCCGTCGCCGAGCGCGCCAGCTACATCGGACGCATCCGCGACCTTTGTAAGATGTGCGCCTCCGAGTGGGTGAAGCAGCAGGAAGCCGCGTAAGTCACATGCCCCAACTTCTCCTCGAACTGTTCTCCGAAGAAATCCCTGCGCGCATGCAGGCCAATGCCGCGCGCGATCTGGAACGCATGGCGCGCGAGCATCTGGCCGCCGCCGGCTTCCTGCCCGAGGCCCTGAAGACCTTCGCCGGTCCGCGCCGCCTGACCCTGGTGGTCGAGGGGCTGCCCATCGCCCAGGCCGACCGCAAGGAAGAGCTGAAGGGGCCGCGCGTCGGCGCGCCGCCGCAGGCCATGGAAGGCTTCCTGCGCAAGGCCGGCCTGACTCAGGACCAGCTGGTCGAGCGCGACGGCGTCTATATGGCCTTCATCGAGAAGACCGGCCGCCCGACCACCGAGATCATCGCCGAGATGGTGGAAGCCATCGTGCGCGGTTTCGCCTGGCCCAAGTCGATGACCTGGGGCACGTGCAAGCTGCGCTGGGTGCGTCCGCTGAAGCGCATCCTGTGCGTGTTCGACCGCGAGATCGTGCCGTTCAGCATCGAGGGCATCGAGAGCGGCGACATCTCCGAAGGCCACCGGTTCATGGGCCCCCATTCTTCTTTTGGGGCCCAGCCGTTCCGGGTTCGCGACTTCGACGAATACGCCAAGGGCCTGAACGACCACTTCGTCGTGCTGGACGTCGAGGAGCGCAAGGCGCGCATTCTCGAGGGCTGCAAGACCCTGTGCTTCGCCCGCAATCTGGAACTGGTCGAGGACCTGGGCCTGCTGGAGGAAGTCGCCGGCCTCGCCGAATGGCCGACCCCGGTGCTGGGCGACATGGATCCGTCGTTCCTGGACCTGCCGGCCGAGGCGATCCGCACCTCGATGCGGACGCACCAGAAGTATTTCGCCGTCCGCGATCCGGCCCGTGAAGGCCTGGCCCCGCACTTCATCACCATCGCCAACATCGCGGCCGCCGACGGCGGCAAGGTGATCGCCGCCGGCAACGCCAAGGTGCTGTCGGCCCGCCTGTCCGACGCCCGCTTCTTCTGGGACGAAGACCGCAAGGCCGGCAATTTCGAGGAGTGGCTGGAGAAGCTGAACGGCGTCACCTTCCACGCCAAGCTGGGCACCATGGCCGAGCGGGTGAAGCGCATCGAGGCCCTGGCCCGCGAGATCGCGCCGCTGGTCGGCGCTGATGTCGAGAAGGCTGGCACGGCCGCGCGTCTGGCCAAGGCGGATCTGAGCTCGCTGATGGTCGGCGAGTTTCCCGAACTCCAGGGCCTGATGGGCGGCTACTACGCCCGTGAAGCCAATATGGACCCCGAGATCGCCGACGCCATCCGCGACCACTACAAGCCGCAGGGCCCGGCCGACGCGGTCGCGACCGCGCCGCTGAGCGTGGCGGTGGCTTTGGCGGATAAACTGGATACGCTGGTCGGGTTCTTCGCCATCGACGAGAAGCCGACGGGGTCGAAGGACCCCTATGCGCTGCGGCGGGCGGCGTTGGGGGTTATTCGGACGGTGCTGTCGTCAGGAGCGCGCACGCCAATCTCGCAACTCGCGATCAAGGCGTACGGCGCGATTCTTGATCAGGCTGCCCGCAAGCAATTGGCGCGATACCCGTGGCAAAATACCCAAGCTTGGACTGACTTCATACCCAACGGCGAATATGCCGGGCTCAACGAAGTCCTAGCTAAAACGGAAGAGGGCGTTGTCGTGCTTGCCGACGCCAACTCGCTGGGTGTTGGAAACGAGGACGGGCGAGGCTGGACTCATTCGAAGGCCCAGAAGCCGTCGGCTTTGGCTAGAGATGTTGTCGCCTTCTTCGCCGACCGCCTGAAGGTCACCCTCAAGGACCAGGGCAAGCGCCACGACCTCGTCGACGCCGTGTTCGCTCTGGGCGACGACGACCTCGTGCGCATCGTCGCCCGGGTCGAGGCGCTGGACGCCTTCCTGAAGACCGACGACGGCAAGAACCTACTGGCCGGCTACAAGCGCGCCTCCAACATCCTCAAGGCCGAGGAGAAGAAGGGCTGGAAAGCCGAGGGCGAGCGCGGCCTGCTGGACGACGCATCGGCGCCGGAAGCGGCCCTGTACGACGCCCTGCGCATGGTCGAGCCGGCCCTGGCGGCAGCACTGGCCAAGGAAAACTTCACCGGCGCGATGCAGGAACTGGCTGGCCTGCGCGGCCCGGTCGACGCCTTCCTCGACGGCGTGTTCGTCAATTCCGAGGTCCCGGCCGAACGCGACAACCGCCTCAAGACCCTGGCCGCCGTTCGCGACGCCATGGGTCAGGTCGCGGATTTCTCGCTGGTGGCGGGATAGTTCAAGCCACCGATCTATAGACCACCGTCATCCTGGGGCTTGCCCCCGGGACCCATTGGTCCGCCGCACTGCGGAGCAGAATGATTCCCGCAGGGTGAAGCTGAACCATCCCGGGATTAGGTCCCGGGATGACGGGCCAAATTCGGATAGTTTGGGCGCGGACGGAATCTCCCAGATCATGAAACCGTCGCGTTCCGTGAAATCCCAATCAAGACAACGTTGTCATTGGAAAGATTTACCGTTTTTCGGGTCTTTGCTGCGGAACGCAAAGCGCTGGTGGACGCGTTCTTGACCTAAGTGCTAGTGAACGCCCCGGATATTGCAGTGCGGGATCAACGTTCCATGCTTTGTCCCAAGGCAAGACGACCACTCAGAAGGTCGCGGCCTGTTTCACTTATCGCAGGGTGAATTTCATTATGCCGGTTGAGACGCTGACCAAGTCCCGTTGGGTCTATTCGTTCGGAGGGGGTGGCGCTGATGGCGACGCCTCGATGAAGAATCTGCTGGGGGGCAAGGGCGCCAACCTGGCCGAGATGTCGTCGCTGGGCCTGCCGGTGCCGCCAGGCTTTACGGTGACCACCGAGGCCTGCGTGCACTACTACGCCAACGGCAAGCAGTATCCGGCCGAGCTGGCCCAGCAGGTCAATGACGGCCTGGCCACGATCGAAAAGATCACCGGCAAGCTGTTTGGCGACGTGGCCAACCCGCTGCTGGTCTCGGTGCGCTCGGGCGCCCGGGCCTCGATGCCGGGCATGATGGACACCGTCCTGAACTTGGGCCTCAACGACGAGACCGTCGAAGGCCTGGCCAAGCTGTCGGGCGACCGGCGCTTTGCCTATGACAGCTATCGTCGCTTCATCCAGATGTACTCGAACGTCGTGCTCGATCTGGAGCACCACATGTTCGAAGAGATCCTCGACGACCACAAGGATCGCCTGGACATCCATGTCGACACCGGCCTGACCGCCGACCACTGGGCTGCGGTGATCAAGGACTACAAGGCCGCCGTTTCGCGCGAGCTGGGCAAGCCCTTCCCGCAGGACGCCCAGGAACAGCTGTGGGGCGCCGTCGGCGCCGTGTTCGCCAGCTGGATGAACGACCGCGCCAAGTTCTATCGTCGCATGCACGACATCCCCGAGGCCTGGGGCACCGCTGTCAACATCCAGTCGATGGTGTTTGGCAATATGGGCGAGACCTCGGCGACCGGCGTCGCCTTTACCCGCAATCCCTCGAATGGCGACAACCGCCTGTACGGCGAGTTCCTGATCAACGCCCAGGGCGAAGACGTGGTCGCGGGCATCCGCACGCCGCAGTCCCTGACCAAGATCGCCCGCGAAGAGATGGGCGACACGGTGCCGTCGATGGAAGAGGCGATGCCGGTGGTGTTCGCCCAGTTCAAGTCGGTGGTCGAGACGCTGGAGCGTCACTATCGCGACATGCAGGACATCGAGTTCACGGTGGAGCAGGGCACGCTCTACATGCTGCAGACCCGCAACGGCAAACGCACCGCCAAGGCGGCGCTGAAGATCGCCGTCGACATGGCGGCCGAGGGCGTGATCTCGCGCACCGAAGCCATCAACCGCGTCGAGCCGGCTTCGCTGGACCAGCTGCTGCACCCGACCATCGATCCGTCGGCCCAGCGCGACGTGATCGCCACCGGCCTGCCGGCGTCCCCTGGCGCAGCGACCGGCAAGATCGTGTTCGACAGCGACGCCGCCGAAAAGGCCTCGGCCGCCGGCGACAGCGTCATCCTGGTGCGCGAGGAGACCTCGCCCGAGGACATCCACGGCATGCATGCGGCGCGCGGGATCATCACCGCCCGCGGCGGCATGACCAGCCACGCCGCCGTCGTCGCGCGCGGCATGGGCCGTCCCTGCGTCTCGGGCGCCGGTGAAGTCGGCATCTTCCCCAAGGAAGGCCTGTTCCGGGTTCGCGGTCGCGAGTTCAAGGCCGGCGAGATCATCACCATCGACGGTTCGACCGGCGAGATCCTGATGGGCTCGCCCAAGATGATCGAGCCCGAACTGACCGGAGACTTCGCCACCCTGATGGGCTGGGCCGATGCGGTGCGTCGCCTGAAGGTGCGCGCCAACGCCGAGACGCCGCTGGACGCCAAGACCGCGCGCGGTTTCGGGGCCGAGGGCATCGGCCTGTGCCGCACCGAGCACATGTTCTTCGACGACACCCGGATCGCCGCCGTGCGCGAAATGATCCTGGCCGACGACGAGAAGGGCCGCCGTACGGCCCTGGCCAAGATCGCGCCCTTCCAGAAGGCCGACTTTGTCGAGCTGTTCACGATCATGGAAGGCCTGCCGGTCACCATCCGTCTGCTGGATCCGCCGCTGCACGAGTTCCTGCCGCACACCGAGGAAGACGTCGCGGCCGTGGCCTTGGCCACGGGGCTGGACGCCGGCAAGCTGATGCGCCGGGCCAAGGAACTGCACGAGACCAACCCCATGCTGGGCCATCGCGGCTGCCGCCTGGGCGTTTCCTATCCCGAGATCTACGAGATGCAGGTCCGGGCGATCATCGAGGCCGCCTGCGATATTTCCAAGTCTGGCAAGGCCGCGCCGATCCCCGAGATCATGCACCCGCTGGTCGCCAAGGGCGAGGAGATGAAGTACCTGCGCGACCTGACCGACCGCACCGCCAAGGCGGTTCTGGCCGAGCAGGGCATCGCCATCGAATACACCGTCGGCACCATGATCGAGCTGCCCCGCGCCGCTCTGCGCGCCGCCGACCTGGCCGCCAATGCCGAGTTCTTCAGCTTTGGCACCAACGACCTGACCCAGACCACGTTCGGCATCAGCCGCGACGACGCCGGCAAGTTCCTGGCCGCCTATATCGACAAGGGCATCTTCGACAAGGACCCCTTCGTCAGCCTCGACCAGGAAGGCGTGGGCGATCTGATCCGCATCGCCGCCGAGCGCGGTCGCGCGGCCCGTCCGGACGTCAAGCTGGGCATCTGCGGCGAACATGGCGGCGATCCCGCCTCGATCACCTTCTGCGAAAGTGTCGGCCTGGACTACGTGTCGTGCTCGCCCTACCGCGTGCCGATCGCCCGTCTGGCGGCGGCCCAGGCGGCTCTGGCCAACAAGTAGGCCAGGCGGCCTGCCGGTAACAATCAGGGGCGGTCGCCGATCCGGCGGCCGCCCCTTTTTGCATTGCTGAACATTGTTATCGATTTGCCGCGCGCCATGGTTAAGCTCCCGCCGTCCCCGCGAAGACGGGGTTAGACACTTGGGAGAAACACCATGCGAACCTTGATGATGACGGCCGTCCTGGCCCTGGGGATCAGCGGCGCGGCCTTGGCCGATCCGATGGCCAGCGCCTATGGCAACACGGTCGCGATCACCTATCCCAACGGCGCGGTGGCGAAGATGTTCGTCGACGCCGACGGCCAGTACACCACCAAGGGTCCCGACGGCTCGACCATGAAGGGCTCGTGGAAGATCGACGGCGCAAACACCTGCTTCACCCAGACCGACCCGGCGCCGCCGGCCGGCATGGGCGCCAATTGCAGCCCGACCGCCGAGAAGAAGGTCGGTGACAGCTGGACCGCCCCCGGTCCGAACGGCTCGACGATCACTGTCAGCATCGTCGCTGGGCGCTGACCCTGGAGGGCCGTCCCGGATCCGTGGCGGCCCATTCCATGTCGAAAGTCGCTTAAGGTTGAACAACCTTGTCATCCCGGCCAAGCGGTAGAGCGCCGGGCCGGGATGGCAAAGATTTGACACTTAGCCGTGCAGCTTGATCGCGGTCTCGGCGATCTTGCGGCCCTGATAGCGGGCGCCGGTCAGTTCGTTCTCGCTGGGCTGACGCGAGCCGTCGCCGCCGGCGATGGTGGTGGCGCCGTAGGGGCTGCCGCCGGTGACTTCGTCGATCTTCATCTGGCCGGTATGACCATAGTCGAGGCCGACGATCACCATGCCAAAGTGCAGCAGGTTGGTGATGATCGAGAACAGCGTGGTTTCCTGACCGCCGTGCTGCGAAGCCGTCGAGGTAAAGGCGCCGCCGACCTTGCCGTTCAGGGCGCCGCGCGCCCACAGGCCGCCGGCCTGATCGAGGAAGGCCGCCATCTGCGACGACATCCGGCCAAAGCGGGTGCCCGTACCGATGATCACAGCGTCATAGTCGGCCAGTTCGGCAACCGTGGCGACGGGGGCGGCCTGGTCGAGCTTGAAGTGGGCGGCCTTGGCGACCTCCAGCGGCGCGGTCTCCGGGACGCGCCTGATGTCGACGGTCGCGCCGGCTTCGCGGGCGCCTTCGGCCACGGCCTGAGCCATGGTTTCGATGTGACCGTAGGACGAATAGTAGAGGACGAGAACCTTGGCCATGATGGCCTCCTTGGATTGGCAATGGGGGAGCCGGGCGGGGCAGAGCTGAGGGCTCGCCCCGCCGGGGAATGAACAGAGGGCTTGCGTTTAGGCGGCGTCGACCAGAACCAGCTCGGCGTCTTCGAGCGCGGTGACGGTGATCAAGTCCTCGCCGGTGATGGCCGCGCCGTCGCGCGCGTCGAGTTGAACGCCGTTGACGGTGACCGAGCCGACCGCCGGCACCAGATAGGCGTGACGGCTCTTGCCCAGGTCGTAGGTCGTGCTTTCGCCGGCCTTCAGGGTGGCGCCCAGAACGCGAGCGTCGGTGCGGATCGGCAGAACGTCGCCGTCATTGTCAAAGCCGCTGGCCAGGGTCACGAACTTGCCCGAGCGGTCGCCCTTGGGGAAAGGCTTGGCGCCCCAGGACGGCGCGCCGCCCGTGCGGTTGGGCTCGATCCAGATCTGGAAGATCCGGGTGGGTTCGGATTCCAGATTGTATTCCGAGTGCCGGATGCCGGTGCCGGCGCTCATCACCTGGACGTCGCCCGCCTCTGTGCGCCCCGTATTGCCCAGATTGTCCTGGTGGGTGATCGCGCCGCTGCGCACATAGGTGATGATCTCCATGTCCGAGTGCGGGTGCGGCGGGAAGCCGGTATTGGGGGCGATCTCGTCGTCGTTCCACACCCGCAGGGCGCCCCAGTTCATGTTCCTGGGGTCGTAGTAGCTGGCGAAGGAAAAGTGATGCTTGGCCTTCAGCCAACCGTGGTCAGCGCCGCCCAGTGTGTCGAACTTCCTGCGATCGATCATGGCCTTAACTCCTGGAGCCCGGTCGCCGGGCTCGTTCTCGAAAAGCGCGCCGACATCGGCGCCGCTTGCTTGAGGAGAAGATAGCGATCAGGATTGATATCGAAATAGAAACTATCGAAATCTATTGTTTCCAAAATGAGCAAGCTGCCTGATCTCGAGGGCCTGGCGATCTTCGCCAAGGTGGTGGAGCTGCGGTCCTTTGCCGGGGCGGCCGAGGAACTGGGACTGTCCAAGGCGACGGTCTCCAAGGCCGTCACCCGACTGGAAACGCGGCTGGGCGCTCGATTGTTCAATCGCACCTCAAGGCGCCTGGCCCTGACCGACGCCGGCCAGAGCCTGGTCGAGCCGGCGACGCGCGTCCTGGTCCAGGGCGAGGCGGCCGAGAACGCGGCCATGGCCCAGTCGGCTGCGCCGCGCGGGCTGGTGCGTCTGGCGGTCCCGATGTCTTTTGGCCTGTCGGACGTCGCGCCGATCCTGCCGGAGTTCCTGGCCGCCTATCCCGAGGTCTCGGTCGACCTGCATCTCAGCGACGCCATGGTGGACCTGGTCGGCATGGGCTTCGACGCCGCGCTTCGGATTGCCGCCCTGCCGGATTCGTCGCTGGTGGCGCGGCGACTGCGGTCGGTGAAGCGCTATGTGGTTGGCGCGCCCAGCTATCTGGCGCGGCGCGGCCGTCCGATCCATCCCGGCCACCTGGCCGAGCATTGCTGCCTCGGTTACGCCTACCTGCCGACGCCCGACACCTGGCGGTTCGTCAATGCGGCCGGGGAGGAGGCTTCGGTGCGTCCGGCCGGACCGCTGCGGGTCAACAATGCCGACGCCCTGATGCCGGCCCTGCTGGCGGGGCAGGGGCTGGCGGTGCTGCCGGATTTCATCGCCGACGCGGCCTTGACCGATGGCCGGCTGGAAGCGGTGATGCCCGACTGGACCCCGCCACTCATCGCGCTGCATCTGGTCATGCCGCCTGGCGGCCCCCGGCCCGCCCGGGTCGAGGCGCTGACGGCCTTCCTGACCTCGGCGCTGGGCGCCAAGGGGCGGGGTTCTACAGGCTATCCACCTGGGCCGGGGTGAAGGCCCCGACCTGTAGCGGGCTCATCGCGGCGATATTGGTCGCCGAGAGCCAGTCCAGTTGGGTGACCGTCAGGCCGGGAATCTGGGTCGGCGTCAGATAGCCGACCTGGGTCGTGGTCAGCCCGCCGATCACCGTGGTCGACAGGGCCGAGACCTGGGTAGCGGTCAGGGCCCCGATCTGCGTGCTGTTCAGGCCGTTGAAGTCGTCCAGGGTCAGGCTGCGCACTTGATAGGCCGACAGGCCGCGCATCGCCGTCGCGCTGATCGAGCCGATCTGGGTGGTGTCCAGGGCCGCCAGATTGGTCACGGACAGGGATCCGATCTGCGACGCCGACAGGCCGCCGATCTGGGTGGCCGAGAGCTCCCCGATATCGGTCGTGCTCAAGCCGCCGAGCTGGGTGGAGGTCAGGCCGCCCAGCTGGGTCGTGGACAGGCCCTGGACCTGGGTGGCGTTGAAGCCAGAGATATTGCCCGTCGAGATCCCGCTGACCTGGCTCGCCGTCAGATCGGCGATCTGGGTCATCGACAGTTCGGCGAAATCGCCAGAGCCCAGGCCGCCCAACTGGGTTGCGGTCAGACCCGCGAACTGGGTGCTGCTGAGCGCTCCGATCTGGGTGCTGGTCAGGGCATTGAGGTTGGTGGTCGACAGGGCGCCCAGCTGCGAAGCCGTCAGTCCGCCAACCTGGGTCGCCGACAGCTCGGCGAAGTCGGTGGCGCTCAAGCTTCCGATCTGGGTGGTCGTCAGGCCGGCGATCTGGCTGGCGCTGAAGCCTGCCACCTGGGTTGCCGTCAGGGTCGAGAGGCCGGTGGCGTTGAGCCCGCCCAGCTGGGTGGCGTTCAGGACGCTGACCTGGGTGTCGGACAGGCTCGAGACCTGGGTCCCGCTCAGGCCGGAGACCTGGGCGGCCGACAGGGCGCCGATCTGGGTGGTCGCCATCCCGTCCAGCTGGGGCGCACTCAGAGCGCCGATCTGGCTGGCGGTCATGCCGCCAATCTGGGTCGTCGACAGGGCGGCCAGCTGAGCGGCGGCGAAGGCGGCGATGGCCACGGCCTCCAGGGCCCCGATCTGGCTGGCCGCAAGACCGCCGATCTGGCTGGCGGCCAGCTCGCCGATATCGGTGGTGCTGAGGCCCGCCATCTGGCTTGCCGTCAGGCCGGTCAGCTGGGTGACATCCAGCGAAGCGACCTGGGTGGCGTTCAGGCCCGAGAAGCTGGTGGCCGACAAGGCGCCGACCTGGGTGGCGGTGAACACGTCCAGCTTCGCGGCGTCCAGACTGGCCAGCTGCGTCGAGGTCATGGCCCCGACCAGTTCGCCGCTGAAGGCCGCCAGCTGCTGGGCGTTGAACGCCACGCCCGCGCCGAAGCTGGGAATCTGGGTCGCCGACAGTCCCTTGACCTGGGTGGCGGAGAGGGCTTCGACCTGGGTGACGTCGAGCACGGCCACTGCCGAGGCGCTGATCGCCCCGACCTGGGTGCTGCTGAGGGTGGCGAGCTTGGTCGTCGACAGATCGTCAATGATCGTCGTCGGGAGCGCTGCGATCTGCGCGGCCGAGAGATATGAGATCGGCAAAGGGCTCGTCCTGACCGAAGGTTTGTCGCGGCCGTTGCTTCGACCCGGGCCTCGTTATGAAAGGCTTAACTCTCAGGCTAGGTGGAAAGCGAGATTCGGTCCACGTGACAAAACAGACCAGCCCAATCCTTGATTGACGGCTAGTCTGATGCGTCAGGCGGCTGGTCTGGCGGTCGCTTGCATGGTCCAGAGGTCGAGGTCGGTCTCACGGGCAATCAGGGCCAGGCCCGAGGCGATCGACTCGAACTCTCCGCCGCTCTCGATCCGGTCGGCCGGGAACCGGCGATGGAAGATGTCGCGCACCGCCGGCACGAACGAACTGCCGCCGGTCAGGAACACGCGGTCCACCTGGTCGGGCGCGAGGTTGGCGCGGGCCAGGGCCTGATCGACCGCCTTTTCGATCGCTGTCAACTCCGGGGAGATCCAGCCCTCGAACGTGGTCCGTTCAACCTCATGCTCGATCAGGATCGTACCGGCCTCGAAGCGGAAGGTGGCGCGTTCGTTGGCCGACAGCGCCTCCTTCAGGGCCGAGACCGAGCGATAGAGGGCGTAGCCGTGATTGTCGTCCAGCACCTCGATCAGGCGGCTGATCTTCTCGGGTTCCATCGCCGTCTTTTCCAGCGAGCGGATGTCGCGCATGTCGCGCGAGGCTCGCAGCAAGGCCAACTGATCCCAGCGGGCGAAGGCGGTGTAATAGCGCTGCGGAATGGGCAGGCGATTGTCGAAGGCGCGGTACAGCGAGCCCTTGCCCAGAGCCGGCGAGACCAGCTGGTCGATGATCCGATAGTCGAAGGCGTCGCCCGCCACGCCCACGCCGGAATGGCTGAGCGGGGTCGAGCGCAGCGTGCCGTCGGCCTCGCGCTCGAAGCGGACGAGCGAGAAGTCGCTGGTGCCGCCGCCGAAGTCGGCGACCAGCACGGTGGCGTCCTGCTTCAGCTGGCGCGCGAAGAAGAAGGCCGCGCCGACCGGCTCATAGGCATAGCGAATATCGGTGAAGCCCAGGCGCGCGAAGGCCGCCTCATAGCGCTGCAGGGCCAGGGTCTCATCGGGATTGCCGCCGGCGAAGGTGACGGGTCGGCCGACGATGACGCGCGGCGGCAGCTTGGCCATGGCCTCGCCCGCGTGCTCGCGCACCTTCAGCAGGAAGGCGGCCAGCAGGTCCTCGAACAGATAGCGCTTGTTGAGGATGCGGGTCTCGGTGAAGGCGGCGCTGGCGGCAAAGCTCTTGAACGACTGGATGAACCGCGTCTCCAGCGGATCCTCCAGATAGGCCTCGATCGCCCAGGGACCGGCCTCGACCACCCGCTCATTGGGCCTGCCGTCGTCGCCCTGCAGGGTGTGAAAGCTCAGCGCCGAGCGGAACGCGAACAGGTCGCCTTCGCCGGTCGGGAACCGCACCAGGCGCGCGGAGCCGTCGCCGTGCGTCATCGAGACGACGGTGTTGGTGGTGCCAAAATCTATGCCGATCGTCGGCGTAGCGACGGACGTCATTGGGTCAACCGGGCTCTGGGATGGGGGCGAGTTCCTAGCCGTTGCCAGACGCAGGTTCAAGGGTCAGCGCGGCGTTTGATTGACTTCCTCGGGCGGCTCCTATGGAAGGACGCGATGGAACAGTTCGATGTCTTGGTGATCGGAGCCGGCGCTGCCGGCATGATGTGCGCGATCGAGGCGGGCAAGCGCGGGCGTTCCGTGCTGGTCGTCGATCATGCCAAGGCCCCTGGCGAGAAGATCCGCATCAGTGGCGGCGGACGGTGCAACTTCACCAACATCCACGCCACGGCGGCCAATTTCCTGTCGGCCAATCCCAAGTTCTGTGTCTCGGCCCTGCGCCGCTATCGGCCGCGCGACTTCATCGCCCTGGTCGACAAATACGCTATCGCCTATCACGAGAAGACGCTGGGCCAGCTGTTCTGCGACGGCTCGGCCATGCAGATCATCACCATGCTGCTGACCGAGATGAAGGCCGCGCGCTGCGAACTGCGGCTGGAAACCGGCGTCGACCGGATCGCCAAGGTCGAGAGCGGCTTCGAGCTGGCCCTGTCCAGCGGCGCCAATGTGCGCTGCCAGTCTCTGGTGGTGGCCTGCGGCGGCAAGTCGATCCCCAAGATGGGCGCGACGGGTCTGGGCTATGAGATCGCCAAACAGTTCGGGGTGGGCGTTGTCGAGACTCGCCCGGCGCTGGTGCCCCTGACCTTCGAGGTCAAGACGCTGGAACGCCTGGTCCCGCTGTCGGGCGTGGCCCTGGACGCCGTGGTCGCCCACGGCAAGACGAAGTTCCAGGAAGGCATGCTGTTCACCCACCGCGGCCTGTCGGGGCCCTCGATCCTGCAGATCTCGTCCTATTGGCGGGAAGGCGACGAGATCCGGGTCGACATGGCGCCGGGCGTCGACGCCCTGGCCGCCCTGAAGGCGGCGCGCACCGCCACGCCGCGCCGGGCGGTCTCGACCGTGATGGCCACCCTTTTGCCGCAGCGCGTGGCCCAGATCGTCTCCGACGACGAGGGCGCGCAAGGCAATATCGCCGACTGTTCGGACAAGGTGCTGGGTCGTCTGGCTGCAGCGGTCAACGCCTGGACCTTCAAGCCGGTCGGCTCGGAAGGCTACCGCACGGCGGAAGTCACCCTGGGCGGGGTCGACACCAATGACCTCGACTCGCGCACGCTGCAGGCCAAGGAGGTTCCGGGCCTCTATTTCATCGGCGAGGTGGTGGATGTCACCGGCTGGCTAGGCGGCTTCAATTTCCAGTGGGCCTGGGCGTCGGGCTGGAGCGCCGGGCAGGCGGTCTAGAGCCCTGTCGCCCTGACTTCGTCAGGTCGGGCTCTAGCTCCTTGTTTTAACGCATTTTCTTCACGCGAACCGGCGTCCGCTTCGCTCGAAAATGCTCAGGGCGACCAAAGAAAAAGGCCTCTCCGAAGAGAGGCCTTTTCCAGAACTACTTCTTCTTGAAGGGCTTACCCGCCGGCTTGCCGCCGTCGAAGCCCTTGGCCTTGAAGGGCTTGGGGCCCTTGAACGGCTTGGCGGGACCCTCGCCGCGCGGCTTGGCCGTATAGGTGGTCTGCGGACCCGAAGCCTTTTCGCCGAACGCCTTGGGCGCGCCAAACGCCTTGGGCGCTGCGCCCGCGCGGGGCTTGAAGTCGCGCTTGGGACCGTCATCGCGGCCTTCTGTGCGCGGCTTGTAGGCGCGCTTGGCGCCGCCTTCGGAATCGGTCGGCGAGTAGGGACGCGGGGCATCGTCACGCGGCGCGCGCGGCTTGAAGTCGCGCGGAGCATCGTCGCGCTTGAACTCGGTGCGCGGCTTGAAGTCACGCGGCGCGGCGTTGTCGCGGTCGCGAGGCGGGCGAGCCTTATAGTCGCCCTTGGGCTCTTCGCCCTTGCCGTACGGCTTGGCGTTGCTGAAGCCGTCGTCGCCATAGGTCGAGGGACGCGGGGTGTGGTCGCGCGAGCCCGGCGCATTGGCGCGCGGGGCGCGGGGAGCGTCGTCGCGGGGGGGGCGCGGCTTGTATTCACGCGGCGCGTCGTCGTCGCGAGGCGGACGCGGCGCATATTCCTTGCGCGGACCGCTGTCGCGCGCGGCCGGAGCCGCCGTCGGGGTGATGGCGACGTCGTCACGGACGGTGGCCTGAACCGCCGCGCCGAACTTTACCGCCGCTTCGGCCGAGATCTCGAACTTGGTGTCGTAGTCGAAGATCCGGATCGAGCCGATATCCTTCTTGGTCACGTGGCCCAGACGGCAGATCAGCGGGATCAGCCACTTGGGGTCGGCGTTGTTGCGACGGCCGGTGTTGAGGCGGAACCACTCGGCGCCGTTCATGTCGCTGCGCGGCTCGCGCTCGGGGCGGTCACCGCCGAAGTCGCGTTGTTCGCCGCCAAATTCACGCGGCTCGCGGCTGCGCGGGCCCGGATCGGCGCCGTGGCGCGGGTCGTCATAGATTTCTTCGGGGGCCGGCAGCTTGGCGCGGCGGGTGCGGATCAGCGCCGAGGCTAGTTCCAGCGGCGTGCGCTTTTCCAGCATCACTTCAGCCAGGGCCGCGTCTTCCTCGGTCGAGACCTCGGAGAAGATCGGATCGTCGAGCAGGCGCTCGGTGTCCTTGACGCGGATCTCGTCGGCGGTCGGGGCGCCGCCCCAGTGACCTTCGACGCCGGCGGCCATCAGCAGCTGCTCGGCCTTGCGACGACGGGTATAGGGCACGACCAGGGCGCTGACGCCCTTCTTGCCGGCCCGGCCAGTGCGGCCCGAACGGTGCAGCAGGGTGGCCTTGTTGACCGGCAGTTCGGCGTGGATGACCAGACCGAGGTCTGGCAGGTCGAGACCGCGCGCGGCGACGTCGGTGGCGACGCAGACGCGGGCATGGCCGTCGCGCAGGGCTTGCAGGGCGTCGGCGCGTTCACGTTGCGACAGCTCGCCCGACAGGCCGACCACAGCGAAGCCGCGCTCGCGCAGCTTGGAGTGCATGGCGCGGACGCTTTCGCGGGTGTTGCAGAACACCAGGGCGCCGGGGCTTTCGAAATAGCGCAGCAGGTTGACGATCGCGTGCTCGATCTCGTTGGGCGCGACCCGCACGGCGCGATATTCGATATCGCGGTGCGGTTCGTTGCGGCCGACGGTGTCGATGCGCAGGGCGTCGTTCTGATAGCTTTTGGCCAGCTGCACGATCTCGCGCGCCAGGGTGGCCGAGAACAGCAGGGTGCGGCGCTCGGCCGGGGCGGCGTCGAGGATGAATTCCAGGTCTTCGCGGAAACCCATGTCGAGCATCTCGTCGGCCTCGTCGAGGACGGCGACCTTCAGCTCAGACAGGTCCAGGTGGCCGCGCTCGATGTGGTCGCGCAGACGGCCGGGGGTGCCGACCACGATGTGGGCGCCCCAGTTCAGGGCCCGCTGCTCGCGGCGAGCGTCCATGCCGCCCACGCAGTTGACGACCACGGCGCCGGCGTCGGCGTACAGCCACGTCAGCTCGCGATTGACCTGGATGGCCAGTTCGCGGGTCGGGGCGATGACCAGGCACATCGGCGGGCCGGCCTTGGAGAACTTTTCGGCGTCGCCCAGCAGGGTGGTGGCGGCGGCCAAGCCAAAGGCCACGGTCTTGCCCGAGCCGGTCTGGGCGCTGACCAGCAGGTCGCGGCCGACGGCTTCTTCTTCCAGCACGGCGGCCTGGACGGGGGTGGGCTCAGCATAACCCTGAGCAGCTAGTGCCCGCTCAAGAGCGGGGTGGGAGGCGGGGAAGGGCATATAGGTCCAATTCGGTTCAAGCGGACGGCACACACACACGTGCGGCCCGCGCCACGACCAAATACGACCCCCAAATGGACCGTGTTCTTGGTCTTATCTCGTGAAATATAGACCCTTTTGGCCGCCTTGCCGAAGAGGCGCGGGCGAAAAGGGGTCTGCGGGCCGCTTTAGGAGGCTAAATTGGTCGGGATTGCAAGGGCGCCCCGGAAATTCCCACCGTGTGCGGCGGATTCGCCGCAGGGGCGAGGGCAGGGCGCGAGCGCGGAACCGAGCCGCCCCGCGCCCTTTCAACGTCTATTCCGCGGCGGTGACGCCGTGCGAACGCGGCTTGGCCAGTTCACGGCAGACCACGGCCGAGAAGGTCGCCAGCAGGCCCAGGACCATCAGGAACAGCATTTCAGCCAACCCCGGCGCCAGCACCGTCAGCGACGGAACGACCGGGCTGTTGGCGATCCCGACGGCGCCGGCCAGCAGGGTGAACAGGGCGGCCGCACCCGCCAGCAGCGGCGCGCCCTTGGCCAGGGCCGAAAGGGCGGCCGGACGTCGGATGACCAGCAAAACAGGCGCGGCGACGAAGGCGGCCGCCAGCAGCAGGATGATCAACTGCACCGGCGCGGCGGCGTTTCCGAACACGTCGCCCACGGTCAGGCGGTCGGCGGCGAGGGCGGGCGTGGCGAGCAGCAGCGGCGCGGCGGCGGCTGATAGGGTGATGAGGCGCATGAGGGTCTCCAGTGGATTACGAACGTAAGATTTTCAGAGAATTACGCCAGTAAATTCGAGAGTCAACAGCGGAGCCTCGATGAGGGGCGCGGCGAATAATTCTGGCCTGACTGTCGGTTTGTTGGAAACCTGCTCGTCCTAGTCGCGGGGGCGGCGCGGACAGCCGGCCTGTTTCAGCAAGGAGTTCGACATGACCGACATGACCGCCGAACAGCGCGGCCCGACCACCGGCCTGGCGCCCTATATCTGCGTTGGCGGCGAAGGCGCGGCCGCCGCCATCGATTTTTACAAGGCGGCCTTCGGCGCCCAGGAAATGGGTCGCATTCCCGCCCAGGACGGCAAGCGGGTGATGCACTGCGCCCTGAAGATCAACGGCGATTCCCTGATGCTGTCCGACGGCTTTCCCGAGTTTGGCCATCCCGCCCAGACGCCGGCGGCGCTGACCCTGCACCTTCAGGTCGATGACGCCGACGCCTGGTTCGACCGCGCCGTCGCCGCGGGTTGCGTGGCGACCAAGCCGGTCGAGGTGCAGTTCTGGGGCGACCGCTACGGTCTGCTGCGCGATCCGTTCGGGTTCACCTGGTCGATCGGCGCGACGCCGAAGGGGTGAGGTGAGGGTGGCCAACGGGGATCGGGATCGCGCCGTCCCCGGACAGGCACGGGGATAGACGCCCCAAGTCCTCCCCCTGAAGGGGGAGGCGGCCGGAGGCCGGTGGGGGAACACCGCATTGATTCAGCGGGACTTCCCCCTCCGATCGCTGCGCGATCACCTCCCCCGCTAGGGGGAGGACTTGTACGGGCGCCCAGACAATCGACGCAGCCCCCGTAAAACCTCCCGTATTCTGTACCCACCTCGTCGCGAGGAAAGGGCGCAAGGCCAGCGACCATTGCGGCGGCGGGGTGTGATCGAGCGGGACTGGGGTCGAGGGGGATACTCGACCGGTCCGGGGATCCCGGCGTTGCGGGACCCGCCCGCCGTCGGCGTGGATGAGGACAGACGGGTGTGTTCATTAGTCATTTGCTTGGCTCGCCCGCCTCGACCGCCGGTTCCTCGCGGAAACGCGAGAGACCGGCTCCCGGTAAGGCCTGAACAGGGCCACCTGACGGGACGCTGACGGATAACAGTCACGCGGAGCGGACGGCTTCGTCGAAACGGTATTTGCTACTCACTCATCCGGACGTGGTCCGGACGCTCCGCGACCCTTTTCATCAACTCGGCGGTTCCCGCGCGAGGTCGCGAAGCCGTAGCTGCTCCCCCTCTGGGGGAGCTGTCGCGGAGCGACTGAGGGGGCCAATGTGGCGTTCGCCCAGCTTGCCCCCTCCGGCCCTCCGGGCCACCTCCCCCAGCGGGGGAGGATCGAGATCAGACGTCCAGATCCGCCACCGCGAACTCGGCGTTCTCTTGGATGAACCGGAACCGCAGCTCGGGCTTGCGCCCCATCAGGGTCTCCACCAGCGACTCAACCGCTTCTTCTGAACGCGGCAGCGTCACCCGCGCCAGGGTGCGGACGGCGGGGTCCATGGTGGTTTCCTTCAGCTGGGCGGCCATCATCTCGCCCAGACCCTTGAAGCGGCCGATCTCGGGCTTCTTGCCCTTGAACATCGTGGCCAGCAGCTCGTCCTTGTGGGCGTCGTCGCGGGCATAGGCGCTCTTGCCGCCGTGGCTGATGCGATACAGCGGCGGCAGGGCCAGGAACAGGTGCCCGCCGCGGATCAGCTCGGGCATGGTGCGGTAGAAGAAGGTGATCAGCAGCGAGGCGATGTGGGCGCCGTCGACGTCGGCGTCGGTCATGATGATGATCCGCTCGTAGCGCAGATCTTCCTCGCGATACTTGTTGCCGCCCTGGGCGCCCAGGGCCAGCATCAGGTCCGACAGCTCCTTGTTGGCGCTCATCTTCTCGCCGGTGGCCGAGGCGACATTGAGGATCTTGCCGCGCAGGGGCAGGATCGCCTGGTTCTTGCGGTTGCGGGCCTGTTTGGCCGAGCCGCCGGCGCTGTCGCCTTCGACGATGAACAGCTCGGCGCCATCGACCGCGCCGCCGGCGCAGTCGGCCAGCTTGCCGGGCAGGCGCAGCTTGCGGGTCGCCGAGGCGCGGGAGACTTCCTTGTCCTTGCGGCGCTTGAGGCGTTCCTCGGCGCGCTCGACCACGAAGTCGAGCAGGGCCTGGGCGCTCTTGGGCGAGGCGGTCAGCCAGTGGTCGAACGGGTCGCGCAGCGCCGCTTCCACGAAGCGCTGGGCTTCGGAGGAGGACAGTTTTTCCTTGGTCTGGCCCTGGAATTCCGGGTTGCGGATGAACACCGAGATCAGGGCGCCGGCCTGGGCGATGACGTCGTCGGCGGTGATGATCGCCGCCCGCTTCTCGCCCTTGAGTTCGGCGTAAGCCTTGAGGCCCCGGGTCAGGGCGGCGCGCAGGCCGCTCTCATGGGTGCCGCCTTCGGGGGTGGGCACGGTGTTGCAGTAGGACTGCATGAAGCCGTCATGCTCGCCGAAACCACGCGGGGTCCAGGCGATGGCCCATTCGACCGCGCCGGCCTCGCCCTGGCGCTCAATGCGGCCGGCGAAGCTTTCGGGCGTGACGGTTTCCAGGCCCTTGGTGCGCTCGGCCAGGAAGTCGGCCAGGCCATTGGGGAAGTGGAAGACGGCCTCGGCGGGGGTCTGATCCTGAATGCGCTCGGCGGCGCAGGACCATTTGATCTGCACGCCGCGAAACAGATAGGCCTTGGAACGGGCCATGCGGTACAGGCGCGCCGGCTTGAAATTGGTCCCTTCGCCGAAGATCTCGTCGTCGGGCTTGAAGCGCACCATGGTGCCGCGCTTCTTGCTGGGGCCGATCTTCTCGACCGGACCCAGCGGCTTGCCGCGCGAAAAGGTCTGCAGGTGCTCGAAGCCGTCGCGCCAGACGGTAACCTCGACCAGCTCCGACAGGGCGTTGACGACGCTGGCGCCGACGCCGTGCAGGCCGCCGGAGGTCTCATAGGCCTTGCCGCTGAACTTACCGCCGGCGTGCAGGACGGTCATGATGACCTCCAGCGCCGACTTGCCGGGGTGCTTGGGGTGCGGGTCGACCGGCATGCCCCGGCCGTCGTCCTTGACCGACAGGAAGCCGTCGGCGTCGAGCTTGACCTCGATGGTCTTGGCGAAGCCGGCTACGGCCTCGTCCATCGAGTTGTCCAGCACTTCGGCGAACAGGTGGTGCAGGGCCCGCTCGTCGGTGCCGCCGATATACATGCCCGGCCGCTTGCGGACCGGCTCCAGGCCTTCCAGCACCTCGATGTCGCTAGCGGTATAGCCGCTCGAGGACAGGGCCGACGCCGGGCTGGCCGATGGCGGCGGCGGCGCAGCGGCGCGAGCAGGGGCCTCGACATGAGGCTCCCGGGCCGGCAGCGGCGCGGCGGGCGGCGGCGCCAGAGCGTCGTCGAACAGGGAAAGCGGGGGCAGGTCGTCTTTGGCGGACATTACGGGAACATGCGTCGATTCTGTGGAAGCCCCGTATGGGCTTCCAGGAGTCCGGTGAAAAGAGGCGTGTCGTCGCGGGTGGCGAAATCGTTGGGGAGGGAAGTCCTCCCCCGTTTCAGGGGGAGGACCCTTACAGTCCCTAGCGGTAAGCCACCGGCAGGCCGTTGTCGGGCGCCGCATAGCGGTCGCGCAGCTGGGTCTGGCGGCTGTCCTTCGGCTGCTCGACGCCGGCGATGAACACCTTGTCGGCCCAGCTGGTGGTTTCCAGAGGATCACCGGTCCACAGGACGATGTCGGCGGCCTTGCCAACTTCAAGCGAGCCGATCTTGCCGTCCATGCCCCAGATCTTCGCGGGGTTCAGCGTCACCGAGGCCAAGCCTGCCGCGTACGGCAGGCCGTTAGCCACGGCGAGGCCGGCGTTGAGGCGTTCCTGACGCAGGTTGTTGAAGTCCCGCGCGCCGTTGATCGCCACCATGACGCCGGCGGCATTGAGCCGGGCGGCGTTGTCGAGGCGCGAGCCCAGGGTCTCGAAGCTGTCGGGCAGATCGGCCTGGGTGTCGACGATCACGGGCACGCCGGCCTTGGCGATCTCGGCCGCCACGACCCAGCCTTCCTCGGCGCCTTCCAGGATGATCTTGATCTTCTCCTCGGCCGCCAGCTTGAGCGCCAGGCGGATGTCGGAAGCGCGGTGGACGCGGACGAGCAGCGGGGTCTTGCCCTGCACGACCGGGACCAGGGCCTGGAGGTCCAGACGCGAGAGGCCGTAGTCGCGGGTCGCGCCCTGTTCGAAGGCGGCGCGGTTGCGGGCGAAGGCGCGGGCGTCTTCCAGGGCCGACTTGATCAGCACGATCACGGCGCCGCGCGAACCGCCGGCCGCGCGGGCCCCGGATTCGCCCAGCGAGACCGTGACGGCCAGCCTGGAGGCCTCAACAACATCCGGATCGCCGGCCTGCAGACGGACGAACGCCGCCTGGCCGCCGAACAGGGGCGGATCGCCCGAGCCGGAAGCGCCGGCTGTCATCTCCTCCACGACACCGTCGTCGGCATGCTCGTGAGCGCCGCCGCCGGTTCCCGACAGGACGGGGGTTACGGCCGAGGCGGTGACGCCGCCGTCGCGGGCCAGGCCGATCATCGGCGAGGCCGGATTGACGCTGTAGGCGATGTCGAAGGCCGCCGACAGCGCCGTGCCGGTGCCGTCGTCGCGGGTCTCCTTGACGCCGCCGATCTCGGAGGCGGTCAGGTTGGACGACGGCGCGATCAGGCCGGGGGTAACAACCCCGCCCTTGGCGTCAATGACGGTCGCCCCGGCTGGAGCGGTGACGCCCGCGCCCAGAGCGACGATCTTGCCGTCACGCAGGACGATTGTGCCCGAGGCGATGGCTGGTCCGCTGATCGGCTCAAGCCGGGCGTTGGTGATGGCGATGGTCTGGGCCGTGGCCGGGGCGGCCAGGGCCGCGAAGGCGGCGCCTGTAAGGAGGAAGGACCGGATCATCAGTTGAACGCTCCCTGGCCGGTTTGGCCAAGCTCGAAGTCGGACTTGGGCTGGTAGCGGGGATCGTGACGATCATAGGTCAGGGCGCCGTCGACATAGACCTTCTCGGCCAGGGCATAGACGCTGAACGGATCGCGGCTCCACAGCACCAGGTCGGCGGCCTTGCCGGGCTCGATCGCGCCGGTCTTGTCACCGATGCCCATGGCCTTGGCCGGATTGGCGGTGATCCACTTGATCGCCTCGGCGCGCGTGATGCCGTAGCCCAGACGGTTGCCGGCCGTCATGGCGAGGGCCGCTTCCTGGTTCAGGCGCTGGGTCATGATCGGATCGTCGGAGTGGATGACGACGCAGGCGCCGGCCTTCCAGAGGATGGCGGCGTTGGAATCGATGCCGTCCAGGCTTTCCATCTTGAAGCCGGTCCACGAGGCCCAGGTGGCCGAGCAGATGTCTTCCTTGGCCAGCAGAGCGCCCACCTTGTAGGACTCGATGGCGTGGTGGAACATCGTGATCTTGTAGCCAAACTCCCTGGCGATATCGATCATCACCGCCATTTCGTCGCCGCGATAGCAGTGGTTCTGGACCAGGATCTCGCCCTTCAGAACGCCAGCCAGGGTCTCGAGCTTCAGGTCGCGCTTGGGCGGATCAGCCTTCTCGCCCTTTTCCTTCTTGCCGCGATAGTCGTCCCATTTGCGGGCGTAGTCGGCGGCGTCGATCCAGGCCGCGCGGAAGCCGGCCACGTTGCCCATCGCTGTCGCCGGCGCGCGGCTCTTGCTGCCGTAAACGCGCTTGGGGTTCTCGCCGCAGGCCATTTTCAGGCCGTAGGGCGCGCCCGGAAATTTCATGCCCTGCATGGTGATCGAGGGCACGTTTTTCAGCGTCACCGAGCGACCGCCAAACAGGTTGGCCGAGCCGGGAAGGATCTGCAGCGTGGTCACGCCGCCGGCCCGCGCCCGGTTGAAGCCGGGATCCTGCGGCCAGACAGAGTGCTCGGACCAGACCTGTGAGGTATTGGGATCGGTCGCTTCGTTGCCATCCGACCTGGCCTGGACGCCAGGCGAGGGATAGACGCCCAGGTGGCTGTGGGCGTCGATGATGCCGGGGGTCAGCCATTTGCCCTTGGCGTCAATGACCGCGACATCGGCCGGGATCGGCGTTTCAGGGCCGCCGACCGAGATGATCTTGCCGCCGGAGACGAACACGACGCCGTTCTCGATCTGCTGGCCGGTCGCCGTCAGCACCGTCGCGCCGACGATCGCCGTGGCCCGCGAGGGCAGGGGCATGTAGGTCGATGGGAAGCCCGAGGAGGTCGAGCCGTCCAGCCCCTTGGGCAACGGCTTGTTCTCGACTTTTTCGGCCGGCTTGGCCGTCGTTCCGCCGGGCTTGGCGCCGGCTCCGCTCGTGGTCGCGCAGGCCGAAAGACCCAGCGCGAGCAAGCTTACGGCCGCAGCCGTGTGACGCCATCCCATCATGAAAAACCCCGACTCTCGAACAGGCGGGCAGGACAGACGAAAAATCTATCCCAATCAAGAGAGGTGGCGCCCCGTATCGCCGGAACTGCGAAAATTGTCTTTCGTCGGACGCGGGTCGCGTCATCAGGCGTTGGGTTCGACGAACATGACGGGCTTTGGGCAGCGCTGCGAGACCGTACCCGTCGTCTGTGTCGACCTTCCCGGGGCCTGACCATGAAAAAGGGCCGCGGATTGCTCCGCGGCCCTGGTCGTTCCCAATGAAGGGTTCGACTACATCTTCACGTTCAGCGACACGCCGATGACGCGCGGTTCGTTGACGAAGGCGGTGTTGTTATTGAAGTCGATCGCGCCTTTGAGGTTGTCCTCGTCGGTGATGTTGCGGGCAAACACCGCAGCTTCCCACGCGCCGTCCAGCTTGGCGTAGCCGAGCTTCAGGCCGCCTTCGAAGTCGCCCTTGCTGTAGAACTCCTTGGATTCATAGAGGAAGAAGTTCGTCATGCCCTGCACCTTCCAGTCGGTGTAGGCAAACAGCTCACCATCGGCGCCGAAGGGCACGCTGTAGCGGGCCGTGACGTCAAAGGTGTATTCCGGAGCGTTGGGGAAGGGGTTGCCGTTGATCAGGGCCTGACCCTTTGCGTTCAGCGGATCGGTGACCGTGCACTGCGCGCACGTGGCCGTCGCCAAGGTCGAGTCCTTGATTTCCGTCTTGGCGTAGCTGTAGCCAGCCGTCAGGACGAGGTTTTCGGTGACGACAAATTCGCCGTCCAGTTCGATGCCGTAGGCCTCGCCCTTCTTGGCATTGATCAGGCGGTTGGAGTTGGAGCCACCGCCGACGGCGCTGAATTGCGGATCATCGATCGTGTAGGTGAACAGCGCGCCGTTCAGACGGACGCGGCGGTCCATCAGTTCGCTCTTCAGGCCGACTTCATAGGACATGATGGTTTCAGACTGGGCGACCGAGGCCGGCGAGAAGAAGGCGATGTCGCGGCCCTGGATCGACGGACCGCGGAAGCCCGAGGCGACCTTGCCGTAGACGCTGACATTCTCTGCGACGTCGTAAAACGCGCTGAGGTCCCAGCTGACCTTCTCGTCGGAGACCGACACCGGCGCGACGGGATTGGGGCCAGAAATGACCCGCATGTCCTTTTCATCGCTGGTGTAGCGCAGGCCGCCAGTCAGGGTGAAGGCTTCGGTGACATCATATGAGGCCTGGCCGAACACGGCCCACGACTTGTTGTTCTGCTCCAGCGTGGTCGCAGGGGCAAAACCCGGATCCGTGCGGATCTGATAGCTGGAGTCGAAGTAGAAGCCGCCGACCTGCCAGCTCAGCGGGCCATCGGTGTCGCTGGCCAGGCGCAGTTCCTGAGTGATCTGGTCCAGCTGCTTGATGCCATCGGTGCTTTCCGAGGGGAACGGGATGAAGCCCGGGCCCGTCAGATTGCCGCCGTCGATATCGCCACGGCTTGAACCATGGGTCTCTTCGTAAGCGGTGATCGAGGTAAGGGTGACGTCACCGAAGTCGTAGCCGATGTTGGCCGAAGTGCCCCAGCCCTTGTACTTCTGGGGGTTGCCCGCGCCGGCGTCGAAATAGACCGTCTTGCGGTCATAGTTGGCGTTGAGCTTGTTGGAGCCCTTGGTCAGGACGTTGGCGCGGAACGTGGCCGACGTGCCGTCGAGGTCGCGGCCATGAACGTTGAACAGGGCCGAGAACGCCTCGGTCGGCGTGAACAGCACCTGCAGGCGCGCCGCCTTTTCGTCGAAGCCGCCCAGGGCGTCCTTCTTCTTCGTGAAGGCGTTGTTGATGTAGTCGTCGCGATGCTGGACCAGCACCGAAGCGCGCGCCGCCACCTTGCCGGGAATCAGCGCCCCACCGAAGCCGCCGTCGAGGGTCATGGTGTTGAAGCTGCCGTAGGAGACCGCCGCGCGGGCCTTGGTGTCTTCACTCGGCTTGATGGAGCCAAACTTGACGATGCCGGCCGTGGTGTTGCGACCAAACAGCGTGCCTTGCGGGCCGCGCAGGACTTCGACTTGCTCGATGTCGTAAATCGGCGAGCTCTTCAGCACCACATTTTCCAGCACCACGTCGTCCTGGATGATCGAGACCGGCTGCGAGGCGGCCAGGTCGAAATCAGCGTTGCCCAGACCGCGGATGTAGAAACGCGGTGCGGCGCGGCCGTTGGAGGATTCAGCGTACAGGCCTGGAGCCTTGGCCGAGAGGGCCAGGATGTCGTCGCCAGCGGCGAAGGTCGACTGCAGGCGCTCGCCAGCAAGGGCGGTTACCGAAACCGGCACGTCCTGCAGGTTTTCGCTGCGCTTCTGGGCGGTGACGATCACTTCGCCGACTTGGGTTTCCTGAGCCAGGACGGCCGGGGCGGTGGCGATGGCCATGCTGAGCGCGGCGAGGCCGCAAGACAGGCGCAGGGCGCGGCGAAAGAGGTGGCTGGAGGTGTGCATGGAGAGATCCTGTGCTGACCAAGCTTGATGACGCCGACTCTGTCGGTGGGCGTTCACGTCGCTTCCGTTTGCGCTGCGTTAAGCCCAGTTGACGCTCCAGCGATATCGTTCGCTACGGGATTTCGCCCACTTCGGACGGATTGCGTCGGTTCTGTTGCGGAGTTGCGACAATTTTGTTCAGCCGGCGCCCCTAAGTAATAAATCATTCCCAGGTTTGCGGCGCAGATGGCGTCATCAGGCCCAAAAGAAAAGGGCCGAAGATTTCTCTCCGGCCCGGATTCCCAGTCCTAAACTCAGTTTAGCCTAGCACTTGTAGTACATGTCGAATTCAACAGGGTGCGGGTGCAGTTGCAGACGCATCACTTCTTCCATCTTCAACTCGATGTAGCTGTCGATGAAGTCGTCATCCATGACGCCGCCGGCCTTCAGGAAGGCGCGGTCCTTGTCGAGGTTCTCGAGAGCTTCACGGAGCGAACCGCAGACTTCCGGGATCTTCTTCTGCTCGCGCGGGGGCAGGTCGTAGAGGTTCTTGTCGGCGGGCGCGCCCGGATCGATCTTGTTGTTGATGCCGTCCAGGCCGGCCATCAGCAGCGCGACGAAGGTCAGATAGGGGTTGCCCATCGGGTCGGGGAAGCGGGCTTCCAGACGCTTGGCCTTCGGCGAGTCGACGTGCGGGATACGGATCGAGGCCGAGCGGTTACGGGCCGAATAGGCCAGCTTCACCGGGGCTTCGTAGCCGGGCACCAGGCGCTTGTACGAGTTCGTCGTCGAGTTCGAGAACGCGTTGATCGCCTTGGCGTGCTTGATGATGCCGCCGATGTACCACAGGCACATGTCCGACAGGCCGGCGTACTTGTCGCCTGCGAACAGCGGCTTGCCGTCCTGCCAGATCGACTGGTGCACGTGCATGCCCGAGCCGTTGTCGCCAAACATCGGCTTGGCCATGAAGGTCGCCGTCTTGCCGTAGGCGTGCGCCACGTTGTGGATCACGTACTTGTAGAGCTGCATACGGTCGGCCATCACGACCATGGTGTCGAACTTCAGGCCAAGCTCGTGCTGCGCGGGCGCCACTTCGTGGTGGTGCTTTTCCGGCTTCATGCCCAGCTCGCCCATGACGGCCAGCATTTCGCCGCGCAGATCTTGAGCGGAGTCGATCGGGTTGACCGGGAAATAGCCGCCCTTCGGACCCGGGCGGTGACCCATGTTGCCTTCGGCGTAGGTCTTGGCCGAGTTGCCCGGCAGTTCGACGGAGTCGAACGAATAGCCGGTGCTGTTGGGCTGGGTGTCCCACTTCACGTCGTCGAAGATGAAGAACTCGGCTTCAGGGCCGAAGAACACGTTGTCGCCGATACCCGAAGCCTTGACGTAGTTCAGGGCCGCCTTGGCGATCGAACGGGGGTCGCGATTGTAGGGAGTGCCGGTGTCGGGGTTCACCACATCGCAGAACAGCGCCAGGGTCGTCTGCTGATAGAACGGGTCGATGATGGCGGTCGTCAGGTCGGGACGCAGCTTCATGTCCGACTCGTTGATGGCCTTCCAGCCGGCGATCGACGAGCCGTCGAACATGGTGCCGTCGTTGAGGAAGTCGTCATCGACCAGATCGATGTCGAACGTGACGTGCTGCATCTTGCCGCGAACGTCGGTGAAGCGAACGTCAACGTATTTGACGTCCTTTTCCTTGATCAGGTTCAGGATTTCCTTGGCGGTGCTCATTCCGTATCCCCTTCTTGAGCCTCGTAATATTTGACCGATCGCGGCTAGACGGCCGCGGGGCCGCTTTCTCCGGTTCGGATGCGGATGACTTCCGCGATCTCCGAGACGAAAATCTTGCCGTCGCCGATGCGCCCGGTGCGCGCGGCGCGGGTGATGGCCTCCAGCGCGGGTTCCAGCTGGCTGTCCTCGACGACCACCTCCACCTTGATCTTGGGGAGGAAGTCCACGACGTACTCAGCGCCGCGATAGAGCTCGGTATGGCCCTTTTGGCGACCATAGCCTTTGGCTTCGAGCACGGTCATGCCCTGGACGCCCATCTCCTGGAGCGCCTCCTTCACCTCATCCAGCTTGAACGGCTTGATGATGGCTTCGATCTTCTTCATCGGTTCCACTTTCGGGCCCGCAGGCGCGCCGCGCCTTTGATGAGCGGCACGGATCACGCCGCCCGGGGGACTCGCAAGCTTTCGACGGTCGGAAAGCGGCTCGCCGATGACGGATCGAGGGTGATGATCAAAATTTGCGCATCGCGAGCATGAAAATTGATCACTGCAGGTTTGTTGACCAAATGGCCTTGCAGAGCGCCGTTTCACCCCTAGGATCGCCCCCAACAATCGTTTGAATGGGGGCGAACATGCGCGACGACACACCGGTTTTGATCGGCGCTGGCCAGTTCACCTACCGCGGAGAAACCCAAAACTCGCCGTCACCGCTCGAACTGCTGAAGATTGCAGCGGAACGTGCTGTTGAGGATGCAGGGCTCTTGGGGTCGGTTCTTGCCGAACTCGACGCGTTGGCGGTCATCGCTTTCAGTATCGACGCGCCGGGCGGGCTTTCGAAGCTTCCCTTGCCGCGCCTTGCCAATCCTCCCGCGAGCCTGGCCAGGGCCTTGGGCGCCGGGCCGGCATGGAGCGTCTATACCGAGACCGGCGGCAACAGCCCCCAGCAGGCGATCAATGTCGTCTGCGAGCGGATCGCCAAGGGCCAGACCGAAATGGCCCTGGTGACGGGGGCCGAGTTTCTCGGCTCGCTGATGAAGCGTCTGAAGGGCGGCTTGGGTTTCGAAGGCTGGGGCGATGACATCGCCGAGCCCCCGGCTCGCATCGGCGATCCTCGTCCCGGCGTCACGCCGCAGGAGGCCGCGCACGGCCTGGGCTATCCCGTCAACACCTATCCACTGTTCGAGAATGCGTTGCGCGCCCGCGACGGCCGGTCTCTGGAAGACCATCAGGCCCGGCTGGGACGCCTGTTCTCACCGTTCAGCAAGGTCGCGGCCGGCAATCCCAATGCCTGGTTCCCGGTCGAGCGATCACCGGAGGAGCTGGTGACGGTCACCGATCGCAACCGGATGATCAGCTTTCCCTATCCCAAGTATCTGAACGCCATCATGGAGGTGGATCAGTCGGCCGCCGTGCTGATCTGCAGCGTCCGCAAGGCGCGCGAGCTGGGCGTGTCAGAAGACAAGTGGGTCTATCTGCACGGCTGCGCCGACGCCGCTGATCTCTGGTACCCGATGGACCGCCAGGATTTCCATTCCAGTCCGGCCATTCGCCTGACCGGTGAGCGCGCCTTCGCGATGGCGGGCATCGGCCTGTCCGACATCGACATCATCGACCTCTATTCCTGCTTCCCGTCCGCCGTTGAGGTGGCGGCCGAGGAGCTGGGCCTGGCGCTGGATGATCCGCGCGGTCTGACCGTCACCGGCGGCCTGCCTTATTTCGGAGGGCCAGGAAACAACTACGCCCTGCATTCCATCGCCGAGATGATGGGGCGGCTCAGAGCCCAGCCCGGAGCCTACGGGCTCTGCACGGCCAATGGCTGGTTCCTGACCAAACAGTCGGTCGGCATCTATTCGACAAGACCTGTCGAGGGAGACTGGGTCCGCGAGGCGCCCTCCAGGATTCAGGACCGGATCGACGCGCTGCCGCATCCCGAGATCGTCGAACACCCGACCGGCCCGGCGGTGATCGAGACCTATACCGTTGTCCACGCCCGCGAAGGGGTTCGCATGGGCATCGTAATTGGCCGCGACTCTGCCGGCCGACGCTTCGTGGCCCACACGCCCGAGGATCCCGAGACCCTGCTGGACCTCGAGGCCCGAGAAGGCGTGGGCAGAACCGGCGTCGTCGGTCCGCACCCCGACGGTGTTCGCAACCTTTTTGTTCCGGATTGAACCCATGACCCGCGTCCATGTCATCCGCCACGGGCGGCCGGCCTCGACCTGGGGCGGGGCGGAGGATGATCCAGGCCTCGACGAGGTCGGGCATCGGCAAGCCGTCGAGGCGATGGAAGCCCTGATGGCCCTGCCGGAAGGGCAACGACCGCTACGTGTCGTCTCGTCACCCCTGCGTCGGTGCCGCGAAACCGCCGCACCGATGGCGAGCGCCCTGGGTGTCGAGCTCGTGATCGATCCCCGCGTGGGGGAGATCCCTACGCCTGCGGCAATGCCCGCTGCGGACCGCCCGGCCTGGCTCCAGGCGGCGTTCGGCGGCGAATGGGGGCAGATTGTCGGCGATCTGGACTATGAGGCCTGGGCCAGAGGCGTGGCGGCCGCCGTGGCCGAGTATCCGAACACAGCAGTGTTCAGCCACTTCGTGGCGCTGAACGCCGCCGTCGGCGTGGCGATCGGCGAGGCGAGGGTGGCGGCGTTCCGACCGGATCACTGTTCGATCACGACGTTCGACATCCGCGATGGACGCTTGATCCTCAACGAGAAAGGACGCGAAGCTCAAAGTCAGGTGCTCTGAAGGAGTCGTCGTGCCGCGCGAGATCATGACCGTCGCCGAGATGACCGCGGCGGATCGCGCCGCCGTCGCACTTGGCGTGCCGATCAGCACCTTGATGGAGCGCGCCGGAATCGCGGTCGCCGAGGCGGTCAGGGCGCGGTTCTCGCATCGGCCCGTCGTGATCTGGTGCGGCCCGGGCGACAACGGCGGCGATGGCTATGTCGCCGCGCGGCATCTGCGCAGCAAAGGCTGGTCTGTTCGCGTAGAAGCCTCTGCGCCGCCGGTCACCGAGGCGGCCAGACGCGCGGCGTCACGCTGGAAAGGCGAAACCGGTCCTCTGTCGCCGGAGCCTGGCCAGGCCGACATCTATATAGACGCGCTGTTTGGCGCGGGCCTGTCGCGGCCGCTCGAGGGCGATGTCGCCAGGCTGGCGCGCGCCAGCAACCTGCTGAACAAGCCCATCATCGCGATCGATGTGCCCAGCGGCGTGTCGGGCGATACAGGCCGCGCCCTGGGCGAGGCGGCGTTTCGGGCCGATCTCACCGTGACCTTTCATCGACGCAAACCGGCCCACTGCCTGATGGACGGGCGCGCGGCTTGCGGAGAGGTGATCGTCGCCGACATCGGGCTCGCTGCTCCAGACCACGCTTGCGCCCTGCACGAGAATTCGCCCGACCTGTGGGAGGCCCGGTTTCCGTGGCCAGCCCTGGACGCGCACAAGCATCGGCGGGGTCGTTTGAAGGTGGTCAGCGGTGACGCTTGGAACACGGGCGCGGCGCGTCTGGCGGCGCGAGGCGGCCTGAGGATCGGCGCGGGCGTCGTCAGCCTGTTGTCGCCGCCCAGCGCGCTGGCGGTGAACGCCGCTCATCTCGAAGCGATCATGCTGGCGCCTTTCGAAGGCGAGGCCGACCTGCAGACGGCCGGAGAAAGCGCCGACGCCGTCGTGATCGGTCCGGCCGGCGGCGTCGGCGATGCGATCATGCGAAATCTTTTCGCTCTAGCGAGGACGGGCGCGGCCCTGGTGGTCGACGCCGACGCCTTGACCAGCTTCCGCCATGACCCGGGTGCGCTGTTCTCGGCCCTGGATCGCGATGACGTACTCACACCCCACCCGGGTGAGTTCGAGCGGATCTTTCCGGGGCTTCTGGGCGAATCGGTCGAGCGCGTGGCGGCGGCGCGGGAGGCGGCGCGCCGGGCCGGCGCTGTCGTGCTCTTAAAAGGGCCCGATACCGTGGTGGCCGCACCGGACGGCCGCGCGGCGATTTCGCTCAATGGGTCGCCCTGGCTGGCGACGGCGGGTTCGGGCGATGTTCTGGCGGGTTTCATCGGCGGACTGATCGCCCAGGGCATGGACAGTTTCGAAGCGGCCTGCGCCGGAGCCTGGATCCACGCGGAATGCGGAAAAGCGCGGGGGCCGGGGCTCATCTCCGAAGACCTGCCGGATCTGGCTCCCGCCGTGCTGGCTCAACTCTTGACGCGTCGCCCTGTCCAGGCGCGCGGCGGACTTGCATCCCCACGGTGAAATCCGTAAGGCCTGCCCCCACGCGGATGTGGCGAAACTGGTAGACGCACCAGATTTAGGTTCTGGCGCCGAGAGGCGTGGAGGTTCGAGTCCTCTCATCCGCACCAAGATTGACTGACCGCTTTCCCGTCTATGAGGGATGGCCGTGACTTTTGCCGCTGGCGCTCTTGGATGGTCGCGCACGTCGTGACATAAGGGCGCTCTTTCGCCGCCCCGGCCTCGCGGGCGGCGTCGATGTTTTTGACCCCAGGGCGGACCCCCGACGCGCGCGTCGCAGGTCCGAGAATATGACAATGTCGATGCAGATCGTTGAAAAGTCGGGCGAAGGCCTCAGCCGCGTTTATGGAGTGACCGTGCCGGCCGCCGAGCTGGCCACGCGTCTCGAAGCGCGGATCGCCGAAGTCGCGCCGCAGATGAACGTCAAGGGCTTCCGCCCTGGCAAGGTTCCCGCCGCTCACGTGCGCCGTCTGTACGGCAAGGCCCTGATGGGTGAAGTCGTCGAGCAGGCGCTCAACGAGACCACCCAGAAGGTCCTGGACGACAACAAGCTGCGTCCCGCCGGTCAGCCCGAGCTGAAGCCGTCTTCGGACATGGAAAAGGTTGTCGCCGGTGGCGAAGACCTGTCGTTCGACGTGGCCATCGAGATCATGCCGGACTTCGAGCCGATCGATCCCGCCAGCATCGAACTGGTCAAGCCGGTCTACAAGGTCGCGGACGCCGAGGTCGACGAGGCCCTGGGCGAACTGGCCAAGCAGGCCCGCACCTACGAGCCCCGCAAGGGCAAGAGCCTGAAGTCCAAGGACGGCGACCAACTGCTGATCGACTTCGTCGGCACGGTTGACGGCGTCGAGTTCGCCGGCGGCAAGGCCGAAGGCGCTGAACTGGTCCTGGGTTCGGGTCAGTTCATTCCCGGCTTTGAAGAACAACTGGTCGGCGCCAAGCCGGGCGACGAACTGGTCGTGAAGGTCACGTTCCCGGAAGATTATCAGGCCAAGGATCTGGCCGGTAAGGCCGCTGAATTCGCCACCAAGGTGACCGAAGTCCGCGCTCCGGTCGACGCAGAAGCCGATGACGAACTGGCCAAGCGCCTTGGCCTGTCTGACCTGGCCGCTCTGAAAGAGCTGCTGAAGTCGAACCTGTCGGGCCGCTACGACAACTCCTCGCGCTTCAAGCTGAAGCGCGCCCTGCTGGACGTGCTGGACACCAAGCACGAGTTCGACCTGCCGCCGCGCATGGTCGACGCCGAGTTCGCCGGCATCTGGCAGCAGGTCCAGGCCGACAAGACCCAGGGCGGCCTGCCGCCGGAAGACGCCGACAAGACCGAAGACCAACTGAAGGACGAGTACCGCAAGATCGCCGAGCGCCGCGTGCGCCTGGGTCTGGTGCTGGCCGAAATCGGTCGCAAGAACGACGTGGTCGTCACCGACCAGGAACTGACCGACGCCATCATGCGCGAAGCCCGCCAGTATGGCGCGCAAGCCCAGCAGGTGTTCGACATGTATCGCCAGCGCGCCGACCTGCAGGCCGCTCTGCGCGCCCCGATCTATGAGGACAAGGTCGTCGACCTGATCTTCGGCAAGGCCAAGATCGAGGAAAAGGAAGTTTCCAAGGAAGAGCTCCTGGAAGAAGACGATCTGCCGGAAGGCTACGGCGGCTAAGGCCTCCGTCATCCGACGAGACAGGGCGCGGCTCGCAAGGGCCGCGCCTTTTTCTTTGGCTCAAGCTTTGCGCCCGCGCCTTGCAACCTGTTAATCGCCACGCGATATGCGTTGGCGACGCCGCGCGAGGTGTGATTCGTGCGGCCCCAAAACGCGAAAAAGGGCGAACCCTATGTACGATCCGGTTGCAACGGCGATGAACCTCGTGCCGATGGTGGTCGAACAGACCAGCCGCGGCGAGCGCGCGTTCGATATCTTCTCGCGCCTGCTCAAGGAGCGGATCATCTTCCTGACCGGCCCCGTCGAAGACGGCATGGCCAGCCTGATCTGCGCGCAGCTTCTCTTCCTGGAGTCCGAGAACCCCAAGAAGGAAATCGCCATGTACATCAACTCGCCGGGCGGCGTGGTGACGGCGGGTCTCGCGATCTATGACACCATGCAATACATCAAGAGCCCGGTTTCGACCGTGTGCATGGGCATGGCGGCCTCGATGGGCAGCCTCCTGCTGTGCGCCGGCGCCGCAGGCCAGCGCATCTCGCTGCCGAACTCGCGCATCATGGTTCACCAGCCGTCGGGCGGTTTCCGCGGTCAGGCCTCGGATATCGAGCGCCACGCCGAGGACATCATCAAGACCAAGCGTCGCCTGAACGAAATCTACGTCAAGCACTGCGGCCGGACCTATGAAGAGGTCGAGCGCACCCTCGATCGCGACCACTTCATGAGCGCTGAGGAATCCAAGGCCTGGGGCCTGATCGATCACATCAATGAAACGCGCGACGAGACCGACGCCAAGGCCTAGGCCTAGGCCTCGCCACTCCGGATTCTGATCAAGCCGCCGTCCGCAAGGTCGGCGGCTTTTTCATGCCGGCTTAAAGCGGCTTGCCCCGGAAGACGCGGTAGCCACGCTCATCGGCGATGGCCAGCATTTCGATATCGCCCGACGTGTCGCCATAGGCTGCCGTCAGACGAACGTCCTCGCCGAAGGCTTCTTTCAGGCGGACAACCTTTTCCTTGGCGCGACAGTTTGGACCTGCCAGGACGCCAAGGGCGCGAAGGTCGTGGTCAAAGGCGAGACGCGTGCCGATCAGCAGGTCGGCGCCCAGACCGCGCGCGAACGGCGCAACAGTGATGTCGGGCGATGCGGTGACGATGACCATGCGGGCGCCCTTGGCGCGCCAGCGGCGCCACACGGCCAGGGCGTCCGGGCGAAAAAGGGAAGGGGCGTGCAGTTCGGCAAACGCCCGCGCATCGGCTTCGATCTCGGCCTGAGTCGCGCCTTTCAGGAATTCACGCACTGCGGCGGCCTTCAGCTTGCCGCGATTGCGATTGAAAACGTAGCGCACAAGGGCAGGGGAGAGCCGCAACACGCCCGCCGTCCAGCGCGCGGGGCCCGCGCGCCATTTCAGGAAGGCATTGAAGCTGTCGCGGACCGTCAGAGTGCCGTCAAAGTCAAAAGCCACCAGCGCCGGCGCATCGGTCATGTCGCCTGTCATCGGCATCGAGGCCGTCAGGCCCTTGGCCATTAATGAGCGCTTCGCCATTCTTCTCCGCGCGCATCGGGCGCGCCCTGTTAAACAAGCGGCTGTTCGATCACGATTCCCGCACCGGCTCTAAGCCTTCCACATCTATGGAAGGGTCAAGGTCCTGGAGCGGTTGCGCCGTTGGCCTTGGCCCCCATTTTAGACCGGAAGATCATTCCACGACACGATGCATTCTCTGGTCAGGCGCTCGAAAAAAGCGCCAAGGCTTGTGAACTGCGGCCGGATCGGGGAATGTCAAGGATTAGACAACTCCCGGCATGTAAGCTGTCCCTTCGGTGACGGCATGTGAGCCAGGAGCGGGCGTCACGGCCGTAGCCGCCGCCGCCATAGCGTGAGAAGCGACCATGACGAAAGCCGCGAGCGGCGATACCAAGAGCACCCTGTACTGTTCTTTCTGCGGAAAGAGTCAGCATGAGGTGCGCAAGCTCATCGCGGGACCGACGGTGTTCATTTGTGATGAATGCGTCGAGCTCTGCATGGACATCATTCGCGAAGAGCACAAGATTGCTTTCGTGAAGTCGAAGGATGGCGTCCCGACGCCACGCGAAATCTGTGAGGTCCTGGACGATTACGTGATCGGCCAAGCTCACGCCAAGAAGGTGCTCGCTGTCGCGGTGCACAATCACTACAAGCGCCTCAACCACGCGTCGAAGAACAACGACGTGGAACTGGCCAAATCCAACATCCTGCTGGTCGGTCCAACCGGTACGGGCAAGACGCTTCTGGCCCAGACCCTGGCCCGAATCATCGACGTGCCGTTCACGATGGCGGACGCCACCACCCTGACCGAAGCCGGTTATGTGGGTGAGGACGTCGAAAACATCGTGCTCAAGCTGCTTCAGGCCGCCGACTACAATGTCGAACGGGCGCAGCGGGGCATCGTCTATATCGACGAAATCGACAAGATCAGCCGCAAGTCCGACAATCCGTCGATCACCCGCGACGTGTCGGGTGAAGGCGTGCAGCAGGCCCTGCTGAAGATCATGGAAGGCACGGTCGCCTCCGTGCCGCCGCAGGGCGGGCGCAAGCATCCCCAGCAGGAGTTCCTGCAGGTCGACACCACCAACATCCTGTTCATCTGCGGCGGGGCGTTTGCGGGTCTGGAGCGCATCATCTCGGCGCGCGGCCAGGGCAAGTCGATCGGCTTCGGCGCCAAGGTTGCTGATCCGGAAGAACGTCGCACGGGCGAAATCCTGCGCAACGTCGAGCCGGATGACCTGCAACGCTTCGGCCTGATCCCGGAATTCATCGGTCGTCTGCCGGTGATCGCGACCCTGGAGGATCTCGACGAGGTCGCCCTGGTCAAGATCCTGACCGAGCCGAAGAACGCCTTCGTCAAGCAGTACCAGCGCCTGTTCGAGATGGAGAACATCGGCCTGACCTTCACCGAGGACGCCCTCAGCGGGATTGCGACCAAGGCTATCGCCCGCAAGACCGGTGCGCGCGGTCTGCGGTCGATCATGGAAGGCATCCTTCTGGAGACCATGTTCGAACTGCCCAACTACGAGGGCGTCGAGGAAGTGGTGGTCAACGCCGAGGTCGTCGAAGGCCGGGCTCAGCCGCTGCTGATCTATGCCGAAAAGAAGGGTGGCGCCGCGTCGGCCTGACGCGAATAGCCATTCCCAAGATCAAGGCGCGCTCCTCGGGGCGCGCCTTTTTCATGCCGTTGGGGCCCTGCAGGCTGGATCTCTGTCGTCTGATGCGGCCAGGCCACAGGCGCCGGGGGTCGCAGGCGTCTAGCTATGACCGCTAGTTTGAAACGAAATTGCGTGACAGGGGGTTTTGAGGGCATATCCCCTTCAGCTTGGCCACTTATGCGCGACCAGTCGCCGCTATCAGGCGACTCGGCTTGAACGCAGTGGCGAAACGTCCACATAAATAAGGACCATTCCGTCCAGTCCCGGACGGACGGGCCGATCGACTCAGGCGCATCGTCTGATGTAACGGCGGCCCGCATGGCCGAGCGCGGACGCCGCGACGGCCGGGAGTAAGAGCATTATGTCTGAACTTCGTACGCTTCCAGTCTTGCCGCTGCGGGACATCGTGGTTTTCCCGCATATGGTCGTGCCGCTCTTCGTGGGCCGCGACAAATCCGTGCGCGCCCTCGAAGAGGTGATGCGCGGTGACAAGCAGATCCTGCTGGTGACCCAGAAGAACTCGGCTGACGACGATCCGTCGCCGGGCGACATCTATGATGTCGGCGTTCTGGCCACCGTTCTTCAATTGCTCAAGCTGCCCGACGGCACCGTAAAGGTGCTGGTCGAGGGCAAGGGCCGCGCCGCCGTGGTCAAGTTTACCGATCAGGAGTCCTTCTATGAGGCCCAGATCGGTGAAGTGAGCGAGGACGAGGGCGTCGGTCCCGAGGCCGAAGCGCTGTCGCGCGCCGTGGTCGAGCAGTTCGAGAACTACGTCAAACTCAACAAGAAGGTGCCGCCGGAAGCCCTGGCCTCGATCCCGCAGATCGCCGAGCCGGGCAAACTGGCCGACAGCATCGCCGCCCACCTGTCGGTGAAGATCGGCGACAAGCAGCACCTGCTGGAAATCTTCGACATCGTGAAGCGCCTGGAAAAGGTCTTCGCCCTGATGGAAGGCGAGATCAGCGTCCTGCAGGTCGAGAAAAAGATCCGCTCGCGCGTGAAGCGCCAGATGGAGAAGACCCAGCGCGAATATTATCTCAACGAGCAGATGAAGGCGATCCAGCGGGAGCTGGGCGATCCCGACGATCAGCGCGACGAACTCATCGATCTCGAAAAGCGCATCAAGAAGACCAAGCTCTCCAAGGAGGCCCGCACCAAGGCCGAAGGCGAGCTGAAGAAGCTGCGCAACATGAGCCCGATGTCGGCCGAGAGCACGGTGGTGCGCAACTATCTCGACTGGATGCTGTCGATCCCGTGGGGCAAGGCCAAGACCAAGAAGATCGACCTGGTCGAGGCCGAGAGCATCCTCGACGAGGATCACTACGGTCTGGAGAAGGTCAAGGAGCGCATCCTTGAGTATCTGGCCGTCCAGGCGCGCACCAACTCGCTGAAGGGGCCGATCCTTTGCCTCGTCGGCCCTCCCGGCGTCGGCAAGACCTCGCTGGGCAAGTCGCTGGCCAAGGCGACGGGTCGCGAGTTCGTGCGCATGAGCCTTGGCGGGGTGCGTGACGAAGCCGAGATCCGCGGTCACCGCCGCACCTATATCGGCTCGATGCCCGGCAAGGTCATCCAGTCGATGAAGAAGGCCAAGACCACCAACGCCTTCTTCCTGCTCGACGAGATCGACAAGATGGGCAGCGACTACCGCGGCGATCCCGCCTCGGCCCTGCTCGAAGTGCTCGATCCCGCGCAGAACGCGGCGTTCGGCGACCACTATCTGGAGGTCGACTATGACCTGAGCCAGGTGATGTTCGTCACGACGGCCAACAGTCTCAACATGCCCCAGCCGCTGCTGGACCGCATGGAGATCATTCGCATCGCCGGCTACACCGAAGATGAGAAGCTGGAGATCGCCAAGCGCCACATCCTGCCCAAGCTGACCAAGGATCATGGCCTGAAGGACTCTGAGTTCGTGGTGCCCGAAAAGGCGATCCGCGATCTGATCCGCTACTACACCCGGGAAGCCGGCGTGCGGTCGCTGGAGCGGGAACTGGGCGCCCTGGCGCGCAAGACCGTCCGCGATCTGGGACGCGAGAAGGTCACCTCGATCACCATCGACGACGAGCGGCTGGCCAAGTATGCGGGCGTCAAGAAGTACCGCTATGGCGAGACCGACGAAGTCGACCAGGTCGGGATCGTCACGGGTCTGGCCTGGACAGAGTTCGGCGGCGACATCCTGACCATCGAAGCCGTGAAGATGCCGGGCAAGGGCCGCATGACGGTCACCGGCAACCTCAAGGACGTGATGAAGGAGTCGATCTCGGCCGCCCAGTCCTATGTCCGCTCGCGGGCCCTGCACTTTGGCGTCAAGCCGCCGGTCTTTGAAAAGACCGATGTGCACATCCACGTGCCGGATGGCGCCACGCCCAAGGATGGTCCCTCGGCCGGCGCCGCCATGGCTGTGGCCATGGTTTCGGTGCTGACCGGTATCCCGATCCGCAAGGAGATCGCCATGACCGGCGAGATCACCCTGCGCGGGCGTGTGACCGCCATCGGGGGGCTGAAGGAAAAGCTCCTGGCGGCCCTGCGGTCAGGCGTGAAGACCGTTCTGATCCCTCAGGAGAACGAGAAGGATCTGGTCGATGTGCCTCAGTCGGTGAAGGACGGCCTGGAGATCATTCCGGTCTCCACCGTCGATGAGGTGCTCAAGCATGCGCTGACCGGCCCGCTGACGCCCGTGGAGTGGAATGAGGCCGATGAGCCCATTGCTGCAACTGCGAAGGGCGATGAGGGCGACGGAGACGCGATTTTAACCCACTGACTGTAACTTATCGTTGATAAGTATGGCGGCGCGGGAGGTTCCCGCGCCGCCTTCATTTGACGGGGCATTTTCCGCCGCCATAATCCTGGCCGAGCGAAGTGGCGTCGGCTTTTGCGAAGCGCCGCCGCTTTATTGGCTGGGAGAAAAACATGACCACAAAAGCCGAACTCGTCACGGCGATCGCCGAGAAGGCGGGCATCAATAAAAATCAGGCCAAGGACGCTCTGGAAGCCTTCATCGAATCCGTCACCGACTCGCTGAAGTCGGGAAACGACGTGCGTCTCGTGGGCTTCGGCACGTTCAAGGCCGTAGCGCGTGCGGCGGGTACCGCGCGCAATCCTCGCACCGGCGAGACCGTCAACCGCCCGGCCTCGAAGACCGCGCGTTTCCAGGTCGGCGAAGGCCTGAAGACCACGCTGAACGGCTGATCTCTTTTTGAGAGACAAGAGGGCGGAGCGCTTCTCGGCGCGCCGCCCTTTTCTTATTCGCTTTGCATGGGCCGCGCCGGCGTCTAGAAGGCCGGCTCGACTTTTGGGGCGGTTAGCTCAGCGGTAGAGCGTCTCCTTTACACGGAGAGGGTCGGGGGTTCGATCCCCTCACCGCCCACCAGAATTCGTCGCCGGCGCCAGCATCTGCTCCAACAGGGGCGCGGCGGACCGGTTGTCACGATCAGCCTGGATCGCGGTTCCCAAGGCCGCAGCGGCCCGGCCATAGCGGACATCTTCAAGCAACTGGGTGATTGCGGCCATGATCGCTTCGACGCTTGCGTCTGGCGACAGGCGCAGACCGGCGTCGCGGGCGACCACCCTGGCGGTGTTGTCGTGCTGATCACGGCCCATCGGCATGCACAGGAGCGGAACCCCCGCCATCAGCGGGCGTAGCGTAGAGCCATGGCCGGCATGGGTCACGAACACCGCCGTTTCCTCCAGCAAGGCCTGATGCGGCGCGCTGCGCACCACGATCACATTGTCGGGCGCGGGGAATTGGCTCGGCTCAAGGGTCGGCCCTGTCGTCACCAAGCCGCGCACCGGCAAGCGGCCCAGCGCGGCGATGACGTTGGTCAGCACGGCTTCCTGCGCCTGATACAGACTGGAAAACGAGACCAGCACCAGCGGAGCGTCACCCGCAGGCAGGGTCGCGGGCGTCACCCAGGCAGGATCGGCCAGATAGGGGCCCGCATAGGCGAACGGGGCAGGCACGGGATCCGGGGCGAAATCAAACGCCCGGCTGCTGGCGATCAGGATCAGGCCGGCCGTATCGAGTTGATCGAACAGATCGTCCAGCGCCGGCAGGCCCAGTGCGGCGCGCGCGGTGTTCAGGGCCGGCAAACCGATCTGGAACAGACCCCGGCTCATCTGGGTGACCATCGCGTGCATGGCGCGCTCTTCGTCTGAGGTCGCCGGTGGCATGCCCGCGCCGAAGGGCGGGACACCGGACAGGGTGGGGAGCGACCAGATATTGGCGGCGAACAGGGCCAGGGGCAGATTGCGGGCGTCCGCTGCGGCCATGGCGCCCAGCAGAAGTTCCTGACTGACGATGGCGTCAGGCTTGAAGGCGTCGATGGCGGCGAGCGTATCCTGCGCATAGGCCAGGGCCGGCCCTGCCATGATCCGGTCGATCAGCCGCTGGATCACCTCAAGGGGATTGTCGGCTTCATGGTCCTTCAGACGATCGTCCTCGCGACGCTTTCCGGTCTGGCTCGGCGCTGTCGTCCAGGGCTGGAACGCCACGCCCAGGGCGGCAGCGTCCGTGTCGTTGCAGACATCGCTGAGGACCAGCACGTCGTGACCGCGATCCTGCAGGTCGCGCGCAGCCAGCAGCAGGGGCTGCACATGTCCGCCGCCTTCCCAGGTGGTGAAGAGATAACGCGCCATTCGATCCCCGCTCGGTCAGCCTTGGGCTTACGCGGTCCCGCTTCACCTTGCCAAGAGCGATCAAAGTGATATCACTTTCATATCCAGACGGGAGCGTGACGATGTCGGAAGTCCACACCATCAACCGGTCGGTCGAACGTATTCGCGGCGGGGTCAGCGGAGGCCTGCCGCTTCTGGCGCTTCCGCTGCTGATTGGCGCCGGGATCTGGGCCTTTATCAACGCCGATGCCTATGGCGCCGGCTACAACGCGCTCGGCGCCTTGCTGGTCATCCTGGCCGCGTTGGTCAGTAGCGGCTTCTATTCGATGCAGCCGAACGAGGCCTATGTGCTGACGGTATTCGGCGCCTATGTCGGAACCGACCGCACGACAGGGCTTCGCTGGGTCTTGCCCTGGTACGGACGCAAGAAGATCAGCCTGCGGGTGCGCAACGTCACCAGCGAGAAGCTGAAGGTCAACGACAAGCGTGGCAATCCGATCGAGATCGCGGCCAACATCGTCTGGCGCGTGGCGGATTCGGCCCAGGCGCTGTTCGACGTCGATGACTATGTGGCCTTTGTGAACATCCAGATCGAAACCGGGCTGCGTGAGGTGGCCTCGCACTACGCCTATGATCACGCGGAGGAGGGCGAGCCCACCCTGCGCGCCGACGCCGAGGAGGTGGGCGCCAAGCTTCAGGCTGATCTGCAGGCCCGCATCGCCGTCGCCGGCGTCGCCATCGATGAGGCGCATCTCATGCACCTGGCCTATGCCCCGGAGATTGCTGGTTCCATGCTGAAGCGTCAGCAGGCCGAGGCCGTGCTGGCCGCCCGGCGCACCATCGTGGCCGGCGCTGTGGGCATGGTCGAGACGGCGCTCAATCAACTCAGCGAGCGCGGGGTCGTCAAATTGGATGACGAGCGCAAGGCCGCGATGGTGTCCAATCTCCTGGTGGTGTTGTGCGCCGACCGCGAGGCTCAGCCCGTGGTCAATACCGGCACGCTGTACGGCTAGGGCGTGGCCAGCGATCCTAACGAGAACGGGAAGGGCGGACGGCGCGCGTTTCTGATGCGCGTACGCCCCGAGGTGCTGACCGCCGTGGAGCGACTGGCCGCCGCCGAGTTGCGCAGTGTGAACGCCCAGGTCGAAACCTTGCTACGCGAGGCGCTGGGCCGTCGCGGCGTCGGCATAAAGCCGCCGCAGGGCAGCGAGGAACCGTAACTGTCGCGAAACCTTTATCGTTCCGAGGCCGAATGTCATGGTCTGGTTAGCGATAAGGATTCGGCGTGGTGGACTTGAGATCGAATCAACCGTTCGGCTTTCGCGGCCTTTCGGATGGCGCCCCGGCGGCCGGACAGGCTGTTCGCCTGGTGGATACGACCATGCTCTACGCCCCGCGGAGCGGCGGCGTGCGCCGGTATCTCAACACGAAGCGAACCTGGCTGGCCGCCAATAGACCGTCAGTGCACCACACCCTGGTTGTTCCCGGCGCGCGGGATGCTCATGACGGACAGGGCCGCGTGTCGATCTATGCCGCGCCGTTGCCGTTTGGTGATGGATACCGGTGGCCTCTCGTCAAGCAGGCCTGGATGGAGCGGCTGATCCGCCAGAGGCCACACATTATCGAGGCCGGCGATCCCTATACGCCCGGCCTGGCCGCGTTGCGGGCGGGCGACGCCCTGGGCGTCCCGGTGGTGGGGTTCTGTCACACCGACCTGGGCGCGCTGGCGGCGCTGCATATCGGCGAATGGGCTGAAAAGCCGATGCAAAAGCGCTGGGCGGCGATCTATGGCCAGTTCGACCAGGCCGTCGCGCCGAGCCGCTTCATAGCCGGTCGGCTGATCGAGGCCGGCGTCACCAACGCTATTGGCCTGCCCCTGGGCGTGGATGTGGATATCTTCCATCCCGGGCGCGGCGACCGCGCAGGCTTGCGCGCATCTCTGGGCTTGAGGCCGGACCACAAAATTCTGGTGTTCGCCGGACGGCCCGCGCGGGAAAAGCGGCTGGACGTGCTGGTGGAGGCCGTTGAACGGCTTGGCGACCCCTATGTGCTGCTGTTGATCGGGGCGGGGAGCGGCGCGCCGGCCAGTGATCGCGTTATCTGCATGGACTATCAGCGCGACCCTCAGGCCTTGGCGGCGATCCTGGCGGGTTGCGACGCCTTCGTGCACGCCAATGACAACGAACCGTTCGGTCTGGTCGTCCTGGAGGCGATGGCCTGCGGACTGCCCGTCATCGGCGTCGCGTCAGGCGGCGTGGCTGAATCGGTCGACGCCTCGGTGGGCGAGCTTGCCGCCGCATCGGAGGCGCGCGCCATGGCCGAGGCCGTGGAATCGGTGTTTGCGCGCGGCGCTGAGGGGCTGGGTCAGGCTGCCCGGTGTCGGGCCGAAGAGCGGCACGGCTGGGATTCCGTTTTCCAGGCGCTTTGCCAGATCTATGGCCGGCTGACGGGCGCGGCCGAGTTTTCCGACGCCGCGCCAGTTCTGCGACACTAAAGCCGTGTTCGGCGAAGTGTGAGCCACTTCGCCGAATAACGCTTTAGTTGGGCAGGATCGCGCCGCCGGCCGCCAGACCCAGGGCGCAGAAGACGCCAAGGTGAAAGACAATACCGATCGCCACGGTGCGACGGACCGACCAGGTTGTTTCCTGGGCGAAGACGCGGGCGATCTCGTGCTGGAGGCTGTGCGCGGCGCTCTGGACCGGCGCATCGTTTTCATTGGCAAGGCGAAGAGCAGGGCGCTGGCGCGGGTTCTGCGCGATGGCGTCCAGATAGTCCACTTTACGCTGTAGCATCACTGGGCCTCCCTATGTGTTTCAAGGCACAGTAGAGAAATCAAGCTAACAAAATGTGCTCAATAGGCAACGCTATGATTGCGTCATCCTGCCTCATGATCAGATCGGGTATGTTTAGACTGCATTAAGCACGTCAACTACTGATCAACACCTTGTTTAGGATGTTGAGATCTTGAGTTTCAGGCCCAGAAGATGGGCCGCCGTACCGGCCCGCTTGCTGGTCTGTTCGCCCAGCAGCAGGTCGGCATAGCCGGGCTCGGCCGTCAGGGTCAGCTGGGTCTTGTCAATGGCCAGGCGCGAGCGGGCCAGCAGGGGCGCGCTGCGGCCCGACAGGTCGCAGCCCAGCCGGATCGCCGCGCCCAGGGCCCTGGCGCGCTTGAGGCGGGCCGGGGTCAGCAGGCGCGCCAGCACGTCCAGCTCGGGCGGGTCGAAGGTGCTGGCATGACGGGCATAGGCCGCCGTGGCCAGGAAGGCGCGTTCATCATGGCCCTGGCCGGCGATCGGCGCGCGCAGCACCTGTTCGAACACCAGATCAGCGCGATGGTCGGGGTGCAGGCGCGCACCCAGGTCGGCCAGACGGCAGGCGGCCGACATCAGCACGGCGTCGCGCCCCTCGTCGAACAGCGGCGGCAGGCTGGTGAAGGCCGGGGCGATCCAGGCCTGCAGGCCTGCGCCCAACTCGTCGGCGACGCCCTGGCGGGCGCCCAGCGAGGCGCAGCCCTCGATCAGCGGGTCCAGGCCCCGGGTGCGCGGCGGCATGGCCTCGAACAGCAGACCTTCGCGCACGCCAAAGGCCGAGATCTCGATGCGCTTGACGCCAAGGCTCTCGATCAGGCTTTCCAGCACCACGGCGGCGTAGGGCAGGGTCTCCGAGCGCTTCTTGCTCATGCCCTCGATGCGTTCCAGCGAGCTCTTCGACTGGTGCGAGACCAGGCGCGCGGCGTCCAGCGCTTCGCTGGCGCTGATCTCGTACTGGTGCACGACGTGCAGTGGATAGCCCGACATCCGCATGTGCAGCAGGGCCAGGTTGCGCCAGGCGCCGCCGACGGCGTGGAAGCTGTCGGTCCGGAAGGCGCTGGTCACCGGGGCCAGCCGCTGGGCGCACAGACGGCGCACCCGGTCGGCGTCGAAGCCTTCCGACAGGCCCAGGCTGAAGGGGCCCAGGGGCAGGGTGACGCCCAGGCCCGCGCCGGTGCTTTCCAGTCGGATCAGCTCCAGGCTGGCGCCGCCCAGATCGCCCACGACGCCGGTGGCCTGAGGGGCGCCGGCCAGCACGCCGAGGGCGGCGTAGCGGGCCTCTTCCTCGCCGCTCAGCACGCGAACGGTCAGGCCGGTCTCGGCCTTGACCCGAGCCACGAAGGCGGGGCCGTCGCTGGCCTCGCGGGCGGCGGCGGTGGCGACCACGAAGGTCTCGGCCGGGGCCACGGCCTCCAGCACGGCGCGGAAGCGTTTCAGGGCCGCCAGGGTCTGCAGCACCCCGTCGGGCGACAGCCGGCCGTTGTCGCCCAGATCACGGCCCAGGCCCGCCAGCACCTTCTCGTTGAACACGGTCCAGATGGCGCGGCCTTCCAGCCGGTACACCACGAGGCGCACCGAGTTGGATCCGATATCGATCACGGCCGCGTCGCGCGGCGCCGGAAAAGGCATGAGCTTGGTTTAGCCTATTGAGACGCGGGAGAAAGCGGGGCCGGACGAAAATCGCTCGGGACGTCAGGACGCGCCATTAATCCGGCACGCGAGCAAGCGCCAGCGGGTTTCGGTTCTTACGTAGAAGCAGGTGCCGAAAGTCTTCTGCGCCCCGTTCGCGCGAAGGCCGCCCTTGGTCGCGGCGTGGTTGCCGTCCAGCAGCAGCAGCTCGACGGTCGGCGCATGCTTTGGGCAGGACCCCCACGAGCGGATCTGGCCCAGGCGCAGGCCGGGACCATAGATTCGGCCCTTGGCCTGAAGTTGCCGATCCACCGGGGCCAGGGCTGCGCCGTCGCCGATCCGGTCGATGCCGGGCACGCCGGGCTGGGCCAGGATGGCGCAGATCTGCGCCTGCTCCGCCTGGCCGGGACCACAGCCAGACAGGGCCAGGACCGCCGGGACCGTCAGAAGGACGAGACGCCTCAACCCTTGCCTTTTCGCGGGCCCACATGGTCGAAGGCCATCGGCAGATCCTTCACCTTTTGGCCGCGGCCCGACAGGCTGGGATTGGTCATGAAATAGTCGTGGGCCGAGAAGGCGCCCTTCTTGTCCCAGGCCGGATCGCGCGTGTAGCCGCCATCGCTGTTGAGGTTCCAGCTCTGGGCCTCGTCATTGAGGTTGGCGACCATGATCTGGTCCAGCACCTGCTGGTGTACGGTGGGGTTCTCGACCGGCACCAGGGTTTCCACCCGGCGGTCGAGGTTGCGCGGCATCCAGTCGGCCGAGCTGATGAACAGGCGCGTCTGCGGGCCGGGCAGGTCGGCGCCGTTGGCGAAGGCGACGATCCGGGCGTGCTCCAGGAACCGTCCGACGATGCTTTTGACCCGGATATTCTCCGACAGCCCCTTCACGCCCGGCCGCAGGCAGCAGATGCCGCGCACCACCAGATTGATCATCACCCCGGCCTGGCTGGCGGCATAGAGGGCGTCGATGATCTGGGGATCGACCACGGAGTTCATCTTGGCCCAGATGCCGGCAGGCTTGCCGGCCCGCGCATTGGCGGCCTCGAGGCTGATCATCTTCAGCAGGTCGGGCTTGAGCGTCTCTGGCGAGAAGCTCAGCTTTTCCAGACCATGCGGCTGGGCGTAGCCGGTGATGAAATTGAACAGCTTGCCGCCGTCGCGGCCCAGGGCCGGATCGCAGGTGAACAGCGACAGATCGGTATAAACCCGCGCCGTCTGGGGGTGATAGTTGCCGGTGCCGAAGTGGCAATAGGTGCGCAGGGCCTCGCCCTCGCGGCGCACCACCACCGACAGCTTGGCGTGGGTCTTCCAGTCGACAAAGCCGAACACCACGTGGACGCCCGCGCGTTCCAGATCGCGGGCCCATTTGAGGTTGTTCTCCTCGTCAAAGCGCGCCTTGATCTCGACCAGGGCGGTGACGTTCTTGCCGTTGTCGGCCGCCTCGATCAGGGCCGCCACGATCGGGCTGTCCTTGGAGGTGCGGTACAGGGTCTGCTTGATCGCCAGCACATTGGGATCGCGCGCCGCCTGACGCAGGAACTGCACCACCACATCGAAGCTCTCGAAGGGGTGGTGGACCAGGATGTCCTTCTCGCGGATCGCCGCGAAACAGTCGCCGCCGTGGTCGCGCACGCGCTCGGGGAAACGGGCGTTGTAGGGCTTGAACTTCAGGTCCGGGCGATCGGGCGGGATCAGCTCGTCCATCTGGGCCAGGCCCAGCTTGCCGTCCACCAGGATGACGTCGTCAGGCTCGGCGCGCAGGCCCTCGACGATGAAGTCGCGCAGGTCCTGGGGCATGGAGGTCTGGATCTTGACCCGCACCACCTGGCCCAGGCGACGCTTCTTCAACCGCGCCTCGAACTCGCGCACCAGGTCTTCGGCCTCTTCCTCGATTTCCAGGTCGCTGTCGCGGATCAGGCGGAACAGGCCGCGGCCCTCCACCTTATAGCCGGGGAACAGGTGGCCCAGGAACAGGATGATGAAGCTCTCCAGCGCCACGATCCGGCGCTCGCGCTTCTTGCCGCGCGTGGTCACCGAGCCGATTTCCCAGAACCGCTGCACCTGGCTGGGGACCGGCACCAGGGCGTACAGGTGCTTGTCGTCGGCGATGCGGCGCAGCTTCAGCGCCAGGCAGAAGCCCAGATTGGGAATGAACGGAAACGGGTGGGCCGGGTCGATGGCCAGGGGCGTCAGCACCGGGAACATCCGGGTCAGGAACAGCTCCTCGGCCTTGACCTTGTCGTCGCCCTCGATGTCCTTGGCGTCCAGCAGCTTGAGGCCCTCGCCCCACAGCTCGGCGCGCACGTCGCGCCAGATCTTCTGCTGATCGACCATCAGGTCGAAGGCCGTGGCGTTGATCCGCGCTAGCTGCTCGCCCGGCGTCAGGCCGTCCTGGCTGACCACCCGCACGCCCTCGCGCACCTGGCCCTTCAGGCCGGCCACCCGCACCATGTAGAATTCGTCGAGATTGTTGGCCGAGATCGACAGGAACCGCAGCCGCTCCAGCAGCGGATGGCGCCGATTGGCGCTCTCTTCCAGCACGCGTTCGTTGAAGGCCAGCCACGACAGTTCGCGATTGATGAACCGCTCGGGCGAGGCCAGCAGCGCCTTGTCCAGACGACAGGCCGTGTCGGCTTCAGTGACGGGGGTCGGCAGGGGCGCGGCGTTGGGCATGCGGGGAACCATAGGCGAACAGGGTTCTCACATGGTGAACGTGGGACGTGACGGGGGCAAGACACTGGCGCCCCTTGCAAACCAGGCCTGTCATCCCGGACAAGTCCGGCGAACGCCGGGCGCAGATCCGGGACCGCCGGAAGCGCTGAGCTCAGGCGTCGATCCCGGATCTTCACGCTGCGCGTTCGTCCGGGATGACAGCCGTTTTGAAGAGAAGGACCCTCAGTCCTCCGCCTCATCCCCCTCAAACGCCAGCACCTCGCCCGCCAGCAGCCGGGTAATCGCCCGGCCCTGGGCCGAGGCCGCCTCGTCCAGCAGGTCCACCGCCGCGATGGCCTCCAGCGACGAGCGGGGGATGCGGCGCAGCAGGTAGGGATAGACGTCGTGGGCCGGGGTCATGGCCCGCGCCGCGAAGGCCCGGCGCAGCACGGCCTCCAGCACGATGTCGTCGGGCTCGTCGATGATGGCGGCCGTCAGGGCGTTGAGCCGCGAGCGCAGGTCGGGCACCGCGCAGTCCCAGGCCACGGGCGCCAGCCGGCCGGTCAGCAGCAGGGTCCCGCCGTCGACCCCGGCCATGTTGATCAGGTGAAACAGGGTCTCGTCGTCCAGATGGCCGCCCTCGGCCCGGCGGTCAGCGTCATCGACCAGCACGGCGCGGCCGCGCAGGGCGGCCAGGTCCAGCGGCGCTGCAAGGGGATTGGCCGCCTCGACCACCACGGCGTTCGCCTTCAGGGCCCAGTCGCGCGCCAGATGGGTCTTGCCCGCGCCCGCGGCCCCGATCAGGGCCAGCCGCCCGTCGCCCCAGCGCGGCCAGGCGTCGATCGCCGCGATCGCCTGGGCGTTGGTCGGCGACACTGCGAAGTGCTCCCGCGCGAACGACGGCGGGCTGTGCAGCGGCAGTCTGAACTGACGGGACAAGTCGGCGGCGTCCGGCGTGGTTACTGGGTGTGCTGGATATAGGCCGGGTGCGGCGGAAGCGCGAGCGGGGCGGGTGAGGGAAGGTGGGGATGGAGTGGGGCGGGGTGTGGATACAGGGTTGATATCAGTTTTTTGCAATCAACGTGGTCACTACATGTCTGAACCATCCCAGTATGGATGGGGCCCATTGAATTATAATGCTAATTGGATTGGCATTTGTTTCAAAAAAACCTTTAATTGAATTCTCAAGTACCGCATCGGATGCTGTCTTAGATCCAGATTTGACCATTTGCCACAGCCTACTACTCAACGCCGATAGTATATTACTTGCGCTATTTGCTGTCCCGAGTTTTATTTTTCGATCTGCGGGTAGCGCGGCGATGTCGTGGGCCTGAATGTCCAACGACTCGGCGACGCGCCTGTCGACCGGTGATCCGGTCATTCTCGCGCTGTCCGCAATAGCATGCAGCGCTGCTGCGACAGACTTTATTGCATCGGCATTTTGATCAAATTCTTGGTTATTGGCAGATATATTGCGCCATTCTGGAAATTGATTTACCAATATAGAGCCGCCCGCAACAACATATCTTATTCTACCTATTGTAGTATCGCTGAGCTCATCTTCTGAAGTATCTAATTGGCAGCGCAGAACCTCTATATGGTAGCCGGCTAGTGACGGGTTAAACGATATTATACCTCGAGATGTTGCTTGAAATAGCAATTCAACGTGTCGCATGATCGGGTGGTTGGTCGGCGCTTGGACAATTACGTTCTCTACGTCTGACTGAAATGCCCGATACATCGCAATTATAGAGGGGTTTCGCATCTGATCGTCGGCATGGCCACGCGGGTCTGGTACGATTTTCGTATCCCGCCAAATTACACGAATTGGGGCCGCGACTTGGTTTGGTATGTCGTCCAGTTTTTGCGATGTGTGCTCTACTTGGCCCATCCAATGCGAGGGATGCTCAAGATCGTCCGGAAGAATAGTTCTAGCATTTCCTGTAGCTAGTGTAATTTGCTCTTCACTTAGGCCATAAGTGTCGCCCAAATCTGCATCCGATAGATCCGTATCTTCGAATGAAGTGTCAAAAACTTCACAATCTGAGAATGTCGTGAATTGCGCATCGCAATCTAGGAATGAACTCCCATCTATATTTGTTGACCTTAAGGTTGTGCCGTATAGATAGCATTCTACGAAATCTGAAAGAGGTATTTCGCATTCTATTATATTGCAGTCGTCGAGTCTTGTTCTTGTAAATTTGCAGCCATCAAATCCGCAGTGTATAAAAGTGGAACCACTCAATTCATTATTGGTAAAATCGCATCCTTCAAATTTACAATTTTCAAATATAACATCAACTTGAATGCCAAAATTTGCCTGGATAAACTCGCAATGCCTAAAATGACCAGACGAAATGGCTTCATTTTCAAAGTGTATTTTCTGAAAGCTCTCTCTCGTCACTAATTCGTCTGTTAAGCGAGGCATCTAGTTTCTTTCTGATTCGCTCGTTCGCCCAAGACGATCCGTCAACCGTCCTTCACGGTCAAGTTGCGGGAGTTTTCTCACTTCACGCTAGGACGCTCCACGCGGCGGTGACTGCCTGGCGTGTCTAGAGCCAACCCAACCCCCACCGCACCGCCAACAACCCAAACCCCAGCAGGATCACCGGCCCGAACACCGCGAACGTCCAGCGGGTAATCCGCTCCGGCAGGAAGGTGTCGTAGGCGCCGTCCCTGGTCGCGCCGTACTTCACGGCGATGGCGGTCAGGGGGCATTTGAGGCCGAAGGCGGCGAAGACCAGGCTCTCGACGGCGACCAGCGCGGCCGCCACCCACAGCCAGGGGCCGTGCGCGCCGGTGATCCCGGCATAGAGGACGACGAGGCTGGCGCTGGCCATCACGACATAGATCACCGTGTGCAGGGCGCGGACCAGGGTCAGGCGTTGGGCGTCGGTCATGGGGCGCAGCTTAATCCCAAATACTCCCGTCATTCCCGCCCTTGTGGCGGGAACCTCTCTATCCGCCGCAGGTGCGGCAGGGGCGAAGTGCGCGCGCACTTCGCTGGCGCTTCACGTGTCGGCTGAAACAGGGGTTCCCGCCACAAGGGCGGGAATGACGGTGGGTTGGGAAGGTGGCATGGGGACGAAACCTCGCTGCCTCTGATATTGCCGCCCGGCGCCGGCCATCACGACATAGATCACCGTGTGCAGGGCGCGGACCAGGGTCAGGCGTTGGGCGTCGGTCATGGGGCGCAGCTTATCCCCAAATACTCCCGTCATTCCCGCCCTTGTGGCGGGAACCCCTCTGTCCGCCGCAGGTGCGGGAGGGGCGAAGTGCGCGCGCACTTCGCTGGCGCTTCACGTGTCGGCTGAACCAGGGGTTCCCGCCACAAGGGCGGGAATGACGGTGGGTTGGGAAGGTGGCATGGGGACGAAACCTCGCTGCCTCTGATATTGCCGCCCGGCGCCGGCCATCACGACATAGATCACCGTGTGCAGGGCGCGGACCAGGGTCAGGCGTTGGGCGTCGGTCATGGGGCGCAGCTTATCCCCAAATACTCCCGTCATTCCCGCCCTTGTGGCGGGAACCCCTCGCGCCGCCGCAGGTGCAGAAGGGGCGAAGTGCGCGCGCACTTCGCTGGCGCTTCACGTCTCAGCTGAAACAGGGGTTCCCGCCACAAGGGCGGGAATGACGGTGGAGGGGGGCGGTGCTCAAACCTGCCTGGGAACCGGGGCCCATTCAAAGACGGCGGCGTAGAGGTCGTCCCACCGGGGATTGTCGCGTTCGATCAGGTTGATCTTCCACTGGCGCGGCCAGCGCTTGATCGAGGTTTCGCGCTGGATCGCCTCGGTCATCAGGTCGTGGATCTCGTACCAGACCAGACGCTTGAGGCCATATTGCCGGGTGAAGCCGGGCAATTGGCCTTCCCGATGCTGGCCAATGCGCGTGAAGAACTGGCCCGTAACGCCGGTGTAGAGCGTACCCCGATAGTGGTCGCTCATCATGTAGACCGCGATCCAGGCTTCGCGTGGAACCATGGCGAATGCTCCTTGTAGCGCGGGAACAATACAGGAACAAAATACTCTCGTCATTCCCGCCCTTGTGGCGGGAACCCCTCTGTCCGCCGCACGTGCGGGAGGGGCGAAGTGCGCGCGCACTTCGCTGGCGCTTCACGTGCAAGCTGAAACAGGGGTTTCCGCCACAAGGGCGGGAATGACGGTGGGTTGGGGGAGTGGTGTGGGGGCGGGGCGTCGCCCTATATCTAACCCATGACCTCATCACCCCCCGACCTCGCCGCCTGGCGCGCCGCCATGACCAAGCCCTCCGGGCCCCTAGGCGGCCTCGCGCGCAAGGCGCAGGTGAAGATCAACCAGATCATCCCCGAAAAGGTCCACGCCGCGATCACCACGGCCATGGAGGGCCTGACGCGGGGCATCCTGACCGGGGCCGACTTCGCCACCGGCTCGCCGCAGCACGGCCTGAGCCTGGACGAAAAGCGCGCCAAGGCCGCCGCCGCCATCGACGGCTGGAAGAAGACCGCCAGCGTCGAGGGCGGGATCACCGGGGCCGGGGGCTTTCTGGCGGCGGCGGCCGATTTCCCGCTGCTGATGAGCTTCAAGATCAAGCTGCTGTTCGAGATCGCCGCGATCTTCGGTCATGACGGGACCGACCTGGATGAGCGGCTCTATATCCTGCACATCTTCGAGCTGGCCTTTTCCGACGCGAGCCACCGGGCCCGGGTGCTGGCGGCCATGGACGACTGGGACGCGCGGCGGGCGGAGCGTCCCGACACGCTGGAGGCCTTCGACTGGCGGGCCTTCCAGCAGCAGTATCGCGACCATATTGACCTGGCCAAGCTGGCCCAGCTGCTGCCCGTGGTCGGCGCGCCGGTCGGGGCGATCGTCAACTGGCGGCTGGTCGAGAGCCTGGGGCGCACGGCGGTGATGGCCTACCGGATGCGGGAGGAGGGGGTGGGGGTTTCCCTGCCGACGCCGCTGGCCCCCTCCTGACCGCTACGCGGTCGTCCTCCCCCTTTCAGGGGGAAGATGAAGCGCGCCGACCTCATCTTCCCCCTACGGGGGAAGACGGCTGCGAAGCAGCCCGTAGGGGGCAAGTGCGGGGATAAACTGCGACCGATCCCCTTGGCTTTCGGGAGAAAGCTCAGCCTGATCAACGCCCTCCAAATAAAGCGAGCGCGCCCGTCAGACGCGCTGAAACCTCCCGTATTCTTGTCCCACCTCGTCGCGAGGAAAGGGCGCAAGGCCAGCGACCATTGCGGCGACGGGGGGTGATCGAGCGGGACGGGGGTCGAGGGGGATACTCGACCGGTCCGGGGATCCTGGCGTTGCAGGACCCGCCCGCCGTCGGCGTGGATGGGGATCAAGGCGAGTGTTGGTCAGGATTGGCCCCACGCCCCCCGACCTTCGGGACTTCGGGAAACCGAAGCTTCCGGGTTCCGGTAAGGCCCCAACTGGGCCACCCGCCGGGACGCTGATGGATAACGACCACGCGGAGCGCTCGGCTTCGTCGAAACGGTTATTCTATTTTCCTCCGGGCGAGCCCGGACGCTCCGCGACCCTTTCCATCGCCATCGCAGCGAAAGCGCGGGGGTGTGAAGGCGCGTGCGCCACACTTGCCCCCTCCGCGCCTTCGGCGCTCCTCCCCCGGAGGGGGAAGATGAGTCCGCGCCTTTCATGGGAAGACGGCTGCGCAGCAGCCCGTAGGGGGCCAGTGGCAGCCTCAGAATCCTTGACATCCACGCCCCCCCATGCGCCTTTCCGCGCCTTGCAAATCAACGCGTTCCCGCGATTTTCGAAGACTTTGTCATGACCACGATGCACGCCTACCGCACCCACACCTGCGGCGCCCTTCGGGCTAGCGACACCGACGCCAATGTCCGCGTGTCGGGCTGGATCCACCGCAAGCGCGACCATGGCGGCCTGGTCTTCATCGACCTGCGCGACCATTACGGCCTGACCCAGCTGGTGCTGCACCCCGAGACCCCGGGCTTTGACATCGTCGAGCGCCTGCGCGCCGAGAGCGTGATCAAGGTGGACGGCAAGGTGCTGGCCCGCGACGCCGCAGCCGTGAACCCCAACCTGCCGACCGGCGCGATCGAGATCCACGTCACCGCCGTGGAAGTGCTGTCGGAAGCCGCCGAGCTGCCGCTGCCGGTGTTTGGCGAGCCGGACTATCCCGAAGAGATCCGCCTCAAGCACCGCTATCTGGATCTGCGCCGCGAGACCCTGCACAAGAACATCGTGCTGCGCAGCAAGGTGATCCACTCGATCCGTCACCGCATGGTCGAGCAGGGCTTCCTCGAGTACCAGACCCCGATCCTGACGGCCTCGTCGCCGGAAGGCGCGCGCGACTTCCTGGTGCCGTCGCGTCTGCATCCGGGCAAGTTCTATGCGCTGCCCCAGGCTCCGCAGCAGTTCAAGCAGCTGCTGATGGTCTCGGGCTTTGACCGCTATTTCCAGATCGCCCCGTGCTTCCGCGACGAAGACCTGCGCGCCGACCGCTCGCTGGAATTCTACCAGCTCGACATCGAGATGAGCTTCGTGACGCAAGAAGACGTGTTCGCGGCCATTGAGCCGGTGATGCACGGCGTGTTCGAGGAGTTCTCGGGCGGCAAGCCGGTGTCGCCGATCTCGGGCATGCACACCTTCACCAACGATTTCGGCGCGACGCTGGAGCATGCCGGCTTCGAGCGCCTGACCTACGCCCAGTCGATGAAGTGGTACGGCAGCGACAAGCCCGACACCCGCAACCCGATCAAGATGGCCGACGTCTCCGAGCACTTCCGCGACGGCGGCTTTGGCCTGTTCGCCAAGATCCTGGGCGCTGATCCGAAGAACCGGGTGTGGGCCATCCCCGCGCCGACCGGGGGTTCGCGGGCGTTCTGCGACCGCATGAACAGCTGGGCCCAGGGCGAAGGCCAGCCGGGCCTGGGCTATGTGTTCTGGTCGGAAGACCTGGGCGCCTGGGGCGGCCCGATCGCCAAGAACCTGGGCGAGCCGACGCAGGCGCTGATGGAGTCGGTGGGCCTGGGCAAGGGCGACGCCGCCTTCTTCGTGGCCGGCGACCCGGCCGTGTTCGCCAAGTTCGCCGGCCTGGCCCGCACCCGCGTCGGCACCGAGCTGAAGCTGGTGGATGAGAACCAGTTCAAGTTCTGCTGGATCGTCGACTTCCCGATGTTCGAGTGGAACGAGGACGAAAAGCGCGTCGACTTCTCGCACAACCCGTTCTCGATGCCGCAGGGCGGTCTGGAGGCCCTGGAGACCCAGGATCCGCTGACCATCCGCGCCTATCAGTACGACATCGTCTGCAACGGCTATGAGCTGTGCTCGGGCGCGATCCGGAACCACAAGCCCGAGATCATGCTCAAGGCCTTCGAAGTGGCCGGCTATGGCGCCGAGGTGGTGGAAGAGCAGTTTGGCGGCATGCTGAACGCCTTCCGCTTCGGGGCTCCCCCGCACGGCGGTCTGGCGCCCGGCATCGACCGGATCGTCATGCTGCTGGCCGAGCAGGTCGCCATCCGCGAGGTCATCGCCTTCCCGCTGAACCAGCAGGGCCAGGACCTCCTGATGAACGCCCCGGCCGAGGCCGCAGAGCGCCAGTACAAGGAACTGCACATCCGCTCGGCGCCGCCCATCAAGGTGTAGAGCGAATAGAAAAAGGCCCCGGTTCGCACCGGGGCCTTTAAAGTTTTCAGGGTCGCGTCGAGCTCAGTATTTCGGCGGTTTGGGCGGCGCAGGCGGCTTGGGCGGCCGGGGCGCAGCCCAGGCGGATGCGGCCTTCTCGGCCTCGGCCTGGGCGCGGGCGGCCTCGGCCTGGGCGCGCTTGAAGTCGACGATCACCCGGATCTGGCGGGGGTCGCCATGGCAGGACCGCAGCGTCAGGCCGCGGGGCAGGCGGGTGGAGCCGTCGCCGCAGGTCTCGTCCAGCTGGTCCTGGTCCAGGCCCTTGGCGCCCGACAGATCGGCTCCGCCCAGCATGGCGTTGGAGAGGTCGGCGCCCCGGAAGTCGGCGCCGTGGAACGTGGCCCCGCGCAGGGCGGCGCCCGTGAACTCGGCGTTGCGGAAGTCGGCCCCGTCGAAGCGTCCGCCGGACAGGTTGGCGGCGTTGAGCTCGGCGTTGCGGAAGGTGGCGTCACGGCCGTTGACGTTGGCCAGATTGGCGCCGCCCAGCTCGGCGTTGCTGAGATTGGCCTTGTTGAGGTTGGCCCCGATCATGTTGGCGGCGTTCAGCTCGGACGACGACAGATCGGCCCGCAGCAGGCTGGCGTTCTGGAAGTTGGCGCCGCTGCTCTCGATGCCGGACATGCGGGCGTCGCTGAAAACGGCGTTCTGGAAGTTGGCGCCGCGCATCTCGGCGCCGCGCATGTCCGACCGGGTCAGATCGGCGCCCTGGAAGTTGGAACCGTAGAAGGCCGCGCCGCGCAGGTCTGAGCCGATCAGGATGGCCTTGGCGAAATTGGCGCCGCTGAACTTGGCGCCGGTCAGCTTGCGGCCCGACAGCTCGCAGCTGACGCACATGCCGCCGAACGACACCAGACGGGCGACGTCCTTGTCCTCGGGACCGGCCTGGGCCTGTCCGGCCAGGGCCGTGAGGGCCAGCGTCAGAACCGCGAGTGAAACGCCCATGCGGGACATCGAAATCTCCTACCAGCCAATACGCGACTGCATGAGTTACGATTTGGGGCCCCGAGCGCCCAGGCGCCACTTAAATCGCGGTAATGACAGCAACTTAACGGCAACCGGGGATGGAAAGACCACGCGGCAAACGGGTGGAATCGTCGCCGCAGGCCCGGTTCAGCTGGCCCTGGGACAGGCCTTTGGCGCGGCCCATTTCCGCGCCCGAAAAGTTCACGCCGCTCAGATTGGCCCCGGCGAAATTGGCGCCTTCGAGGAAGGCCCCCACGAAGCTGGCATGGGTCAGATCGGCCCGGGCGAAGCTGGCGCCGCCGAACACGCCGCCATAAGCGTTGACGTCGCGCAGGTCGCCGCCGGCGAAGCTGACGCGGTTCATGACCACGGCCGACAGATCGGCCTGGCGCAGACGAGCCTTGGACAGGTTGAGGCCGCGCAGGGTCAGGTTGGACAGGTCGGCCTGAAAGAGATTGCAGCCGGGGCAGCTGGCGCCGGCCCGGACCTTGGCGATCTGGCTGGAATTCTGCGCCACGGCCGGCGCGGCGACGGACAAGGTGGCAGCGCTGAGCGCCAGGGCGGCGAGGCGGGCGATCGGGGTCATCTTCAGACGCATCCTGGCGAGTATCGGCGCAAGCAGCATGACGCCGGAAGTTTAAGGCCAGACGAACAAGCTCAGGTGGCGGGTTCAGAACGGTGGGACTGCGCCCCACAGCTGTCGCAGACGGTGATGGCGCCGCGCTGGGTCAAGGCGATGTCGCCGCACGCCGGGCAGAAGTCGGCTTGGCTACTGGCGGCCCGTCCGGCCTCTTCGGCCTTGCGGCCGCCAAACGGCAGGAACACCAGATTGTCGGTGGCGGCGCCGCGCGAGAAGCCCTTGGAGATGAACTTGCTGGCGGGCAGGGGCTCGGACTCGAGGTCGGGCGCATCGGCCTTGCCATGGCCCAGGCCGTCGGCGTTGAACTCCTGCGGATCGGCGTTGGCCAGATCGTCGCGGCCCAGATACGAGACCCCAAGCTCGCGGAACACGTAGTCGAGGATCGAGGTCGCCGACTTGATTGAGTCGTTGCCCGTCACGGGACCGGCCGGTTCGAAACGCGTGAAGACGAAGGCGTCGACGAACTCGTCCAGCGGCACACCGTGCTGCAGGCCCAGAGACACCGCGATGGCGAAATTGTTCATCAGGCTGCGGAAGGCGGCCCCTTCCTTGTGCATGTCGATGAAGATCTCGCCGACCTCGCCGTCATCGTATTCGCCGGTGTGCAGGTAGACCTTGTGGCCGCCGACCGCCGCCTTCTGGATGTAACCCTTGCGGCGATCCGGGAGCTTGCGACGCGAGCGGTCGCGCTCGACGATCTTCTCGACGATCCGCTCGGTGACGATCGGGTCACGCGTTGGCTGGCGCGGCGCCTCGACGGGCTCCTCAGGCAGGTCGAGACGGAAGTCGGCAGGGGGCGCGGCGCGGTGCAGACGCAAAGCCCGCACTCCGGCGCGAGCGGCGGCGGCCTGAAGTCGTGCGCCGTCGACTGGCCGCGCGTCGAACGGCAGATGCAGGACGACCGGGACCGGCAGGCACGCGAAAGTCTCCACGGCGGCGACCATGGCCAGCCGGTCGGCCAGGACCGGCGCCTCCGCCGAGAGAAACACGGCCCGGACTTCGGCGCTGAGGGCCTCGCAATCCGAGAGCAAGCCCGTCCCAAGCGCATGGTGTTCGGCGGCGAGGATTTCGGCGGGCGAGAAGCCGGCGAAGGCCAGGGTGTCGAAATCGGCCTGCGCCATGGACCGGGAGGGCGCGCCCAGCACGTCGCCAAGGAAGCCCGCGCCGACAACCGCCGGAGCGAAAGCCTGACGCAGGCCCCCGCACGAGCGCAGCGCGTCCTCGACCTGTTCGATCTCGTGCGCAGTGAAACCGCGCGCTTGCAGGATGCCATGATCGATGGCGGGCGAGTCGATCAGCGAGCCATGGCCCAGCGCATGGCGGCGAGCAGCGTCGATCTCGGCCTTCGCGCCGGAAAGACAGTCGAACGCCGCCGCACTGAACGAAGGCACCAGGAGGCCATCGGCCGTCTGGATCGCCGACACGGGCGCGGCGACGCCGGCCCAGCCCATCGGTCGGCCGCCAAGCCGCAGAGCGGCTTCCGGATCCTCGAAGGCGGCGACCAGGGCGCACGACCGCAGGCCGTGCTTCTTGGCCAGACCATGAGCCATGGCCAGGGCCGTTGCGGCTTCCGAGGCCAACGGCGAGCGGAGCGCGGCGGCGCGCACCCGACGTTCGGCCAGGCTGCGCAGAACGATTTGCCGATCCTGAGCGAAGGCGGGCTCAGCCCCAAGACTTGCAGCGGCTTCGGCGCTGGCGGCCAGGGCTGAGCCGACGGTGAGGGCCCACAGTGCCGCAGCGCTGTCCCTGCCATCGCTGCTGGCCAGCGAAAGACCCTGGGCCAGCAACCAGTCGCCGACGCCGGCCAGGCCCAGCAAGGCGGGGCGATCGCCGCGCTCGATCTCAAGCGCGGTCGCCCAGATGTGCACGGCATAGGTGAAGCCCTGTATGTCGAAGGCCTCGTCGGCTTGAAACGCGGAGGCGTCGATAGCTGCTCCGACTGCAGCCCCCCTGGACAACGCTTCTGCGTCTTCCAACGACAAGGTCAGGGTGAGGGCGCTGGTTTCCCAGCCAACCTGGGCGGCGAAGCTGGCGTTGTCGTCCCCAGCCGAAACTGTCGCCCGCGAACCCGAGGCGACCATGCGGGTCGCTGGCTGAGGGATGCTGTCGATCAGGAGCGTCCGGGCCGCGCCGACAAGCGCAATGGCGTCCGAGATCATCCGGTCATCGGCGCCGAGATCCCGGGCGCGCCGGGCGGCGCGCGCCAGGGCGCTGTTCTTGCGCGGATCTGCGCAAGCCCGAGCGTCGCCGTGGCAACGTTGGACGGCGTCACCGACCTGGGCGAGGGCGGCATCCAGACGAGCGGCGGCCTTGCGGGACAGCGCATGGCTTCGCCGGCGCCCCAGCTCATCTTCAGCAACCTGTCGGAACTCGATTTCCGCGATGTCGGGCAAGAGGTCCAGAGACTGAACCGCCTTGGTCGGCGTGGCGACGCCGCTCAGCATCGTCGCCAGCAGCGCGTCTTGGAATGCCCCGGCGTCGGCCGCGTCCGCGAACAGACCCTTGGCCAGCCCGAGCTTGGCCAAGCGGTCAGCATATCGGGCGGGACCGCCGCCCAGCGGAGCGTCGCGATCAATCGGCTCGCCGGCCCAGTCCAGCCAGGCCTCAACTCGCGCATCGGTCCAGGTCGACGGGGCCAGGACCTCGACGATCGCGTTGCTGCGCTCAAGGTCGCGTCGTTCCGCCCGGAGGGGCTGATCGACATATCCGGACTGACTACGCATGGGCGATTCCGCGGCTGGGCGCCAAGAGAGGCCCAATCTAGATCGCAGGCAGACGCCCTTCAATAGATGTTGGGGGCACAGGCCATATGGTCCACAAGATGTTGAATTTCACCCGCCCGGTCAGATGCTGGACGCTACGGGCTGGCCGCCCTATAGTCCGGCCGCTTCGTCGCGTTCGTCGCGACATGGAAGTCCTTGCAAATTCGGGTGCAAACGTAGTGCTGAAAGCGATCTTCACGTGGTGGAACGGCGCGACCCTGGGTCAGCGGTTCCACATTGGCCGTCGCGGCGTGTTCGTGGGCATGGACGATTTTGGCAACCGATACTTTGAAGCCCGCGACGCGAGCGACAGCTATGACGCTCACAAGCGCCGCTGGGTGATCTACGACGGCTACGCCGAGGCCTCGAAGGTTCCGGCCGAGTGGAGCGGTTGGCTGCACTATACGTTCGACGAGCCGCCGACCACGAACCCGCTGCCCCGCCGCAGCTGGGAAAAGGATCACATTCCCAACCTGACCGGCACGGTTCACGCCTGGCGTCCGAAGGGCTCTCTGTCCCGTGGCGGCCAGCGGGCCGTGGCGACCAGCGACTATCAGCCCTGGAAGCCGGAATAGGCCCGATGCGGCGCGGAGCAATCCTTGGCGCGTCAGTGCTGGCCATCGGCCTGACGACGGTCGGCGTAGCATCCGCGCGTCAGTCGAGCGCGCCGGTCGCCCCGCAAGCGCCGGCGGCTCCAGTCGCGCCGACCCCGGATGCGCTCCAGCCGCGGGTGGCCGTTCCTGCGCCACAACCCGATCCCCAGGTCCAGCAACCGGTCGCCAAACCCGCCACCACGAAGGCGGTCACACCCGCCAAACCTGCTGAACCTGCCAAGCGTGGTCGCTCGTCGGTCGCCATTATTCAGGCGCTGGACAAGGTAACGACCGAGACGATGCGCTTCGAAGCGCCCGTCGGTCAGCCCATTCGCTACAAGACCCTGATCTTCACCGTTCGGGCCTGCGAAACTTCGGCTTCTGACGAGGTCGCGCCTGAGTCGACGGCCTATGTGATGGTCGACACCCAGCCCAAAGCCGTGGCCGGACGGGTCGCCCCTCCGGGACGTCAGGTCTACAAGGGCTGGATGTACGCCAATTCGCCGGGCATGAACCCGCTGCAGCATCCGGTCTATGATGCTTGGTTGATCGCCTGCAAAACGTCGGCGCCCGTCGCGCCGGCCGAGAAGCGGTAGAAATCGGCCTGGGCCGGCCAGGCCTTGACCAGACGACGCCGATAGTCAGCGCGTGAGATTTCGACGGCGCCAAACTGCAGCAGATGATCGGTGATGAACTGGGTGTCGAGCAGCCGATAGTCGCCGACCTTTAGTCGCGCCACCAGATGGGCCAGCGCCACCTTGCTGGCGTCGCGCTCGGTGGAGAACATGCTCTCGCCGAAGAACGCCGCGCCCAGTGACACCCCATAGAGGCCGCCGACCATCTGGCCGTCTCGCCAGCATTCGACAGAATGGGCCAGACCCCGCGCGAAGAGTTCGCCATACAACTGCTGGATCGGCGCGTTGATCCAGGTTTCCAGTCGGCCTGGACGAGACGTCGCGCAGGCCTCGACGACGGCGTTAAAGGCGCTGTCGATCCGAACCTGAAAGATGTCGGAACGAACGGTACGCGCGAGCCGACGGGGCATGTGCACGCTATCCAGCGGCAACACACCCCGTCGCTCGGGATCGATCAGAAAGATGCTCTCGTCATGGCGGGCGTCGGCCATCGGAAAGACGCCGCGCTCGTAACAACGGATCAGATCATCGACCGTGAAGGCGTCCATGCGCGCCCCCGCCAGCCCTAACCCTGCGCCTTGATCCAGCGCTCGAGCCAATGGATGTCGTAGTCGCCGGCCAGGATGTCAGGCTGAACCAGCAGGTCCTGGAAAAGCGGGATCGTGGTTTCGATGCCGCCGACGACCATCTCGCCCAGGCAACGCTTCAGGCGCGCGATGCACTCCTGACGGTCGCGGCCGTGGACGATCAGCTTGCCGATCAGGCTGTCGTAATAGGGCGGGATCGCATAGCCGGTATAGATCGCCGAATCCAGGCGAACGCCCAGCCCGCCCGGGGCGTGGAAGTCGGTGATCGTGCCGGGCGAAGGCGTGAAGGTCCGCGCGTTCTCGGCGTTGATCCGGCACTCGATGGCGTGGCCTTCGAACACAACCTCGGCCTGGGTGAAGGACAGCGGCAGACCGGCGGCGATGCGGATCTGCTCACGCACCAGGTCAATGCCGGTGATGGCTTCCGTGACCGGGTGTTCGACCTGCAGGCGGGTGTTCATCTCGATGAAGAAGAACTCGCCGTTCTCCCACAGGAACTCGATGGTGCCGACGCCGAGATAGCCAATGGCCTTGACCGCATCGACGACGATCTTGCCGATCTTGGCGCGATCGGCTGCGCCGAGGGCGGGCGAGGGGGCCTCTTCCAGCACCTTCTGGTGGCGACGCTGCAGCGAGCAGTCACGTTCGCCCAGATGCACGACATTGCCATGGCTGTCGGCGATGACCTGAATCTCGATATGGCGCGGCTTCTGGAGGTAGCGCTCCATATAGACCGTGTCGTCGCCGAAGGCTGCGCGGGCTTCCGAGCGGGCGGTCGAAACCGCCTCGGCCAGATCCTCGCGCGTCTGGGCGACCTTCATGCCGCGACCGCCGCCGCCGGAGGCGGCCTTGATCAGGACAGGAAAGCCGATGATGTCCGCAGCCGCAAAGGCTTCTTCCTCGGTGGCGAGGCCGCCATCCGAACCGGGAACCACCGGAATACCCGCGTCCTTCACGGCCTGTTTGGCAGTAATCTTGTCGCCCATGAGCCGGATGTGCTCGGGCTTGGGGCCGATGAATGTGAAGCCGTGGGCGCCGACGATTTCGGCGAAGCGGGCGTTTTCCGACAGGAAGCCGTAGCCAGGGTGAACCGCCTGGGCGCCGGTAATCTCGCACGCGGCGATAATCGACGGGATGTTCAGGTAGCTCTTGGCGGCGGGAGCTGGGCCGATGCAGACACTTTCGTCGGCCAGGCGCACCCACATCGAGTTGGAGTCGGCCTCGGAGTGGACCGCCACGGTGGCGATGCCCATTTCCTTGCAGGCACGGTGAACCCGGAGCGCAATCTCGCCCCGGTTCGCGATCAGGATCTTGTCAAACATGATCGTTACTCGATGACGACGAGGGGCTCGCCGAACTCGACCGGCTGAGAGTCACCGACAAGAATCTCGACGACCTTGCCGGCCTTGGGGGCCGCGATCGGGTTCATCGTTTTCATGGCCTCGACGATCAGCAGGGTCTGGCCGGCCGCGACGGTGTCGCCGACCTTGATGAAGGCGTCCGCGCCCGGCTGGGGCGACATGTAGACAGTGCCGACCATCGGCGACTTGACCAGATCGCCAGCAGCGCGGGCGGCAGGCACAGCGGTTTCAGCGACCGGCGCGGCGGCCGCCATCGGCGCGGCCTGGGGCGCATAGGCCTGGGGGGCCTGGACATAGGTGGTGGCCGTAGCGGCCACGGTCAGTTCACGAGCCACGCGGATCTTCAGGCCGGCATGCTCGACCTCGATTTCGCTCAGGCCGGTGTCCTTCAGGATGTCCGCAAGTTTGCGGACCAGGCGGGCGTCGATCGACGGAGTCTCGACCGGATCGGCGGAAGCCTTGGGATTGGACATTGAAGCTACCTTGTTCTCTTGGCTCGCGGCGACTGAACGCCGGCGGGCTGGACCTAGTTCGCGCCGATCAGGCCGATAGCGGCCTGGATCGCCAGTTCATAACTCGCCGCGCCGAAACCGGAGACGATCCCTGTGGCCGCCAGCGAGACATACGTATGGCGACGGAATTCCTCCCGCGCCGCCGGGTTGGACAGGTGGCACTCGATCACCGGAATGCTCAAGGTCTTGAGCGCGTCCAACAAGGCGATCGAGGTGTGGCCGTAGCCTGCCGGGTTGATGATCAGGGCGGAGGCAGACACACGCGCCTCCTGCACCCAGTCGATAAGCTGGCCCTCATGGTTGGATTGCCGGAAGACCACCGAATGGCCGTGCAAAGCCGCACGCGCATCGCAACGCGCCCGGACATCGTCCAGCGTGTCCTTGCCATAGATCTCGGGCTCACGCGTTCCCAACAAGTTGAGATTGGGGCCGCTCAGCACATGGATCGGGTTTACCATTCGGCTCCGCCGTCGATTCCGATGGTCTTGTATAGCCGGTTCTGCCGGGTCACAAGCAGCGCTCGCTCAGGAGGTGAGATGAAGCTTTTGCTGAATGGGGACGAACGGGAGATCTCCGGGGTTTCCAGCGTCGCCGATCTGGTCGCAGCGCTGGGTCTCGACTCGCGAAAGGTGGCCGTGGAACGCAATCTGGAGATCGTGCCGCGCTCGACCTATGCCGAAACGGCGCTGGCCGATGGCGACCGCATCGAGATCGTCACATTTATCGGTGGCGGCTGACCTCGAGGTTTGAAACCGCGCCTGACGGGGCGTAAACCAGCCGCATGAACGCGCATGTTTCCCCCGACTCCGCCCTGACGTCCGACGATAGCTGGACAGTCGCCGGCCGCACCTTCACCTCGCGCCTGATTGTCGGCACCGGCAAGTATAAGGACTATGCGACCAACGCCGCCGCCGCCGAGGCGGCCGGAGCCGAGATCGTCACCGTGGCCGTGCGCCGCGTAAATCTGACAGATCCCACCCAGCCGCTGCTGGTGGACTACATCAAACAGGACCGCTTCACCTACCTGCCGAACACAGCGGGGTGTTTCACCGGCGAGGACGCTGTGCGGACGCTGCGCCTGGCCCGTGAGGCCGGCGGCTGGGACCTGGTGAAGCTGGAAGTGCTGTCCGATCCCAAGACCCTCTATCCCGACATGGAAGAGACCCTGAGGTCGCTGAAGCTGCTGGTCGCCGAAGGCTTCCAGGTGATGGTCTATTGCTCGGATGATCCGGTCTATTGCCGCAAACTGGAAGAGGCCGGCGCCGTGGCGATCATGCCGCTGGGTGCGCCGATCGGCTCGGGTCTCGGCATCCAGAACCGGGTCAACCTGCGGATCATCATCGAGAACGCCGGCGTGCCGGTGCTGGTCGACGCCGGAGTCGGCACGGCCTCTGACGCCGCGATCGGCATGGAACTGGGCTGCGACGCCATCCTGATGAACACCGCCATCGCCGAGGCCAAGGATCCAATCCGCATGGCGCGCGCGATGAAGCATGCGGTCATCGCCGGCCGGGAAGCCTATCTCGCGGGCCGGATGCCCAAGCGGATGTACGCCGATCCCAGCTCGCCTCTGGCGGGGCTGATCTAGCTCTTCTTGAGCGCCGCTGCGGCCTGGGTCTTGGCGATCGCCAGTTTCAGGGCCTGCATGTCCGCGCCGGGGATAACCGTGTCGCCGACGATGTAGACGGGCGTGCCTTCGATAGCCAGCGACTGGGCCAGGCCATGGGTGTCGGCCAGATGCTGGGTCACCGCGGCTGAGGCGCCCGCAGCGCGGGCCTTGGCGACATCAATGCCGAGCCCTGCCGCGATTCGGTAGGCGCCGGCCTCGTCCAGGCTCTTCTCGGCCATCAGCGCCCGGTGCAGTTGCAGCGTCTTGCCCTGTTCCTTGGCGCCCAGCATCAATCGTGCTGCGGCTTCGGAATCGCGGCCAAAGATCACGAAATCCTTGAACACAAATCGCACATCCGGATTTTCGGCGATCAGCTTGAGCACCTCGGGGGCGGCTACCCGGCAATAGCCGCACTTGTAGTCGAAGAACTCGGTGACGGTGACCGACCCGTTGGGATTGGCCACGAAGTCGCGCGGGTCTCGCTCGATCGCCTGGCGATACTGGCCGATGGCCTTGCGACCGGCCTCCGCGGTCTTGACCGCCTGCTTCTGTTCCAGCTTTGCGCTGACCTCCAGCAGCACCTCGGGGTGCTCCAGCAGGTAGGCGCGCACCCTGTCGCCAAATTCCTTGTCGGCCTTGGCTGGCGCGCAGGCGCCCAGGAGCAGGCCCGACAGGGCGAGCGAAGCGGCGAAGGCGCCGGCGCGGCGGGACAGGGTCATGAGGGTCTCGAAATCAGAGTGGGGAATCAGCGGCGGAAGACGGACTGGGTCGCGCCTTCCTTGGCCAGATCCTTGAGGTCCTGGTTGCTGGGGCGCGAGGCCAGGACGATGTCGGTGGCGCGCCGCCATTCAGGCGTGTCCTTGGTCAGGAGTTCGCGGGCACGCATAGCGAAGACGCGGGCTTCCTGGGGCGCGCCCATGGAGAAGTACTGCTCTGCCGTGGCCAGTCGGGCGTCGCCGTCCTTGCCCTGCTTGTCATAGGCCTGGGCTAACAGACGCCAGGTTACGGCATTGTCGCTATCGTTGCGCAAGGCGCGTTTGAGTTCACGCACGCCTTCCTCGACCTTGGCGGGCTCTTTCTGGTTGATCAGGGTCTGGCCAAGATTGATGCGCAGCAGCGGCGCGTCAGGCTTGAGCGCCACGGATCGGCGCTGAGGCTCCTCGGCCTGTTCGACGCGGTTGAACTCGAACAGGATTTGCCCCTTCAACTCCCACAGATAGGGGTTGTCGGCGTTGTCGACGAGCAGGCCTTCGATCAGCTTCAGGGCCCGGTCGGGCTCCTTCATCTGGTAGTAGGCAATGGACCGTGCGTAACGCGCCGGGAAGCTGTTGTCGTTTTCCTTGTACTTCATCAACGCGACTTGCGGATTGAGGAAGCCTTCCAGCTTGGCGCGCATGATCTGGTGTTCAGCCAGGTCGGCAGGGCTGTCGACGGCGTCGTAGTGCGACTGGCGTTCGACCCGGCTGCGCAGAGTCTCGATCCGCTCCGACGACAACGGGTGGCTGCGGAAATAGGCGAAGCGCCGAGCCTGATCGAAAACTTCCTGATAGCGGAAGTTGTCGAAGAACTCGACGAGGCCGCGCCCAGATTGACCCGTAGCTTCCAGGAAGCCGGCGGCGGCCTGGTCAGCGCGGGATTCCTGGTCGCGGCTGTAGCCTAGCGCACCAAGCGTCCCGAAATACGAAGCGTTGCCCAACAGCACCGCACCTGCGTCGGGCGCGCCCGCCAGGGCCGCCAGCACGCCCAGACCCATGGTCAGGATCATGGGCTTGAGGCCCGCGCGCATCATCTCCGCCGAGCGGATAGGGTGCCCGCCCGCAAGGTGCCCGGTTTCGTGGGCGATGACGCCCTTGAGCTGGTTGGGGGTTTCGGTCTGCAGGATCAGGCCGGTATTGAGGCCCATCATCAGGCCCTGGGTCGCGAAGGCGTTCAGCGACTTGTCGCCGACCAGCAGGATGCGCACGGTCTTGGAATCCAAGCCCGCCGCCTCAAACAGGGGGTCGGCGTCGCGATGCAGGATTTCTTCGATTTCGGTGTCGCGGATCAACGACGGGCCTTCCTGGGCGGCGGCCGGCGTCGCAGCAGAAAGGCTCAAAGCCGCGACCACCGTCACGGAGCAGAAGGCGCGCAACCTCTTTTCAGCCCACAGCATGCGGGAGGTCATTCAACGTCTCCAGTCGCGCCCCCGCGATTGAGGCGAGTGTAGCGTGGAATTTGGCGGCGTGTGAACCACCGCTGTCGTTCCGCGTCACTCGCAATATGGGCGTCGTGGACGGCCGGACCAGTGCCCGACCGTCCACGATCTTTCATCAGCCCCGGCGCCACCAGCCGCCGCGCGGCTTGACGGGGGGCGCGGTGATCTCAGCCGGATCAGGCTCCGCCGGCTCAAGAACCTTTTCCGCGACCGGTTCAGGCTCGGGGGCAGGTTGCGGCGCAGGCGCCGCAATGGGGGCGGGGGCGGGGGCGGGGGCGATGGGCGCTTCGGCCACGATCTCGTCAGGCGCCTCGACCGCGACCGGTTCGGCGACCACCTCGGGGGCGGCCGCTTCATCGGCGGCGGACTCGATCACGGCTTCAGCGGCCGGAGCATCGCCCTTGCGACCGCGCGTGCGGGGACGGCGGGCCTTCTTGGGGGCTTCGTCGCCTGGCGCCGGCAGTTCGACCCAGATGTCGCTGGGCGGAGCTTCAGCCACAACCGTCGGGATGGGCGGCAATTCGGCCTCGGCCAAGGCTTCGACCGGTGCGGGGCGCGCTTCACGCTCGCCACGACCGCGGCCACGGTTACGGCTGGAACGGCCTTCCGAGCGATCACCGCGCTCGGCCCGTTCGGGACGCTCAGCACGTTCCGGTCGCTCGGCTTGCGGCGCAGGCGCGGACTGTTCGGGCGCAGGACGGCGCTGTTCACCGCCACGACCATCCAGAGCGGCCGGATCGTGCCAGGCAAAGGCGCTGTCGCCGAACGGGACACGTGGGCGGATCCAGACGAAGGCGTCGGTCGGACGATCACCGTCCTCGCGACCGCCACGGCGGCCGCCACGGCGTCCGCGACGGCGACGGCGGCGGCGGGCTTCCTCGTCCTCGCCTTCGACGGCGAAGTCGCCGCGATCGGCATCTCCGTCCTCGTCGCCTTCGACGTCGTCGATAGCCTCGACCTCGCCCTCAGGCGCGGCGTCGGCGTCATCGCGCCGTCCGCGACGGCGGCGCTTGCGCTTGCGATTGCGATCGCCTTCGTCTTCCGCAGCTTCGGCGCGCGGCTTGCCGCGCGGGGCGGCGCGGACGGCCGGCGCGTCGTCATCGGAATCTTCGCGTTCGACGGCCTCATCGTCGAAGATTTCTTCGTCCTCGTCTTCGTCCTCGTCGTCATAGACCTCGTCTTCGAAGTCGTCATCCGACACGGGCGGCGGGGCGATGGCGATACGTTCGCCAAGCTCGGTGCGCTCGATCTCGTTCTCGGCGGCGTGCAGGCTCTCGTCGACCAGCACGGTCACGAACAGGCCGTGGGTCTGTTGCAGGCGCACCAGATAGGCGCGCTTTTCGTTGAGGATGTAGATGCCGACCGCGCGCGACACCTTCAGGGTGATCGCGCCGCTGCCCTTCAGGGCCTCGACCTCGACGGCCCGCAGGGCGGCCAGGGCGCTGGATTCGACCGAGCGAACCCGGCCGGTGCCTTCGCAGTGTTCGCAGACGTGGGTGGTGCCTTCCAGCACGCCGGTGCGGCGACGCTGGCGGCTGATTTCCATCAGGCCAAAACCGCTGATCTTGCCCATCTGGATGCGGGCGCGATCGTCCTTAAGAGCGTCCTTCAGGACCTTCTCGACGGCGCGGTTGTTCTTGCCTTCATCCATGTCGATGAAGTCGATTACGATCAGGCCGGCCAGGTCACGCAAGCGCAGCTGGCGAGCGGCTTCCTCGGCGGCTTCGGTATTGGTCTTCAGCGCGGTCGCTTCGATGTTGCGCTCGCGCGTCGCCTTGCCCGAGTTGACGTCGATGGCGACCAGGGCTTCGGTCTGGTTGATGACCAGATAGCCACCCGACCGCAGGGGAACGACCGGCGAATAGATCTGCGCCAGGTGATCCTCGATGCGGTGCTTGACGAACAGCGGCGCCGGATCGCGGTAGTGGAAGACCTTCTTGGCCTGGCTGGGCATGAGCATGCGCATGAAGTCGCGCGCTTCCTTGAAGCCCGCTTCACCCTCGACCCAGATGCCTTCCAGCTCCTTGTCGTACATGTCGCGGATGGCGCGTTTGACGAGGTCTTCTTCCTCGTAGATCAGCGCAGGCGCCACCGAGTGCAGCGTGGTCTCGCGGATGTTTTCCCACAGGCGCAGCAGGTAGTCGTAGTCGCGCTTGACCTCAGCCTTGGTGCGCTTGGCGCCGGCCGTGCGGATGATCAGGCCCATGCCCTGCGGCACATCCAGGCTCTGAACGACGCTCTTGAGGCGCTTGCGGTCAGTGACCGTGGTGATCTTGCGGCTGATGCCGCCGCCACGGGCGGTGTTGGGCATCAGGACGCCATAGCGGCCGGCCAGCGACAAGTAGGTGGTGAGCGCAGCGCCCTTGTTGCCGCGCTCTTCCTTGACCACCTGGACCAGCATGATCTGCCGGCGGCGGATCACTTCCTGGATCTTGTACTTGCGCATAAGGCGGCGCTTGCGGCGCGCCAGTTCTTCTTCGACGGCGTCTTCCTCGTCGTCGACGTGATCGCCATCCTCGTCATCGCGACGCGCGGAGACGTGGTCGTCCTCGTCGTCGTGCGAATCATCACGCATCAGCGCTTCGCGGTCGGCGACCGGAATCTGATAGTAGTCGGGATGGATCTCGTTGAAGGCGAGGAACCCGTGGCGGTTGCCGCCATATTCGATGAACGCAGCCTGGAGGCTGGGCTCAACGCGGGTCACCTTGGCGAGATAGATATTTCCGCGAAGCTGTTTGCGGGTCTGGCTTTCGAAATCGAATTCTTCAACCCGGGTTCCGTCCACGACGACCACACGCGTCTCTTCGGCGTGTGCTGCGTCGATCAGCATCTTCTTCGACATTAAGGGAATCTCCACGGCGCACGGCGGGCTCATGGCCCGGTCGCCGAAATGAAAGACAGGCGCGCGCGTCACCGCCCGTCGCTCCGCCAGTGCGGTTGCGAGAGGTCGGATGCCAATGGCGGACGGGTGCGGCGCAGCCCATGAGGTTTCTGTTCTCTCCACCGCGCCGTGAGGCGCGGACTGGATGGTTTACCGGGTCGCGCCGGAATGACGCTGATCGGAGGGCGCGTCGTCGCCGGGAAGGCGGAGAGCCCGACGCGGGCCCTGCGGACCGGCCCTGCGGCAGGCGTCTGCCTGCGAACGAAGGATCGATCCTAGGATAACTCGTCTAGTCGCGGCGCACGAAACGAAGGAGGCGAAAGGCTCCAATCATCCCGCGGTCGCTCGCGCGAGCTTCCATGACGATCACGTCGCTCGCACGCAGATGAATTGTAGCAACATCGCGAGGCAAAAGGAAAGCGCTGGACAACAAGGTCAGGTTTAACGCTTTCGCTACCGGGCGTGGCGGATATTGACGGCTGGTTCACCGGCACCGGAATGCTTGGGCGAGGGATGCTTAGAGTTCTCATCGGGTTAGCGCGAACGGGCTGGTTGAGGGCCGCGTTAATCGTCGGCGGCCTGACCGTCGCCGGCGTCGCTGTCGCGACCGCCCAAGGCCCCGCACCGGCCGCTGGGGTCCAGAAAGTCCGTTTTGGCGGCGATCGGGCTGAAACCCGTGTGGTCATCGATCTTGATCGCGCCGCTGTGGGGCGTCTGATCGCTGACGGCGCCCTGGATCAACGCATTGTCATTGGACTACCCAATGTTTCGGTCTCGGGTGACCTGCAGGGGGCGGGCCAGGGTCTGGTCAAGCGCTGGATCATCGACGAGGCCGGCGGTGGCGCTCGCCTTCGCCTGGACCTGTCGGGCCGTGCTGAAGTGCGCCGGCGCTTCCTTTTGCCGCCCGGCGACGGCGCGACGGCCTATCGTTATGTCATAGACCTGAAGGCGACCGACGGCGCTGCGCCTGAGGCCGCGCCGAAGCTCACGCTCGTCTCCAGCCCGGTCAAGGCCGCTCCGCTGCGCTTGAAGAAGGTGATCGTCATTGATGCCGGTCACGGCGGCAAGGATCCCGGCTCGCTGGGCGCCTCCGTCTACGAGAAGGATGTCACGCTCGCGGCCGCCAAGGCCCTGAAGGCTCGTCTGGAGAAATCCGGCCGCTTCCAGGTTGTGATGACCCGGGAGACCGACACCTTCATTCCGCTGGAAGCGCGGGTGCAGATCGCCCGCCGCGCCGACGCCGACCTGTTTATCTCCATGCACGCAGACTCGGGTCCCGACGTCACCACGCGCGGCGCCAGTGTCTACACGCTGTCGGAAAAAGGCACCGAGCGCGTGGCGCGGGTGCTGGAGAAGGACGACTGGCTGATGAAGGCCAGCCTGCCGGGCCGCGATCGCGCCGTCAGCCAGATCCTGCTGGACCTGTCGCAGCGCGCCACCAAGAATCGCTCGGCCGCCTTCGCCCAGCTTCTGCTGGAACGCGTGGGCGAGGAGACGCCGCTGCTGCGTCGCAGCCATCGCGACGCCGGCTTTATTGTGCTGTTGGCGCCCGATGTCCCAGCCGTGCTGCTCGAGATGGGCTTCATCACCAATCCGGAGGATGAGCGGTTGTTGAGCAACCCCGCCAGCCGAACCCGAGTGGTCAATGCCGTCGGCGACGCCATCGAGTCCTATTTCGCCGCCCAGATCCGCAAATCCTGAGACGTGCGCGCCGTTGGCGCCCGCAGCGATGCAGGCTAGAGGCTTGAGGCAGAGTCCGGGCGCGAGGGTGCGGCCGCAAAACCGCTTACACTTTTGTGGAACGGGCTCTAGAGGATGAGAGCAGGGCGGGCGAGTGTGCGTCGTCCAACGGAGGCCCCGTGGATCTGAAACCCACCGAACGATGGATGGCCATCGCCGGCGTAGCGGTGCTTTCCGCGATCGCCGTGGCGGGCTTCGCGATCGCGATCTACGCGGCGTGGCTGTTCCACGACATGCCCGATGCTGGCGAGCTGCAGGACTATCGTCCGCCGACGGCGACGCGCGTCTATGCGTGGGACGGCACCCTGATCGGCGAATACTCCAAGGAACGCCGGATCTTCGTTCCCTATGACCAGATCCCGCCGCAGCTGGCCCAGGCCTTCATGGCTGCCGAAGATCGCAATTTCTTCCGCCACAGCGGCGTCGATGTGGGCGGCTTCTCGCGCGCCATGCTCAAGAACGTCGGCAACGCCGCGCGCGGCAAGCGCCTGGAGGGTGGCTCGACGATCACCCAGCAGGTCGCCAAGAACGTGCTGCTGACCAGCGACGCCACGGTCGGTCGCAAATTCAAGGAAGCCATCCTTGCTCACCGTCTTGAGCAGTCGCTCGACAAGCAGCAGATCCTTGAGCTGTACCTGAACGAAATCTGGCTCGGCTATCGCTCGTTCGGCGTCGGCGCGGCCTCGTACAACTATTTCGGCAAGTCCCTGCCCGAGCTGACCCTGGCGGAGTGCGCCTATCTGGCGGCGTTGCCCAAGGGGCCCGACAACTATCATCCGATCCGCAACAAGGCCAAAGCCAAGGTCCGCCGCGACTGGATCCTGGACCAGATGGCCGAGTTGGGCTGGGTGTCCCAGGCTGACGCCGATAAGGCCAAGGCCGAGGATCTGGTCGTCCAGGCCGCGCCCAAGCGCGCCGCCTATCGTGACGCCGACTATTTCGTCGAGGAAGTGCGCCAGCGCGGCGTCGCCACCCTCGGCCCGCGCCTCAGCGAGGGCGGCTACTACATGCGCACGACGCTGGACCCACGGATGCAGACCGCAGCCCGCGTCGCGTTGATGGATGGTCTCGAAAAGTACGACCGCCGCCACGGTTGGCGGGGCGCCTGGGGACACGTCGAGGCCAGTGACGCCGACTGGGAAAAGGCCGCCCGCGCCAAGAGCCCGCCGGCCGAACGCCAGGGCTGGCGAGCGGCCGTGGTCGTTTCGGGCGATGGCCGGGTGCGGCTGATCAAGAACGAGGGCGAAGACGCCATCGTCGGCGAGGACCTGGCCTGGGCCCGGGCGGGCAAAGGTCTGAAGCCCGGCGACCTGATCTTCGTCGAGAAGGTCGAGGGGGCGTCAACTTACCGCCTGCGCCAGGTGCCCGCCGTCAATGGCGCGCTGGTGGCCATCGAGCCCTACAGCGGCCGCGTGGTCGCCCTGGTCGGCGGTTACAGCTTCTCACTCTCGAACTTCAATCGCGCCACCCAGGCGATGCGTCAGCCAGGCTCGGCGTTCAAGCCGTTTGTCTATGCCGCAGCCCTCGAAAATGGCTATACGCCGGCTAGTGTGATCGTCGACAGCGCCATCACATTGAAGGGCGCGAATGGCGAGGACTGGAGCCCGGAGAATTACCACAAGGAGTTCTACGGGTCGCAGCCCCTGCGCAAGGGTCTGGAGCAGTCGATCAACGCCATGACCGTGCGTCTGGCGCAAAGCGTCGGCATGAAGAAGATCATCGAGTTCTCAAAGCGCACCGGCGTCGTGCGCGACATGCAGCCGGTGCTGGCCATGGCGCTGGGAGCGGGGGAAACCACCCCCTTCAAGCTGACCTCGGCCTATGCGCCGTTCGTCAATGGCGGTCGCCGCGTAGAGCCTCACCTGATCGAGTTGGTGCAGGACCGCGAGGGCAAGGTCATCTTCCGCGCCGACAAGCGCGACTGCGTCCGCTGCACCGCCGGCTTCAACGGCGACGAGAGCCCGCGCTTCGACGCGCCGGGCGAGCAGGTCATGGATCCGGTCACGGCCTATCAGATCACCTCGATGCTGCAGGGCGTGGTTCAGCGCGGCACGGCGGCGGCAGTCAGCTCGCTGGGACGTCCCCTGGCGGGCAAGACCGGAACCACCAACGAGTACCGCAGCGCCTGGTTCGTCGGCTACTCGCCCAACCTAGTGGTCGGGGTCTTCATCGGCTTTGACGACAACCGCTCGCTGGGCGAGGGCGAGACAGGGGCCGCCGGTCCTGTGCCGGTGTTCATGGACTTCATGCGTGAAGCCTTGAAGGGCCAGCCTGTTGTCGATTTCAAGCCGCCGAAGACCGCCAAGTTCGCCATGGTGCGCGGGATCCGCGAAGCCTTCCGGCCTGGGACCGAGCCCAAGACCGAGGTTCCTGCAGCTGCGGCAGGACCACAACCCTATTCGGACACCTGGCCCAATGGCGTGCCTACCGGCGCCACGAGCGCCGCTGACGCCGCAAAGCCACCGCCAAAGGCGCCTGACCCGCTCAGCGGCCTATACTGATCCATCATCGGCGTTGCGCCGACCTCCGACGCGGGCTATCTCCCGCGCCCTTTCTTTTTGTCACGGAGTAACGTGATGCGACCGGATGTTGAGGCCTCCGCGGCCGACATCGAGCAGTCCGTGGGACTGCTCAGGAGGCGTCTTTGACTGGGATGCCGCACTTCGAAAGCTCGATGAGCTGAATGCCCGGGTCGAAGACCCGACCCTTTGGGACAAACCCGCCGAAGCCCAGGCCGTCTCGCGCGAGCGCGCCAGTCTGTCGGCGCGCGTGGAGGCCGTGCAGGCGCTCGACCAGGGCCTGAAGGACGCGCTGGAATATGCCGAGTTGGCCGACATGGAGGGCGACGACGCCCTGCTGGAGGATGCCCGCGCCCAGTTGAAAGACCTTAAGGATCGCGCTGGTCGCGCCGAGCTGGAGGCCCTGCTCTCAGGCGAGGCCGATGGCAACGACTGCTATGTGGAAATCAATTCCGGCGCTGGCGGCACCGAGTCCTGCGACTGGGCGGGCATGCTGCTGCGGATGTATTCGCGCTGGGCCAATGCTCACAAGATGAGCGTCGAGCTGGTCGAAGAAACCTCAGGCGATCAGGTTGGCATCAAGTCGGCGACTCTGCTGATCAAGGGCCAGAACGCCTATGGCTGGCTAAAGACCGAAGCCGGCGTCCACCGTCTGGTGCGCATCAGCCCCTATGACGCCGCTGCCAAGCGCCACACCAGCTTCGCTTCGGCCTGGGTCTATCCGGTGGTGGACGACACCATCGAGATCGAGATCAATCCATCCGACGTCCGCACTGATACCTATCGCGCCAGTGGCGCGGGCGGTCAGCACATCAACAAGACCGACTCGGCTGTGCGTCTGACGCACATTCCGACCGGCATCGCTGTGGCCTGCCAGGCCGGTCGCTCGCAGCACCAGAACCGCGAAGAAGCGTGGAAGATGCTGCGCGCGCGTCTCTATGAGGCCGAACTGCAGAAGCGGGAAGCCGCCCAGCAGGCTCTGGAAGACCAGAAGACCGATATCGGCTGGGGTCACCAGATCCGTAGCTACGTCCTGCAGCCCTACCAGATGGTCAAGGACCTGCGGACAAACGTCGAGACCTCCGACACCCAAGGGGTGCTGGACGGCGATCTGGATGAGTTCATGGGCGCCTCGCTGGCCCAACGCGTCGGCGCTACACGCGACGCCTAAAAGCTCAGCCTGGAACGAAAGACGCCCCGGAGAGATCCGGGGCGTTGTTCTTGGTGTCTCTCGCCAGGATCAGGCCGGCTTGGCCTGCGCCTCCGCCGGGGGCGCAAGAACCGGCGTCGGAGCCGGTTGCGGGGCAGGGCGCTGGAACTTCAGGCTACGGCCCTGGAAGAAGGCGCCGGTTTCCATCGCCAACTGCTCGTGGGTAATGTCGCCGTCGATATAGGAGGTGCCGTAGAGGCGAACCTGCTTGGAGGTGATGGCGCCCACCACACGGCCGCGAACCTCGACGGCCTCGGCATAGACAGAGCCTTCGACATGACCGGTTTCGCCGACGGTCAGGCGGCCCACGCGAACATCGCCACGAACCACGCCATCGATCTGCAGTTCGCCGTCGCCGGTGACCCCGCCTTCGATGGTGATATCGGCCGAAATCAGGGAAGCGACCTTCGGAGCCACCTTGCGTGTCGGATCGACGGAGGCGATGGGCGTGGGCAGGGGCTCGATCTTGGTCGGGCCGCGCGCCGTGGTCTTAGTTTGCTTGCTGAACATACTCACCAGCCTTCAAAAAGCGATTTGGGTTCTGGGCCCTGCCATTGGCCCAGACTTCATAGTGCAGGTGCGGGCCGGTCGACCGACCCGTCGAGCCCATGGCTCCAACGCGCTGACCAATCGCGACCCGTTCGCCAACGCGCACTGAAATCGCTTGAAGGTGAGCATAGCGCGTCTTGAAGCCGCCGCCATGGTCGATCTCGATGGTGTTACCATAGCCAGAACGCACGCCGGTGAACGAGACGACGCCCGGCGCGGTCGACATGATCGGAGTGTAGAACGCCCCCGGGAAGTCCAGGCCAGAATGAAAGGCCGGCCGACGCGTGAACGGGTCAAAGCGAACGCCGTAGCTGCTGCTCATCGCCGGGTTGCTGGTCGGGCGGAAGAAAGGAAGCTTCTGGGCCGCCGCGTTCAGCGAGCGCATGTCCGACATGTCGGTAGCGGCGCGGTGAATGCGGGTGGCGAATTCTTCATCGACGTCGAGCACGGCGGCGAGGGCGCGCGGATCCCGGGCCTCGATCAGCGGACCGCCCAGCGAGGCGCCGCGGCCAGTATAGTTGCCAGCGTCCAGGCCAGCCATGCGCATGGCCAGACGGAGGCGTTCGGCCCGGCTCTTGGCGAAGGTCTCTGCGGCGTCGATCAGGCGCTCCTGATCCATCCGGGTGGCCTGGATGCGCTGGACCGGCGTTGCGGCCAACAGGCGAGGCTGGGAGGTCTTCAGGGCTTCGGCGGCGCCAGGGACGCCCTTGAAGTCGCTGACCAGCATGGCCAGCGCAGAGTGGCGCTTTTCCACCGAGGCGGCCAACTCGTCGAGCGACCCGTTGGTGGCCGAAAGCTGGGCGACGGCGCTGTTCAGGCGCGCCTGACGGTCGGCGTTGAGGCGCTCGTAATAGGCGCGCTGCTTGATGACCTGCTGGTCTGTCGAGCTGACAGCCAGAGCGTTGACCATCATGGCCGCGGTGCAGACACCCATCCACAGGGCGGCGCAGCCGACGACGGTCGCGGCCAGAAGTTGCTTGTTGGTGGAAAAAACGTAGCCCCGCATCTCCCCGCCGGAGCGGATATAGAGGTGCCTTTCAGGGAAAAGACCTTCGAGGGATTGCCGCAGTCGCTTGAAGCGTTTGATGGCCATCGCTCACGAAACCCCCGTTTTTAGAACACGGGGATATGCAACGATATTACGCGGCCGCGCAAGGCTCTTCGCTCTCCAAGAGAGCGCGAGTAAAAGAATTTAGCATGCGGGCCCAATCGTTAACGCCACCTGAATGCGATCAGCAAGATCGATGGTCGACTGGGCGCCACTTGGCTCAGCTACGCGGCGCAAATACAACACCGCCGGGCGCGGCTTGCTCCACACCGTCGGCGACCAAATCGCAAATCCGGTTACTTCATGGCTCTGGCAGTGGTCAGCACCGCCTTGATGTGGCCAGGCACTTTGACCTTTCGCCAGACCTCGCGGATTACGCCGTCGGCGTCGATCAGGAAGGTCGAGCGATCGATACCCATGTACTTGCGGCCATACATGCTCTTTTCCACCCAGGCGCCATAGGTTTCGACGATCTCGCCGGTCGTGTCCGCAGCCAGCTCCACCGTCAGGTCATGCTTGAGACGGAACTTGGCGTGCGAGGCGGCGCTATCCTTGGACACGCCCACGATCACCGCGCCCAGCTTTGCGAATTCCTCGACCTCGGACGAAAACTGCAACGCCTCGGACGTACAGCCCGAGGTGTCGTCCTTGGGGTAGAAATAGAGGACGATCTTCTTGCCCTTCAGGCTCGCAAGACTGACCCGACCTGTATCGGTGGGCAGGTCGAACGCGGGAGCCTTGTCACCGGCTTGAAGCATCGTCTCTCTCCGTTTTCCTACTTGCGCCCTTGTCTGCCGGATCAGACCGGTTTGACCAGAACGATCTTCTTCTTGCCTGCCGCAAGTTTGACCACGCCATCGATCAGATCGGCTTCGGTGACCACGCGGTTGGCGTCGGGCTCAGCCTGGTCATTGACCTTCAAGCCGCCGCCCTGGGCAAGGCGACGCGCTTCACCGCGCGAAGCGGCCAGGCCGGCGTCGGCGAACAGGTTGGCCAGGACGATACCGGCCTTCAGCTCCGCAGCGGGCACTTCGAAGGTCGGCAAGTCGGCGGAGGTTACACCTTGTTCGAAAGCCTTTTCGGCAGCGTCACGCGCCGAACGAGCAGCCTCTTCGCCATGCGCCATGCGCGTGGCCTCGTCGGCCAACACCTTCTTGGCATCGTTCAGCTTGGCTCCCTGGAGGGCTTCAAGCTTGGTGATCTCGTCCAGGGGCAGGTCGGTGAACAGCTTCAGGAACCGCCCCACATCGGCGTCCTCAGTGTTGCGCCAGAACTGCCAGTACTCGTAGGGGCTCAGCTGTTCGGCATTGAGCCACACGGCGCCCGACATGGTCTTGCCCATCTTGGCGCCCGAAGCCGTCGCCAGCAGCGGCGTCGTCAAACCATAGGCAGCCTTCTGGTCGACACGGCGGGTAAGCTCCACGCCGTTGAGGATGTTTCCCCATTGGTCCGAGCCGCCCATCTGCAGAACGCAGCCGAACTTGCGGTTAAGCTCCAGGAAGTCGACGGCCTGCATCAGCATGTAGTTGAATTCGAGGAAGGTCATCGGCTGCTCGCGCTCGAGCCGCAGCTTGACCGAGTCGAAGGCCAGCATCCGATTGACCGTAAAGTGCACGCCGTAGTCGCGCAGGAACTGCACGTAGCCGAACTTGCTGAGCCACTCGTCGTTGTCGACCATGATGGCGTCGGTGGGCCCGTCGCCGAAGGTCAGGAACTTGGCGAACACCGACTTGATGCCGGCGATATTGGCGGCGATGTCGGCGTCCGACAGCAGCTTGCGGCTCTCGTCCTTGCCGGTGGGATCGCCCACCTTGGTGGTGCCGCCGCCCATCAGGACGATCGGCTTGTGGCCGGCCTGCTGCAGGCGGCGCAGCATCATGATCTGGATCAGCGACCCGACGTGCAGACTGGGCGCCGTGGCGTCAAAGCCGATGTAGGCCGTGACGATCCCGCCGGCGGCGGCCGCGTCCAGCTCGTCCGGGTGGGTGATCTGGTGGATATAGCCGCGCGCCTGCAGGGTCTGCAGGAATTCCGACTTGAACGAGGCGGGCGCGGACATGGATCGACTCTCTGGATGGAACGACGCGCCGTCTAGCACGGGCGGAGCGGGATGTGGCGAGGGTTTCATACGGTCAGTCTCCGGAGGGGGCCGGAGCGCCATGATCTTGCGACAAGCGCCCCCGGCAGGGTGGCGACGTGTCAGGCCGGCCTCCCGCTATTTCAGCGGGCGGCAATAGCTGGCGGCGGGAAGGCGGACGTCGATCATGGGGCCTAGCTACAGGCCCGCGAGCATGGCAGTCAACGGCGATGCGCATCCTGGGATTCATGACCGGCACCTCGCTCGACGCTGTCGACATGGCGGTGCTTGAGACCGACGGCGAAGAAATCCACGCCTTCGGGCCTTCGGGCGAGCGCAAGCTGCGCGAGGCGACCCGCGACCTTTTGCTGGCGGCCACCGACCAGGCTCGCGCCTGGTCGCGCGGCGAACCAGAGCCGGCGATCTTCGAGGACGCCCGCCGCGCCGTCGCCGAGGAGCACCTGTACGCCGCAGAAAGCTTCATCGCCGAGCATGGCCTGGCCTGGAGTGATTTCGATCTCCTGGGCGTGCACGGCCAGACCGTGCTGCACGAGCGCCCGCAGCCGGGCCGGATTGGCCGCACCGTTCAGTTGCTGGACGCCGAGTGGCTGGCCAGGGCCACGGGCCGCCCCGTCGCTTTCGACTTTCGCACCGCCGACGTCGCGGCCGGCGGGGAGGGCGCGCCGTTGGCCCCGATCTATCACGCAGCACGCGCCCGGGCCTCGGGCTTGGCCGCGCCGGTCGCGGCGCTGAACGTTGGCGGAGTCGCCAACATTACCCTCATCGACGCCGACGGAACCTTGCTGGCCTTCGACACCGGACCAGGCAACGGCATGATCGATCTGATGCTTCAGGCCCGAGGGCTGGGACGCTTCGATGAAAACGGGCGACTGGCCGCGGCGGGCAGGACCGACGAGGCGGCTTTGGGCAGCCTGCTGTCAGGCGCCTATTTCGACGCGCCAGCCCCCAAGTCGCTGGACCGTTACGACTTCACGCTCGACGCCGTGGAGCATCTTTCCGCCGAGGACGCCGCAGCCACCCTCGTGGCGTTCACGGCCGAGGCCGTGGTCAAGGCGTTCGACAAGGGCGCGCGGCCCAGCGCCCTGATCATCTGCGGCGGCGGCCGGCACAATCCAGAGATCATGCGAGTATTGGCCGAACGCTCCCCGGTTCCGGTCAAAACCGCCGAGGCCTTTGGCTGGCGCGGCGACGCCATCGAGGCCGAGGCCTTCGCCTATCTGGCGGCGCGTACCGCCCTTGGCCTGCCGATCAGCTTCCCAGGCACCACGGGCGTCAGCGCGCCGATGACAGGCGGACGGATCGTTCAGCCCTGAACGAAAAAGGCCTCCCCGAAGGGAGGCCTTTGAAGGATCAGATCGGGTTCATCTCGATCCGCTTGTCCAGATAGTCGCCGACGCTCTTTTCCACAAAGGGCAGGTGCTCGGTCCAGAAGTGGCTGGCCTTATCGATGACTTCGTAGTCGATGATAATGCCCTTCTGGGTGCGCAGCTTGGAAACCACGCGCTCGACTTCGACGGGCGGGGTGATGCTGTCGGCCGAGCCGGTCAGGAACAGACCCGAGGCCGGGCAGGGCGCCAGGAAGCTGAAGTCGTACATGTTGGTCGGCGGCGAGACACTGATGAAGCCATCCGTCTCCGGGCGACGCATCAGGAGCTGCATGCCGATATAGGCTCCGAAGTCGAAGCCCGCGACCCAGGTCTGACTGGCGGCCGGGTTCGAGGTCTGCAGCCAGTCCAGCGCCGTGGCGGCGTCAGCCAGTTCGCCGATGCCGGCGTCGAACTCGCCCTGGCTGCGGCCCACGCCGCGGAAATTGAAGCGCAGCGTCGCAAAGCCACGCTTCATGAACAGATGATACAGCTGCACCGAAACCGGGTGGTTCATGTGCCCGCCCGCCTTGGGGTGCGGATGCAGAATCAAGGCTATCGGGGCCGTCTCGGTCTTGCCCGGCGAGTAGCGACCTTCGATCCGTCCGGACGCGCCGGCCAAAATCACATCAGGCATATCGACCTCATTGGTTCGGCAAGCGGCGGGCGATTCCGGATCTTTCGACCGATGGAATACTTGACCACTGCGCTTGGTCTTCCTAAATCTCACCCAGCGACGCGGACTTGGGGTCCGGCGCGAAGTCGCGGCTTGTAGCACACGCAAAAGCCGATGCGCGCGGAATCTGCAAGGAGTAAAGGCGCATGCGGCTTAGCACCAAGGGACGATACGCGGTCATGGCGATGACCGACCTGGCTAAACGCCAGGACCAGGGTGACGGCCGCGCTGTGGCCCTGGCCGAGATCGCCGCCCGTCAACAGATCTCATTGTCCTATCTCGAACAGCTTTTCGCGCGGCTGCGCCGCAAGGGCCTGGTCAAGAGCGCCCGTGGTCCCGGTGGCGGTTATCGCCTGGCATTGGACAGCGAGAAGACCCTGATTTCGGAGATCGTGCTTGCCGTCGACGAACCCCTGCGGGCTACCCGCTGTGGCATGACGAAGGGCGGTCCCAAGGGCTGCATGGCCGGCGGCGAGCGCTGCATGACCCATGACCTCTGGGAGGAGATGGGCCGTCAGATCCACGGCTACCTCGCCTCGGTCTCGATCGCAGATGTGCTGGAAGGTCGGCTGCGTCCTGACTCCAAATCGCTGGAGATTGCGGCGGAGTGACCATGTCCCGCGCCTCCGTCTATCTCGACTACAACGCCACAGCGCCCATCCGTCCGGAAGCGCGCGGGGCGCTGCTGCACGCCCTCGAGGCGCCGGCCAATCCCTCGTCGGTCCATGCCGCCGGCCGCGCCGCGCGCGATGTCGTCGAGAAGGCCCGCGCCCAGATCGGCGCCCTGGTCGGCGTGCCGGCCGGCTCTGTGACCTTTGTCAGCGGCGGCACCGAGGCTAACGCCTTGGCCCTTGAGAGCGCCAAGGCCGCTGGCTTCAGCCGGATCATCGTCGGCGCCACCGAACATGACGCCGTGCTCGAGACGGCCAAGGCCACTGGCCTGCCGGTCGAGACCTGGCCCGTCGATGCCAACGGCGTGGCGCATCTGCCCTGGCTGGAAGCCGATCTGAAGGCGCCCGGTCGCGCCCTGGTCTGCCTCATGCTGGCCAATAACGAGACCGGCGTCATTCAACCCGTCGCTCAGGCCGCTGCTTTGGTGCGCGCCGTCGATGGCTGGCTGCATGTCGATGCGGTTCAGGCAGCCGGCAAGATTGCCATCGATTTCTCGACGCTGGGAGCCGACACCATGGCTCTGTCGGCTCACAAGCTGGGAGGCCCGCAAGGCGTCGGCGCCTTGGTGGCCGGTACGCGCGCGCTCCTGCATCGTCGCCAGCATGGCGGCGGGCAAGAGCGCGGCCGCCGGGCCGGCACCGAGAATGTCGCGGGCATCGCCGCCTTCGGAGCAGCCGCCGATGCGGCTTCGCGCGATCTCGCCTCTATGACCGTTCAGGCCCACTGGCGCGACGCCCTCGCCGAACGCGTCAAGGCAGAAGGCGCGGTTGTGCTCGGGGAAGGCGCTGATCGCCTGCCCCAGACACTCTGTTTCGCCAGCGAAGGCTTCAGCTCCGAGATTCAGGTCATGAACCTGGACCTGGTGGGCATGATGGTCAGCGCCGGCAGCGCGTGCTCCTCGGGCAAGGTCAAGGCCAGCCGCGTGGTGGAAGCCATGGGCCGGTCAGACCTCGCCCCCTATGCCCTGCGGGTCAGCGGTGGCTGGGCGAGCACGCAAGACGACTGGATCAAATGCGGCGACGCCTGGATCGCCGCCTGGAAGCGTATCGGCGCTCGGCGCCGGGAGGTGGCATAGTGGCCGCAGTTCAAGAAACCGTCGAAGCCGTTGCCTCGCTCGAAAAGTACGAGCACGGCTTTACCACCGACATCGATCAGGAGTTCGCCCCCAAGGGCCTCTCCGAAGACATCGTGCGGTTCATCTCGGCCAAGAAGGAAGAGCCCCAGTGGATGCTCGACTGGCGCCTGGACGCCTATCGCCGCTGGCTTGAGCTGGAAGAGCCGAACTGGGCCAAGGTCAACTATCCCAAGATCGACTACCAGGACTCCTACTACTACGCCGCGCCCAAGACCAAGGAGGGGCCCAAGAGCCTCGACGAGGTCGATCCCGAAATCCTGGCCGTCTACGCCAAACTGGGCATTCCGCTGCGCGAGCAGGAAGTCCTGGCCGGCGTCGAGGGCGCGCCGCGCTACGCCGTGGACGCGGTGTTCGACAGCGTCAGCGTGGTCACGACCTTCAAGAAGGAGTTGGCCGCCGTCGGCGTGATCTTCTGCTCGATGAGCGAGGCGATCCGCGAGCACGGTGATCTGGTGAAGCAGTATCTGGGCTCTGTGGTGCCGACCTCGGACAACTATTTCGCCTGCCTCAACAGCGCGGTCTTCAGCGACGGCAGCTTCGTCTACATTCCGCCAGGCGTGCGCTGCCCGATGGAGCTGTCGACCTATTTCCGCATCAACGCCAAGGACTCCGGTCAGTTCGAGCGCACCCTGATCATTGCCGACAAGGGCGCCTATTGCTCGTATCTGGAGGGCTGCACCGCCCCGATGCGCGACGAGAACCAGCTGCACGCCGCCGTGGTCGAACTGGTCCTGTTGGACGACGCCGAGATCAAATATTCCACCGTCCAGAACTGGTATCCGGGCGATCCGGAAACCGGCAAGGGCGGCATCTTCAACTTCGTCACCAAGCGCGCGGACTGCCGGGGCGACCGCTCCAAGGTCAGCTGGACCCAGGTCGAGACCGGCTCGGCCGTGACCTGGAAATATCCGTCCTGCGTGCTGCGCGGCGAGGGCAGCTCGGGCGAGTTCTATTCGATCGCTGTGACCAACGGTCACCAGCAGGCCGACACCGGCACCAAGATGATCCACCTGGGCGCCAACACCAAGTCTCGGATCGTCGCCAAGGGCATCAGCGCCGGCAAGTCGACCAGCACCTATCGCGGCCTGGTCAGCGCCCACCCCAAGGCCAAGGGCGCCCGCAATTTCACCCAGTGCGACTCCTTGCTGATCGGCAAGACCTGCGCGGCCCACACCATCCCCTATATCGAGGCCCGCAACGGCCAGTCGGTGTTCGAGCACGAGGCCACCACCACCCGCCTGTCGGACGACCAGCTGTTCTATTGCCAGCAGCGCGGCCTTTCGCAGGAAGAGGCCGTGGCCCTGCTGGTCAACGGCTTCGTCAAGGACGTGCTGCAGCAGCTGCCGATGGAGTTCGCCGTCGAGGCCCAGAAGCTCGTGGCGATCAGCCTTGAGGGGAGCGTGGGATGATCCCTGTCCGCTTCGGGCTGAACGACAAGGAATACAAGTACGCGCGCCAACTGGCCTATCAGGCGGCGCACGGCACGTGGATCAATCCGTATGGCGACGAGGCCCCGCTGATCGACCGCTGCGCCAAACTGCTGGCGAAAGGCAATGCCGATGCGGCGGCCGAGCGCGCGCTTCTGACTGAACTTCTGAAACTCGCCGCATACAGTCCCGAACATGAATGGGAGGCGCCGGCCCTGACCGGCAAGCCGACCACATTCGCTATCCAGACGCTCGAAAAGATCACGGCTTTCAATGCTTAATATCCAGAACCTCCACGCCCGCGTCGAAGACAAGCCCATCCTGAAGGGCGTCACGCTCGACGTGCCGGCGGGCGAAGTGCACGCCATCATGGGGCCCAACGGCGCCGGCAAGTCGACCCTGTCCTATGTGCTGACCGGGCGCGGCGGCTATGAGGTCACCGAGGGTTCGGCCAGCCTCAACGGCGAGGACCTGCTGGCTCTGGACGCCAATGAGCGGGCCGCCAAGGGCCTGTTCCTGTCCTTCCAGTATCCGCTTGAAATCCCGGGCGTTCCGGCCCTGACCTTCATCCGCACGGCCCTCAACGCTCAGCATCGCGCGCGGGGCGAGGACGAGATCGCCGCCCCGGCCTTCCTGAAACTGGCCAGGGAGAAGGCCGCTTCACTGAAGATCGACTTCGAGATGCTCAAGCGCGGCCTGAATGTCGGCTTCTCGGGCGGCGAGAAGAAGCGGATGGAAATCTTTCAAATGGCGATGCTTTCGCCGAAGTTCCTGATCCTCGACGAGACCGACAGCGGCCTGGATATCGACGCCCTGAAGATCGTTTCCGAAGGCGTCAACGCCCTGCGCTCTCCCGAGCGCGGCATGCTGGTGATCACCCACTATCAGCGCCTGCTGGACTACATCAAACCCGACCGCGTCCACGTACTGGCCGCCGGCCGCATCGTTGCCTCGGGCGGTCCGGAGCTGGCCCTGCAGTTGGAAGCCGAAGGCTACGACAAGTACGCGAGCGCCGCCGCATGAGCCTGGCTCTCGCCCTGAAGACCGGAGACGCCAGCCGTCTGCCGTCGCGACGCGATGAGGACTGGCGCTGGACGGATCTGCGCGGGCTGATCCGTACCATCCCGGCTGAGTCACCGGCGTTTCTCGGCGACGTCGGCGCGGGTCCGTTCGACGCGCTGGCCGACGCTACTATCCTGATCGTCAATGGATGGGTGCGCGAAGGTGAGCCCGCGCCCGAGGCCGGGGTGTTGGCTTTGCGGTTCGTATCCCACGCCGACGCCACCGCGCACGACGCCGAGTTTGCGGTGACAGTCGCGCCCGGCCAGACCCTGACCCTGCTGGAAAGCTATGAAGGGCAGGGGGCGGGCGGCTATCTGGCCAATATCGGTCTCGACGTCTCGGTTGGCGAAGGCGCTCGTCTGGAGCGGATCGTCCTCGTCGACGACCTGGCCGATGCGGTAACGGTGAGCACGGCCGACGTCGCCTTGGCGCCTGGCGCCACGTATGCGCAAACCATCCTGACCTCCGGCGCCCGCCGCCAGCGTCTCGAGACCCGCGTCGCCCATCCCGGCGCCCACGCCGATCTGCGCCTCGACGGGATCTATCTGCTGGATGGCCAGCGCCACGCCGACCTGACCACCCAGGTCACCCACGGCGGCGTCGACGGGACCACCTCGCAATTGACCAAGGGCATGGTCTCCGACCAGGCGCGCGGCGTGTTCCAGGGACGGATCATCGTCCAGCCCGGCGCCGACCAGACCGACGCCCGCATGGGCCACCACGCCCTGATCATGTCGGACAGGGCCGAGGTCGACGCCAAGCCCGAACTGCTGATCTTCGCCGACGACGTCGCCTGCGCCCACGGCAACACCATCGGCGCCCTGGACGAGCAGGCGATCTTCTACGCCCGTCAGCGCGGCATCCCTGAGATGGAAGCCCGCGCCATGCTGACCGAGGCCTTCGTGGGTGAGGTGGTCGAGCGCATCGAACATGAACCCGCCCGAGAGATCGCCCGCGCCTGGGTCGCCCAGCGCCTGGGACGGAGCATCGTCTGATGGCTTTCGACGCCCCCTTCGATGTCGAGGCGATCCGCGCCCAGTTCCCGATCCTTGGGCGAACTGTTCACGGCAAGCCCTTGATCTATCTGGACAGCGCCGCCAGCGCCCAGAAGCCCGACGCCGTGTTGGACGCCATGATGGGCCTGGCGCGCACGTCCTACGCCAACGTCCATCGGGGCCTGCACACCCTGGCGAATGAAACGACAGAAGCCTATGAAAAGGCCCGCGAAAGCGTAGCGCACTTCATCAACGCCGAACCGACCGAAATCGTCTGGACCAAGAGCGCCACTGAGGCGGTGAATCTGGTCGCGGCCTCGTTTGGCCTGTCGCTGAACGCCGGGGACGAGATCGTCATCTCGGAGATGGAGCACCACGCCAACATCGTGCCGTGGCACTTCCTGCGCGAACGCAAGGGCGTGGTCCTGAAGTTCGTGCCAGTGCTGGACGACGGCCAACTCGACATGGAGGCCTACAAGGGCCTGCTGTCCGAGCGCACCAAGATGGTCGCCCTAACCCAGATGTCGAACGTGCTGGGCACGGTCAACGATGTCCCCGAGATCGTGCGGCTGGCCCACGCGGCCGGCGCCCAAGTGCTGATCGACGGCTGCCAGGGCGTGGTCCATTCCAAGGTCGACGTGAAGGCGCTCGACGTCGACTACTACGTCTTCTCCGGCCACAAGCTGTACGGCCCCACCGGCATCGGCGTGCTCTATGGCAAGGCCGAGCGTCTGGCCGCCCTGCCGCCTTACCAGGGCGGCGGCGAGATGATCGGCTCGGTGTCGATGGACGTCATTACCTATGCCGATCCGCCGCATCGCTTCGAAGCCGGCACGCCGGCGATCCTGGAAGTCGTCGGCCTGGGCGCGGCGATCGAGTGGCTGAACGGCCTGGACCGCGACTCCATCTTCGCCCACGAGCATGCGCTCTATGATCGGGTCGCCGAGCGTCTTCAGGGCGTCAACGGCCTCAGAATTCTCGGCACGGCGCCCGGCAAGGGCGCGGTGCTGACCTTTACGGTCGAGGGCGCCCATGCCCACGACATCGCCCAGGTTCTGGACCGCTACGGCGTCGCCGTGCGGGCCGGCACCCATTGCGCCGAGCCCCTGATGCGACGCTTCGGCGTCACCTCGAGCGCGCGCGCTTCCTTCGCCCTATATAACACCGAGGCCGAGGCCGATGCGTTCGTGGACGCTCTGGCCAAGGCCCGCAGTTTCTTCAGTTGAGCCCCGCATGACCGACGCAGCCATTCCCGAGACCGCCTCAGCCCTTCCCAAGGAAGAGCTGGCCAAGCTGACCGATATGCTGATCGAGAAGCTGAAGTCGGTCTATGACCCGGAGATCCCGGTCGACATCTATGAGCTGGGCCTGATCTACAAGGTCGATGTCAGCGACGACAAGGACGTGGCCATCGACATGACCCTGACCGCGCCGGGCTGCCCAGTGGCCGGCGAAATGCCGGGCTGGGTCAAGGACGCGGTGATGGAAATCCCCGGCCTGAAGTCCTGCACGGTCGACCTTGTCTTCGAGCCGCCTTGGGACCCGTCGCGGATGAGCGACGAGGCCAAGCTGCAACTGAACATGTTCTGATCGGTCAAAACGCCATGGAAGCCGCCCTCACGCCCCGCCTTCGTCGCCCTCGCCCCAAGGTCGTCACCCTGACGGACGCAGCAGCGGCGCGCGTGAAGGAGATCATGGCCCGGAAAGCGCTTGAGGAGCCCGACAAGCCCTATGCCGGCCTTCGCGTCGGTGTGAAGAACGGTGGCTGCGCCGGCTCGGAATACGTCTTCGACTACGCCCTGGAGAAGAGCCCGCTGGACGAGGTGATCGAGGACAAGGATGTCACCATCCTGATCGATCCCAAGGCGGTGCTGTTTCTGGTCGGCACCGAGATCGACTACGAGACCACCAAGCTGTCGTCGAAGTTCGTGTTCAACAATCCCAATGAAACCGACGCCTGCGGCTGCGGCGAGAGCGTGACAATCCAACCGGCCGTTGAAGCCGCAGATTGACCCCGAAGACGCCGACGGCCTAATCCAGCCCATGGTCAAAACGATCTTGGTCTATTCGATGGGCGAGGTGATCGGCGACGGCTTGATCAAGCTGCCCTTCATCGCCGGCCTGCGCGCCGCCTTTCCCGACGCGCGGATCAGCTGGTGCGCGGCCAAGGGCGAGACCGTCTATGCTGGACCGCTGAAGGCCGTCGTCGAAGGCTATATCGACGAGATTCTGACTGACGGCCCGACGGGCGCCGGAGCCTTCGACATCCTGCCGTGGGTGAAGCCGTTCGGCGGCCGCCAGTTCGATCTGGTCATCGACACCCAGGAAAATCTGCGCCGCAGCGCCGTGGTCCGTCGTGCGGCGGGCGTCTTCGTCTCCGCCGCACGACAAGCGCGGACCCGGGATTGGCCGGTGGCGGTCACCGACCGGCTCGCGAGGTTGCTGGCTCTGGCCTCGAGCGGGCAGGGCGCGCCGACGCCGATCATCCTGGCGCATCCCGACGCCCTGGCGGCCGCCAAGGCCCTGCTGCCTGACGGCTCGACCTATGTTGGCCTGGCCCCGGGAGCGGGCGGACAGGACAAGCGCTGGCCTCTGGAGCGCTATTTGGCGCTGGCGCGCGAGATCGCGCTGAAGGACGCAGTTCCCGTGTTCTTCTTCGGGCCCGACGAAGCCGACGACGCTGCCAGGGCGCGGCGCGAGGCGCCGACCGCGTTATTCCCCGAATCGGATCGCCACGACGACTATCCCCATGTGAGGGGCCCGCTGCTGGTCATCGCCCTGGCCAGTCGGCTGAGCGCAGCCGTGGCCAATGACGCCGGCCCCGGCCACATGCTGGCGGCCGGCGGCGCGCCGCTGTTGTCTCTACAGAAGGACGGCCGAAAGGCCGTGAAGTTTCGCCCGGCCGCCGCCAAGCTTGAGATACTGGTCGCGGAAGACTACGGAGACGGCATGGCCGCCTTGCCCTTCAACGCGGTCTGGAGCGCCCTCGCGCGTCTGATGTCCGGAGTCGCCTGAATGCCCATCCTCGCGCCCATCTCGGCCGGCGAACTGATCGACAAGATCACCATCCTGCGCGTGAAAGCCCAGCGCATCGGCGATCCGGCCAAGGAGTCCAATGTCCGCAAGGAGCTGGCGTTGCTGGAGGCCACCGCGCTGTCGCACATTCCGCCCAGCGCCGATATCGAGCGCCTGACCGCTGAACTGATGGCCGTCAACGCCGCCCTCTGGGACGTCGAGGACGGTAAGCGTGATTGCGAGCGTCGCCAGGACTTTGGCCCCGACTTCGTGGCCCTGGCGCGCCGCGTCTATATCGAGAACGACCAGCGCGCCGCGATCAAGAGGGCGATCAATGCGGCGGCTGGTTCCGATATCGTAGAAGAAAAGAGCTACAAGCCCTATCTGGCCGGTTAGCGCCCCTTGAAGGCCGCCGCGCGCTTCTGAAGGAAGGCGCTGACGCCCTCGATGAAGTCTTCGGTCTTGCCAGCGAACTTCTGGGCCTTGCGCTCGGCGTGCAACTGACCGTTCCAGTCAGCGTCAAGGCTCTCCCAGACCAGCTTGCGGATCGCCCCAAGGGCCACCGGGCCATTGGCCAGCTCCCTGGCGATGGTCGTGGCAGTGGCGATGAGTTCGCCATCGGGCACGCAGCGATTGACCAGACCCCACTCAAAGGCCTTGGCGGCCGAAATCCGGTCGCCCAGCAGCATCATCTCCATGGCCCGCGCCTTGCCGACCAGTCGCGGCAGCAGATAGGTCGAGCCGCCGTCGGGCACCAGGCCGATGCGACGGAAGGCCTGCAGGAAGTAGCCGCTTTCACCGGCCACGATCATGTCGCCCATCAGGGCCAGCGAGCAGCCGACGCCGGCGGCTGCGCCGTTCACGGCGGTGACGATCGGATAGGGGAAGTCCCGCAGAGCGGTCATCATCGGATTATAGACGGTTTCCAGCGCTGAACCGGCGTCCGGCTTGCCGTCCACATCGAGTTCGCGAGCGGCGGGACCGCCGCCCGAGAGATTCGCGCCCGAACAGAAGCCGCGGCCTTCGCCGGTGATGATCAGCGCGCGCGCCACGATCTTGCCGTGAGCGATCGCCCCAAGGGCATGTGTGATCTCGCGCGCCAGATCCATGCTGGCGGCGTTCAGCGTCGTCGGATCGGCCAAGGTAATGGTCGCGACGCCGTCCTCGGCGGTTAGGCGAATCTTTTGATAGTCCATGGCGTCCTCCCAGGGCTTGGCGCTCTTTGGAAGACAGCTAGGCGCCACTAACCCCGGGGAAGGCCAGAGGGTTTTTCACACGAAAACGCCGCCGTTCGCGAAAACGGCGGCGCTGACGGTTTTCAAAGAGGCAAAAGCCTAGGCGGCGTTGGCCGAAGCCGGCTTGCTTTCGGCCGAGCTGACCTTGTTGCGGCCGGTGCGCTTGGAGGCGTACAGGGCGGCGTCCGCGCGTTCCATCAAGGAATGGCTGCTTTCGTCCTTGGCCCGTTCGGCGAAGCCCGAGGAGATGGTGATCGTGCCCAGGTCCTCATTGGTCGAGCGGCGCTTGAGCATGCGGGATGAAACTTCCACACGGATCTCTTCCAGGCAGCCAGCGACGATGCTCGACGCCTCCCGGGGGAAGATCATCGCGAATTCTTCACCGCCGTAGCGCGCAGCGAAGCGCGGCATGGCGGCGACCCGACCGATGACGGATGCAACATAGCGAATGACCTGGTCGCCGGTCTGGTGACCCCAAGTGTCGTTGAAGCCCTTGAAATGATCGATGTCGAGCACAGCCAGGCACAGGCTCGTGCCAGCCTCGTCGCCCTCCGAGCAGGCGCGGTCCAATTCTTCGTCGAAAGCCTTGCGGTTGGCCAGGTTGGTCAGACCGTCGGTCGTGGCGTCGCGGCGTACCTGCTCCAGGTGTTCGCGCAGGCGGTCGACCTCAGCGGTCGATTCGGCCAGGCGCGCTTCCAGCGACTGGTTTTCCTTGTGAACACGGCGGGTGGCCTGGGCCAGGCTGGTGACGACCGACTTGATGGCGCCGACATCGGCGCTGCCATCGAGATCCTTGGAAACCCCGTCCAGTTGCTTGCCGAATGCTGCGTTGGTCTTCTGTGCGTTCTGGATCGCCTTGGAGACCGATTCCAGTTCCTTGCTCAGCAGGTCGCCGGCGTCGCGGATCTGTTCATTCAGCTTGGCCTTGGGAAGATAGGCTGCGGCGAGTTCCTCGCTGACCATTTCGGTAAGCGGCTCGCCAAGGGAAATCAGTCGGGTGAGTTCCCGCGCCAGCGCGCCCTCGGGATCGGCGACATAGTGGGTCCAGAGTTCGAAATTCAGCGCGGTGGGCCACACCTGATGGCGTTCCATCAACTCCAGAGCGCGCTTGGCGATCTTGTAGGCCTCGGGGCCGCGCAGCGTAGTTTCGACGTCCGACATCTTTTCTTCCCCCGTCGGCACGTTCCCGTAGCGAGAATGCCGATCGCTTGGATGTCCACTTTAGCTCTGAGAGTTCAAACGAGGCGTTAAGAGCGAACAAGGTTCTCTTGCGCTTGCGTTTTGCGACCTTAATTGTGAACACTGATAAGATGAGCCCTCAGCGGGCCGCCGGGAGGATCACATCCATGAACGCGCCGACAAATTTGACCCTCGAAACCCATAAAGCCGCGATGAATCTCGTGCTTGAGCGCCAGAAAGCGGCGCATTTGCGCGATGGGCCCTGGACGGCCGAGCAGCGCATCGAACGTCTCAACCGCTGCATCGATCTTTTGATCGGCCATCAGGCGGAGATCGCCAAAGCGGTCAGTACCGATTTTGGGTCTCGTTCGCCGGAAGCCACCTCCCTGACCGATGTGGCGGGCTCAATCGGGCCGCTGAAGTTCGCGCGCGACAATCTCACCAAGTGGATGAAGCCGCAGAAGCGCAAGACAACGCCGGCGATCCTCGGCCTGTTCGGGGCCAAGGCGGGGATCCAGTACCAGCCCAAGGGCGTGGTCGGGGTGATTAGCCCCTGGAACTTCCCGGTCAACCTGACCTTCGCGCCCCTGGCCGGGATCCTGGCCGCCGGCAATCGATCGATGATCAAGCCGTCGGAGTTCACGCCGGCGACGTCGGACCTGATGAAGGCGATGTTCGCCAAGGCCTTCACCGAGGAAGAGATTGCGGTCTTCGTCGGCGGCGCCGAGGCGGGTCAGGCCTTCTCCGGCCTGGCCTTCGACCATCTGGTCTTCACCGGCGCCACATCGGTGGCCCGCCACGTGATGCGCGCGGCGGCTGACAACCTGGTGCCAGTCACCCTGGAACTGGGCGGCAAGAGCCCGGTGATCCTGTCGCGCGGGGCCGACATGGCCACCGCCGCAGCCCGGATCATGAACGGCAAGACCCTGAACGCCGGTCAGATCTGCCTGGCGCCCGACTATGTCTTCGCGCCGGCTGACCAGGTCGACAGCTTCGTGGCCGAGGCCAAAGCCGCCGTCGGCCGCTATTTCCCGACCCTGAAGGACAATCCCGACTACACCGCCGTGGTCGCCCAGCGTCACTTCGACCGCATCACCGGCTATGTCGAGGACGCCCGGGCCAAGGGCGCGACCATCGTCGAGATCAATCCGGCCGGCGAGGATCTGTCACAACAGCCTCACCGCAAGATCGCCCCGACCCTGATCCTCAATCCCACCGATGACATGGCGGTGATGCAAGAGGAGATCTTTGGCCCGCTGCTGCCGGTGAAGACCTATCAGCGCGTCGAGGAGGCGGTGGACTATATCAACGCCCATGACCGTCCGCTGGCCCTCTACTGGTTCGGGACCGACGAGGCCGAGAAGGATCGGGTTCTGGAGCGCACCACCAGCGGCGGCGTCACGGTCAATGATGTGATCTTCCACGTGGCCCAGGAAGAGCTGCCCTTCGGCGGCGTCGGACCGGCCGGCATGGGGGCCTATCACGGGCATGACGGCTTCCTGGAGTTCAGCCACCGCAAGGCGGTCTTCCAGCAGCTGAAGAAGGACATCGCGCCGATGCTGGGCCTGCGTCCGCCCTATGGCGAAGGCATCCGCAAATATCTGGCCGGCCAGATCAAGCGCTAACCCGGAACCTGGGCGGTGGAAGGCTTCAGCGCCCCATCGCCCAGGGATCCAGCGGCTGTCGCGCCTCGTGGCGGACAAGACCGTAATAGCCCGCCACCCAGACGATGATCCCGACGATCAGGCCGCCGATGAAGCCGATCGGCGTCGCGAACCAGAGTGTCAGGCTGGTCAGACCCGTGGCCAGGCCGAGCATCGACCAGCGCAGAAGCATGTTGAACGCATGATAGGTGCGCTCATGCGCCAGCAGGTCGGGTGAGATTTCAGAGTCGTTTGCGGCTTGCATGCCAAAGACCTCCGAGAGGGCTCGGATCGGCCACGACGCCGCGCGGGCGGCGCCTCGGCCAAGGCCGAGAACGCCGTCATCCTACGCTCATTTCAGACGAATGGCGACGCGCTGGCGCCGCCGTCCGATCAGTCGTCCGAAGGGACCTTGGGCAGGCGCGGCGGAGCGCGCATCAGGAAGGCCGGGGTGTCGGAGCCAAAGCCCACAACGCGGCGGTCGTCATCGTCTTCGCGGCCGCGCACCGGCTGGACGCCGCGCACCGGCGAGGCGGGGCGAGCTTCGCGTTCCGGCGCGGCGGCGCGTTCGGGACGGATCCGGTCGTGACCGCGTTCGCGCGGAGCCGCGGCTTCAGCCTCGACCGGAGCGGCGGCTTCGACGCGCTCAGGACGCGGGCCGCGTTCCGAACGATCACGGCCGCGACCACGATCACGGCCGCGTTCACGCGCCGGGCGCACTTCGGCTGCAACTTCAACGTCCGCTTCGACCTGAACGGGGGCGACGCCGTCGATGACTTCCAGCTCAGCGGTGCGCTCCGGGCGCTCGGCGCGCGGAGCCCGTTCACGCGGCTTGCGCTCGCCACGGGTGCGGGCGGGGCGATCCTCGCGCGCTTCGACAGGTGCGACCGGCGTAGCATCAACCACACCGTCAACGGGCGTCGCGGCGTCGACCGGAGCGGCCTCGGCGTCGCGGGTGCGCGCGCCACGTCCGCCACGGGCCGAGCGTTCGCCCGGCTCGCGTTCACCGCCACGATCGCGGCTGGCCGGCGCGCCACGTCCGCCACGCTTCTTGTCGCCCTCGCGATGGACGGTGACAGCTTGCGAGTAGTCGAGGTCGAGCTTTTCTTCGTTCGGGGTCGAACCGATCAGCTTGATGACCTTGTCGAAGCCCTTGTCGTCGGCCGGGGTGACCAGCATGTAGGTGATGCCCGAGCGACCGGCGCGGCCCGTGCGACCGATGCGGTGCACATAGTCGTCGGCGTGGTGCGGGACGTCATAGTTGAAAACGTGGCTGACGGCCGGGATGTCCAGGCCGCGCGCGGCGACGTCGGAGGCCACCAGGATCTTCAGTGAACCGTCGCGGAAGGCCGCCAGGGTCTTCATGCGCTGGCTCTGATCCAGGTCGCCATGGATCGCGGCGGCGTCAAAGCCGTGCGAGCGCAGCGACTTGGCCACCACATCGACCTCGGTCTTGCGATTGCAGAACACGATGCCGGTTTCGATCTGGGCCTTCTCGATCAGCGCGCGCAGCGCCAGACGCTTGGCCTTGGGATCGGAGGAGGGGACCTTGACCAGCAGCTGGGTGATGTTCTCGTTGGTCGTGGCCGGACGCGCCGCCTCGATCCGCACGGGATCTTTCAGGAACTGTTTGGTCAGGCGGGTGATTTCCGGCGGCATGGTCGCCGAGAAGAACAGGGTCTGCTTCTTGGGCGGCGTCATCTTGAAGATGCGCTCGATGTCCGGGATGAAGCCCATGTCCAGCATGCGGTCGGCTTCGTCGACGACCAGGAACTGCACGCCGGTCATCAGCAGCTTGCCGCGCTCGAAATGGTCAAGCAGGCGGCCGGGGGTGGCGATCAGCACGTCGACGCCGCGATCCAGCTTCTTTTCCTGGTCGCCGAACGACACGCCGCCGATCAGCAGGGCCCAGGAGAGCTTGGTGCCCTTGGCGTACTTTTCGAAGCTGGAGGCGACCTGGTCGGCCAGTTCGCGGGTCGGGGCGATGACCAGAGCGCGCGGCATGCGCGCCTTGGCGCGGCCGTTCATCAGCTTGTCGATCAGCGGCAGGGTGAAGGCGGCGGTCTTGCCGGTGCCCGTCTGGGCGATACCCAGAACGTCTTGCCCGGCGAGTGCAACCGGAATGGCTGCGGCCTGAATAGGAGTGGCCGTAGTATAGCCGGTGTCTGCGACCGCTTGGAGGGTCGTGGGCGACAGCCCCAGTTCGGAAAATTCTGTCATATCAATCTGGCTGAATTCAGAGCCGCCCGTGTTTGGGCGAACGGGCGGCGCGGATTCGCCTGACCTGCTCCGAAGCTGGGGATAAATAGGCTGAACCGAGGCAAAGTCAATGATGGCAAGCCGCCGAGAGGCAAGACCAAGATGGATGAAAGCGGCTGGAAGCGCTCCGCAAAAGCTTGGATTGCCGACATGGGCGACAACGGTGACTTTGGCCGGCAGCACGTGCTCGACAAAGTCATGGCTGAGCGCCTTTCCGGGCTGGTCCGGGGAACAGCCCTCGATGTCGGATGCGGGGAAGGGCGGTTTTGCAGGATCTTGCGGGGGCAAGGTTTCGAGACGGCGGGTCTGGATCCTACCGAGGAGCTGCTCGACGCAGCGCGAGCGCGTGACCCGGGCGGCGTCTATGTCGAGGGACGCGCAGAAGCGCTGGTGTTCGCCGACGCCAGCTTCGACCTGGTGGTGAGCTATCTGAGTCTGATCGATATCGAAGACGCCCAGACCGCCATAGCCGAGATGGTGCGGGTGCTTAAGCCTGGCGGGACGTTGCTGGTCGCCAATCTGGCCAGCTTCAAGACCGCCGCTGTCCATGACGGCTGGCAGCGCGATATGCTGGGACACCTGACCCATTTTGCGATGGACCGCTATCTGGAGACGAGGAGCAGCCGTGAAAGTTGGCGCGGGATCTCAATCCGCAACTGGCATAGGCCGCTCAACGACTACATGCGCTGGTTTCTGACTTCAGGCCTGATCCTCACCCATTTCGATGAGCCCGCCGCGACGGGCGGCGACCCAGCCAAGGCCGAACGCTACAATCGCGCGCCCTGGTACGTGATCATGGAATGGCGCAAACCGTCCTGAGTGCTGGCGCCCGCCCTTGGCGCGCTCTATATCCGCCGGGCACATGACCATTGATCACGACTCCCGCCTTCGGCGGCTTCGCTTCCGCGCCTGGCATCGCGGGTTTCGGGAAGCGGACCTCATTCTGGGGCCGTTCGCGGACAACCATGGCCACAAGCTGACCCCACCGCAGCTGGATAGGCTCGAGGCGCTTCTGGAAAATCCGGATCGCGAGATCTACGCCTGGATCGTCGGGCAGGAAGCCACGCCCGCTGAGTTCGAGACGGACGTGCTGGCGATGATTCGTGAGTTCCGCTTTGAGGCCCATGCCGTCCGCCCGATCGGCGACGGCGCTTAAGAGAGTTTCATGGCCTACGACGCCAAGCAGATCGCCAAGGCCGCCGGCGGCCTGACCCTGGCCGGCGCGCCCGAGGGCTTCGACGCCCTGGTGATGGGCGACATCGCGCGTGCGCGCGGCGGCCTGACGGCTTTCGTCGCCCGCGACACGGCCCGGGCCAACGCCTTCGCCGACGCCCTGAAGTTCTTCGCCCCCGAGATCGAGGTGGTGATCTTTCCGTCGTGGGACTGTCTGCCCTATGACCGCGTCGGGCCTTCGGCCGGCGTCGCCGCCCAGCGCATGGCGACCCTGTCGCGTCTGGCCCGGGGTCTGGGTTCGGCAAAACCCGCCATCCTGGTCATCGCCGCGCCGGCCCTGCTGCAGCGGGTGCCTGACAAGAGCGTGCTGATGCGCGCCAGCTATTCGGCCAAGGTCGGCAACAGCGTCGATATCAAGGACCTGGAGCGCTATTTCGCGGTCAACGGCTATGTCCGCGCCTCCACTGTGTCGGAGAAGGGCGAGTTCGCGATCCGGGGCGGCGTCATCGACGTCTATCCCTCGGCCGCCGAGGAGCCCGTGCGGCTGGACCTGTTCGGCGACACGCTGGAGAGCATCCGCGCCTTTGATCCCGAGACCCAGCGCTCGACCAAGCAGCTGAAGGAGATCGATCTCCTGCCGGTCAGCGAGGCGCTGCTGGACGCCGACGGCATCTCGCGTTTCCGGCGGGGCTATGTCGCCAAGTTCGGCGCGCCGGGCGATGATCCGCTCTACAACACCGTCAGCGAGGGTGGCCGACGGGCCGGACTGGAGCACTGGCTGCCGCTGTTCTACGAGCGGATGGCGACGCTGTTTGACTATCTGCCCGATGGAGCCTTGGTCGGTGTCGATCATCAGGCTTCTGAAGCGCGGGACGAACGGCTGGCGATGATCGCGGACGCCTATGACGCGCGCGCCAGCGCCGACCGGAAATCTGCCTATCGCCCTCTCGAGCCTCAGGCGCTGTATCTGACGGCGGCCGAGTGGGATCAGGCGCTGGACGACCGCCCTCATCGCCGGTTCACACCGTTCCAGCCCCAGGGGCTGGATGTCATCGACATGGGCGCCAAGCTTGGTCGGGTTTTCGCCGCTGAGCGCGCCCAGGACAGCGTGAACCTCTTCGAAGCCACAGCCGACCACGCCGGTGCTCTAGCGGCCCAGGGCAAGCGCGTGCTGTTCGCCTCATGGTCGGAGGGCTCGTCCGAGCGCCTGGGGACCATGCTGGCCGACCACGGCCTGAAGAAGATCACCTATGCCGGCTACTGGCAGGCGGCCAAGGCCAATGATCCCAAGGTTCCGCAGCGGGTCGTCCTGCCGCTGGATCATGGCTTCGAGACCGAGAACCTGGCGGTCATCTCCGAGACCGACATTCTGGGCGACCGTCTGGCACGCCCGCGCAAGAAGCGCCGCGCCGCCAACTTCCTGGCCGAGGCCAGCGCCCTGACCCAGGGCGATCTGGTCGTTCACATCGATCATGGCATCGGCCGCTATGAGGGCCTGAAAACCCTGGACGTCCAGGGCGCGCCGCACGACTGCCTGGACCTGCTGTATGCCGGCGACAGCAAACTGTACCTGCCGGTCGAGAACATCGACCTGCTGACCCGCTACGGGACCGACGGCGAGAACGTCCAGCTCGACAAGCTGGGCGGGGCCGCCTGGCAGAGTCGCAAGTCCAAGGCCAAGGAACGTTTGCGGATCATGGCCGAGGGCCTGATCCAGATCGCCGCCGCGCGCCAGCTGAAGTCGGTGGAAGAGACCGATGCGCCGCAAGGTGTGTTCGACGAGTTCTGCGCCCGCTTCCCCTACGAGGAAACCGACGATCAACTGTCGGCGATCGCCGATGTGCTGGGCGATCTGGGCTCGGGCAAGCCTATGGACAGGCTGATCTGCGGCGACGTCGGGTTCGGCAAGACTGAGGTCGCCCTGCGCGCCGCCTTCGTCGTGGCGATGAGCGGCAAGCAGGTGGCCATCGTCTGTCCGACCACGCTGCTGGCCCGCCAGCATTTCAAGACCTTCAAGGACCGCTTCCAGGGCTGGCCGATCAAGATCACCCGCCTGTCGCGCCTGGTCACCGGCAAGGAAGCCGCCGAGACCCGCGAGGGTCTGGCCAATGGCCAGCTGGAAATCGTGGTCGGCACCCACGCCATCCTGTCCAAGCAGGTCTCGTTCAAGGACCTGGGCCTGGTGATCGTCGACGAGGAGCAGCACTTCGGGGTCAAGCACAAGGAGAAGCTGAAAGAGCTTCGCGCCGACGTGCACATGCTGACCCTGACCGCGACGCCGATCCCTCGAACCCTCCAGATGGCGCTGAGCGGCATTCGGGAAATGTCGATCATCGCTACACCGCCGGTCGATCGCCTGGCGGTGCGCACCTATATCAGCCCGTTCGACCCGGTGACCCTGCGCGAGGCCCTGCTGCGCGAGAAGTATCGCGGCGGCCAGGCCTACTACGTCGTGCCGCGCATCAAGGACCTGGAGGAGATCGAGAAGTTCCTCCGCACCCAGGTGCCCGAGGTCAAATATGTGGTCGGCCACGGCCAGATGGCCCCGACCCAGCTGGAAGACGTGATGACGGCCTTCTATGAGGGCCAGTACGACGTGCTGCTTGCGACCACGATCGTCGAGAGCGGCCTGGATATCCCTTCGGCCAACACCCTGATCGTCCATCGGGCAGACATGTTCGGCCTGGCTCAGCTGTATCAGATCCGGGGACGCGTCGGCCGGTCCAAGGCCCGCGCCTACGCCTATCTGACCACGCCCAACGAGAAGACCATCACCCAGTCGGCCGAGAAGCGCCTGCAGGTGCTGCAATCGCTCGACAGCCTGGGGGCCGGCTTCCAGCTGGCCAGCCATGACCTGGACCAGCGCGGCGGCGGCAACCTGCTGGGCGACGAGCAGAGCGGTCATATCAAGGAAATCGGCGTCGAGCTGTACCAGCAGATGCTGGAAGACGCCGTCGCCGAGCTACGCCAGCGCCAGGGCGCCGAGGCCCTGCTGGAGGATCGCGGATGGTCGCCGCAGATCAATACCGGCGCCGCAGTGATGATCCCGGACGAGTATGTCCCCGACCTCAATGTCCGCCTGTCACTCTATCGCCGCCTGTCGGAAGCCGAAAAGTCCGCCGACCGCGAAGCCCTGGCCGCCGAACTGATCGACCGCTTCGGCCCGCTGCCGCCCGAGACCGACAGCCTGCTCAAGGTGGTCGCCATCAAGGGCCTGTGCCGTGAAGCCAATGTCGCCAAGATCGACGTCGGACCCAAGGGCGCGGTGGCCAGCTTCCGCAATGATACCTACGCCAACCCGCTGGGGCTGATGCAGTATGTCGCCAAGAACGGCCTGATCTGGAAGGTCCGCCCCGACCAGAAGGTGGTCATCAAGGGCGAATGGGACACCCCGGCCCAGCGCCTGGATGCGGCCGAGAAGATCCTCGGGCATCTGGCGCGGATCGCGAAGGAGTAGGGCGGGGCGATCACTTGCCCCCTCCGCGCCTGCGGCGCTCCTCCCCCGTAGGGGGAAGATGAAGCGCGCCTACCTCATCTTCCCCCTACGGGGGAGGAAGACCGCGCAGCGGTCAGGAGGGGGCGAGTACTCCAGAGCCCAACAAAAAAAGGCCGCCCCAATCGGAGCGGCCTTCAATTTCGCGAGGCTTGTGTGGGCCTAGTGATACCGGCGGATCAGCCCCACCAGCTTGCCCTGCACCTCGACCTGGTCCGGACCAAAGATCCGCGTCTCGTACTTCGGGTTCGCGGCTTCCAGGGCGATCGAGCCGCCCTTCTTGCGCAGGCGCTTGAGCGTGGCTTCCTCGCCCACCAGCGCCACGACGATTTCGCCGGAAGTGGCTGTGTCGCCCTTCTTGATGATGACGTAGTCGCCGTCGAGAATGCCGGCCTCGATCATCGAGTCGCCCTGCACCTCGAGCACATAGTGTTCGCCGCTGCCCAGCATCGACTCGGGGACCGGCAGACGGTCGCGTTCGTGCTGGATGGCGTCGATGGGCGTACCGGCGGCGATCTTCCCCAGTATGGGCAGATCGCGGCTGTCATTGGCCGCAACCGCTGAAGGCCCGCTGTTGGTGGCAGCCGGCGCTCCGCCGCCTTCGACCACCTGGGGCTTGAACGTCCCGCGCCCCTTGGGCGGCGAGGCGGTCGTGGCCTGTTGCGGCAGCTTCACCACCTCCAGCGCCCGGGCTCTATGAGCCAAGCGGCGGATGAAGCCGCGCTCTTCAAGCGCGGTAATCAGTCGGTGGATACCCGACTTCGACGCCAGATCCAGCGCCTCCTTCATTTCGTCGAAGGACGGCGAGACGCCGCTCTCCTTGATGCGTTCGTGGATGAACATCAGCAGCTCGTGCTGCTTGCGCGTGAGCATCTCGACCTCGAGGAAGACGCGGAACAAACCGCAAACCTTGCCGATGTTCTCTAGGCGTTCTTTCTTAATGTCAAGTTGACGACGCAGGAACCCGGATGGCTCGGAGTTCGTTGTCGGCGGACGGCTTTCGGAGGGGCGCACCGCCATGAGTTTCAAGCGGTTCAACCCAGCCTTGCCTGTCAGCGTCGATGGCAAGCGAACCGGTTTTGCCTTTGCGGTCATTGACTACGGGCAGGAACATCACCTGATCTGGGTCGTCGCCGTCGACGGTACGGGCGAGATCTGCTCGGCGCCGAATCCAAGATGCGGGCGCGATCGAGCTGGACCATGAGTCGCAAGATCACACCGCCCAGCAACGTCAAATTGCTCAGAACGGCGGCCGTTGCGGCCGGCTAAAGGGCGTCCTTGAAGCCGAAATCACTGTCTGATTCGCCGCTAGAGCGCTGTCGCTCGCTCGGGATGCCGGGGCGTGCAATCGCGATAGAAGACGGCAAATTGGGCCATGTCCTTGTCGTAGTCGCCAGACGGCATGACGGCCTGCCCCAGAGCCACCACCTTGCGCTTGTAGTCCATCTTGGCCGGCACGATCAGCACCCCGGCCTTGAGGGCTATATTGTAGAAGCCGGTCTTCCATTGCTTGGCCTTGCCGCGCGTGCCCTCCGGCGCAATCGTCAGCATGAACTCGTCACGGCGCGCGAACTCGTCGGCCATGGCCTGGACGGTGTCGCCAGAGCGGGAGCGGTCCACCGGCACGCCGCCCAGGTCGCGCATCAGGCGCGCGAAGGGCCAGCGGAACAGCGAGACCTTGCCCATGAAGCTGAGGTTCAGATCAAGGGCGTCAGTCGCACCCAAGAAATAAACGAAGTCCCAGTTACTGGTGTGGGGCGCGGCGATGATCACGAACTTGCGGGTATGGCTCGGCGCGGCCCCCTCGATCGTCCAGCCCTCGCGCTTGAAGAAGGCGACAAGGGACCATTTCACCACCCGGGCGATCCAGTGCATCATTGCCCTCCCGAGCGATCCCGACCGCCTTAACGGGCCGGCTGTCATTGATACTGAGTGTGGGCGGCGAGTCGGCAAAACGCCAGACCGGTCGTACCCGGTGTGGTCTCAGCCCAGCAGCGTGCGCGTGGCCTCGGCCACATTGGCCTGCCGCATCAGGCTTTCGCCGACGAGCATGGCCGTGGCGCCGGCCGCTTCCATCCGCACGACATCGTCGTGGGTGAAGAGGCCGCTCTCGGTGACCAGCAAGGCGTCTTTGGGGGCTTGGGCGGCGAGGCGCTCGGTGACGGCGAGGTCGACGACGAAGCTCTTCAGGTCGCGGTTGTTGATGCCCACCAGGGTCGCGCCCAGTTCGCCGGCGCGGGCCATCTCGGCCTCGTCATGCACCTCGACAAGGGCGTCCATACCCAAGCGCTCAGCCTCGCTCATCAGCTCGGCGGCCAGAACGTCGTCGATCATCGCCAGGATGACGAGGATGGCGTCAGCGCCGAGCGCGCGGCTTTCCGAAACCTGCCAGGGATCGACCAGAAAGTCCTTGCGGATGCAGGGCAGGCTGACGGCGGCGCGGGCGTCGATCAGATAGGGGTCGGCGCCCTGGAAGCTGGGCCCGTCCGTAAGCACGGACAGGCAGGACGCGCCGCCGGTCTCATAGGCGCGGGCCAGGGCCGGCGGATCAAAGTCGGCGCGGATCAGGCCCTTCGACGGCGACGCCTTCTTGATCTCGGCGATCAGGGCCAGCTTGCCGGACGCATGTCCGTGCTTCAGCGCCGTCTTGAAGCCGCGCGGCGACGAAGCGCTGCGCGCAGCGTTGTCCAGCGCGGCCTGGGTGCGGCGGCGCTTGCGATCGGTGACCTCGTCGCGCTTGTAGGCGGCGATCTTGGCCAGGATGTCGGTCATGCGCTTGCCAGTTCGGTGTTGGTGGCCTTGACCAGACCGGCCAGGGCCGCCCTGGCCGCGCCGCTGTCTATGGAAGCCGCGGCGGCCTCGATGCCTTCGACCAGGGTCTCGACCTTGTCGGCGACCAGGAAGGCGGCGGCGGCGTTCAGCAGGACGATGTCGCGATAGGCGCCCTTTTCACCGTCCAGCAGCCGAGTGAGAGCGGCGGCGTTGAAATCGGGTTCGCCGCCGGTCAGGTCAGCCAGCGAAGCGCGGGGCAGGCCCACGGCTTCCGGCGTGATCGTGAAGAAGCGCACGACGCCGTCGCGCCATTCGGCGACCTCGGTTTCGCCGGTGGTGGTCAGCTCGTCCATGCCTTGGCCGTGCACCGACCAGGCGCGCTCGGCGCCCAGGACGCCCAGGGCGCGGGCAATGGGTTCGACGAAGCGCGGCGCCGAGACGCCCACCACCTGGCGCCGGGCGCCGGCGGGATTGGTCAGCGGGCCCAGCAAGTTGAAGATGGTGCGAAAACCCAGCTGCTGGCGGATCGGCGCGACATGCTTCATCGCCCCGTGGTGAGCCTGGGCGAACATGAAGCAGATGCCGGCGTCGTCCAGGGCCTTGCGCTGCTGCTCGCGGCTGGCGTCGATATTGACGCCCAGGGCGGCCAGGACGTCGGCGGTGCCGGATTTCGAGGTCACGGCGCGGTTGCCGTGCTTGGCGACCTTCAGCCCGCCGCCCGCCGCCACGAAGCCGACAGCGGTGGAGATGTTGAGGGTATGCAGGCCGTCGCCGCCGGTGCCGCAGACATCGATGACGTCATAGGGATGGTCCAGCATGACGGCGGCGCGGCGCATGGCGCGGGCGCAGGCGGCAATCTCGCCCACGGTCTCGCCGCGCAGGCGCATGGCGGTGACCGCCGCGCCGATCTGGGCCGGGGTCGGCTCGCCGCGCAGGCAGGCGCTGAAGAAGACTTCGGCATCATCCTCGGAAAGGTTTTGGCCGTCGGCCAGCTTGGCCAGCAGCGGCTTGAAGGTGTCGGACATGCTGCGCCTAAACCCAGATCGCCGCGTCGCGCTTCACGCCGGCCAGATCGATGAAATTGGCCAGCATCTGGTGGCCGCCCTCGGTGGCGATCGACTCGGGGTGGAACTGCACGCCGTGCACGGGGCGAGTGCGATGCTGCACGCCCATGATCTCGCCGTCGTCGGTCCAGGCGGTGACCTCCAGCTCGGGCGGCAGGTCTTCGCGGCGGATAGCCAGGCTGTGATAACGGGTGGCGGTGAAGGGGTTGGGGAGACCCTTGAATATGCCCTTGTCGGCGTGATGGATGGGGCTGGTCTTGCCGTGCATCACTTCCTTGGCGCGGATCACCTCGCCGCCATAGGCCTGGCCAATGGCCTGATGGCCCAGGCACACGCCCAGGATCGGCATGTCTTCCGGCGCGCCGCGCAGCAGGGGCAGGCAGATGCCGGCCTGATCCGGTGCCTTGGGGCCGGGCGACAGCAGGATCGCGGACGGCCGCAGGGCCAGGGCCTGCTGCACCGTCAGGTCGTCATTGCGATGGACCAGCGTCTCGGCCCCAAGCTCGTTCAGGTAATGGACGAGGTTGTAGGTGAAGCTGTCGTAGTTATCGATGACCAGGATCATGATCTAGCTTCTAGAACGGGCGGGGCCGGAGCGGGAGGGGGTTTGCGGCATTTGAGCGCGAGAAAGGCTTAAGGCGATTACAGATCGCTTGGCGTGGGGCATGGTCGATCCATGGTCTCGTCTGATTCCGCCCTTGATCCGGTCGCCATCGCCTATGCCCGCGCTCTGCTGCGGCCGCGGGAGCGTCGCCAGAAGATGGCGCCCGTCCTGGCGGCGGCGGCCTTCGCGGCGATCTGCGCGTTGAGCTTCGCCACGGTGATGGTGCTGGCCCCGCCGGCGGTCACCCAGCATCTGCCGGCCGACCGCCTCGGCTACTGATACTGGGCGCGTGACAGGCGCCGAAACCGGCATCCACTTTCGGCTGTCACGCTTGCCGTCAGGCGAAACGCCAGGCTTCCTCGGCCGCGCGCTTCAGGGCGCGGGACTTGTGCAGGGTCTCGTCATATTCGGCGTCGGGATCGCTGTCGGCGACCACGCCGCCGCCGGCCTGCACGTACATCATGCCGTCCTTGACCAGAGCGGTCCTCAGCACGATGCAGGTGTCGACCGAGCCGTCGGCGCCGATATAGCCGACCGCGCCGGCATAGCCGAGGCCGCGCTTCTCGATCTCCAGCTCGTCGATGATCTCCATGGCCCGCACCTTGGGCGCGCCCGACAGCGTGCCGGCGGGGAGGGCGGCCATCAGCACGTCGACAGGATCGACGCCGACAGGCGCCACCCCCTCCACATTGGAGACGATGTGCATGACGTGGCTGTAGCGCTCGACCTTGAAGCTCTCGGTCACCTTGACCCGAGGGCCCTTGTGCGGCTTGGCGGGCTCGTTCTTGCCCGGTTCCTTCAGCATCGAGACGCGGCCGACGTCGTTGCGGCCCAGGTCCAGCAGCATCAGGTGCTCGGCGCGCTCCTTGGGATCGGCCAGCAGCTCGGCTTCCAGCGCCAGATCCTCTTCCGGCGTCGCTCCACGGGGGCGGGTGCCGGCGATCGGTCGGATCGTAATCTTGCCGTCGCGCAGGCGGACCAGGATTTCCGGGCTGGAGCCCACCAGATGGCACCCGTCCAGGTTCAGGAAATACAGGAACGGCGACGGATTGGTCCGGCGCAGCGAGCGGTAGAGTGCGAACGGATCCAGGTCGAACGGCGCCCGGAAGCGGTGGCTGGGCACCACCTGGAAGATGTCGCCGGCCCGGATATACTCCTTGGCCTTCTCGACCACGACCGCATAGTCCTCGCGGCTGACGGGTGTGGTGAACTCGATGGGCGCATGACCCTTGCGGGGCGCGTCATGGGCCAGCGGACGGCGCAGATCGGCCATCACCGTCTCGATGCGGGCCCGGGCGGCATGGTGCGCGTCCTGGGCCGAAACACCCGCCAGCGGACGCACGGTCGTGACCAGGATGATCTCCTGGGCGATGGCGTCAAACACCGCCACGATCGAGGGCCGGGTCATGATGCCGTCGGGCAGGCCGGTGGTGTCCTCGTTGACGTCGGGCAGGCGCTCGGCCAGCCGCACCATGTCATAGCCCAAGGCCCCGAACACGCCGGCGGCCATGGGCGGCAGGCCCTTGGGCAGCTCGATACGCGAGCGGGCGATCAGGTCGCGCAGGCTGTCCAGCGCGCCGCCGGCCTGCGGCGTGAATTCGCCGCGGGCGATGGCGTCGCCCTCGGCGATCTCGGCCTGGTCGCCGCGACAGCGCCAGACGAAGTCCGGCTTCATCGCCACGATGGAATAGCGGCCGCGCCAGGCGCCGCCCTCAACGCTTTCGAACAGGAAGGCGTAGGGCTTGCCCTGTCCGATCTTGAGATAGGCCGAGACCGGGGTCTCAAGATCGTCGATCAGCCGGGTCCAGACGACCTGGGGCTGACCGGCGTCATAGGTCTGGGCGAAGGCGTCAAAGGCGGGCTCAAGGCTCATTTCTTGGTCGCACCGGTCTTGGCGGCCTCGGCCTTGGCCAGGGCGTCGGTGTCGACGCCGATGGTCTGGCGGGCGAGGGTCAGGTTGGTCTTGGTCTTCAGGCTGGCCTGGGCGCCCAGCCGGGCGGCCTCGCCCAGATCGCGCATCAGGCCGCTGTCGATCTGCGGACGCATCATTTGGGTGATGCGGGCCATGTCGGCGATCTTGCCAGCGCGAACGGTTTCCAGCTTGGCGACCACGAAGGCCATCTGACCGGCCCGCGAGCTGAACACCTCGCCCGGCTTGGCGTTAAACGTGGCCAGCAGCAGATCCCGGCCAAGGCCTTGGTGCTGCTGGGCATTCTCGCGGCTGATGCCTGCAACACGCTGAACCTTGGAGCCGGCCGCAGCGGCGACGGCTTCCATCGATTCGCCCTTCTTGACGCGGGCGGCCAGGGCCTCGGCCTTGGCCTGCAGGCGCGTGGTCATCTCGTTCTGCAGCCATACCTGGGCCAGCTGCGGACGGATATCGGCCAGGGCGGGCAGGGCGGCCGGGATGACCTTCTCGACCTTGACGGCGTAATATTCGCCCTTGCCGACCTCAACCAGTTCGCTCTCGCCGCCCGAGTTGAGGTCAAAGGCGGTCTTCAGCAGGTCCGGGGTAAGGCCGGGGATCGGCTGGCCGGTCTGGTCGGCGCCCTGGGCGGTGATCGGCGAGGTAGTCATCACCATGGCGCCGGCCTTGGTGGCGGCCGCGATCAGGTCGGACCCGGCGTCGTGGGCGTCCTGATAGGTCTGAGTCTGGTCATACGCCTTGGCCTGCGCGCCCTGGGTCCGGAGTTCGGCCTCGATCTGCGGGCGCACGCTGTCCAGGCTGGCGCCGGCGCCGGGAGTGACCTTGGTCACCTTGACGACCGAGATGCCCAGGCTGCCGGTGATCGGCGCGCTGACCTGGCCGGCGGCCAGGTTGAAGGCGGCGTCGGCGACCTTGCGGTCGGGCAGGGCGGACTTGGGCTTGTCGTTGATGATCACCGGCTGCTGGCCATAGGCGCTGGCCACCACGGCCGGCTGATCGCCCTTGGCCAGGCGCTGGGCGATGACGGCGGCGGCCTTGGCGTCGGGCGCGACGATCTGGACCAGCGAGCGGGTTTCCGGGGTCGCCAGGGTGTCCTTGCGGAAATCGAAGGTCTTCTGCACGTCGGCGGGATTGATCGTCACCGACGGCTCCAGCGCCTGGGCGCTGACGCGCATGATCGACAGGACGCGGGTCTCGGGGCGCGTCAGGCGCTCGGCGTTCTGCTTCATGAAGGTGTTCAGCTGGGCGTCGGTCGGATCGGCCGGACGCTCGACGGTGGCCGGATTGATCGCGAAGGCCGCCAGGTCGCGGCTTTCCAGGCCATAGGCCGCCTGAAGGGCGCCGTAGATGCGGGGCGCATGCAGACCGTTGGCGACGCCGGTGAAGACGTGGGTCTGGGCGATCTCGTCGCTCAGCGAGGCCTGATAGCTGTCGGGCGTCATGCCGTTTTCGCGCAGCAGGGCCTCATACATCTTCGGATCGAACTTGCCGGTGATCGGGTCGAACGGCCGCTGGTTGGGATGCAGGTTGCTCATCTGCTCGCGCACGACGTTGCCGATCAGCTTGTCCGACGGATGGATGCCGAACTTGCGGATCACCTCGGACATCGATTCCTGAAGCGCCACTTCCTGCAGGATCTGACGGTCGACGCCGCGTTCAACGGCCTGGTCAGGCGTCAGGGCCTCGCCCGAACTGCGCTCGGTTTCCTTGCGGTAGTTCTCGTAGCGGGTCTTGAAGTCCGCCGCCGAGACGGTACGCGATCCCGCAGCGACGACGCCCGAAAGGCGCGGCCCATTGAACACATCGCTGATCCCGAACACGGCGAAGCTGACGATCAGCAGGCCGAAAAGGATCACCGCGAAGGGCGATTTGGCGAAGGTGCGGAAACCGGCGAGCATGACTTGGAAAACCTTCCTGACTTATCGCGTGCGTCGGCGCTGCTGGCGTGAGCCTGAAGCGACGCTGCGGGCGCGAGCAGCGGGTATAGTAGAGCGGGGGGCGAGGGGGCAAGCCACGGCGGTCTTGACTTCCCTTGGGCGAGCGGGGTCAAGAGCTGCTCCATGACCCTTTCAAGCCTTAAACCCCGGCCTTTGATCGCCGGGAACTGGAAGATGAACGGCCTTGCCCAGGCCCTGGACGAGGCCCGCGCCGTGGCGGGAGGCGTTGACGCCCGGCCCGCAGCGGCCCGAGTGGCGATCTGCCCGCCGGCGACCCTGCTGCACCGCCTGAGCCAAGCTCTCGAAGGCTCCAGCGTGCTGACCGGAGGGCAGGATTGCCATGCAAGGACCAGCGGCGCCCATACGGGCGACATTGCTGCGGCCATGCTGGTCGATGCCGGCGCCGCGCTGGTCATTCTGGGCCATTCCGAGCGGCGCGAGGATCATGGCGAGACCAGCGCCCTGGTGGCCGCCAAGGTAGAGACCGCCCTGGCAGCCGGGCTGGAGCCCATCATCTGCGTCGGCGAAAGCCTCGCTCGGCGCGAAGCCGGCTCGGCGCTGCAGGTCGTGACCGCCCAGGTACGCGAATCACTGCCGGCCGCTTTGGCAGGGCAGGCCTTCTCGATAGCCTATGAGCCGATCTGGGCCATTGGCACCGGCCGTACGGCGACGATCGCCGACATCGAAGAGATGCATGCGTCGATCCGGGCCCAGTTGATCTCGATGTTCGGCGAATCCGGCAAGGCGCCGCCGATCCTCTACGGCGGCTCGGTCAAGCCCGACAACGCGGCGGAAATTCTCCGCTCGGCCGAGGTCGGGGGCGCGCTGGTCGGCGGAGCCTCACTCAAGGCCGCCGATTTTTTGGCGATCATCGCCGCAGCGTGAAGGCCATGCGAAACGTTTCGTGCCGCCCCATCTGGTCATGAGATTTGCCAACGAACGATGGTGACAAGCCAATGATTGGCAACCACTCGCTATCGAGCGGCTTCCCATCGAACCCAAGAAGCATAAGCCGGAACTATCTGATATATTTCCGATAATACTAATTAGACGAGTAACTCTTACGGCCAGGCGGATTCTATTTTGAAGTGCGATTTGTGAGGGTTTTTATGGACTTACGTCCACGGAGATTTTTCACATGGGATCGCGCTACGACCATATCACGATTGAAGAACGCCACCTGATCTGTCGCTGGCGTGACGCCAAGGTGCCTGTCCGGGTCATCTCCGAGCGTCTTGGTCGCCACCCGTCGACCATCCATCGCGAGATCCGGCGCAATTGGTTCGACGACGGCCCGTGGCTGCGCGGCTACTTCGCCATCGCCGCCGACGAGCGCGCCGCGTCGCGACGCAGACGCGTCGGCAAGCTGCATCGTGATCCAGAACTGGCCCACTTCGTCACAGAGCGGCTGCGAGAGACCTGGTCGCCAGAACAGATCGCGGGCCATCTCAAAGCCACCCGCCAGCTCCAGGCCTACGCCTGCCACGAGACCATCTACCGCTACGTCTATGGGCCAGATGGCCAGGCCGCGGAGCTCTACAAGCTGTTGCCCAAGATGCGTCGGCGCCGGCGCGTGCGCTATGCCCGACGGCCGCGCGGACTGAATATCCCACTGCAAAACACCATCGCACAGCGCCCCACCCATATCGGCGAGCGCCAGGGATACGGCCATTGGGAGTGCGATCTGATCGCCTTCCGCAAGGAATACGGGCGTCACAACATCACGACGCTGGTCGAGCGGCGAAGCCGGTATCTGATCATGATCAAAAACCCGAGCCGCAGCTCGACAGGCATCATGGCCGGTCTGGCCGAGCGTCTGGAGCCGTTTCCTCCGCCGATGCGGCAATCCATTACCTTTGATCGCGGCACGGAGTTCGCCTTCTACGGGACCCTGAAGCGCTCGCTGGAAATCGACAGCTACTTCTGCAAGCCACAGGCGCCTTGGCAAAAAGGCACGGTCGAGAACACCAACGGTCGCCTGCGCCGCTTCTTGCCCAGCGACACAGACATCGCGTTGATCCCGCCGGAGAAGCTGATGGAGCTGACCACGCGGCTCAATCGGATTCCGCGCAAGTGCCTCGGATACCGCACGCCGGAGGATGTGCTTGCGGAGCAGATCGCGGCGACGGCTGGGACACGGGCGGCGAACGGGCTCTGCGCTACGTGATGGCTCCGCGCCCGCCCGTCGCCCGACTGCCAAGGCCCTGAAACCCTGACGTGACAGGAGGTCCCCTCCCCGTCATCCTGCCCAGGCCCTTCGTCGCACTTCAGTTAGAACCCACACCATTGGGAGTGCGCTCTGCTGGAGCTCCGCGCGGCAATCCAGCACCTTCGATCGCGGCGCGGCTTCTGCAAGCCGCAGGCGCCCTGGCAAAAGGGCGCGGTCGAGAACACCAATGGCCGTCAGCAGTCCGCGGCGCTTCTTATCCAGCGACACCGACTTGGCGTTGATGCCGCCGGAGAAGCTGCTGGAGCTATCCGCGCGGCTCGATCGAACCCCGCGAAAGTGTCTCGGATATCGCACACCTGAAGACAGGCTTGCCGAGCAGATCTCGGCGACGGCTGGCGCACGGGCGATGAGCGGGCTCTGCGCTAGGTGATAGCTTCGCCGCCCGCCCGTCGCCCGACTGCTATTGCTGCGCAACCCTAACGTGACGGGAGATCCCCTCCCCGTCATCCTGCCCAGGCCCTTCACCGCACTTCAGCTAGAACCACACCGCCATCTAGCCTTGCGCGCTCTGGGGTCGGAATGGCGCGCCCTGCTGGATTCGAACCAGCGACCGCTCGCTTAGAAGGCGAGTGCTCTATCCAACTGAGCTAAGGGCGCGAACCGGAAAGCCTCGGTGCGCGGACGCTAGTGCGTCCAGGGCTGTCTGCGGCCGGCCGCGAAATTGTCGGCATAGGCCTTGATAATGCGCTTGGGAGTCTTGGGCTCGAACAGCTGGAAAGCCAGGCCATTGTGCTGGGCGTAGGCCACCGCTTCCTCGCGGGTTTCGAAGGTCAGGCGAACCTGCCCATTCATGTCGCTCGACTGGGTCCAGCCCATCAGGGGGTCTGAACGGAGCGCCGAAGCGGGTTCAAATTCCAGAACCCAGTCCTTCGTCTTGGCCTTGCCGGACTGCATGGCGGTCTTGGCGGGGCGATAGATGCGGGCCAGCATGAACCTCTCCAGTCTTTAGCCGATGGTCGGAGCGGCAGGATTCGAACCTGCGACCCTCTGGTCCCAAACCAGATGCGCTACCAGGCTGCGCTACGCTCCGACACATCGGCAGGGGCGTGCTCTACAAGGGTTCGTCGTCCGGATCAAACGGGAACGGCGACAATCGTAGAACCGATCAGTTTTTCGGGAAGATCCGGTGCAGGACCTTGTCACCGGGCAGGATGCCAAGCTGCGCCGCGCGGCCGCCGGCAATCTCCAGCACGCCCAGGATCGGACCACCCGAAGGCAATGGCATTTCGTTGTGGGGCTGAGCGTTGCGGACGATCGACAGCACACGTCCGTTGGGCGCGATGTAGATGATGTCCAGCGGGATGAGCGTGTTCTTCATCCAGAACGCGGCGGGCTGCGGCCTAGCATAGGTGAAGAGCATGCCGCGATCAGCCGCCAGGGCCTTGCGGAACATCAGCCCCCGTTGCTGTTCGGCATGCGTCGCGGCGATCTCGACCTGAAAGCGCGCGCGTCCTTTGGAGGTCAGGATTTCCACGGCCTCGAGCTTGTCTGCGGGCTTGGCGACAGCGACCTCGCTCGCCAACAAGGCGCCAGCCACCAGCGCCGTCATCACCGCCCTTCGTCCCGGTTCCCAGATTACCGCCACTTACAATCCTCGCTCGCCATTGCGCTGGACTCGCAGCCTAGCGCCACGGGTCCAGCGAAGGAATGGCAGGCCTGGATGGCCAAAGTCAGGCGTCGCCCGGCGTGATCTCGGCCACGACCAGGCCCTTGGGCCCCTTGGCGAAGCGCACCAGGACGTCATCGCCGGGCTGAAGGTCTTCCAGGCCCCCGCGGCGCAGGGTCTCGATGTGGACGAAGATGTCGCCGGGTTCGGCGTCGCGCACGACGAAGCCGTAGCCCTTGGTGCGGTTGAACCATTTGACCTTGGCGTGCTCGGCCGGCCCTTCGGGGGTGAGGGCCAGACGCCCGCCGCCGCTGTCCAGCCCGGAACGGAACCCGCTGCCCAGCCCGTCACGCTCGCGGCGCGGCGCGGCGTCGGCAAAGGTGCGGCGCGGCCGCTCAAGCGCCGAAGGCGCCGAGCTCTCGTCGAGATCGACCACCTCACTGACCTGCCACCCCTTGGGGCGGCGCACCACGTCACAGACGATCACAGCGCCCTCAAGCGCTGTTTCCCGGCCGCAATTACGCAGCGAGGTCACGTGAAGAAGCACGTCCTTGAGGCCGGTCTGACCAGGATCATCTGGAACGATGAACCCGTAACCCTTGCCAACATCGAACCATTTTACGCGCCCGCTGATCCGCACGAGGTCTTCGTGCGCACCCACGGCATCGAAATCGTAACCAGACATTCCGCCCCTCTGGCTCGCCCAATCAGCCCAACGGGACGAGCGCCACAAGAATAACACTGTTCTCGCGTTAGGAGAGCCGTCAATGGTGAATTCGCGTCAAGCACGCGCGCACGGACGCTGCGCGACATTTCGTCGCAGCAACTTTCTGGCAATAATTTTGAAATGCAGCCGCAGGCATCGCCAATGCAGCTATTGGTGGTAGTCCCTAGGGGAGTCGAACCCCTCTCTCCAGAATGAAAATCTGGCGTCCTAACCGATAGACGAAGGGACCACATCGCCGTTCGCGGAACGGTGACATCGTCGGTAGTCGAATTTGAAAGCCTCGCGGGTGGTAGTCCCTAGGGGAGTCGAACCCCTCTCTCCAGAATGAAAATCTGGCGTCCTAACCGATAGACGAAGGGACCACGGCCCCGCGAGGAAGCGGGTGTATAGCCGCGCCGTTTGGGGCGCGCAACCCGCTGGGAAGCATTTTTTCCGTTCACCCACAGACGGGGCGACAGCGCCCGAAAATGCTGTTGGCGATCAACAGGCGCGCGGGTCGGCGGCGTCCTCGATCTCCAGCTGAACGCCGTTGCGGCCATTGTAATCGTCGGGCTTCAATTTGCCGGCGACGTGGAGCGCGCCGCCGCCTGACAACAGCCGCCGACCCAGGTCGGTTTCGGCGCTACGCCAGGAAATCGCCTTCAGGCGCTCGCCGGTCGGGCCGACCAGATCCATCTTCACATGTCCACCCTTCAGCGCCATCACCCGGTCGGCGCGAACGCCGGTCAGGGCGAACATCGGCTCGGGATTGCCCGGACCGAACGGCGCAAGGCGCTGGAAGTCCTCGTACAGCGCGCGGTCAGCCCCCTTGGGCTGGACCAGGGCGTCGATCTCGACGGCCTCGGGGCCCACAGCCTCCATCTCGCCGGCCAGGCGCTCTTCCAGAAAGGCGCGGAACTCGGGAATGGAATCTGGGCGAATCGACAGACCCGCCGCCATGGCGTGACCGCCACCGGACATCAGCAGGCCTTGCTCGAACGCCGCCTGGATCGCCGCGCCCAGATTGACGCCTTGCTGCGACCGGCCCGACCCCTTGCCGACATTGGCCGCGCGGTCGATACCGATCACCACCACGGGTTTGCGATAGCGCTCGCGCAGGCGCCCGGCGACGATGCCGATGACCCCGGGATGCCACCCCTCCCCCGCCACCACGATCACGGGCGCGTCCGGATTGAAATTGCTGCCACGCTCCAGCACGGCTGCGGCTTCCTCGACCACGCCAGCCTCGACGGCCTTGCGCTCTGTATTGAGGGCGTCGAGCTCCTCGGCGAGCATCAGGGCTTCTTCGGGATCATCCGTGGACAAAAGGCGCGCGCCGAGGTCCGAACGACCGATCCGGCCGCCGGCATTGATGCGCGGCCCCAGAATAAAGCCGGCATGGAACACCGAAGCGGGCCCGGAGCCCTTGCCGACCTCGAACAGGGCCTTCAGGCCCGGATTGCCCCATTGGGACATGGTGCGCAGGCCAAGGGTTGTCAGGGCGCGATTGAAGCCGACCAGCTGGGTGACGTCGCAGACCTCGCCCATGGCCACCAGGTCCAGCCACTGGCGCGGATCGGGCTGCGGTCGCTGGTCGCTGAACAGGCCGCGCTTGCGAGCCTCGCGGTTGAGAGCCGTCAGCAGCACGAAGGTGACGCCGGCTGCGGCCAGCACCCCCTGCCCGCTCTGGCAGCCCGGCCGGTTGGGATTGACCACGGCGGCGGCGGCCGGCGGGTCCTCGCGCATCAGGTGGTGGTCGATCACCACCACCTCCAGGCCGATGGTGGCGGCGCTGGCGATGGCGTCATAGGCCGCCGCGCCGCAGTCCAGGGTCACCACCAGCTCGGCGCCGGTGTCGCGGATGGTCTTGAAGGCCGCCGGGCTGGGGCCATAGCCCTCGGTCAGGCGGTCGGGGATATAGATCGGCAGCTCGACGCCCATGTGGCGGAACCAGCGCACCAGCTGGGCCGCGCTGGTGGCGCCGTCGACGTCATAGTCGGCGAACACCATGGTCGGGCGGCCCGCTTCCAGGGCGTCGATCAGGATCTCGGCGGCCCGGTCCATGTCGGTGAAGCTGGAGGGGTCAGGAAACAGCGCCTTCAGGGTAGGGCGCAGATAGTCCTCGGCGCCATCGACACCCACGCCACGCGCGGCCAGGGCCCGCGCCAGGGGCTCGGACAGGCCGTAGACTTGCTGATGGCTGCGCGCCGCGGCGGGATCGCCCGGGCGCTCGCGCCAGGCCCGGCCACTCAGCGAGCGGGAGACGCCCAGGAAAGCGTCCTGCTCGATAGGCGCGTGACCGTCGGCGGCCACGGCTAGAAAGTCCTGAACTTGACGGTGGTTAGCATCGGAGAGTTGTAGGCCTCGACTTAGATTCGCACTAGCCGACCGTCGGCTCCAGCGGCCTCCAACCAACTGCGAAACGATACCCCAACCTTCTGCCAGCTTACTTCCGGCGAGGTATTTGGTCGCGCACTTGGATGCTGAGCTACACCGTCGATGCGTACTTTTTGCCGTCGAAGGCGCAAAGCCGCCTTTCCTCCCAAGGCTAGAACGAATGCGTTGGGGAGCGCTTCAATCTGGGGCGTTAGATAACTCGCCACGCAAGTATTTTCGACCGCTCTATCGACCTTGCCGCCGGAAATCCCGGCTGAACAAAGCACGGTGTTCGTGATCCACGTCTTCTTTAGTTGTTCCCCGAGAGTTTCACCGGGCCAACAAAGGTCGAGAATTTTCCGGAGATTTCGGTGGAAGGGCGCGGGGCGACCACCTCTGCGCAACGAGTCGCCCTCCAGCATACTCTCCACGATCTCGGAGTGGGATGAGACCCATTCTGTTGAAGGACCTTCGTATCGCTCACCGTCCGCAGGGTCGCCTGGTTCAGCATTTACGAGGATGAGCCTGACGTTCCCGGATAGCCCATTTCCTCCCACGAAACCTCGCGGGATATGCCCAGCCTCTGGCCGCCAGGTACAGTGAGAGGCGCACACGCCCGAGAAATGAGGACAAGGCGTCATGGCTTGCTGAAGTATGGCTGCCAGTTCCGGCGAAGGCATTGGATCGTCCCTTCCGAACAACAGTTCAAACTACAGTATGCTCGGCTCACGCCAGATTCGGACGCAACAGCCGCGACCCTGGATGCGTCAAGGCGACCGCCGCTTCATCTACTGCGCCGAAACGAGATCAACCTCGTTGGCCGAGCCCAGCACCACCGGCACGCGCTGGTGCAGCTTGGTCGGTTGCAGGTCGAGGATGGCCGTCTTGCCGTCGGTCGCCTTGCCGCCCGCGCGCTCGACGATCAGGGCCATCGGATTGGCCTCATACAGCAGGCGCAGCTTGCCGGGCTTGTCTGGTTCGCGGGCGTCCCACGGGTACATGAAGATACCGCCGCGCATCAGGATACGGTGGACGTCGGCCACCATCGAGGCCACCCAGCGCATGTTGAAGTTCTTGCCGCGCGGGCCGTCCTTGCCCTGCAGGCAGCCGTCGATATAGCGGCGCACGGGCTGCGCCCAATGGCGCTGGTTGGACATGTTGATCGCGAACTCGGCGGTGTCGGCGCCGATCGCCACGGTCTCGTGGGTCAGCAGCCAGGCGCCCTCGGCGTTCATCGTGAAGCCGAACACCCCCTTCGAAAGGGTCAGGACCAGCATGGTCTGCGGGCCATAGACCACATAGCCGGCTGCGACCTGCTGGCGGCCCGGCAGCAGGAAGTCAGCTTCGGTCGCTTCACGGCCAACCGGGGCCGGCAGGATTGAGAAGATCGTCCCGACCGAGACGTTGACGTCGATATTGCTGGAGCCGTCCAGCGGATCGAAAGTCACCAGAAAACCGCTCGCGCGGCCGGTGGTCTCGATCTCTTCCAGCTCTTCAGAGGCCAGACCCGCCACGGCCGGACAGGCCTTCAGCGCGTCGCGCAGGATGTCGTTGGTGATGATGTCGAGCTTCTTCTGCTCTTCATCCTGAACATTGATCTGCCCCGCCGCGCCCAGGCTGCCGGAGATCGCGCCAGAGGCCACGACCCTGCTGATCTGAACGCAGGCGGCGGCGATCACGGTGACCACGTCCTTGACCGCATCGTCTGCGGTCTGCTCGGCGGCCAGGTGGTCGGCGAGGGTTTTCAACGTGGTCATTCAGGATCTCGAAAAGTTTGGTGGATTCGCCGCGATCTTAGCCGCTGGCCCGTGACGATCCTACACCCGGCGCTTCATTCGCACTTCGCGGACCGTGCCTGTCGAAGAGTTCATCACCAGGGTGTGGGTGTGCACGAAGCCATCCCTGTAGGTCACACCGTCCAGCAGATTGCCCCAGGTGACGCCGGTGGCCGCGAAGATGGCGTCGGCGCGCACGATGTCGTGCAGGTCGTACTTCCTGTCGAGCTCGGTAATGCCCCACTTGGCGGCGCGGGCCTTTTCATCGCTGTTGCGGAACAGCAGACGGCCCTGGAACTGACCGCCGACGCATTTCAGAGCCGCGCAGGCCAGCACGCCCTCGGGCGCGCCGCCGGAGCCGACATAGAGATCGATGCCGGTCGAGGGATCGGTGGTGTTGATCACCCCGGCCACGTCGCCGTCGGTGATCAGATAGACCCGCGCGCCGACCGAGCGAACGCTGGCGATGATCTCGGCATGACGCGGACGGTCCAGCACGCAGACGGTGATGTGAGACGGATCGACGCCCTTGGCGGCGGCGATGGCCTGCACGTTCTCGGCCGGCGTGCGGTCCAGATCGATCACCCCGGCCGGCAGGCCAGGCCCGCAGGCGATCTTGTCCATATAGGTGTCGGGCGCGTTGAGCAGCGTGCCCTTGGGCGCCCAGGCCATCACGGCCAGGGCATTGGGCATGGCCTTGGCGGCCAGGGTCGTGCCTTCCAGAGGGTCCAGGGCGATGTCGATGGCCGGGCCTTTGCCCGTGCCGACCTTCTCGCCGATATACAGCATGGGCGCCTCGTCGCGCTCGCCTTCGCCGATGACGATTTCGCCGTCGATGGCCAGTTCGTTCAGCGCGTTGCGCATGGCGTCGACGGCGGCCTGATCGGCGGCGATCTCGTCGCCGCGCCCGACCAGGGTCCATGACGCGATGGCGGCGGCTTCGGTAACGCGGACCGCGTCCAGGACCAGCGAGCGATCCAGGGTCTTAGAGCTCATCGACGTCTCCCAGCCTTGTCAGGCTAAATTCTCAGCCGCTTTTCGCGGTTCTCAGATGCGCGCGACGCGCAAAAGGCGCGGTCGCTCTAGCACAGCGCGCAATTTTTCGATGCGGCTAATCGCGTCGAGGAGATTGGATTCCGGAGTCGCATGAGTAACGAGCACGATCGGCACGCCGCCCGCACCCTCGACGGGCTTTTGCAGGAAGCTGTCGATAGAGACTCCGCATTCGGCCAGGGTTTCGGAGATGGCGGCGATCGCACCCGGCTCGTCGCGGACCATGATCCGCAGATAGGCCTTGCCCACCGTGCGGCTGGGATCGACGGCGATGAACGGCTTGAGGTTTCCGGCCGGAGCCTGGAACACGGGACGCACGGCGCCGGTCATCACATCGGCGATGTCGGCGGCCACGGCGGCGGCGGTCGGTCCCGCGCCGGCGCCAGGGCCCTGCACGAAGATCCGGCCCACGCGACGGCCCTCGATGAACAGGGCGTTGAGCGCCCCGCCCGCCTGGGCCAGCGGATGCTCCAGAGGCGCCAGTGACGGGTGCACCTTCACCGCCACCCCGTGATCGGTGCGCGAGGCGGAGGCGACCAGCTTGATCCGGTAGCCCAGATCCTTGGCCAGCTTGATGTCGAGCAACTCGACCGCCTCGATGCCCTCGATCTCGGCGGCCGCGAAGTTGGGCGCACAACCAAAGGCCAGGGCCGCCAGGATGGTGATCTTGTGACCGGCGTCGAAACCGCCAACATCCATGGTCGGATCGGCCTCGGCATAGCCCAGGGCCTGAGCCTCGCGCAGCACGTCGGCAAACGAGCGACCAGTCTTCTCCATCTCGCTGAGGATGAAGTTGCAGGTGCCGTTGAGAATGCCGGCCACGGAGTCGATGTCGTCGCCGACCAAAGCCTCGCGCATCATTTTCACGGCCGGCACGCCGCCCATGACCGCCGCCTCGAACAGCAGTGGCACGCCCTGCGCTTCCGCAAGGGCCGCCAGTTCGGCCCCATGCTCGGCGATCAGGGCCTTGTTGGCGGTGACCACCGGCTTGCCGGCCTTCAGAGCCGTTTCGACCGCAGCCTTGGCCGGGCCGTCCGAACCGCCGACCAGTTCGACGAACAGGTCGATATCCGGCGATCCGGCCAGGGCGACGGGATCGTCGAACCAGGTCAGGCCCGAGATGTCGGTCGCGCGCGGCCGCGACCGCGACCGCGCCGAAACGGCGGTGACGATGGCGCGGTCACCGGCGGGCGCAAAGTCGGGCCGCTCGGCCAGGAACTGCAGAAGGCCACCGCCAACCGTACCGAGACCGGCGACGCCGACGCGCCAGGTTTTGTTCGTCATCTTCGAATCCTACTCGCGAAGCCCGTCCCTAGACCGGCTCCACCGAATTGTGGTGCTTGGCCAGGATGGCGTCGGCGTTGGTGATGAATTTCTTCACGTTGCGCGCGGCCTGACGGATGCGGTGCTCGTTTTCGACCAGACCGATGCGGACATAGCCCTCACCATACTCACCAAAGCCGACGCCGGGAGCCACGGCGACGCCGGCCTCCTCGATCAGCAGCTTGGAGAACACCATCGAGCCGGCCTCGCGATAGGCCTCGGGGATCTTGGCCCAGGCGAACATCGAAGCGGGCGGATTGGGGATATCCCAGCCGGCGCGGGCCATCGACGACACCAGCGTGTCGCGACGCGCCTTGTAGATGCCCCGGATCTCGTCGACGCAGTCCTGCGGGCCGTTCAGGGCGGCGGCGGCGGCGACCTGCACGGGGGTGTAGGCGCCGTAGTCCAGATAGGACTTCACCCGGGCCAGGGCCGCGCAGATGCGGGCGTTGCCGACCACCATGCCCACGCGCCAGCCGGCCATGGCGTAGGTCTTCGACAGCGAGTTGACCTCGACGGCGATGTCCTTGGCGCCATTGACCTGCAGGATCGACGGCGGCGGATTGTTCTCGAAATAGATCTCGCCATAGGCGACGTCGCTGATCACCAGCAGGTCGTGCTTTTTGGCCAGGGCGACGGCGTCCTTGTAGAACTCCAGATCCACCGACTGGGCGGTCGGGTTGGACGGATAGGACAGGATCAGCACGCTGGGCGGCGGCACCGAGTGCTTCACCGCGCGGCTGATGTTGGAGAGATAGTCCTCGGGCGTCAGGGCCGGCACGTGTCGGATGACGCCGCCGGCCATGATGAAGCCGAAGGCGTGGATCGGATAGGCGGGGTTTGGACAGATGATCACGTCACCCGGCGCCGTCAGGGCCTGGGCCAGGTTGGCGAAGCCTTCCTTCGAGCCCAGGGTCGAGATGACCTCGGTGTCGGGGTTCAGCTTCACGCCGAAGCGGCGGTCATAATAACCCGCCATGGCGCGACGCAGCCCGGGAATGCCCTTGGAGGCCGAGTAGCGGCCAGCCTTGGGATCACGGGCCGTCTCGATCAGCTTGTCGACAATGTGCTGCGGCGTCGGCATGTCGGGATTGCCCATGCCGAAGTCGATGATGTCCGTCCCCTCGGCGCGCAGGCGCGCCTTGATCTTGTTGACCTCTTCGAAAACGTAGGGCGGCAGGCGGCGGATGCGATGAAAATCGGTGGTCATTTTAGGGCTCTATGCGCCGCTTCGGCGCTTCGGGAGCAAAAGTCGGGCATGGATAGACCCCAAGCGGGGCCTCGCCAAGCCAGTTCAAGGAAGATTATGCCTTCGCCGGCCTATTTGGGCTGCGGCGAAGGCGCGCTAGCTCGGCCACGCGCCGCCGCTGCGAAGGCTTCGGTCTCGGCGCGATCGGCGTCGGTGGGCGCGCCAAAGTCGGGCGCCTTGGCGGCCGCGCGCGCGCGGGCGGCGTAGCCCTCGGTGTCGGTCAACTGGAAGGTTTCCGGCGCTGCGTCACGACGCAGCTTGGCGGCGGCGCGCTGTTCGGCCTCCACCACAGCCTTGATCCGGGCCGGTCCGCGCACATCGGTGGGGACGGCGGGAATATCGGCGAAAGAGGGACGACGGCCCTTGTGGCGCGCGGCGGCGAGGGTCGCCTCGGCGATCGGCGAAGACGGATCGACCTGGGCCGCCTTGAACGGCGAGGCGCAGCCCGACACGGTCAGAGCCGTGAGACCGATTAGCACGCCGAGCCGTGCGATTTTGCCTGTTGCGCCGTTCATCTTGTCTCCGGTCTTATGCGATGATCGCGACGAACAAAAGGCCGCGCGCGTCGGCAAGCTGACGAGACGGTAGAAAAGAAGCGGGAAGAACCAGCATGGTTACGGCGAAAACACCCCCAAAGCCGCGCAAGGCCGCTGCTTCCAAGGCGAAAACGGCCTCTGCCAAGCCCAAGACTGTCGCCAAGCCTTCAGTCCCGCCGCCCGAACGCCCCCCGCATCAGGACGCGCCCAGGCCTCAAGACGAATCGACCCGAGCCAACGCGGCTTCTCCAATCCCGCCATCGATGCCCAGCTTGGATGCGATGATGTCGCCCGATCAGCGTCAGATGCTGGAGACACTGTCGGCCAATCTGGCCCGCGCCGCGGTGACCGCCCAGGGCGCCATTGCCGAAGCAGCCCTGCGCCAGGCCGATCGTCCAGCCGCGCTGAACGCCGACCCGTTCCACGTCGCCCCGGCCATGAACGAGGTGATGTCCCGCCTGGCCGCACAGCCCGACCGCATGCTGCGTGCCCAGGCCGATCTTTTTGGCCGCTACATGGATCTGTGGCAGTCGGCCGCCCGTCGCGCCGCTGGCGAAGACATCAAGCCCGTCGTGACCCCCGCCAGCGGCGACAAGCGGTTCAACGATCCCGACTGGGCGTCCAACCCCATGTTCGACATGATGAAGCAGTCGTACCTGCTGACCTCGAACTGGCTGAACGGCCTGGTGTCCGGGGTCGAGGGGGTCGATCCGGCTTCGAAGCGTCGGGTTGAATTCTTCACCAAGATGCTGACCGACGCCTTCTCACCGTCGAACTTCCTGATCTCCAACCCCGCCGCCCTGCGCGAGGTGATGCAGACCAATGGCGAGAGCCTGGTGCGAGGCATGGAGAATTTCGCCGCCGACCTCGATCGCGGCGGCGGCCAGCTGGCCATCAGCCAGACCGACCTGGAGAAATTCAAGGTCGGCGAGAACGTCGCCACCGCCCCTGGCAAGGTGGTCTACCAGAACGACATCCTGCAACTGCTGCAGTTCGATCCGACCACGGAGCAGGTACACGAGATCCCCCTGCTGATTTTCCCGCCGTGGATCAACAAGTTCTACATCATGGACCTGCGGGTCGAGAATTCGATGATCCGCTGGCTGACCGGTCAGGGCTTCACGGTGTTCGTCACCTCGTGGGTCAATCCCGACGCCAAGCTCGCCGCCAAGACCTTCGAGGACTACATGCTGGAGGGCATCTATGACGCCACCCAGCAGGTGATGACCCAGACCGGAGTCGATAGGGTCAACACCGTCGGCTATTGCATCGGCGGCACCCTGCTGTCCTGCGCCCTGGCCCACATGGCCGCCAGGGGCGACAAGCGGATCAATTCGGCGACGTTCTTTGCGGCCCAGCAGGACTTCGCTGAGGCTGGCGACCTGCTGCTGTTCACCAACGAGGAATGGCTGCAGTCGATCGAGCAGCAGATGGACGCGACGGGCGGCTTCCTGCCCAGCCAGTCGATGGCCGACACCTTCAACGCCCTGCGCGGCAACGACCTCATCTGGTCGTTCTTCATCAGCAACTATCTGATGGGCAAGGAGCCCCGCCCCTTCGACCTGCTGTTCTGGAACGCCGACCAGACCCGCATGCCCAAGTCGCTGCACATGTTCTATCTGCGCAACTTCTACAAGGACAACGCCCTGACCACCGGCGCCCTGACCTTGGGCGGCGAGAAGCTGGACCTGTCCAAGGTCGGGATCCCGATCTATGTCCAGTCGTCCAAGGATGACCACATCGCGCCCTATCGCAGCGTCTATCGTGGCGCGCGGGCTTTTGGCGGACCGGTGACCTTCACCATGGCCGGCTCAGGCCACATTGCCGGCGTGATCAATCACCCCGACGCCAAGAAGTACCAGCACTGGACCAATGACACCCTGCCCGGCTCGGTCGAGGGCTGGATCTCGGGCGCTCAGGAGCATCCGGGCTCGTGGTGGCCGCACTGGGCTGAGTGGCTGCGCGCCAAGTCCGGCCCGCTGGTCCCGGCCCGCGACCCGGCCAAGGGCAAGCTCAAGCCGATCGAGGACGCCCCTGGCAGCTATGTGCGCGTGCGATCCGACGCCTGATCGTTGATCATATATTGCCGGACGGCGTTCGCCCAAAACTTGCCCGGATCGTGGTGGAGCTTCCCGCCATGTCCACGATCAGCCGCCGAACGACCCTGGGAGTGATTCTCGCCGCGCCGGCGTTTGGCGCGACCGCGGCGACGCGCGACGGCAGGGATCTGGCCATGGCGGCGCGCGAGCAGATCGGAGTGACCAAGGCCTATGACGCCAGCTATCGGGCTATCGCCTATCCGCTAGGCGACGTGCTGCGCACCACCGGCGTCTGCGCCGACGTGCTGGTCCGCGCCGCCCGCGACGCTTGGCAGATCGACCTGCAGCAGCGGGTCCACGAGGACATGGCCCGAAACTTCGACGCCTACCCCTCGCGCAGAACCTGGGGCCTCAAGAGGCCGGATTCCAATATCGATCACCGTCGGGTGCTGAACCTGGAAACCTATCTGCAGCGCCAGGGCGCCCTGCTGAGCCGAACAACGCGACGAGCGGCGGGCGATAGCTTCGACGAACCTCGCCCCGGCGACATCCTCACCTGGCGGGTATGGGGCGAGCGCCCTCACCTCGGCATCGTGGCGCGCGGCCCCGACAGCGCGCGTGTGGTGCACAATATCGGCGTCGGGACCAAGGAGGAGCCGCTGTGGATGTTCAAGCTCCACGCGGCCGTGGCGCACTATCGCTGGCGAGGCTGACCCTAAACGTCAGCCCTGATCAGGAAATGCTGGCGTCGCCGGCGCGATGGATCAAAGACCCGCCGCCTCCTCCAGGCCCAGCGCCAGGTTGAGATTCTGCACCGCTGCGCCGGACGCGCCCTTGCCCAGGTTGTCGAGCAGGGCCACCAGACGAGCCTGACCGCTGGTATCGGAACCGAACACGAAGATCTTCAGGCGATTGGTGCCGTTCAGGCCTTCCGGATCCAGGGTGGCCATCACCTTGGCCTCGTCCAAAGACGCGACCTGGACAAACTGCTCGCCCCGGTAGTGGGCGGCGAAGGCGGCGTGGATGTCGTGCAGGCAGCGGCCGTCTTCCAGCGTCGCCAGATGCAGCGGCAATTCCACCAGCATGCCCTGGGCGTATCGGCCCACCGCGGGGGTGAAGATCGGCCGGGTCAGCAGGCCGCCGTGCTTCTGGATCTCGGGCACATGCTTGTGCGACAGGCCCATGGCGTAGATCCGGTACGGGACCTTGGTGTAGTTCGGCGCGGCTTCATCCTCGAACTCGGCGATCATCGCCTTGCCGCCGCCGGTATAGCCCGACACCGCATTGAACGAGATCGGCAGGTCTGCGGGCAGGATGCCGGCCGAGACCAGCGGCCGGGTCAGGGCAATGGCGCCGGTGGCGTAGCAGCCGGGGTTGGAAATCCGCTTGGCGGCGGCAATCTTGCCGCGCTGCTCGCGGTCGAGTTCCGCGAAGCCGTAGGCCCAGTCCCCCGCCGTGCGATAGGCCGTCGAGGCGTCGATCACCTTCACCGACGGATTTTCGATCAGGGCGACCGCCTCCTTGGAAGCCTCATCTGGCAGGCACAGGATCACGGCGTCGGCGCTGTTCAGCATCTCCGCCCGCGCGGTCGGGTCCTTGCGCTTGTCGGGATTGATAGAGATCAGCTGGAGATCGGTGCGGCCGACCAGGCGCTCGCGGATCTGCAGACCCGTAGTGCCGGCTTCGCCATCGATGAAGACCTTGGGCGTCATGCTGACTTCCAATCAATCTAGACAAAAGCTTTGACGCGTGACGGGCGCCGAAAACGGCATCCACTTTCGGCTGTCACGCTAAGCGACAAAGAAAAAGGGCGCTCCGGTTTCCCGAAGCGCCCTTTTCCAAACGCAGTGAACCGCGTTTAGCGCTTCGAGAACTGGAAGCTACGACGGGCCTTGGCCTTGCCGTACTTCTTGCGCTCGACCACGCGGCTGTCGCGCGTCAGGAAGCCGTGCGGCTTCAGGACGGGACGCAGCGCGGGTTCATAGTAGGTCAGGGCCTTGGACAGGCCGTGGCGCACGGCGCCGGCTTGGCCCGAGAGGCCCGAGCCTTCAACGGTGACGACGACGTCGAACTGGCCCAGGCGGTCGGTGACCTGCAGGGGCTGAGCGATCATCATGCGCAGAACCGGACGGGCGAAGTAAACTTCTTGGTCGCGGCCGTTGATGGTGATGGTGCCCTTGCCGGGCTTGATCCAGACGCGAGCGATCGCGTTCTTGCGCTTGCCGGTCGCATAGGCGCGGCCCTGGGCGTCAATCTTCTGGACGGCCGGAGCGGCCGCTTCGGGGTTGCTGGACAGGCTGGCCAGCGCGTCAAAGCCTTGAGCTTCGGACATGACTTAGGCGCTCCGGGTGTTTTTGGCGTTGCGCGCAGCGAAATCGATCGCTTCCGGGCTCTGCGCTTGGTGCGGGTGCTCACCGTTGTTGTAGATGAGCAGGTGCGTCAGCTGCTTGCGGGCCAAGGGGCTTTCCTTGGGCAGCATGCGCTCGACGGCCTTTTCGAGGACGCGTTCCGGGAAGCGGCCTTCCAGCAGCTTGCGCGGGGTGGTCGACTTGACGCCGCCCGGGTGACCGGTGTGACGATAGTAGATCTTGTCGTCCATCTTCTTGCCGGTGAACTTCACCTTGTCGGCGTTGATCACGACGACGAAGTCGCCGCAGTCAACGTTGGGGGTGTAGTCGGGACGATGCTTGCCGCGAAGACGCATGGCGATGAACGTCGCCAGACGACCGACAACGGCGTCCTGGGCGTCGACCACGATCCACTTCTTCTCGACCTCGGCAGGCTTCAAAGAAGCCGTGGTCTTTTGCATGGGATTGATCCGTATTCCTTGTGCGTCAGAAGCCAAAGGAAACGGCTCCGTCTGCGTGAGGGGCGGCAGGTACAGGAGGGTTTGCGGCCTGTCAACAATGCGAACGCAAGAAACTCGACAAACCCTTACAGCACAAGGGTTTGCGTGATGCGGTATCATAATACCCCATCGCAAGGCGTCATCGCAGCGTCATGCAAGACGGGCATAGGGCGGGCATAGCCCGGAGCCCCTGCCATGACCTTCTCGCGTCGCGCCTTTATCGCCTCGGCCGCCACCAGCCTGGCCTTCACCGGCTTCAGCGCACGGGCCCAGGACGGTGAAACGCCCAGCTATGCCTATATCAATGAGGTCGAGGGCTATGGGCCGCTTTTGCCAGACCCCAAGGGCATGCTGGAACTGCCTTCGGGCTTCTCCTATCGCGTGATCAGCCAGGCCGGCGAAACCATGGCCGACGGGTTCCTTGTGCCGGGCGCCTTTGACGGCATGGGCTGTTTCGACGTTGGCGACGGCAAGGTCGCCCTGGTCCGCAACCATGAACTGGGTCCGCGCGCCTTCGACTACGGCGCCTTTGGCCTGGGCGGCCGTCTGGCCGACCGCCTGCCCAAGGATCGGGCCTACGACTTCGGCGACACGGGTTTGCCGCTGCCTGGCGGCACGACCACGATGATCTACGACCTCAAGAGCGGCCAGACCGTCAGCCAGCACCTCAGCCTGGCCGGCACCGCCGTCAATTGCGCCGGCGGCGTCACGCCCTGGGGGTCATGGCTGACCTGCGAGGAAACCACCCTCACCGCCGGCCTCGAGATCGGCAAGGATCATGGCTATGTCTTTGAAGTGCCGCACGCGGCCAAGGGCCTGGTCGATCCCAACCCGCTGAAGGCCATGGGCCGCTTCAAGCACGAGGCTGCCTGCATCGATCCGCGCACCGGCGTCGTCTACATGACCGAGGATCTGCCGGACGGCCTGTTCTATCGCTTCCTGCCCAATGACCGTCGCAACCTCGCCGCCGGCGGACGGTTGCAGGTGCTGGGCTTCGTCGGCGTGACGGAAGACGCTGACACCCGCAATCAGGAGGGCGAAGACAATATCAAACAGGGCGCATGGAAGGACGCGCGCTGGATTGATATCGACGGCGTCGACAACCCCTATGACGATCTTCGCCTGCGCGGTCACGCCAAGGGCGCGGCCTTCTTCGCGCGGGGCGAAGGCCTTTGGTGGGGTCAGGGCGAACTCTATTTCACCGCCACCTCGGGCGGCGCGGCCGGCGCGGGCCAGATCTTCCGCTATGTGCCCAGCGCCCATGAAGGCCAGGCCGGCGAGGCCGATCAGCCTGGTCGCCTGCAACTGTTCGTCGAGAGCAAGAACGAGAGCGTGCTCGACTACGCCGACAACATCACGATCTCGCCGCTCGGCCACATCCTGGTCTGTGAAGACCGCTATTCGGAAGTGAAGCCCAATCACATCAAGGGCATAACCCCGGCCGGCAAGGTCTACACCCTGGCTCGCAACGCGTTCCGGGGTAATGCGGAGTTCGCCGGCGCCTGCTTCTCGCCCGACGGCCAGACCCTGTTCGTCAACGTGCAGTGGCCGGGCATCACCCTGGCCATCACCGGCCCCTGGGCCACCCTGAAGGCCTAGGGCCGCCGTACGCGCCAGGCAAAGGCGGTGGCGACGGCCAGCAACACCGCTGCGCCGGCCTGGTGCAGCACGCCCAGGGACAGCGGCACGTGGGCCATAAGGGTCCACACGCCCAGGCCGGCCTGCATCGTGACGACAACGGCGACCGCGAGGCCCGCCGCCTTGGCCTGAGCCGGCAGGTGACGGGCGCGATAGGCCATGACACCCACCGCGATGCCCGCCGCGAACAGGGCGTAGGCGACCAGCCGGTGGTGGAGCTGCACCGCCCCCTGGCTGTGGGCCAGCGTGCCCCAGAAACCCTTGCCTACATACTGGTCGGGCAGAAACGACCCGTTCATCAGCGGCCAGTCGTTATAGACCAGACCCGCATCATTGCCGGCCACCAGGGCGCCCAGCAGGCTCTGAAAGAAGATGGCACCCAGCAGGGCCAGGGCCCAGCCGCGCCAGGCGGAACGCCCCTCGACCCGCGGTGAGCCGGCCCAGGCGTCCAGCGCCGTCCAGTTCAGCATGACGAACAGCGCCAGGGCCAGGCCCAGATGCGTCATCAGCCGTTCCGGCGCGACCGAAACCCGTTCGGACAGGCCGCTCGACACCATCCACCAGCCGACCAGACCCTGAAGCCCGCCCAAGAGCAGCATCACCGCGCAGCGCCAGATCAGGCGGCGTGGGATCATCCTGCGGATCAGGAAGAAGGCGAACGGGATGGCGAAGGCCGCGCCGACCAGCCGGCCCAGGAACCGATGCCCCCACTCCCACCAAAAGATGGTCTTGTAGGCCTCCAGCGTCATGCCGGCATTGACCAGCTTGTACTGGGGAATTTCCTTGTAGAGCGCGAAATTGGCCTGCCAGGCGGCGTCCGACATCGGCGGCAGCGCGCCCAGGATCGGTTTCCACTGGGTGATCGACAGGCCCGAATCAGTAAGGCGCGTGGCCCCGCCGACCACGACCATGCAGAAGACGAGGGCCGCCACGACAAACAGCCAGATGGCGACGGGGCGGGAACGGTCGGAACGCAGGAATGACGTCATGGTACCGGACAAAGCGACTATTCTGGGCCGAAATGCGACCAGCCGTCACCTACTCCCGTCGCGCTCAGCCGTCCATGACCGATGACGCTTAAGGAACTTTCGTGCGAGGATGGCGACGCGGACGACCGGTCTCGCGTGGAGGGTCTGATGAGCGGTGTTGGAGTATTCGCCACGGCGTTGATCGGCATCTTCGCTGGCTGGTTCGCCGACCTCGTGCTGGGACGGCGCCACTCGCTGTTCTTCAAGTTGCTGATCGGCGTGATCGGCGCCTTTATCGGCGTGTTCATCGCTCAGCGCCTAGCCCTGCCCTTCAACGGCTTCTGGGGTGGCCTGATCGTCGCCAGTGTCGGCGCCACGATGTTTCTGGCCGTACTTGGCCTTGTCTTCCGGAGATCCGCGTGAGTGCTCGCCCTCTTTCTCCCCGCCCCCTTATTCCAGCCAGGGTGCGGAAACTGATCGGCGGCCTGGGCATCATGGCCTTTCTGGTCGCCTACGTGGCCATCGCCGCCACCTTGTATGACTACCTGCCCGACAACCGCGCGGTGCACCTGGCGTATTTCGCTGTCGTGGGCCTGGTGTGGGGCCTGCCGCTGATGCCGCTGATGTCGTGGATGGGCAAGGCGGACAAGCCGGTCATTCGCTGAGCCCGCCGAAATCGAAAAAGGCCGCCCCGTAGGGCGGCCTTTCCGTTCTTCCGTTTATTCCCTTGCGGAAATGGTCGGAGCGACAGGATTTGAACCTGCGACCCCTTGACCCCCAGTCAAGTGCGCTACCAGGCTGCGCCACGCTCCGACGGAAGAGGCGCTCTTATAGGCGCCGGTCCGGGGCTCTGCAACCGGTATTCCGGGTGAATTTCAAGGGGCCTCAAGGACGCTTCAAAAGGCCGTCCAGATGCGCCTTGACGACCTCGAGATCACCGAGCGCAAAGGCCAGCCGATCGCGGGCCTCATCGGCCAGCTCGAAGCCGTGCATGGGATCGTTGAGGCGAGCAGCGTCAGCGTCAGCGTCCAGCATGGCCGAACCGTTGGAGCCCAGGCCTGCGGCGATCACATGGGACAGGCCCTGATCACGATGCAGCTTCTGTACGCCCTTGATGGTCAGGCCTTCGCCGTGCAGCAGCACGCGCACACCGTTAAGGACGGCAATATCCTGCGGACGATAGAATCGCCGTCCGCCCGCCCGCTTCATGGGCCGAATGAAAGAGAACTTGGTTTCCCAGAACCGCAAGACATGCTGCGGCACGCCCAGCTCTTCAGCGGCTTCGGAGATCGTGCGGAAGGCGTTGGGTCCCTTCGCCACCGCGTGTGTGCCTAGCCGCCGAGGGCGCGGTCGATGCGCGCCTTCATGACCTGCGAGGCGCGGAAACCGATCACCCGTCGGGGCTCGATCTCGGCCGGTTCGCCGGTCTTGGGGTTGCGACCCATGCGCGCCCGCTTGTCGCGAACCTGGAAGACGCCGAAACCCGACAGCTTGACGGTTTCGCCGCCCTCAAGCGCCTCGGCCACCAGGTCAAGCGTGCGCTCGACCAGACCGGCGCAATCCTGCCGGGTCAGACCGACCTCTTCATGGACAGCCTCGCAGAGGTCGGCCCGGGTCAATGTCGCGCCCTTCATGACGCCCCCTACGCGCTTTGGCGGGTCCCTGAAGGACTGCGCCAGATTGAAAACACTTGGTCCACTCAAACGAAGGTCGCCGACTTCACTCAGCGAACGCTGACGTTTAGCCACGCCTGCATGCCGTGATTATCGCATGAAGTCAAAGCCTCAAGGCCGAGACTTCACACTCGCCCGCAAGCGGGGCGCCGACGCTCGTCAGAGTCGCAGAAGACAGGCGCCCCAGGTCAGACCGCCGCCCATCGCTTCCAGCAACAGCAGTTGCCCCGGCTTGATGCGGCCGTCGGCGACGCCATGAGCGAAGGCCAGGGGGATCGAAGCCGCCGAGGTGTTGGCGTGTATGGCCACGGTGGAGATGACCTTGTCCTCGTCCAGTCCCACCCGGTGGGCCACGCCCTGCAGAATGCGTTGGTTGGCCTGATGCGGGATGAACCAATCGACATCGGCGATCTCGACGCCGGCCGAACTGGCGGCCGCACGGATGGCCTCGGATATATTGATCACGGCGTGCTTGAAGACCTGGTTGCCCAGCATCCGCAGCTTGCCGACCGTGCCGGTGGTCGAAGGGCCGCCATCGACGAACAGCAGGTCCTGCTTGGTGCCGTCGGCGCGCAGGGCAAAGCTCAGCAGGCCTTGATCGGCCGTGGTCCCCTGCCCTTCGCGCGGCTCCAGCACCACGGCGCCGGCGCCGTCGCCAAACAGCACGCAGGTGCCACGGTCGGACCAGTCCATAAGACGGGTCATGGTCTCCGCGCCGATGACCAGCGCGCATTTGGCGTGACCACGGGCCACGAAGCCGTCGGCGACGCTCAGCGCATAGACGAAGCCCGAGCAGACGGCCTGGATGTCGAAGGCGATGCCGACCGGCGCGCCCAGCTTGCGCTGCACGATGGTGGCTGTGGCCGGAAAGGTCAGGTCGGGCGTCGTGGTGGCGACGATGATCAGATCGACATCGGCAGCGGTCTTGCCGGCTGCCTCCAGCGCCGACTTGGCGGCCTCGAGCGCGAGGTCTGACACAGCCTGATCATCTGCCGCCTGGTGACGCTGGCGGATACCCGTGCGTTCGACGATCCACTCATCGTTGGTGTCGACGAACTTGGACAGGTCATCATTGGTGACGATCTTGGGCGGCAGATAGGCGCCGATCCCGGTGACCGCGCTACGGACAACGCTCACTCGCTTACTCCATCACGCTTGGCGTCGACGGGACAGGCCTCGCCCTCGACGCTGCCTGGGGCCGACGACGCGGTCAGGCGCTTCAGATTTCGGTCGATCTCGGCGGTGAAGTCGCTACGCGCCAGATCGGTGGCTACGCGGATCGCCGAGAAGAAGCCGTTGGCGTCGGCCCCGCCGTGGCTCTTGACCACGATGCCGTTCAGGCCCAGCAGCGGCCCGCCATTGACCCGGCCCGGATCCAGTCGCGCGCGCATCTTCTTCAGTGCGCCCGAGGCGATCACCGCGCCCAGCATGGCCAGAGGACCCGAGGTTAGGGTCGACTTGATCTCACCGGAGAAGAAACGCGCCAGCCCCTCGGCGGTCTTCAGAGCCACATTGCCGGTAAAGCCGTCGGTGACGACCACATCGACCGTACCGTAGGCGATATCGGTGCCCTCGACGAAGCCATGGTAGTCAAAGTCCAGCTTGGTTTCGCGCAGGATGGCGTGCGCCTCGCGCACCTCGTCATGGCCCTTCTGATCCTCGGACCCGACATTGAGCAGACCCACCGTGGGTCGCTTGGAGCCGTGCACCGCATGATGGAAGGCCGCGCCCATGATCGCGAACTCGACCAGTTGGGCGGCGTCGCTCTCGACATTGGCCCCGACGTCCAGAACTGCGGTAATGCCCTTCATGGTCGGCCAGCTGGCGACGATGGCCGGGCGCTCCAGCCCGGCGCCCATGCGCAGGATCAGCTTGGAGATCGCCATCAGGGCGCCGGTGTTGCCGGCCGAGACGCAGGCCTGGGCCTCGCCGGCGCGCAGCGACTCGACGGCGTTCCACAGGCTCGAGCCCTTGCCCCGGCGCATGGCCTGGGCGGGTTTTTCGTCCATGGCGATGAACTTGTCGGTGTGACGGACCTCGCTGACGGCCCTGGCGGCCGGCGACCTGGCCAGTTCGGCGTTCAGCCTGGCTTCGTCGCCATGCAGCAGGAATCGTACGCCGGGCAGCGCCTGAGCCGCCTTGGCGACCCCCGGAACCACGACGGACGGACCGTGATCGCCGCCCATGGCGTCGATCGAAATGACTATGGTGTTGGACACGTTGGCGCTTTTAGCTCCTGGGACGCCCGCATGAGTATCACGCAAGCGGGGCGAGTCGGATCCGTTTAGTCCGAATCGCCCTGGGGTTTGAGCGCCTTGAGCGCGGCGAAGGGCGAGATTTCCGCCGTCGGGAGCGGATTCTCGAACACCGCGCCCGGCTTGCGGGGGAAGGGATCCAGCTCAAGCGCCAGATGCTCCAGCACATAGCCGGAGACGTCGATCACATCGCCTTCCAGCACATCCGGCGGGTCATCGGCCTCGGGGTCCAGCCCGAGCTCGCCGCCTTCTTCGGCCGGTGCATGCTCGCTGTCAGCGGGGATGACGTGGACCGTGAACCGCGCCTCGATGGCTTCCTCAAAGTCGTCGGCCGTCACACTGCACACCTGGATCACCCTGGCGCTCAGGCGCCCGGAAACCTCGGCGCCATCCATCCAGGAGGTCAAATAGACCTCGGACGAGAACGCCTCCAAGCGGACCAGGCCCAGTTGCTTGGCGATAGCCTTGCGCTGATCGGCGTCGGGCTCAAAGCGCAGGCTGATGTCGCCGCGATCGACGCGGGCCAGCGGAACCTCGCAGGGCCAGGGTGTATTTACGGGTTCGGCCATTGCGCCTCTCCTTGCAGCAGAGCGTCCAGCGACTGGGCAGCCAAGCCTTGGCGCGCGGCGACCACATAGGTCGTCAGCGCTTCGGCGTCGCCCTCGCCGCGCTCTTCCAGAACCGTGCGGCCGATCATCTCGCCCAGAGCGGTGCGATCCGGCAGCGAGGCGGCGGCTTCGTCGAACGCCTTCAAGCGACCATAGAAGGCGCCGGCCAGCTTCTTCATTTTCTTGCCGACGGCGTTGTCCGAGACGCCGATCTCACGGAAAGCATCGTCCAGACCGCGCACATAGGCGTCGAACACGGCCTGGGAGGTTTCAGCGGCCAGGTCACCCTGCGCCTTCAAACGTTCGAGCAAAAGCACGACGTGCAGCGTGAACAGTTCGAACCGGCCTTCCAGCGAGTCGCGAACGCCCATCGTCGCGTACAGAGGCGCTGAGCGCGCCTGCGCGACGGCCGATGCATACAGCTTGGCCCCGGCGGCCTTGGCGGGCCTGGGTTTCAGCAGTCGATCCAGAATCATTCAACGCCTCTATTTCGCCGCGACCCGGAACTAGATGAGCTACCGGTCCACGCGGGCCATTGAACTAAGCCCCTGCGGGCGATAGGTCAAAGTCCAGCATTTTTCCGGTTCCGGAGCCTACATGTTTCGTCCCGCCGTTTTTGTCGCCGCCGCCCTCGGCCTGTCCGCCGTTATGGCCGGCTGCACACCGCTGACGAGCTATTCCGGCTTCCAGGCCATCGAGGCCCGCCCCGCCGACATGAAGGTCGGCGAAGACAGCAAGTCCACCTTGATGGAGAAGCTGGGCTCGCCCTCGACCATTTCAACCTTCGACCCGAACACCTGGTACTACGTGTCCCAGACGACGGACCGGGTGGCCTTTTACATGCCGCGCGTGATCAAGCGCGACGTCATCGCCATCAAGTTCAACCCGGCCGACGAAAAGGTCGCGTCGGTGAACACCTTCACGCTGAAGGACGGCAAGGTCATCGCCTATAACGGCCGAGAGACCCCGACCCGCGGTCGCGAAATGACCATTCTTGAGCAGTTGCTCGGAAACGTCGGTCGTGGCGGCATGCTGCCCCAGGACGATCAGAATGTTCCCGGCAGCCGCCCCGGCGACCGCCGCTAAGCTTCACAGCACCGCCGAGATTCAGAAGGCCGCGCCCTTGCAGAGCGCGGCCTTTTTCGCGCGTCGCGACAGTCCAAAATATCAATCCACCCTAACGACAGGTCTCTATGAGGGGATTTGAAGTCAAAACTCGGTCATGACGGTTTCAGAAACTCGAATTTCGCCAAGAAACACTTCATAAACCAGAGCAGGCGCACCGTCATCGTTAGGGACATCAGGGTCCTACGGCATTCACATTGCTGGGTGATTGGAGATGGTTGAGTGAACGGGATGGACCTCAGTTCGTTGTCCGTACTCGTTGTCGACGACAACTCAAACATGCGCAAAATCATGGGCGCAATCCTGAAGTCCTTTGGCATCCGCGCTATTCACGAAGCCGAGGATGGCCTTCAGGCGCTGCGCATTCTGACCGCCCGGGACGTCGATATCATTTTCACGGACTTGATGATGCAGCCGGTCGATGGCCTGGCTTTCATCAGGTGGATCCGGACATCCCCCGCCAGCCCGTCCCCCTATATCCCAATCGTGATGATCACAGGCCACGCCACCAAGCGCAGCCTTGACGAGGCGCGCATGGCCGGGGTCACCGAATTCCTCGCCAAGCCGCTGAATGCGCGCGGGGTGATGCACCGCCTCAACGAGGTGATCAACAACCCCCGTCCCTTCGTTCGCGTGGGCGCCTATTTCGGCCCCTGCCGCCGTCGCCGGATCGACCACGAGTTCGCTGGCCAGGAACGGCGCGCTGCGGCTCGCGAGGCCGGCGAAGAGGCTGACTTCGATCCCGAGGACGTCTACTAGGGCGCCGTTCGGCGAAGTGCGTTCCGGTCCATTGCCGAAACAGAGCTCCACGAAAAGGCCTCGAGCAAACACACTGATTCCGTCATGGCGACATTTGCCCTGCTGCGATCAGCGTGATGCGGATGGATCGCGGCGGATGAACTCCACATAACGAGCGGCTCGGGGAACGTTCAGACGGAGGGTGGCTTTATGGCTGCATCAGATCGCACTCCCCGGCGATCGCCCGTTTCGAAAGGTTCTCGCCATGAAACGCCTCCTGCTTTCCCTCTCAGCCTTGGCCATCGTCTCTGCGGCTCCACTGGCCGCCCAGGCCGCGCCTTGGCAGTCGGTCAACCAGCGCCAGGCCAATCTGGATCGCCGCATCGACCAAGGCGTCCGTAGCGGCGAGATCACCCGCTCGGAAGCCCAGCGTCTGCGCGGCGAGTACCGAAGCCTGGGTCGCCTGGAGGTCCAGTACCGTCGCAGCGGCGGCGGCCTGTCGATGCAGGAACGCCGCGACCTCGACATGCGCTTCGACCGTCTGAGCCAGCGCATCTATGTCCAGAAGCACGACCACCAGGATCGTGACCGTCACGGCCGTGATGGTCATCATGACGGCCGCCGCGGCTAAGCCTGCCCGGCCGACGACAAACAGAAAACGCCCCGGAGATCACTCTCCGGGGCGTCGTCTTGTCTAAGGTATGTCTTTGGATCAGGCGCCGTGGGCCAGGACCGCCAGCAGCAGCAGGGCCACGATGTTGGTGATCTTGATCATCGGGTTCACGGCAGGACCCGAGGTGTCCTTGTAGGGGTCGCCGACGGTGTCGCCGGTGACGGCGGCCTTGTGAGCCTCCGAACCCTTGGTGTGCAGGACGCCGTCCTTGTCAGTGAAGCCTTCCTCGATCACCTTCTTGGCGTTGTCCCAGGCGCCGCCGCCGCTGGTCATTGAGATGGCGACGAACAGACCGGTGACAATCACGCCCATCAGCATGGCGCCGAGCGACGCGAAAGCGTCGACCTTGCCGGCGATGGCCTGGATCACGAAGAACAGCACCACCGGCGAAACCACCGGCAGCAGGCTGGGCACGATCATTTCGCGGATCGCGGCCTTGGTCAGAATGTCGACCGCCTTGCCGTATTCGGGCTTGACCTCATAGGTCATGATGCCGGGATTTTCGCGGAACTGGCGACGCACCTCGGCCACGACGGCCTCGGCGGCCCGGCCCACGGCCGTCATCGACATGCCGCCGAACAGGAAGGGCAGAAGCCCCCCAAACAGCAGGCCGACCACGACATAGGGGTTGGACAGATCGAAGGTCACCGGACCCATGCCCTCGAAGAAGCTGCCCGGCGCGGCGTTGGCCGAGAAGAACTTCAGGTCTTCGGTATAGGCGGCAAACAGAACCAGGGCGCCCAGACCCGCCGAACCGATGGCGTAGCCCTTGGTGACGGCCTTGGTGGTGTTGCCCACGGCGTCAAGAGCGTCGGTGGTGACACGGACTTCCTTGGGCAGGCCGGCCATTTCGGCGATGCCGCCGGCGTTGTCGGTGACCGGACCAAAGGCGTCCAGGGCGACGATGAAGCCCGCGAGCGACAGCATGGTGGTCGTGGCGATGGCGATGCCGAACAGGCCCGCCAGATTATAGGTCACGATAATGCCGACGATGATGGTCAGGGCCGGCAGGGCAGTGGATTCCAGCGACATGGCCAGACCCTGGATCACATTGGTGCCGTGACCCGAGACCGAGGCCTGAGCCACCGACTTCACCGGGCGGAAATTGGTGCCGGTATAGTATTCGGTGATCATCACGATCAGGGCGGTGACGCCCAGACCGGCTAGGCCGCAATAGAACAGGGCGTTGGCGTCAAAGGTCTGCTCGCCGACGGTGACAGCCGCAGGCACCAGCTGGTGGATCACGTACCAGACGGCCGGGATCGACAGCAGGCCCGTAACGATCAGCCCCTTGTAGAGGGCGCCCATGATGTTCTGGCTCTTGCCCAGCCGGACGAAGAACACACCGATGATCGAGGTGACGATGCACACCGCGCAAATGGCCAGCGGCAGCAGCATCATGGCGGTCACGGCTTCCGTGCCCCGGAAGAAGATCGCCGCCAGGACCATGGTGGCGACCGTGGTCACGGCATAGGTTTCGAACAGGTCGGCGGCCATGCCGGCGCAGTCGCCGACATTGTCGCCGACGTTGTCGGCGATGGTTGCGGCGTTGCGGGGGTCATCTTCCGGGATGCCAGCCTCAACCTTGCCCACCAGATCGCCGCCCACGTCGGCGCCCTTGGTGAAGATGCCGCCGCCCAGTCGGGCGAAGATCGAGATCAGGCTGGCGCCAAAGCCCAGCGAGACAAGAGAATCAACCACGACCCGGTCAGTGCCGACGTAGCCACCGGGCCCGGTCAGCAGCGCGAAGTAGCCCGCCACGCCGATCAGGGCGAAACCGGCCACCAGCATGCCGGTGACGGCGCCAGAGGTGAAGGCCATCGACAGGCCCTTGGCTAGGCTCTCGGACGCGGCCTGGGCGGTGCGCACATTGGCGCGGACCGAGATCAGCATACCGGCGAAGCCGGCGGCGCCCGACAGGATAGCGCCCAGGGCGAAGCCGACGGGCTGCTCCCAGGACTTAAAGAAGAAGGCCAGCAGGGCGATGACCACCACGCCGACCATGGCGATAGTGGTGTACTGGCGTTTCAGATAGGCCTGAGCGCCTTCCTGGATCGCTGCGGCGATCTCCTGCATCTTTGCATTGCCGGCCGAGGCCCGCATCAAGCTGGCCGTCTGAACAGCGCCATACAGCACCGCCAGCAGCCCGGCCGCTATGGCCAGTATAAGCCAAGAACTCATCCGTAAAGTGTCCCTTCGCGCTTCCAATCACGAGGGGTACGCCGATCCGGTTTGGACGCCCTGATCATGATCAAGGGGTCGTTCGGATAGACGGGTGGGCCTTATGGCCTCGTGCCCCCTCGATGCTCCCTGAATTGACGCGCACAGCACGCCAAGGCCTGGACAGTGCCAAATGGCACAAGGGTGCGCAACCCGTGGCCGTGCACGCCACGCGGTAGACGAAACGATTGTTCGAAGCGGGTTAGTGGTGGGCGGCGGCCGGGGCGGAATGCCCGCCCGACGCAGGAGCCGCAGCGCGCTTGGGGCCGGAAGGATGCGGGATCTGCTTACGGGCGATCTGCTTGGTGATCTCGACCGAAGCCACCTTGCCCTTGCCGACCAGGGTCGCGACTTCGCGCATCACCACGGCCTTGAGCTTGTCGGCGTCGACCTCGATGTAGGTGTCAGAAGCGGTGAATGGCGTGCGGTGAGCGGCCTTGACGACGGCGTCGCGCAGCAGCGGCTCCTGCCCTTCCATCGCGGTCACAGGGACGGTCGGAGCCATCTTCAGCGTCATGTTGACGAAGATGTAGTTCAGCAGCTTGCCATCGACGATGATCGGAACGGCGATGGGCTGAAGCTTGATCGTCGGGTCCGGCGCGGCGGCCTCGCCCTCCTTCTTCTTCGGTGGTCCACTGGCCAGGGTAGGACCCGCCATGGCCAGCAAGGCTGTGGCGATCAGGAGGCGGCGCGTGAGGGCGGAACGAGCGATCATGCGCTCTTCATACCCGCCAAGGCTTGAGGTTTTACTACCCGTGAAGCCAGCCGAGGCGCTCGGGGGTGATATCCTTGCCCTTGAACAGGGCGCAGATCCCTTCGCCTTCCACGAACTCGCCGATGTCGCGCACGGGAACGCCCGCAGCCATGGCGGCGGCCTGGAAGGCCGCCACATCGGTAGGATCGACGGCACAGACGATTTCATAGTCATCGCCACCCGACGCCAGCGACATCCGCGCCTCGCCGGCTTCCGGCTGCGCGCTGAGCCAGTTGCGAGCGCCGGGCGACAACGGCAGACGATCAAGGTCCACCATGACCCTCAGGCCACTGGCCTTGGCCACGTGGGCGGCGTCGGCCAGCAGGCCATCGGAAACGTCAGCGGCGGCCCGAGCGTAGGCCCGCAGGGCGTCGCGAATGCTCAGGCGCGGCGGCGGCAGACGATAGCTGCTGACCAGACTGCCGTCAGTATCCTCGACCTCGCCCCAGTGGGCCAGCAGGCCCAGCCAGCCGTCGCCAATCGTGCCGCTGACCATCAGGCGGTCGCCGACCCGCGCGCCGCGGCGAAGCACCGCGTCGCCGGCGGGAACCCAGCCCAGGAAGGTGGCCGAAACCACCAGGGCGCCGGAGGTGGTGACCGTGTCGCCGCCCAGCAGGTTGATATCGTAAAGTTCGCCGTCCTCGGCCAGGCCGCGGGCGAAGGTCTCGCGGTCCTGGATGGTCGTACCCGACGGCCAACCGATCGCCAGGAAATAGCCGTAGGGTTCAGCCGCCTTGGCCGCCAGGTCCGACAGGTTGGTGCGCAGCAGCCGCTTGGCCACCAGATCCAGGTCCTCGCCGGCCAGGAAATGCACGCCAGCGACCATGGCGTCCTTGGTGATCACCAGATCGTGGTCGATGCGCGATGGCAGGACAGCCGCATCGTCCATCAGGTCCAGCGCGACTGGATCGCCGCGTGTCAGCGGACGGAGAAGACGGGCAATATGGTCGAACTCGTTGGCCGGCTCAGCCGCCGGTTCCGACGGGCCGTCATCCGAGAACCAGTCGTCGTCCGCGTCAGGTTCGTGCATCGCGGGCGATCGCGTCGAGGGCGCCATTGATGAATCCGGCCTCCGGTCCTTCGAAGAACGATTTAGCGATCTCGACATACTCGTCGATCACGACCTCGGTGGGAACATCACGGCGATGGATCAGCTCGAAAGCGCCGGCCCGCAGCACCGCGCGCGCGGTGGCGTCCAGGCGGTCGAGACGCCAGCCCGAGGCCAGACGCTTGACGATGGCCTGATCGACCTCGCCCTGCTTGGCCACAACACCCTTGGCCAGTTCGGCGAAGAAGGTCTCGTCGGCGGCGGCCATCTGCTGGCCGTCCACATCACGATCGAAACGGTGCTCGGAAAACTCCCGAACCACGGCGTCGACGCCGACGCCGGAGACTTCCATCTGATACAGCGCCTGAACGGCGGCCAGACGGGCCACCGAACGCGGTTGGATCCTGTTCTTGCTCATCGTGTCTGCCCCAGCAGCTGGCGCTTGAGGGCGACGGTCTCAAGGCAGGCCTTGGCGGCCGCGCCGCCGAGATCGCCTTCGCTGACCCTGGCGCGCGTCCAGGCCTGGTCTTCCTCATCGACGGTCAACACGCCGAAGCCGATGGCCAGACGCTTGCCGATACAGAGATCCTGCAGACCCCGCGCCGTTTCGTTGGCCACGATCTCGAAATGATAGGTCTCGCCGCGAATCACGCAGCCAAGAGCGACAAAGCCGTCATAGCGCACGCCCACAGGACGATTGCCGGCTTCCTCCGCCAGCGCCACGGCGCCGGGAATCTGCAGGGCGCTCGAGACGGTGATCACGTCATAGTCCGCGCCATAGGCCTCGATCGCCTGCGCGGCTCCGCGCAGCAGTTCGTCGGAGATGCCCGAATAGCTGCGGCCCTCCACGATCAGCAGGCGGATCTTCTCTTCAATCATCTAACTCGAACTCCTGGGCAGCGCCGGCGCGTCGCCAACAGACTCAGCCGCAATCGTTACAGAATGCGCCTATACTTCTTCGTCCGCGACGTCGCTCAGGCCTTCTTCGCCCAGAAACTTTGCGAAATCGCTAGTTTCCTTGAAATCGCGATAGACCGACGCGTATCGGACATAGGCCACGTCATCGAGGGCCTTCAGCGCCTTCATGACCATTTCGCCTACCGTCGAGGACGGAAGCTCGGTCTCGCCCATGCTTTCCAGCTGCCGGACAATGCCGTTGATCATCCGATCCACGCGTTCGGCTTCGACGGGACGCTTTTGCGTCGCCAGGGCAATCGACCGAACCAGCTTCTCGCGATCGAACGGCGAGCGCCGCCCGGAACGCTTGAGAATCGTCAGCTCGCGCAGTTGCACCCGCTCAAAGGTGGTGAACCGTCCGCCGCATTCGGGACAGGCGCGACGACGTCGGATGGCCGCGCCGTCTTCCGACGGGCGGCTGTCCTTGACCTGGCTTTCGGCGTGGCCACAGAAAGGGCAGCGCATGATCTGGCCCTCCCTGGCTCAATCCAGCCTATTAGTTGTAGATCGGGAAGCGCGCCGTCAAGGCCAGCACTTCCTCGCGCACCTTGGCCTCGACGGCGCCGTTGCCCTCAGAGCCATTGGCCGACAGGCCGTTGACGACCTCGCCGATCAGCTCACCGACCCTGGTGAACTCGGCCTCGCCAAAGCCCCGGGTGGTGCCGGCGGGGGTGCCCAACCGGATGCCCGAGGTGATGGTGAAGGGCGCGGTGTCGAACGGCACGCCGTTCTTGTTGCAGGTCATGTTGGCGCGCTCGAGGCTGTGCTCGGCGTCGCGACCGGTCACGCCCTTGGGCCGCAGGTCCACCAGCATCAGGTGGCTGTCGGTGCCGCCTGAGACGATGTTCACGCCAGATTTGCCCAGGGCCTCGGCCAGGGCCCGTGCATTGGCGATCACCTGTTTGGCATAGGCCTTGAACTCCGGACGCAGCGCTTCACCGAAGGCCACGGCCTTGGCGGCGATGACATGCTCCAGCGGACCGCCTTGCAGGCCTGGGAAAACCGCCGAATTGACCTTCTTGATGATCGCTTCGTCATTGGTCAGCACCAGACCGCCCCGCGGACCGCGCAGGGTCTTGTGGGTGGTGGTCGTCACGATATGGGCGTGCGGGATCGGGCTGGGATAGACGCCGCCAGCGACGAGGCCCGCAAAGTGGGCCATGTCGACCATCAGATAGGCGCCGACACTGTCAGCGATCTGGCGGAAGCGGGCGAAGTCGATCTCGCGGCTATAGGCGCTGCCGCCGGCGATGATCAGTTTGGGCTTCTCGCGCAGCGCCACCTCGGCGACGCTGTCATAATCGATCAGCTGATCCTGCTGGCGAACCGAATAGGTCACCGGCTTGAACCACTTGCCCGACTGGTTGGCGGGGCTGCCGTGCGTCAAATGGCCGCCGGCGGCCAGGTCCATGCCCAGGAAGCAGTCGCCCGGCTGCAGCAGGGCCATGAACACCGCCTGATTGGCCTGCGAGCCCGAATGCGGCTGGACGTTGGCGAAGCCCGCGCCGAACAGCTGCTTGGCGCGCTCGATGGCGATCAGCTCGATCTCGTCAACGAACTCGCAGCCGCCGTAGTAGCGCTTGCCCGGATAGCCTTCGGCATACTTGTTGGTCAGGATCGAGCCCTGCGCCTCCAGGACGGCCCTGGACACGATGTTCTCCGAGGCGATCAGCTCGATCTGGTTTTGCTGACGACCCAGCTCCAGACCGATCCGATCAAAGATGTCGCGGTCCGCCGTGGCGAGGTCCGCGCCGAAGAAGGCGGTCAGGGTGGAAGCGGGTGCGGTCATGGGCGGTCTCCAGACGCTGCGGGGAGTCAGTGGCGCCTTCTTTAACCGCCTTCGCGCCGCGATCAATCTCGGAACCTCGGAGAATGTTGCACGTTCGTCGCATGCCGGGGCGATGAGCGCGCCTCAGCCCGAAGACTGTAGCAATCGAGAGGCGATCACCGATGACGGCGCAAAGCGGGGCTGCAGGCTTCAACGACGGACAATCGCTCGACCTTCTGGCGCTCAGCGCCGATATCGTGGCCGCCTATGTGGGGCAGAACACCGTCGCTCAGTCGACCATTCCCGAGCTGATCCGCACCGTTTACGGAGCGCTCTCGACCCTGAACGGCGACCAGCCGCAGCGGGCGGTCGAGAAGGCCAAGCCCGCCGTTCCCGTCTCTCGCTCTGTCCAGCACGACTATATTGTCTGTCTGGAGGACGGAAAACGCCTGAAAATGCTCAAGCGTTATCTTGGCTCTCACTACAATATGAGCCCCGAGGAATACCGCCGCAAATGGGGTCTTCCCGCCAACTATCCCATGGTGGCGCCCGCCTATGCGGCGAGGCGTTCGGCCTTCGCCAAGCAGATAGGCCTGGGCAAGGGCGTGCGGCGGGGGCTGTAGCCCCCGCCGGACCCGATCAGGCGGCGTAGCCGCCCATGCGGGCCACATTGCAGTGCGCCCATAGCTGTTCCATCGCCCCGACCAGCTTACGCATCATGTCGTCGGTGTGGAACGGCGTCGGCGTGAAGCGCAGGCGCTCGGTGCCACGCGGCACCGTCGGATAGTTGATCGGCTGCACATAGACGCCGTGCTCGGCCAGCAGCATGTCGCTGATCAGCTTGGTGTGATTGGGGTCGCCCACCATCACCGGCACGATATGGCTGTCGTTTTCCATCACCGGCAGACCGGCGGCCTTGAACATCGCCTTCAGGGCCTGGGCGCGCTCCTGGTGCATTTCACGCACCTCGGGATGCTGCTTGAGCCACTTGACGCTGGCCAGGGCCCCGGCCGTCAGGGCCGGCGGGAGCGAGGTGGTGAAGATGAAGCCCGAGGCCATCAGGCGGATGGCGTCGACCACTTCGGTATCACCGGTAATGTAGCCACCCATGACGCCAAAGGCCTTGCCCAGGGTGCCTTCGATGATGTCGATCTGGTCCATGACGCCGTCACGCTCGGCGACGCCGCCGCCGCGCTGGCCGTACATGCCGACCGCGTGGACCTCGTCGAGGTAGGTCATCGCGCCGTACTTCTTGGCCAGGGCCGCCGTCGCGCCGACATCGGCGATATCGCCATCCATCGAATAGACGCTCTCGAACGCCACCAGCTTGGGTGCGTCGACCGGCGCGGCCGCCAGCAGCTCTTCAAGGTGGGCCAGATCGTTGTGGCGGAAGATGTGACGCTTGCCGCCGCCATTGCGGATGCCGGCGATCATCGAGGCGTGGTTCTGTTCATCGGAGAAGATGATCAGGCCCGGCAGGATCTTGTAGAGGACGCTCAGGCTGGCTTCGTTCGAGACATAGCCCGAGGTGAACAGCAGCGCTGCGTCCTTGCCGTGCAGGTCGGCAAGCTCCGCCTCCAGCTCGACATGGTGATGGTTGGTGCCGGAAATGTTGCGGGTGCCGCCCGAGCCCGAGCCGTGCTGGTCGATCGCGGCGTGCATGGCGTCCAGCACCACCGGGTTTTGACCCTGGCCCAGATAGTCGTTGCTGCACCAGACCACGACGTCGCTCTCGCCGCCGTCAGGACCGGTCCAGGTCGCGCGGGGGAACGCCCCGCGGTGTCGCTTCAGGTCCGCAAACACCCGATAGCGGCCTTCTTCACGGATCTGGCCGATCGCGGCGCGGAACGCGGTTTTATAGTCCATGGTCTTCTTACTCGACCGCCAGACGGACAAGACCGCCGGACCGCCGGTCCCTTCTCGATACCCCGCGTTTCGCACGCACGGGCCGCCGCTGTCCACATAGGGACGATTACTTACGCTTAGGAAATAGGCTTTTTGTCACATTGATCCAGGTCAAGCTGGCCTCAGTCAAGTTCGGCGAGGCGGCCGCGCAGCATCTGGATCACAGCCGAGAAATCCTTGCCGCCAAAACCGTTGGCGTCGAATAGCGCGTAGAGCGCCTCCGCCTGGGCGCCCATGGGCGTCGAGGCGCCGGCCTTGGCGGCAGCTTCCTGGGCCAGCTTGAGATCTTTCAGCATCATCGCTGTGGCAAAGCCGCCTTCGTACTGGCGGTCGGCGGGCGTGGCGGGACCCACACCGGGTACGGGGCAATAGGTCGAGACCGACCAGCACTGGCCCGACGACTTGCTGGCGATCTCGAAGAATCGGTCGGCGGCCAGGCCCAGCTTCTCGGCCAGGGCGAAAGCCTCGCAGGTTCCGAGCATCGACACGCCCAGCAGCATGTTGTTGCAGATCTTGGCCGCCTGCCCCGCCCCGTGGTCGCCGGCGTGGATGGTGACGCGCGACATCGGCGCCAGCGCCGCCTCGACCGCAGCGAAATCGGCGGCGTCGCAGCCGACCATGAAGGCCAGGGTCCCGGCCTCGGCGGCCATGACCCCGCCCGACACGGGCGCGTCGGCAAAGCGGAAGCCGGCGGCGGAGGCCTGGGCAGCCACAGCCCGAGCGCTCTCGACGTCGATCGTCGAGCAGTCGAGCAACAGGGCGGACTTGGGCGCATGGGCCAGGATCTGCTCGCCATAGACGCTGCGCACATGAGATCCGGCCGGCAGCATGGTGATCACCACCTCAGCATCGGCGACGGCTTCGGCGACGGAACCCGCCGCATGGCAGCCTGCCGCTACGGCCCGCTCGATCGCCTGCGGCGACAGGTCGAACGCCCTGACCTGGTGCTGGGCCCGGGCCTGGTTGGCGGCCATGCCGCCGCCCATATTGCCCAGACCGATAAAGGCGATGCGGCTCATACTGGTGCTCCCAAATGCGAACCGCGCCTCATGGGCGCGGTTCTTATCGTTGAAACTCGGATATTGGCCCGCCTCTATCGCGCGCTGGCAGGCTTGCGGAACTTGTAGACGAACTGGTCGGTCTTGCCACGGATCGACGGGTCGAAAACGCTGGCGGTGCGCTTGTCGGCCGGGTCGCGCAGCACCCTGCTCTCGCCCTCGAAGACGAAGCCCGCAGCCGTCACTTCAGATCTCACCGCCGCCGAATCGATGCGGTGCAGGGTTTCAGTGTCGCGCAGGCCCGAGCCCGCCTCGGCCGAATGGTCGATGACCAGATAGACGCCGCCCGGCTTCAGCGAGCGGAAGACGGCGCGGTTCACAGCGCCCAGATCGGCCGGCCCCATGAACTTGTTGTGCATGTCGTGATAGTTTTGGGCCGTGAACACCAGATCCAGCTTCTCGGGCCCCGAGAAGTTTGGCAGCGTGTTCAGCAGCACCGTCACGTTCTTGTAGGCCGGGTCGCGGGCGATGGCGTTCACCGCCGGCTCGCGCTTGGCCAGCTTGGTCAGTTCGTCGGGCACATAGGCGTAGACCTTGCCCTTGGGACCCACGGCCTTGGCGAAGATACGGGTGAAATAGCCGCCGCCCGGGATCAGGTCGGCGACCTTGGCGCCGGTCTTGACGCCGGCGAAGGTCAGGACCTCGCCCGGCAGGCGGTCAGCGTCGCGGACCATGTCGGCAGCCGGGCGGGCGGGATCGGAAATGGCGGCCGCGATATTGGCGGGAATAGCCACGGCGACAGCGCCCGAGGGCGGCGGAGGCGGAGGCGGCGGTCCCATGGGCGTCGTGGCGCACGCGGCAAGGCCGAGCACGGCGACGAGACTGAGAAGCGGCTTACGCATGGCATTCCTTCCGACCGGTAGTGTTCTTGTTGCGCTCAGGTTAGCGCACGACGTCCCTTACGTCAGCGGCGTCCATTCGTCTTCCGGCGCGAGGGGCGCGAAAATCTCGTCGAGCATCGCTTCGGTCACACCTTCCAGCGTGGCTGGCGACCATTGGGGCGCATTGTCCTTGTCGATGATCACCGCCCGGACGCCCTCGATAAAATCGTGCCTCTGAACGACCCGGGCGCCGATGCGATACTCCATCGCCATGTGCTCGGCGAAGTCCTCGGCCGCCTCACCCAGCTCCAGTTGCCGGAAGGCCACCTTCAGGGTCTGGGGCGACTTGGTCTTCAGGGCGGCCAGCTGGGCCTTGCCCCAGTCGCTGGAGTCCATTTCCAGGAACTCGAAGATCTCCTCGACGCTGCCGCCGACGAACAGGCGGTTGAGGTCCTGCTCGATGCTGGCCAGCGGGGCCTTGCCGGCGTCGGCTCGGAACATCTTCAGGATCTCATCGACGCGGCGGTGATCAGCGATGATCGCCTTCTTCAGGCCCTCTATCGCGCCGAACTCGACGAAGTGGGTGGCGATGCCCAGGCGCAGGCAGTCCGCGCCCTTGATCCGCGCCCCGGTCAGGGCCAGCCACAGCCCCGCCTTGCCCGGCAGACGCGGCAGGTACCAGCCGCCGCCGACGTCGGGGAACAGGCCGATACCGGTCTCGGGCATGGCGAAGGTCGTACGCTCGGTGGCGATGCGATAGTGGGCCGGCATCGAGATGCCGACGCCGCCGCCCATCACCACCCCGTCCATGATCGCCACAACCGGACGGTCATAGGTGAAGAGCAGGTGGTTGAGCCGGTACTCGGTGTGGAAGAACTGGCGCGCCGCGACGCCGTCGCCTGCCCCGCTTTCCGCCAGCATCCGGATGTCCCCGCCGGCGCAGAAGCCGCGCTCGCCAGTATGGTCGATCATGACCATGTCGATCTCGGGATCAGCCTGCCATTCCAGCAGGGTCTCGATCATGGTCTCGCACATGCCCAGCGTCAGGGCGTGCAGAGCCTTGGGCCTGTTGAGCGTGATCCGACCGACGTTTTTATGAACGCGGACAATGATTTCGGCCGTATCGTTCAGCATGCGGGTTCCTCGACGGGTTCGCAGTCCAGGCGGTCGATCTGGCCGGCGGCCAGACGGTAGAGGGCGTCCTGCGGCACGTCCTGGGCCAAGGTCTCTTCGCGCGACAGTCCGGCATAGGCCCCGCGCAGCAACCGACCGGCGATGCCGTGGCTCACCACGATCAGACGCCGCTCGGGCTCGGCGGCCTGCTCGGCCAGCCAGTCTGAGACACGCGCCATGACCTGCTCATAGGTCTCGCCGCCAGGCGCGGTGAAGAACCATTCGGGGCTGTCGAAGGCCTCGGGATTTTCGCGCTGCACATCGGCATAAAGGCGCCCCTCCCATTGGCCGACCGTCAGTTCCATCAGCCGATCGTCGAACTCGACCGTCCGGCCAAGCCGGTCAGCGATGGCCTGAGCCGTATCGCGCGCCCGCCGGAGCGGGCTGGCGACGATCCGCCAGTCCGCTGACGTGTCGCGGGCGATCAGATCCTGCAGCAGGTCGGCCATGGCCGCGGCCTGCAAGCGGCCAAGAGGCGTCAGGTCGGCTTCGGTCTGCCCCTGCAGGCGGCGTTCGCGGTTCCACTCGGCCTGGCCGTGGCGGCAGAGATAGATCACGTTGGAATCCCGGTTCGGCGAAGGGCTGGCGTGGCTCTACTGCCGAAACATCTCGCGCGCTATGATCACGCGCATGATCTCGTTGGTGCCTTCCAGGATCTGGTGCACCCGCAGGTCGCGGACGATGCGCTCCAGCGGATAGTCCTGCAGATAGCCGTAGCCGCCGTGCAGCTGCAACGCGTCATTGGCCACCTGGAAGCCGGCGTCGGTGGCGAAGCGCTTGGCCATGGCGCACAGCTTGGTGGCCTGCGGGTCCTTGTTGTCGAGCGCATGAGCGGCGCGGCGCACCATCAGGCGGGCGGCTTCCAGCTCGGTGGCCATGTCGGCCAGCTTGAACTGCAGGGCCTGGAAGTCCTTCAGCGGGCGACCGAACTGGTTGCGAGTCTCCAGATAGGCCTTGGCGGTGTCGAGCGCGAACTGGGCCCCGCCCAGCGAGCAGGAAGCGATGTTCAGGCGCCCGCCGTCCAGACCCATCATGGCGAAGCGGAAGCCCTCGCCGTCCTGGCCGATGCGGTTGGCGACCGGCACCCGGCAGTCATCGAAATTGACCTGGGCGGTCGGCTGGCTGTTCCAGCCCATCTTGCGCTCGTTGGCGCCGAAGGTGAGGCCCGGCGTCCCCTTCTCGACCACGAAGGCCGAAACGCCCTTGGCGCCGTCGCCGCCGGTGCGGGCCATGACCACATAGACGTCCGACACGCCGCCGCCCGAGATGAAGGCCTTGCCGCCGTTCAGGACGTAGTGGTCGCCCTCGAGCCTGGCGCTGGTGCGCATGTTGGCCGCGTCGGAACCCGAGCCCGGCTCGGTCAGGCAATAGCTGGCGATCAGCTCCATGGTCGTCAGGCGCGGCAGATAGCGCTGGCGCAGATCCTCGGATCCGAACCGGTCGATCATCCACGAGGCCATGTTGTGGATGGTCAGATATGCGGCAGTGGACACGTCGCCATAGGACAGGGCTTCAAAAATGATCGAGGCGTCCAGGCGGCTCAGGCCCGTGCCGCCGACGTCGTCCTGCACGTAGATGCCCGCGAAACCCAGTTCGGCGGCCTGGCGCAGAACATCGACCGGGAAGTGTCTCTTCTCGTCCCATTCCGCCGAATGCGGGGCAAGCTGTCCCTCGGCAAAGGCGCGCGCGGCGTCCTGGATGGCGATCTGGTCGTCGCTGAGTGCGAAATCCATGCGCGATATCCTCCCATGCGAGGCAGAACCGCCCTCGACTTTCATTGCCGCTGGACCTGCCGCGCGGCGACCGCGATGTCAACGGCGACGCGACGACAGCGGCTGGACCGGGGCCTTCCGCCGGCTAGCGAGCCGGCGGAAGGCATTGTAACCTGAAATCCACTGTTACACCTTGTGTAGCGCCGCAAACGCCACACCCCCTTGATAACCTGACGCTTTGACCGCAGATCACGGCCTCTGGAGGCGTCACCTTTTCGTCATGCGTAAGCTCAAGCTTTTCTTTGTCGCGCTCGCCGCGCTCGTCGGTCTTGCGTCAGCCCCGGCCCATGCGGCCGGCGAGGGCCATGGCATCTGGCGCAACCCCAAGGACAATGTCCGGGTCGAGATCAAGAGCTGCGGGACCAGCACCTGCGGCGTGGTCGTCTATGCCAGCCCCAAGGCCCAGGCCGACGCCCGCAAGAGCGGCTACGACACCCTGATCGGCCAGCAGCTGCTGCGCGACTTCGAACCCGTCGGCAACGGCTTCATGCGCGGCAAGGTCTTCGTGCCGACCCTGAAGGTGACGCTGTCGGGCACCGCCGAGTTCATTGACGCCCGCACCCTGCGCGCCAAGGGCTGCGTGCTGGGGAAAATGCTCTGCAAGTCGCAGATCTGGACCCGGGTCGACACCGTCACCGCCGACGCCAGCCGGGCCTCCAGCTGATCTTTCCGGCCGCCTAACCGCCACGGTCCGCTCAGCCCGACGCGCATCCTGACCTCGCGCCCCGCACGCCTGTCGAAACAAGTCGCTTGATCCCAATCAAACCTCGCGGCAGCCTGTAGGTTTACAGCGTTCAGTTAAGCGCCCGCAGAGGCGTGAATTTTGGCGAGGGCACGCGGCGGACCTCAGGGGTCCTCCGCCCAGGGAAGACGCGCATGACGGACACCTCCACGCTCGAGAGAGCGCCGCAAAAGTCATCGACCGAACATTTCGACGTGATCATCGTCGGCGCCGGCATATCCGGGGTCGGCGGGGCCTATCACCTGCGCCAGCAGCGGCCGGGCGCACGCTTCGTCGTACTGGAAGCCCTGGGCGACTTCGGGGGCACCTGGCGCAGCCATACCTATCCCGGCATCCGCTCCGACAGCGACCTCTACACCTTCGGCTATCGCTTCAAGCCCTGGGTCGGGCCGCCGATCGCCAGCGCCGCCGAGATCCTCAAATACATGGGCGAGGTGATCGAGGACAACGATCTGGCCCGCCACATCCGCTATGGCCACAAGATCACCCGCGCCAGTTGGTCCAGCCAGGACAAGCTGTGGACCCTGGAGGTCACCCGCAGCGACGGGGCGACCCAGCGCTTCACCACCAACTTCCTGTGGATGTGCCAGGGCTATTATCGCCAGTTGCAGGGCTACACGCCGCAATGGCCAGGCATGAGCGACTATACGGGCCAGATCATCCACCCGCAGGAATGGCCTGAGAACCTCGACTACAAGGGCAAAAAAGTCGTGGTCATCGGCTCGGGCGCAACCGCCGCGACCCTGGTGCCCGCCATCGCCGGGGACTGCGACCACGTTACACTGCTGCAGCGTTCGCCGACCTATTTCGTGCCCGGCCGCAACGAGAACGACCTGGCCAATACCCTGCGCGAACTGCAGATCGACGAAACCTGGATTCACGAGATCGTCCGTCGCAAGGCCCTGTTCGACCAGGAGATGTTCACCCATCGCGCCATCGCCGAGCCCGATGCCGTCAAGGCTGAACTGCTGGAGGGGGTAAAGGCCTTCCTGGGCGAGGACTTCGACATCGCCAAGCACTTCACCCCCCGCTACCGCCCGTGGCGCCAGCGGATCGCCTTCGTCCCCGACGGCGACCTGTTCCAGGGCATTGCCTCGGGCAAGGCCTCGGTGGTCACCGACGAGATCGAACGCTTCACCCCGACGGGCCTGTTGCTGAAGTCGGGTGAAACCCTCGACGCCGACATCATCATCACCGCCACGGGCTTCAACCTGAACGTCCTGGGCGACATCGACTTCGTCATCGACGGCAAGCCCCTGAACTTCGCCGACACCGTCACCTATCGCGGCATGATGTTCACCGGCGTGCCCAACATGGTCTGGGTGTTCGGCTATTTCCGCGCCAGCTGGACCCTGCGCGCCGACCTGATCGCCGACTTCGTCTGCCGCCTGCTGGCCCACATGGACGAAAGGGGCGCCAAACAGATCGAGGTCGCCCTGCGGCCACAGGACAAGGACATGCCCCTGTCCGGCTGGATCGATCCGGAGAACTTCAATCCGGGCTATCTGATGCGCGGCATGCACCTACTGCCCAAGGCCGGCGACAAGCCCGAATGGCGCCACACCCAGGACTACTGGGCGGAAAAGGACGCCCTGCCCGCCATCGATCTGGACGAGGCCAGCTTCGTCTATTCCTGAGTCTCCGACATGGCGGCGACGGTCGGGCTATTGTGATCTGACCGTCGCCGGCGAAACCTGCTGTTACATGTCGTGACGTCACGTGGGACGCGCGCCCACTTGCTAATGTCTCGAGCTGGCCCCAACTCTGCGGGTCGCTGGAGGCGTCGACTAGATGCGTATCGTTAAACTCGCCATTGTTGCGGTCTCGGCGATCCTTGGCATGGCGCCGGTTTCGGCTCAGGCGGCCGACACGACGGGCACCTATGGCGTCTGGCGCAATCCCAAGAACAGCGTCCATCTCGAAATCAAGGACTGCGGAGAAACCGCCTGCGGCGTCGTGGTCTGGGCCAGCGAACGCGCCAAGGCGGACGCGCGCAAGGGCGGCTCGGCCAATCTGGTCGGCCTGCGGCTTTTGCGCGACTTCGCCCCCGACAAGAACGGCGCCTGGCGCGGCAGGGTGTTCGTGCCCGACCTGAACATGACCTTCTCGGGCGCCGCCGAGGTGCTGGACGCCAAGACCCTGCGCGCCAAGGGCTGCGTCCTGGGCGGCATTATCTGCAAGTCGCAGATCTGGACCCGGGTCGACGCCGCGTCGGTCATGGCGTCCTCCGTTACCCCCTAAGACGCCCAATTAAGGATCGGAACGCCTTGCCTCGCGCGCCCGACCGCGCGAAACCCTAGGCCATGACCACGCCCCCGCTCGCCCCCTACCCCGCCACCCGCCTGCGCCGCGTTCGCCAGGCCGACTGGACCCGCCGCCTGGTTCGCGAGACCGAGGTGCGCCCCTCCGACCTGATCTGGTCGATGATCGTGCATGAAGGCGAAGGCGTGATCCCGGTGGCTTCGATGCCGGGCGTCGAGCGCCTCAGCGTCAAGGACGCCGCCAAGGCCGCCGTTCGGGCCCGTGACCTGGGCATTCCGGCCATCGCCATCTTCCCGCATATCGACGGGGCCCGGAAGGACGCGACCGGCTCGATCGCCGCCGATCCGAACGGCGTCATTCCCCGCGCCGTTAAAGCCATGAAGGACGCCGCCCCCGAGGTCGGCATCATGTGCGACGTGGCCCTGGACCCCTTCACCGACCACGGCCATGACGGCGTGGTCGAGGGCGGCAAAATCCTCAACGACCCGACCATCGAGCGCCTGATCGAGCAGGGTCTGATGCAGGCGGAAGCAGGAGCCGACATCCTGGCCCCGTCCGACATGATGGACGGCCGCATCGGCGCCCTGCGCGCCGCCCTGGAGGGCGCGAACTTCCAGGATACGCTGATCATGTCCTACGCCGCCAAATACGCCTCGGCCTTCTATGGCCCCTACCGCGACGCCATCGGTTCAGCCAAGCTCAGCGCCGGCCAGGGTGACAAGAAGACCTATCAGATGGACCCGGCCAACACCGAAGAGGCCATCCGCGAGGTCGCCCTCGACATCGCCGAGGGCGCCGACATGGTCATGGTCAAGCCGGGCATGCCCTATCTGGATATCTTGCGCCGCCTGGTCGACGAGTTCCGCATGCCCACCTACGCCTTCCAGGTGTCGGGCGAGTACGCGATGATCAAGGCCGCCGGCATGAACGGCTGGATCGACGAGGAGCGGGCCATCCTCGAAAGCCTGACCGCCTTCAAGCGGGCCGGCGCGGCCGGGATCATCAGCTATTTCGCGCCCTGGGCGGCGGAGAAGCTGGGCTAGTGACCCGCCCCGGACCCGCCTTCAGCCCGGGCCGGTTCTATGGCGCTGTCGCGGTGGAGCACCAGTTGGCCGACGCCCGTGTCGCGCATCTGGCCGCCACCACCCCGCCTGAAGAGGTGGCCGAGCACAGCCACGACGACGCCCATTTCGTGCTGGCCACACGCGGCCGCTACCTAACCACTGCCCACGGAGACGAGAGCGAGGGGCCGGTGCTGGTCTTCAACCCGCCAGGCGTCGTTCATCGCGACCGCTTCGAGGGCGTGGACGGCTGGTTCATGGCGATCAGTGTCGAAGCCGAAGCCTGGCGCGACCTGACCAGTCAGTCGGGCGCCGCCGTCGACGCCCTGCGCCTGAGATCACCCCGGGCGGTCGGCGCCGCCCTGCGCCTGACCCGCGCCGCACTGTCCCGCGACATCGAGCGGATCGACCTGGAGACCCACGCCCTGGCGCTAACGGCCGAGGCCATGATCCCGGCGCGCCGCGAAAGCCAGAAGCGACCGGCCTGGCTGGACATCGCCGAAAGCTTCCTCGCCGACAGCTTCGACCAGCCGATCGGCATCGCCGAAATCGCCCGCGCCGCCGGCGTCCACCGCGTGCATCTGGCGCGCGGCTATCAGCGCTGGATCGGCGCCGCCCCGGGCGACCGGCTGCGGGCCCGTCGGCTGGAGCGGGCCGCCGACCTTTTGATGCACGGTCGCTCCGGCATCGGCGAAATCGCCCTACAGGCCGGCTTCTGCGATCAGAGCCATCTGAACCGGCAATTCCGCGCCGCCTATGGCGTGACGCCCGGCGAGTTCGCGCGGCTTTGCGGCCGTCGACGCCCAGATGTTTCCGCTGTCCAAGACGAGGCGCGCGAAGCGAGCTAACCGGGAGCTCAAGCGTAGGAGTACCCGTTTTGAAGCCTGTTTTGATCGCCGCCGCCCTGTTGCTGGCCGCGCCCCTTCCCGTCCTCGCCGCCGACAAGGACTGGCCGACCGCACCACCGGCCGCCGAGGGTCTTTCCGCCGACCGGCTGGAGGCTATGTCGGCCGCGATCCGGAAGGGCGATTTCCAGCAGATCACCAGCGTCCTGATCGCCCGCCACGGCAAGCTGGTCTCGGAATCCTACTATGATGACGGCGGGGCCGACGCCCGCCGTAACACGCGCTCGGCCACCAAGACGGTGACCGGCATGCTGGCCGGGGCCGCGATCGCCCGCGGCAAGCTGCCCGGCGTCACGGCGCCGATCCTGCCCTATCTGAAGGACCTGTCGCCGCTCGAGAACCCCGATCCGCGCAAGGCGAAGATCACGGTCGAGGATCTGCTGACCATGAGCTCGCTGCTCGAATGCGACGACGAGAACCAGTTCTCGCGCGGCAACGAGGAGCGCATGTATCTGATCGAGGACTGGCCGAAATTCTATCTCGACCTGCCGATCCGGGGCTTTCCGGCCTGGACGCCCAAGCCTGCGGACGCCCCCTATGGCCGAAGCTTCAGCTACTGCACCGCCGGGGTCACCACGCTGGGCGCGGTGGTCCAGAGCGCGGTGAAGACGCCCCTGCCCGCCTTCGCCGACGCGGCGCTGTTTGGCCCGCTGGGCATCGAGAAGCCGGAGTGGCAGTACTCCCCCACCGGCCTGGCCCAGGGCGGCGGCGGCCTTGGCCTGACCAGCCGCGACCTGCTGAAACTCGGACAGCTCTACGCCAATGGCGGGCGCTGGAACGGCCAGCAGATCCTGCCCGAAGCCTGGGTGAAGGCGTCCATCACGCCGCACGCCGAGGCGAGGCCCGGGACCGACTACGGCTATCTCTGGTGGCTGCAGACCTTTGCCGGTCACAAGGCCTGGCTGATGAACGGCAGTGGCGGCAACAAGGTAATCGTCATCCAGGATCTCGACCTGGTGGTGGTGATCACCACCACCAACTACAACGTCCGAAACTCTCACGGGATTTCCGACAAGCTGCTGGTCGAGCATGTGCTGGCGGCGATCGGCGGCTAAGGACAGCCATCTCCGCGCTTGCTAAGGCTGGGTCCATGACCCAGCCGACCATCGACATCGTCACCGCCGTCATCCGTGATGCGGACGGCCGGATGCTGGTGGTCCGCAAGCGCGGCACGGCGATCTTCATGAAGCCCGGCGGCAAGCGCGAGCCGGGCGAGGATGATCTGACGGCCCTGGCCCGCGAACTCGACGAAGAGCTGGGCTGCCGGCTGGTCGAGGCCACGCTGCTGGGACGGTTCGAGGCGCCGGCCGCCAATGAGCCGGACCATCGCGTTCGCGCGGCCACCTATCTGGCCAGGGTCGAGGGCGAAATCGCGGTGCGCGCCGAGATCGAGGAGTTGGCGTGGATCGACGTCGCCGCGCCGGGCGAGATCCGTCTGGCGCCGCTGATGCGGGTGGTGCTGGCGGCCCTCTAGGCGCCGCGCGCCGCCGCGTCCAGTCGCGCCTGCAGAATGCCCAGGGCCACTTCCCGCGCCCGGCCCGGCGGCTTGCCCAGCAGCTCGCCCAGCGGCGCGCCGAACAGACCCACTCCCAGGGCGTAGGTGACGCAGCCCAGGATGAAGTCGCCCATCACCTCGGCCGAGACGCCTTCGATATGGCTGATGCGCGCATCGATCACCTCCTGAACCGCGCCCCGAACACCGGTCATGCGGGCCGCCTCGCCGGTCAGCGCCAGCCAGGCGGCCAAACGCGCTGCGCCCTGGGCCTCAAAGGCGTCGAACAGGGCCAGCATGCCTGCGCCGGCAAAGGCCGCGCCCTGCCCCTCCGCCACGGTGATGGACAGAACATCGTCGACCAGTTGCCGGATCATCCGCTCCATCAAGGCGGTCTGAACGCCATCGATCGAACCGAAATGGTGCAGCACCGTAGCGTTGGCCACGCCGGCGCCCTTGGCCACCTCGGCCAGCTTGAGATCCTGCGGTCCAGAAGCCAGCAGGATCGCCTCGGCGGCAGCCAGGATGTTGGCGCGCGACGCCTCAGGCGAACGGCGGTGCCGGGTGCGGCAATCAGAATTCGCTATTGACATTTTTGTCGGTAAGGCCAATCTGCAACGAGGCTTGCAACGACAAGCCCTATCCCGAGGCAGGATTGAACGCTATGGCCACGCCACGCACCACCCCCGAAGACGTCACCGTCACCCCGCGCGACCTGCATTTCGACACTCAGGCCGTCGGAAAGGGCGCTTGGCTGGGGGGCGATGTTGTGGGCACCGCAGTGTTCAACGCCCTGTCCCTGACCTTCCCCGATGGCGAGCGCCTGTTCATGGACGCCGTGCGCCACTATCGGCCCAAGCTGTCGGGCAAACTGCTGGACGACGCCAAGGCCTTCATCACCCAGGAAGCCATTCACTCGCGCGAGCATGTGGCGATGAACGGCGGCCTCGACCGCGACCGCTATCCGGTGGCGGCGATTGAGGCGCAGGTGAAGGAGCGCACCGCCATGGTGCGCGGCCGCGGCCCCATGGCCATGCTGGGCGCGACCATCGCGCTGGAACACTTCACCTCGATGATGGCCGACTCGTTCATGCGCGAGGACGACCTGTTCAAGAACACTGATCCCGAAATGAAGCGCCTGTGGCAGTGGCATGCCCTGGAAGAGACCGAGCACAAGGCCGTGGCCTTCGACGTCTTCCAGGAAGTCACCAAGGGCTGGAAGCCGCTCGACCGTTACCGCCTGCGCGTCCGGGTGATGGTGCTGATCAGCATCATGTTCACCCGCAACATCACCATTTACGCCTCGGATCTGCTGGTCGCCGACGGCATGAAGCGCGGCGTCGCCCGCGCCAAGGTGCTGTGGTTCCTGTTCGGCACGCCCGGCCTCTTCCGCCGCTGCGCCAACGAATACTGGGCCTGGTATCGCCCGAGCTTCCATCCCTGGGACCACGACAACCGCGCGCGGTTGGCTGGCCTGCGCAACCAGTTCACGCCGGCTATGGCGGCGGAGTAGAGGCTACAAAAGGTTGTCATCCCGGACGAGCGCATAGCGCGAAGATCCGGGACCGACGCATGAACTCGGCGCTTGCAGCGGTCCCGGATCTGCACCCGGCGTTCGCCGGGCTTGTCCGGGATGACAACCGATTGTGGTCTCGCGGGGCAACCCTGCCGGCTTGAGTATCCTAGCGCCCGCCTACCGCTCGGTCGCCTTCAGGAACGCCGCCAGCCTGTCCTTCCAAAGCACCGCCCAGGTGTGGCTGCCGTGCCCCTTGGTTTTTTCGCTGATCGGCAACAGCACGAACGTGCCGTTCTTCAGCCGCCTGGCCTGGGCCTCGGCAAGGCCTAGCTCCGGCGGATTGATGAAGTCGTCGGCCGAATTGATCCACAGCACCGGCGCGGTGATGGTCTCCAGCTTCGGCGACGGATCATAGGTGCGGGAAGCGCCGACGGCATAGATCAGGTCATTGGCGTCCAGCGGCGGCAGCCGGGCGGCGAAGTAGTCGTCCACGGCCTTGTCGGCGGCCTGCCGGGTCGGGCTGGCGATCTGGGCGGGCAGCGGCGAGAGGCCGGCCACCATCAGCAGGCCCAGCGCCGTGCGCAGGCCCTCCATGGGTTGCTCGACATAGTCCCCGCCCTTCCAGGCTGGATCCAGCCTGATCGCGTCGATCAGCAGCTTGCGCCACATGCGGTTGCGACCGGCGATCTCGTTGGGCAGGCAGGCGAACGGCGCCAGGGCGTCGGCGAAATCAGAATAAGTCTCGCCCCAGACGAAGCCGTGCATGCAGCCCATCGACGTGCCCATCAGCAGCCGCAGGCGGTCGACCTTCAGGCCCTGGGTCAGCAGCAGATGCTGGGCGGCGACCATGTCGTCATAATCATACTGCGGAAAGCGCGCGTGCAGGCCATCGCTGGGCTTGGACGACTTGCCGTGCCCGATGCCGTCCGGAAGGATCACATAGTATTTGGCCGGATCCAGCAGGCCGCCCGGGACCAGCAACTCGTCGGCGAACTGCGGGCTGAGGAACTGCTTGCCCGTGCCGCCGGTGCCATGCAGCACCATCACGGCGTTGGTCACCCGGCCGCTGGCGTCGCGCTTGGGCTCGCCGAAGGTGGTGTAGTGCAGGCGCAGCTCCGGCAGCACCTCGCCCGAGCGAAACTTGAAGTCCCGAGTGACGAAGTCGCCCTCTTTGGGCGCGACGACCGGGGCGGCCGTGGCGGCCGGAGCCAGGAGCGAGGCGAAGGCCGCCAGGGTGATCGCGAGCTTGCGCATGAACTACTTCTCCAACCGTGCGACGAGACTGGACGTATCCCAGCGATGGCCACCCATGGCCTGCACCTCGGCGTAGAACTGGTCGATCATTGCGGTGCTCTCCAGTTTTGCGCCATTGCGACCGGCCTCCTCGAGCGCGATGCCCAGATCCTTGCGCATCCAGTCGACCGCGAAGCCGAAGTCGAACTTGCCCTGCGCCATGGTCGCCCAGCGGTTTTCCATCTGCCAGGATTGGGCCGCGCCCTTGGAGATCGCCGCCAGCACGTCGTCGGTGGGCAGGCCGGCCCGCTTGGCGAAGTGCAGCGCCTCGGCCACGCCCTGGACCAGGCCGGCGATGGCGATCTGGTTGCACATCTTGGTCAGTTGTCCCGTACCCACCTCGCCCATGCGTCGGATGGCCTTGGCATAGGCGTTGATGACCGGCTCGATCCTGGCGAAGGCCGCCGCATCGCCGCCGGCCATGATCGTCAGCTGACCGTTCACAGCCCCAGCCTGGCCGCCAGAAACCGGCGCATCGATGAAGAAGCAGCCGCTTTGCGCAGCCAGCGCCGCCATCTCGCGGGCCACGGTAGCCGAGGTGGTGGTGTGGTCCACGATCACCGCGCCCTTGGACAGCGCAGGAAGCGCGCGCGCCACAACGCCGCGCACGTCGTCGTCATTGCCGACGCACAGGACGACCAGTTCGCAACCGGCGACGGCGTCCTCGATGGTCTCGAAGGCCGCGCCGCCGTGCTCGACCGCCCAGCGCCGGGCCTTGTCGGGGCTGCGATTGAAGACGGAAACCTCGTGGCCGGCGGCCTTAAGGTGACCTGCCATCGGATAGCCCATCACGCCCAGGCCGATAAACGCCGTCTTCATGCGAAGCACTCCCTATGGAGCCTGCGATTTCGCCCGACAGCCTCCGCTTCGCAACCCCATCTTAACGTCCGCAGGGCAACTTCAGTTGAACAGGGTTAAGCAGGCTTAAGCACGATGGCCGTCAGCGGCGAACAGCCGATCATTATCAAGAAGGTCAAGAAGGTGGTCGGCGGCGGCCACCATGGCGGCGCGTGGAAAGTCGCCTACGCCGATTTCGTGACCGCGATGATGGCCTTCTTCCTGCTGATGTGGCTGCTGAACTCGACAAGTCCCGAACAAAAACAAGGTATTGCCGACTATTTCGCCCCGGCGAGCATCTCTTCGACCACCAGCGGCTCGGGTGGCATCCTCGGCGGCACCTCGCTCGGCGACGACGGCGCCAAGGCAGAGGGCAAGCTGTCGGTGGTCCAGCAAATGGCGCCTGAAGCTCCCGACCAAACCGACAAGGAAGGCCAGAGCTCGACGACCGCCAGTCTCGACTCGGCCAGCGAAGAGGCTCTTCGCGACGCCCTGGCCAAAAAAGAACAGGACAGCTTCGCCTCGGCGGCCCAGTCCCTGCGCCAGTCGCTGCAGGAAATGCCGGAACTGGCCGAGCTATCCAAGCAGATCATGATCGACCAGACCCCCGAGGGGATGCGGATCCAGCTGATCGACCAGGAAGGCCGTTCGATGTTCAAGGAGAACTCGAAGGAGCCCAACGACCGGGCCCGGATCCTGCTGCGCGCTGTGGCCAAGATCGTCAACCAACTGCCCAACCGGGTCACGGTGTCCGGCCACACCAGCGCCAACGCCCTGGGCCGCAAGAGCGACAGCGACTGGGCCCTCTCGGCCACCCGCGCCGACGCCGCGCGCCTGGTGCTGCGCAACGCCGGGGTCGGTGATGACCGTATCTACCAGGTCTCGGGCAAGGCCAATTCCGAACCTCTCTATGCCGACGATCCTACTCTGGCCGGCAATCGACGCATTTCGATCGTCTTGTTGCGAGAAAAGCCGGTGCTGCCCGATGGGCTGTGACGGTAAGCGGCGCGAGGCTTCGGTGACGCTTGCGAAAACGGGCGGCATGCCGCCTAATCACATGACGGCCAAAGGCCGCTGAACAGGGGACGGGCGCTTTCGTGACGCAGCATTTTCCGACGCGACAGCTTCGGTTCTTCCTCACGGCGCCGACCCCCTGCCCCTACTTGCCGGGCCGGGAGGAGCGTAAGGTCTTTGCTCACCTCCCGCTGTCGGATGGCCCCACGGTCAATGACAGCCTGACCCAGGTCGGCTTCCGTCGTTCCCAGAACATCGCCTATCGGCCGGCCTGCGAGACCTGTCGCGCCTGCCAATCGGCCCGCTCGCCCGTCGCCGACTACGTCTTCTCGCGGTCCGAGCGGAAGGTGCTGGCCCGCAATGACGACCTGGAACGGCATCTGGTGGAATCCGAAGCGACGCTGGAGCAGTTCGAGCTCCTGCGGCGCTACCTGCTGACCCGCCACGCTGACGGCGGCATGGCGGAGATGACCTGGCCCGACTATGTGGCGATGGTCGAGGACACGGCGGTCCGCACCCATCTGATCGAGTATCGCAGCCGCTCCATGGATCGAGGCCCCGGCGACCTGATCGCCTGCGTCCTGGTGGACGTCCTCGCTGACGGCCTGTCACTGGTCTACAGCTTCTACGATCCGAACATGACCAAGCGCAGCCTGGGCTCGTTCATCATCCTAGATCACATGGTCCAGGCCCAGCAGACGGGCCTGCCCTATGTCTATCTTGGCTACTGGGTCCCCGGCAGCGAGAAGATGGCTTACAAGGCCCGCTTCTCGCCCCTGGAAATCCTCAAGCCCGGCGGCTGGGCCCTGATGTCGGCCCGCGAGCGTGGCGCGCGGTCACCTCGGGTCCTGAACCTGCTGCGCGAAGCCGAGGACAGCGAGCTGGACATGAGCGACGCCCAGCCCGCCATCCTGCACGATCTCTAGAGCCTAGCGCGCGAAGCTGACGCCGCCGTCCACGGTGACGGCAGAACCCATCACATAGTCGCCGGCCCGCGAGGCCAGGAAGATCGCCGTGCCGGCCATGTCCTCGTCCGTGCCGATCCGGCCGGCCGGAATGGCTTTTGACACCGCTTCAGCGTGGTCGCGAGCGACCTTGTTCATGTCCGAGGCGAAGGCGCCGGGCGCGATGGCGCTGACGGCGATGTTCTCAGGCGCCAGACGCAGGGCCATGCGCTTGGTCAGGTGCAGAAGCCCGGCCTTGGACGCGCCGTAGGGATAGGTTTCCTCGCGGGCCACCGACTGGCCGTCGATCGAGCAGATGTTGATCACCTTGGCCACGCGGTCCTTGGCCGCCGCGCGCAGCGGGGCGATCAGGGCCTGGGTCAGGAAGAACGGGGTCTTCATGTTGAGGTCGACGACCTTGTCCCAGCCGCTCTCGGGGAACTCGTCGAACGCCGCGCCCCAGGCTGCGCCCGCGTTGTTGACCAGGATGTCGAGCTTGGGCTCGGCCTCAAGCAGGCGCTTGGTCAGGCCTTCGATGCCTTCCATCGTGGAAACGTCGCCCGGCAGCGAGATGCACTCGCCGTACTGGCTGAGCTCTTCAGCGGCGGCGTCGCAGGCGGCGGCCTTGCGGGCGGTGATATAGACGCGCTTGGCGCCATAGGTCAGGAAGCCCTTGGCGATCATCGCACCGATGCCGCGCGAGCCGCCGGTGACGACCGCGACGCGGCCTTCGAGCGAGAAGAGGTTGTTCATGGTCATGATCCCTTAGAAGCCGCGTGCGGCGGCCAGAGCGCCGAGACGCCCCGTGATGTCGTGGAACTGGGCGACGGTCTCGTCGATGATCTGCTGGGCTGTCTTGACCTCGTCGATAAGGCCGACGGTCTGGCCGGCCAGGGCCGGAGCCGCTTCCATGTCGCCGCCGAAATAGACGCCCAGGATGCCCTTCAGGGCGTCCGGCGGCATCAGGCCTTCATCGTAGATGGTCTTGGTGCGCTCGGACTTCAGGGCGCGGATGCAGGGGCTGGACTTCTTGTTGAGGATCCAGGTGCCGGTCTCCTTGCCGCCGGTGATCGCGGCCTTGTAGTTCTCGTGCACCGGGCTCTCGGCCGAGCTGACGAAACGCGTGCCCATCTGGATCGCCTCGGCGCCCAGAGCGAACGCCGCAGCCATGCCGCGTCCGTCGCAGATGCCGCCGGCCGCGATCAGCGGCACATCCACGCGGGCGCGGATGGCCTGCAGCAGGACCAGGGTCGACACCTCCTCGGGGTTCTTGAAGCCGCCGCCCTCGGCGCCCTCGACGACCAGGCCGTCAATGCCGGCCTCGGCGCATTTTACGGCCGCATCGACCGTGGGCACGGCGTGATAGACGACGATGCCGGCGTCCTTCAGCGGGCCGATGAACTTGGCAGGGCTGCCGGCCGAGGTGGTGACGAACTTCACCCCGCTCTCGCAGACGAACTTCAGCATCGAGTCGTCACGCAGGAACATGATGGGCAGGTTCACGCCGAACGGCAGGCCCGCCTCGGCCATCTTGCGGATCTCGGCCTTGCAGGTCTCGGTCTCGCCCGACGAGGTCTCGATGATGCCCAGCCCTCCGGCCCGCGACACCGCCGAGGCCAGGGGATAGCGCGCGATCCAGCCCATCGGCGCCTGGACGATCGGATATTTGGCCCCGGTATGGGCCAGGACGCGGTTGGTCTGGCTCATGGGATCAACAGCACGCGGCCGACGGCCTGGCGGCTCTCGATATAGGCGTGGGCGGCGGCGGCTTCCGACAGGGGGAAGGTCCTGTCGATCAGCACCTGCAGTTCACCGCGCGCGGCTTCCTCGATCAGGGTCTGGATCAGGTCATGCACCCGGTCGGTCATGATCTCGGCGCCCAGGAACACGCCCGACAGCCGGCGATTGCCGCCCATCAGGGACGAGACATCGACCTTCATCGGCTCGCGGCCGGCATTGCCGACCAGCGAGACCCGGCCGCGATAGCCCAGCGACAGAAGGCTCGACTGCAGGGTCGCGCCACCCACGGGATCGACCACCAGATCGACACCCTTGCCGCCGGTCAGCTTCATCACCTGTTCGACGGTGTCGTCGCGGCCATAGTTGATGCCATGGTCCAGACCAAACACCTTCAGGCGCTCCAGACGCGCGTCGCTGGAGGCTGTGGCCAGCACCGTCGCCCCGGCCCGCTTGGCCAGCTGGATGGCGGCGATGCCCAGGGCGCTGGCCCCGGCCTGGATCAGCACGGTCTCGCCGGCCTTCAGCTGGCCGTGACCAAACAGGCACTCATGGGCCGTGCCGAACGGCACCGGAATGGCCGAGGCCTTGAGGATGTCGAACCCTTCCGGGATCGGCCAGGCGTTGCGGGCCGGAACCGCGCGCAGTTCGGCGTGCGAGCCGAAGGCGTTCACAGTCACGACCTTCTGGCCGACCTTCAGGTGGGTGACGTCCGCGCCGACTTCGACGATCTCGCCGGCCGCCTGATAGCCCACGATGTGAGGGCTGCCCGCCATCGCCCCGCCGCCGCGGCTGAGGGTGTCGCCGCCCTCGATGCTGACGGCCTCGACCCGGATCACCACGCCAGAGGCATGGCAGACCGGATCGGCGACATCCTCATAGCGCAGCACGTCCGGCGAACCGGTTTGATAATAGACGGCGGCCTTCATGGCGCTCGCTCCCTGGTATTTTCTTGTTGTTTGACTTGGCTATTTCGAAGGGTCGACCAGCGCCTGATAGACCAGCTGCTGGCTGATATCGTCCAGATTGCGCAGGGCCGGATCGCCGTCCTTGTTGAGAATGTGGATCATGCCCAGAAAGAACAGGTCGTTCTTCGGGTCGATCCAGAACCAGGTGCCGGCCGCGCCGCCCCAGCTGATCGTGCCCTCGCCCGTCGGCGTGCCGGCTTTGGCCGGGTCGGTGATGACCATGAAGTCGAGACCAAAACCCTGACCGCGGCCATTCCGGAACGAGCCTTCCTGACCGGTCATGATGTTGTCGCCGAGGTGATTGCTGCCCATCAGCTTGATGGTGCTGGGCGACAGGATGCGCGCACCGTCCAGTTCACCGCCGTTGAGGATCATCTGCGAGAACCGGGCATAGTCGGCGCTGGTCGAGACCAGTCCGCCGCCGCCCGAGGCGACCACCGGCGGCTTGCTGATGTCCAGCACCATGAAGCCCTCAGCCGGGACCAGCTTCTGGACCTTGGGACCCCAGACATACATCGACGCCAGGCGATCAGCCTTGGCGGCCGGCAGATAGAAGCCGGTATCGATCATCTTCAGCGGCTCGAAGATGCGGGTGCGCATGAAGTCGGCCAGCGACATCCCCGATAGTTTCTCGACGAGGTAGCCCTGGATATCGACCGAGGCGCTGTACTTCCACTGCGCGCCGGGCTGACCAACCAGCGGCAAGGCGGCGATCTTGTCGATGAACTCCTGGCCCGTCTTGGCGCCCAGGACGCCGGTCGAGACATAGGCCTTGTCGACGGGGTTGTCCGGGACCAGGCCATAGGCGAAGCCCGCCGAGTGGCTCATGATCTCGCGCATGGTCGGCGGACGACTGGCCGCTTCGGTGATGAAGGTCCCGTCCGGGTTCTGGCCCTTGTAGACGCGCAGATTGGCGAACTCGGGGATATATTTGCTGACCGGATCGTCGAGGCGCCACTTGCCCTCCTCGAACAGCATCATCATCGCCACGCCGGTCACCGGCTTGGTCTGGCTGTAGATCCGGAAGATGGTGTCCTTGGTCATCGGCGGGCCATCGAAGCCCTTCTTGCCGTGGACTTCGAAGGCGACGACCTTGCCGTGGCGAACGACCATGGTGGTGACGCCCGGCAGATGGCCCTGATCGACGAGCGCCTGCATGCTGGCGTCGAGACGCTTCAGCCGCTCACTGGAGAAGCCGACGCTTTCAGGCGACGCGGGCGCGAGCGTGACCGACGGGCTGCTTTTGGGGGCCGCGAGAAGCGGCGCACCGAGCGCCAGATATCCGACCGCCAGAGCGGTCCCGATCAACCGACGTAAAGCCATTCCGTCTTTCCCCGAACACTTGTTTGAAGCGACCTTAGGGTGAATTCCGTCGCTTGCGCAGCCAGTTTTTCTCTAGGGACGCCACAACCGCAGCAGCCTTCTCGGCGATGGGCTCAATCGCATCCATCCACCAGCACCAGCTTGCTGTTGGTCGTCCTGTGACGCAGCTGAAAAAGCGGCTGAGCGTCCGGATCGGCGAGAAACGCCTGCGCCGCTTCGCGGGACGGAAACTCCAAGATGACCATACGCTCTGGCGCCCAGTCACCTTCAATGGCCGTCGGCAGATCTCCCCGCACGATGTATCGCCCGCGATGCCGGTCGATAAGCGCAGGGATTTCCGCGACATAGGGCATGAAGCCAGGAAAATCGTGCACCGAAAAATCCAGCACCAGATAAGCCTTCATCGTCGCCCCCGTCGGCCGCGACGCCCGCTATTCCACGGCGAAGGTCAGGCCCGCATTCGCCTCCAGCCGCGCCACCAGCTTGCCCTGCATGGCCGCGCCCGGCGTCCAGATGCCGCCCGCCACATCGGTCGCCTCGGTCACCAGGCAGATCGCCGACTCGGCGATCATCTTGGACGTCGAGCCATAGCCGGGGTCCTTGTCGCCCTTGACGCTGGCCCGCACCTGCCGGCCGTCGGCGGCGATGCCCAGGAACAGAACGTCATAGAAGCCCGTCTCGCGCTCTTCCTTGCTGGGCCCCTCGCCCGGCTTGGGACCGCCTTCGCCGCCCAGGCCACCGCCTGAAGCGGCGATCATCTGGGCGATCTGCTCGCCCTGTTCGCCCGGCCCCGTCAGCATCATCTCGTCATAGACGAAGTCGGCGCCATAGGCCTGGCCCAGCAGGGCATTGGAGCGGTGCACGTTGCGGGTGTTGATCGCCGCCATAACGAACGGCGCAGCCCAGACGCCCAGGTCCTCGTCCAGCATCGGCTTGTTCCCCGACGGCTGGGCAGGCCCCTCAAAGCCGGGAACCAGGGCGAACGGGTTCTTGAGCAAGGCCACCAGCGAAGGATCGCGCGCCGCAGCGGCCATGGTCGCCTTCAGGCTGGCGGCGGTGCCGCCCGAGAATCCGCCCTTCATGCCGCGCACCCGGCCCTTCACGCGCGGAACCGGCCCACCCAAGGTCTTGCCGGCTTCCTGCTGCAGGAACCAGACGCCCAGTTCGAACGGGATGGAGTCAAAGCCGCACGAGAACACGATCCGTGCGCCGGTCTTCTTCGCCGTCGCCTCATGCGCGTCGATCATCTGGCGCATCCAGGCCGGCTCGCCGCAGAGATCGAGATAGTCGGTCCCCGCCTCGGCGCAGGCCGCGACCAGGGCGTTGCCATACAGCTGATAGGGGCCGACCGTGGTCAGTACGGCCTTGGTCCGACCGACCATGGCTTTCAGGGATTCGGCGTCGTCAGCGTCAGCGGTGACCAGCGGCGTCTCAGGGGGCGCGCCGATCTCATCGCGGACTGCGGCCAGCTTTTCGAGGCTCCGCCCCGCCATCGCCCAGCGCACCTTGCCGCCGACGCCGTACTGCGCGGCCAGATACTCAGCCACCAGCCGGCCGGTGAAGCCGCTGGCGCCATAGACGATGATGTCGAATTCGGCTGTCGGGTTCATGCGAGCCTCCCTGATTTCGGGAGACCATGCCGGGATCAGGGCGCCAATGCAAACGGCCGTTTGAACGAGCCACCCAGGCGCCAAGCGGAAGGCGCACCGACCTTACAGGTCCGGCTTTTCCAGCGCCTGATAGACCAGAGTCCGCGTTGTGGCGTCCAGGCCCGGCCCCACCCCGCCCAGGCGCTGGATCATGCCGATGAAGAAGAGGTCGTTGGTCGGGTCGATCCAGAACCAGGTGCCGGCGCTGCCGCCCCAGCTGATCGTGCCCGCCCCAACGGGCGCGCCCGAGGCCGCCGGATCTACGGCCACGGCGACATCGAGGCCATAACCCATGCCCTGGGCGAACGGGAACGGCTTCTGGCTGGGCTGCAGAACCCCGGTGGTGCCATTGGTGGTGACGGTGAAACTGGCCGGCAGCTGGTTCAGCCGCATCAGGGCCACCGTCTCGGGCTGCAGAATGCGAACGCCGTCGAGATCCCCGGCATTGAGGATCATCTGGGCGAACCGCGCGAAGTCGTGGGCGGTTGAGACCAGGCCGCCGCCGCCCGACGGGGCCGCCGGCGGCTTGGTGACATCGCGCCAGGGCCCTTCGACAGCCGGGATCAGCTTGCCCGTAGCGTCGGCGTCATACAGCGCCGCCAGACGTCCGACCTTCTCCTGCGGCACGTAGAAGGCGGTGTCGGCCATGCCCAGCGGCGCAAAGATCCGCTCCTGCATGAACACCGGCAGCGACTGGCCCGACAGTTTTTCGACGATATAGCCCTGAATGTCGGCGGCCACGCTGTAGCGCCACAAGGCGCCCGGCTCGGCGTACATCGGCAGGGTCGAGACCTTCGCGACCAGTTCGCCCAGCGAACCCGACTGCAGCACGTTGGCCTTGTAATAGGCCTGGTCGGCTGGGCTGGAAGGATCGTCGGCGATGCCATAGGCGAAACCCGCCGTATGGGTCATCAACTCGCGCATGGTCGGCGGGCGCGAAATCGGCGTCAGGACCGGGCGGCCCTCGGCGTCCATCTTGGCGACGCGCAGATTGGCGAACTCCGGGACGTACTTGCTGACCGGATCGTCCAGCTTCCATTTGCCCTCGTCATAGAGGATCAGCATCGCCACGCCGGTGACCGGCTTGGTCTCCGAACGGATGCGGAAGATGGCGTCGGCGGGCATCGGATCCCCGGCTTCGAGACCGCGCTTGCCGAAGGTCGAGCTCGAAACGATCTGGCCGTGGCGGGCCAGTAGCGTCACGGCCCCCGCGACCTGCCCCGTGTCGACCATGGCCTGCATGGCCTCGTCCAGCTTCTTCAGCTTGGGCGAGGAAAAGCCCACCGCCTCGGGCTTGACGCCCGGCAGCGCCGCAGCCGAGGCCACTCCCACAGCGGCGGCGCAGCCAAGCAGGCCGGCGACAAAAGCGATCGCCTTTCGTCTCAGCCGCAAGCCGGTCATTTGGGCTTGAACCGCTTGGAGGTCGGGAAGCCCTTGGGCGCCAGCTTGCCGGCGCTGGCCCGGCGGCCGACGAAGGTGGTCCAGTCGGTCCAGTCGCGGCGACGGCCGGCGGAGTCGATCCAGTAGCCGCCGGTCTCGGCGTTGAATGACAGCGCGTCGCGCAGTCCGCCCTCGCGATAGGCCTGCAACTTGACGCCCTTGCCGCGCGGCATTTCCGGCAGTTCTTCCAGCGGGAAGATCAGGATCTTGCCGTTGTCGCCGATCACGCCCAGCTGGTCGCCGACGGCTTCCAGACAGAAGGCCGCGCCGGCGGCGTCGACGGTCAGGACCTGCTTTCCGGCCTTGCGATTGGCGAGCGCTTCTTCCTCGGGCATCAGGAAGCCATAGCCAAGCTTGGAGGCCAAAATGCGTTTGCGGCCGGCCTTGAACGGGAACACGTCGAGGATCTTCACCTTGTCGTCCAGCTCGATCATCATCCGCAACGGCTCGCCATGGCCTCGGGCGCCGGGCAGCTTGTCACAGCCGATCGTGAAGAAGCGGCCGTCGCTGGAGAAGATCAGCAGCTTGTCGGTGGTCTCGGCCGGGACCAGGAAGCCCAGCTTGTCGCCTTCCTTGAACTTCAGTTCGGACGGATCCTCCACCTTGCCCTTGGCGGCGCGGATCCAGCCGCGCTCCGACAGGATGATGGTGATCGGTTCACGGACGATCATCGCCTCGATGGCCGCCTCGGCGTCGACGAACGGCGCGTCGGCGAAGATCGAGCGACCGGTGATGCCGTTGATGCGAGGCTTGTCGAGCGGGTGCTTGATCTTCAGCAGGGTAGCGCGCACGTCGCGCAGGCCGGTCCCCACCAGCTTCCACTGCTTCTCGTCGCTGGCCAGCATGGCCAGGATGCCGTCGCGCTCTTCCATCAGCTGCGCGTGCTCGCGACGGATCTCCATCTCTTCCAGCTTGGCCAACTGGCGCAGGCGGGTGTTGAGGATGGCGTCGGCCTGGAGGTCCGACAACGCAAAGGTCGAGATCAGCTTCTGCTTGGGCTCGTCCTCGTAACGGACGATGCGGATGACCTCGTCCAGATTGAGGTAGGCGATCAGCAGGCCGTCCAAAATGTGCAGACGGGCTTCGATCTTGGACAGGCGATGCTTGGCCCGGCGGGTCAGCACCTCGCGGCGGTGGGCCAGGAACGCCATCAGCGCCGCCTTCAGGCCCATCACGCCCGGCGTGCCGCGCGCGTCCAGCACGTTCATATTGACCGGGAAGCGGCTTTCCAGCGCCGAGAGCTTGAACAGGCTCTCCATCAGCACTTCGGGCTCGACGTTCCTTGTCTTGGGCTCAAGAATCAGCCGGATGTCCTCGGCGCTCTCGTCGCGGACGTCGCCCAGCAGGGCCGCCTTCTTGCTCTCGATCAAGTCGGCCAGCTGCTCGACCAGATCCGACTTCTTTACCTGATACGGAATCTCGGTGACGACGATCTGGTAGGTGCCGCGCCCGGTGTCTTCCTTCTCCCACTTGGCCCGAACACGAACGCCGCCGCGGCCGGTCTCGTAGGTTTCCAGCAAGCTCTCGCGCGGTTCGACGATGATGCCGCCGGTCGGGAAGTCGGGACCGGGGATGCGTTCCAGCAGGTCAGCGGTCGTCGCTTCGGGCCGGCTGAGCAGCAGCAGGCAGCCGTCGATCAGCTCGGCGGCGTTGTGCGGCGGGATCGAGGTGGCCATGCCGACCGCGATGCCCGACGAGCCGTTGGCCAGCAGGTTGGGGAAGCCCGACGGCAGAACCACCGGTTCCTCGTCCTGGCCGTCATAGGTGGGCCGGAAATCGACCGCGTCCTCGTCAATGCCGTCCAGCAGCAGCGTCGCCGCCGTGGTCATGCGGCATTCGGTGTAGCGCATGGCGGCGGCGTTATCGCCGTCGATATTGCCGAAGTTTCCCTGACCCTCGACCAGCGGGATGCGCTGAGCGAAGTCCTGGGCCAGGCGCACCAGGGCGTCATAGATCGACTGGTCGCCGTGCGGGTGGAAGTTACCCATCACCTCGCCGACCACCTTGGCGCACTTGCGCGCGGCGGCCTCGGGGTTCAGGCGCATGTTGTTCATCGCGTACAGCACGCGACGGTGGACGGGCTTGAGGCCGTCACGCACGTCCGGCAGGGCCCGCGAACTGATCGTCGACAGGGCATAGGCCAGATAGCGGCGCGACAGGGCTTCTGTCAGCGGCTCGTCAAGGATGCGGTCGCCGTCGCCAGGACCGCCGGGGGGAAGGACAGGTTTGTTCATGAGGAGGAATCGTTACCGGGCTCGCATCCTAGCAGATGTCGGGCGGGCGATTCGACGTCTTTGGCGCGCCGTGACTCACCTCGGGCAGCGGATGTTGCGCGAGATGGAAGAACGGCGTTATCGTTGACGCTGCAAATCGGCCGGGGCTACCGATGAATCCGTTCTCGAGCGACAAGGCGCCCTATGCGATCGCCTTGCTGATTTCGGCTCTGGGCTGGGCGTTCGCCACACTCCACGGCGGCATGCAGGACTCCCTGGTGGCGACCTATGCGGTCGATCGGAAGGGCTCGACCGTCGTGGGCACGGTCACCAATCTCTCCAAGACCCAGCCGATCGGGCCGGTTCGTTTCACGCTGGGCTGCGGCGCCGAGCGCGAGTGTCTGTCGGGCGAAAACAAGTTCGTCAGCATGCCGCCCACAGGTTCGGCCTACGACGCAGGCGAGTCTCCGGACGGAGCCAATGGCTTCCTCAATCCGTCGCGGTTTTCCGTGGAGTTCCTGGTGTCACTGCCCCCCGGCGGCTCGATCCGGGTCGTCGCCAAGACGCTGAATGATGACCCGGTTCATCTGATGCTGAACCCCAACAGCGCCAAGCCTGAGGCCATCTACATGCTCCCCGCCAGCCATCCGGTCGCGTGGTTCTTTCATCGCTACTATCTCATCGTGCTGACCGTGATGAGCCTGTTTCTGGCCAGCTTCATGGCCTGGCTCGCCCACGGTTTGCTGACACCAAAACCCCAGCCCGAAGGATCATCAAACGATGCGAAACCTTCTGCCAGCAACGCTTAGTCTCGCCCTTGTCCCGGCCATGGTCGCGGCGCAAACCGTCGAAACCATAGCCATCCGGGTGCGCGGCCCCAGCGGCAAGGCCGTGCCAAGCAAGATCTTCATCCGCAAGGACGGTGTCCTTCAAACCGCCGCCGTTGAGACCGACGCCAACGGCGAGCGGACCCTCTACGACCAGAAATGCGACAATCGGATCGAGTTCCGGGCCAAGCCGAACAGCTCGTTCTTCGCCGGTTCTGGCGAATGGCTGAAGTGCGTGTCCTCACCGGTGAACATTCCCGTGCGCCAGAATGGCGTGACGAGCAGCATCAGCAGCGCCCTGACCCAGAGCTTTCCGGCGTCCATCGCCCAGCGGCGGGACGCCCTGCAGGCCGCTCTGGATGCGGGAGACACCAGCGCGGCGCGCGCCGCCGCCTATGATCTGTCGGTTTACCTCCGATTGGCCGGACAGCAGGACGAAGCCAAGGCGATGGCGGCCGTGGTCGTCGACCAGAGCGTCGCTTCGCTCAGCGAGCAGGGCGTCACCATGCCCGAAGCTCCGCTCATCTACGACGCTCAGCAAAAGGTCTATGTCTCGACGCCCGAGACGCTGGCCGCTCTCAGGCAATTCCAGATCGAGGCCGGCATTCGCGAGCCGTCGGAGAAATCCCGGCCTCAGTGGGATCTGCGGACAATGTCCGCCATCTCGGCCAACGAGAAGTAGCGCCGAGGCCTTCCCCCAGTCGACAGGCTAGACGGTCGCGAGACGCGGATTTCCGGCTTCGACCGCCAGCTTGGCGCGCGTGGTCAGCTTGCCGTCGCGGCGGGTAATAGCGTCCAGCACCTTGAACTCGGTCGTCCAGCGCTCCGGCGTCACCTCGCAGATCGCATAGCCGCGCTGGGCGTTGTTGAACTTCAGCTGCGGATTGGCGGCCTGGATCTTGGCCATGTCCTCGCGCTGGTCGACGCCGTCGCCACTGGACGAGATCGAGGTGACGACAAACTCTGTCCCGATCGGCGCGCCCTCGGGATGGGCGCCGTCCAGGTGCAGTTCGCCGGCATAGTTCTGGTGCTCGTCGCCGGTCAGCACGATCGGATTGGCGATCCTGCGGTCGCGGATCTGCTGCAGCAGGCGGTTGCGCGGCGAGCGATAGCCCGCCCAGGAATCCGGATTGACCGCCGAGCCCGCGCCCGGATCGCGGTCCAGGTCCATCACCATGATCTGCTGGGCCAGCACGTTCCAGCGCGCCTTGGACGCCGAGAGTCCGTCGAGCAGCCACTTTTCCTGCTTCAGACCCAGCACCTCGGCCTTGGCCGCCTCGATCTCGGCGCAGGTCCCGAACTTGTCGCCGCAGGGCTGGTTGGTGCGGAACTGACGGGTGTCGAGCAGGTTCAGGTCCATCAGGCCGCCAAAGCTGGCGCGGCGGTACAGCTGGATCGTGGTTCCGACGGGAAAGCTGCTGGGGCGCAGCGGCATGTTCTCGAAATAGGCCTGGACCGCCGCCTGACGACGCAGGTTGAAGACCTTGGGATCAACGCCGTCCTGGTCCAGGTCAGCGACCCAGTTGTTGTCGATCTCGTGGTCGTCCCAGACCACGAACCACGGCGCGGCGGCGTGGGCGGCCTGCAGGTCAGCGTCCATCTTGTACTGGGCATAGCGGCGGCGATAGTCGTCGAGGCTGTAGATCTCGCCGCCGAAATGCTGGCGCACGTTCTCGACCGGGCCACGGGGACCGTTCCAGACGCGGTTGCCCCGACCCTCATAGATGTAGTCGCCGTAGCAGAACACGAAGTCGGGATTGTCCTCGGCCAGACGGCGGTGGGCGGTGTAATAGCCCTGCTCGTACTGCTGGCAGCCGGCGACGGCGAAGCGGACGCGATCCACGGTCGCGCCCAGGGCCGGGGTCGTGCGCGCCCGACCGGTCAGGCTGCGCTCCTTGCCCGCCACGAAACGGTACCAGTAGTCACGGCCCGCCTCCAGGCCGCCGACCTCGACGTGGACGGCATGAGCCAGTTCGGGCATGGCCACCGCGACGCCCTTGGCGACCACGGTCCTGAAGCCGGCGTCGGCGGCGACTTCCCACGACACTTCCACCGGCTGGGCGGGCATGCCGTGGCCGATCTCCAGCGGCTCCGGCGCCAGGCGCGTCCAGATCACGAAACCGTCCGGCTGCGGATCACCCGAGGCGACGCCCAGCTGGAAGGGATAGATCGAATAGACCGGCTGAGCCATGGCCCGGCCGCTGATCAGCGGGATCGACAGGGCGGTCGCGGCGACGGCGCCAAAAGCGGCCAGGGCGCGACGGCGCGACAGGGCGTAGCGATCGAGCAGGATGGACATCGGCGACTCCTTGGACAGACTTGGCGATATCGCGCCTTTGTGACGGTTCTTAAAGCCGCCCCGCCTCGCCCAGCCGGTCCAGCAGCCACGTGCGCGTCGGCGGCAGCGGCCGGTTCAGGGGGCCAAACACGAACTGTTCGAGAAAGTGGCCGGTGATGTCCAGTCCCGCCTGAACGTCGCCCTGCGCCAGTCCGCCCTGGGCCGACAGAAGGAACGGCGGCAGCGGCAGCAGCTTGTCCTTGTAGGGCTCGCCCGCCCCGCGACTGACCGCGCGACCGGTGCGGGGGCTGACATAGATCAGGTCATCAAACGAGCCGGTCGCCGCGCATTTGGACAGGTCCAGGCCAAAGCCCAGCTCCTGCAACAGCCCCGCCTCATAGCGCACATAGACCGCCGGCCAGATGTCGGGGATCTGCAGCACACCGATCAGGGCCTCCAGCGCGTGGAAGGCCCCGGGATGGGCCTCGCGCTCGGGCAAGGCGCCGGCGGCCAGCGAGGCGGCCGACGACAGACCGGCCAGGGCCAGAGGATCGTCGAACAGCGACGCCACCCCCTCGCCCATCGGCTCCAGGGTCGCCGCGCCCAGCTGGTCGGACATCCGGGCCCGATAGCGGGCGATCACCCGCGAGCCTGGCTGCAGGAACGGCTTCATCCGCCGCGAGGCCGCGCCCGCCACATGGGCCGCGAACTTGCCGTGCTGCTCGGTCAGCAGCTCGACGATGGCGCCGGTCTCGCCATGGATGCGCGCCGACAGCACCAGGGCCTCGTCTTCCCATTCCATCTAGGCCTGCGTCCCCCACGCCACGACCTTTTCCAGCACCGGCCGCCAGTCGGCCTCGACCGGCAGGCCGATGACGTCGCGCAGGGTGGCTTCCAGCTCGTCGACGGTCAGGTCGCGCTGCTCGACCAGGGCGCCGGTGGCGTCGCGATGGGTCAGGCGATTGTTCTTCAGGGCGTAGCGCGCGGTCGGCGTCGTGCGCCCGACCGTCATGCTGAAGGTGAAGTGCGACGAGGGATGGGTGTAGGTGAAGTAGTTGACCTGTTCGTAGTCGACATCGGCCCAGGCGCCCTTGGCCACCTGGTAGAGCGGCGCCCAGTTGCCCGACAGATTGGCCTGAACCTGCCGCTCGGCCACGCCGTCGTGGCCGGCGTCGACGATGCGGAGCTGGCCGTTGGGGCTGTCCTGAACCTCGTCGGAAAACAGGCGCAACGGCGCGGTCAGCACGCAGCCGCCAAAGCCGGCGTCAGCCAGCCAGGTCTCGCCGTCGATCGCCACGCCCAGCACCATGTGCGAGCGCGGCCGGGGCGGCGCGCCGACCGGCGCCATCCACAACACCCGGGCCATCAGACCCTCGACGTTGAAGCCGACGGCGGTCAGCACCCGCTTGAGCAAGCCGTTCTGCTCATAGCAATAGCCGCCCCGCCCGGCTGCGATCAGCTTGGCGTCGATGGTCGCCGGATCGATCGAAATCCCCCGCCCCAGCAGCACGTCCAGGTTCTCGAACGGGATGGCGTCCGGGTGCTTCCGGGTGATGGCGCGCAGCACGGCCAGGGTCGGCTCGCGCGGGCCCTCATAGCCGATCCGCGCGAAATAGGCGTCAAGGTCGACCGCCGGAGCGGCCGGGGCAAAGGCGTTTTGGATCTGGCTCACTGGGGGCGATATTCCCGGTATGTTCTCACCCGTTAGGACAGCCTGCCAGCGATCAAGTCAAGAGCCGCGCCGCTGTCAGGGCGGCGCGGTGGCTTGTCAGACGTCGAAGTCCAGGCCCATGGAACTGAACAGGCCGCGTTCCTCGGCCCAGTTTTCCTTGACCTTGACGTGCAGGAACAGGTGCACCTTGCGATCGAGGATGTCGCACAGCTCCTCGCGCGAGGCCTGGCCGATCCATTTCAGGGTCTGGCCGCCCTTGCCCAGCACGATGGCGCGCTGGCCGTCGCGTTCGACATAGATGGTCTGCTCGATGCGGGCGCTGCCGTCGGCGCGTTCCTCGAAGGCGGTCGTTTCCACTGAAGCGGCGTAGGGCAGCTCCTCGTGGACGCGCAGATAGATCTTCTCGCGAGTGATCTCGGCGGCCAGCAGGCGGGCCGGCAGGTCGGCGGTCTGGTCTTCCGGATACAACCACGGGCTTTCCGGCATGGCGGAGGCCAGGCGCTCCAGCAGGTCGTCGACGCCCGCGCCGGTGGCGGCGCTGATCATGAAGACCTCGGAATAGACGCCGGTGTCGAACAGCTCCTGCGTGACCTTCAGCAGGGTGTCGCGCTTGACGCCGTCGATCTTGTTGAGCGCCAGGATCACCTGACGGTTGGCGGTCTTCAGGCCTTCGATGATGGTCTGGACGTCCTGCACCGAGCGGTGCTCGGCGGGCGTGGCCTTGTTCTCGTTCGAGGCCAGTTCGGCCTGGACGTCGATCAGGTGGACGGTGACCTCGGCCTGTTCCGAGCCGTTCCAGGCGGAGCGGACCATGGCGCGGTCCAGACGGCGGCGCGGGCTGAAGATGCCGGGGGTGTCGACCAGGATGATCTGGGCGTCGCCGTGCATGGCCACGCCGCGCACCGGAAAGCGCGTCGTCTGCACCTTCTGGGTGACGATCGAGACCTTGGCCCCGACCATGCGGTTGACCAGGGTGGACTTGCCGGCATTGGGCGCGCCGATGATCGCGGCGAAACCGGCGCGGGTGGTCTTTTGAGGTGTTGTGTCAGTCATTGCGGGTGCGTGTAGCACAGCGGGGCAGGGATTCCTCCCCCTGATGGGGCTGGGGGCCGGAGGATGGCGTTTCGAGGTGATGAGCGGACGTTGCGAGGGTCTGTTGTGGGGGTGGGTTGCGAATGTTCAGATCGATCATGTTGAACGAACGCTAGCGCCAATTCCAGCCAGTGATCTGCCTGACGAAAAACGCCGAGCTCTGGAGCCGAATATTGACTCTCCATTTTACAAGCGTAGCTTCCGCAGAATTACAAATGTAGGTGGACGGAGCTGCGATGCGGATAGTTCTCGGTCTATGTATGGCGATCGTCACGACCTCCGCGGCAGCGGCTCCGCTCCCGCCGGAGCAGAAGACCCATATCCGCGCCATCGTCGCCGAGGCTCGCGGCAAGGCTCCCGCGCCGTCGACCTCTGTAGCGGTCGTCGTCGGTGGCCAATTGGCTTATGTCGAGGCGTTCGGCCTGGCCAACCTCGATCCGGCGCGGCCAGCAACGCCGGACACTCGCTACGACATCGGTTCGGTCAGCAAACAATTCACCGCTGCGGCGGTGATGTTGATGGTCCAGGACGGCAAACTGTCTCTGGACGACAAGGTCGGCCGCTTCTTCCCCAAGCTCGCTGGCGCCGACAAGGTGACAGTCCGCCACCTGCTGTCGCATACGGCAGGTTACAAGAACTCGTGGCAGGACACCGCCGAGGAACGCCGCCAGCCGATCGCGCCTCAAACCATCGTCGATCGCTGGGGCGCTATGCCGCTGGCATTCGAGCCAGGCGCGGCTTGGGACTACAGTAACACTAACTACGCGGTCGCCGGCCGGATCGTCGAAATCGTTTCCGGCAAGCCGCTAATCCAGCTGCTGACCGAAAGGATTTTCAAGCCGCTGAGCATGACCAGCGCTATCGACAACGAAAGCTTGGCCCCGAATGCCCGAGACGCCACCCGTTACACCCGCAACCTGCTGGGCCCTGCACGCGTGATCGAACCGGCGGCGCGCGGCTGGGCCTATGCGGCTGGCGGGCTTTCAATGACCGCCGCCGACCTCGCGCTTTGGAACGCCAGCGTCGTTCGCCGCTCTCTACTCTCACCGGCCTCGTATGACGCCATGATGCGCGAGATGATGCTGACCACGGGCAAGGGCGCTGGCTATGGCCTGGGACTTTACGTCGACGGCGTGCCCGGCCATCGGCGCGTCTATCACAACGGTTTCGCGCCGGGCGTGATTACCGAGAGCCGGATCTATCCGGACGATGGCATGGCGATCATCGTCACCGTCAACGCTGAGTTCGGTATGGCGGTGCCGGACATCGCTGATGGCATCGAGAAACTGCTGCTGCCTGTCGCCTTTCCCCGGCCAGATACCTATTCCGAAGGCGAGAAGAGAGCCAAGCCGCCCGCTTCACTGGTCCGGCGCTACGTGGCTCAATTGCGCAGCGGTCGTGTTGATTGCCGCCGCCTTACTCGCGAAGCCTGCGCCTATCTCACGCCTGAGGTTCTAGCGGACTATCGGGACAGCCTGACGCGGCTAGGGCCGCCCAAAACCTTCGTGACCACGCGCGAAGAGCGTATCGAAGGCGCGAACGGCGTCATGTTCGAAATGACCTGGCCAAACCAAAGGGTAGTCGGCGCCATCCAGGTCCGCGACGACGGCAAGGTGGCGGACCTGTGGCTAATGGCGTTCTAGCGCCGCTCCCTCGACCATCCTGCTTCACAAAAGACTTTCAGTTTCGAGGTGGCGAAGGTCCGCAACGGGTCGAAGGCGCCCTTTTGCCTCCCTCCAACAAGCGGACGCCCCGCGTCCCGCTCATCCTTAAATCTCTTGGAGGCTGCAACCTGGACAGACCGGCGATCGTCTCGCCGTGAGATTTAAGGATGGCTCCTTTCGGTGCGAAGGCCTTCCAACAGCCACACAAATGCTTGTCATCCCGGCCGTAGCGGAGCGGAGCGCCGGGACCCAGGAGCAACCGCAGTGCGCCGGCCCCTGGGTCCCGGGTCGGCTTCGCCGCCCGGGATGACAAGCATTTGTGGAGCGAGAATGGGGATCGTCTCGCCGTGAGATTTAAGGATGGCTCCCTTCGGCGCGAAGGGGGGCGGGACGCCAATCCAATAGATCACCGTCATTCCCGCCCTTGTGGCGGGAACCCCTGTTTCAGCTCACACGTGAAGCGCCAGCGAAGTGCGCGCGCACTTCGCCCCTCCCGCACCTGCGGCGGACAGAGGGGTTCCCGCCACAAGGGCGGGAATGACGGGAGTTATGGGGATTGGCCGAACTGTATCCCCGCATTTCCCAGAGTAGACCTGAGCGAATTCAATTACTTGTAAAATAGTTGATCGCGCCCATCAGACGCGCCGAAACCGCCTGCATAATCAATCTCACCTGACAGCGCGGGAAGGGCGCACGTACGGCGACCGTTGCGGCTGTCAGGGGTGGTCGAGCGGGAAGCGTCCGTCGGCCGTCGTCCAAGGCCCGGCAGGGTCTGGTGGAGCGGATCGGTTCTTGCGGGGGCCGGACGCGTTGAAGCCGGACCGGGACCGCCGGGAACTCCCTTTGGCGACGCCCGCACGATGCGCAACAGGCATGGGCTGAAATCGCCCATGCGGTCTGGACGGGGTCGCTATCCCCTCCACCCGTCGGGGGCCTAACGTCGGAAGCGGGTTAAAACCCCGCGCCCCGAGGGCTCACCGGATAACGGCCGCGCGGAGCGTCTGTCTTCGTCGAAACGGTATTCAACTATCCCATCCTCCGGGCGAGGCCCGGACGCTCCGCGACCCTTCCCATCCCCATCGCAGCGAAAGCGCGAGGCTGCGAAGCCGTGCCCCCTACTCCGCCCCTTCCGGATCCAGCAGCGCCTTGGCGCGACCTGACCCGCGCTAGGGATTGGCCAGTCGCAGGACAGGCAGCCAAAGGTGGATCCACAGCAGCGCCAGCAGATAGGCGCATGAGGCCATCAGGAAGAGCGGCATGTAACCGGTGCCGTTCGTCAGGAGCACGCCGGCAAGCTGCAAGACGCCCATACCGGCGAGATTGCCCGCCAGAGCGCCCAGGCTTGTGATGGTGCCGACACGCTTGGCGGGAATGACGTCGGTGATGATCCCGAACACATTGACCGAGAAGCCCTGGTGCGCCGCCAGGGTCATGCCCAGAAGGCCGACGGCCAGCCAGTAATTGTCGACATAGAGCACCAGCGGCACGGGAACCACCAGCAGGGCGCAGACCAGCATCACCGTCTTGCGAGCGCGATTGACCGACCAGCCCGAGGCGATCAGCCGTCCAACGATCGCGCCGGTGATCAGCGAGCCGCTGGCGGCCATCAGATAGATTACGGCCAGAGGGACCGCGAACTCCTTGATGCTGAGGCCAAACACCCGGTGGAGCAGGTCCGGCGTCCAGAACAGCAGGAACCACCAGACCTGATCAAACAGCGCCTTGGCGCCCATGATCGCCCAGGTCGCCCGGTCCTTGAGAACCTCGCTCCACTTGACCTTGGCGGGGGCCACAGCCTTTTCGGGCTCAGGCGCATTGAGGGCTGCGGCGTTCCAGGCTCCGGTCAGGAACCAGACGGCGACCCAGACCAGACCAAGGCCGCCGACGATCGAGAAGGTATGTCGCCAGCCGACAGCGGCGGCCAGGAACGGAACGAACAGCGGGGTAATGACGGCGCCCAGATTGCCCGCCGCGTTGAGGATGCCGATCGCCATTGACCGCGACTTGGCCTCAAAGGCGGTGGCGATGGTCTTGATGCCGACCGGCGTGCCCAGAGCCTCGGTCGCCCCCAGGGCGATCCGCGCCAGGGTGAACTGTCCTACCGTATGGGCGAAGGCGTGGGCCATGGCCGCCAGGCTCCAGGACCCCACGGCGAAGGGGTTGGCAAACTTCAGACCAACCCGGTCGATGAACCAGCCGACAAACAGATAGGCCACAGCCGCCGAGAGCTGGAACATCGCCGCCAGGTGACCGTAGTCGGCGTCGGTCCAGTTCAGATCCTCCTGCAGCATCGGCTTGAGGATCGCGATGATCTGCCGGTCGGCATAGTTGAGGATGCTGGCCGCGATCAGCATGATCAGCAGGAACCTGCGGTCGATCTTGAATGTCGGCATGGCCATCAGAGGCTCCGCAGGGATTGGAACAGGTCGGCCTGGGCGGCGCCGGCGCGATGGAAGACCGGCGGCTGACCGAACGGCGCGGCGATCTCGACCGACTGACCGCCTTCGAAGGCCTCGCCCGACCAGACGTGAACCCAGCCTGCGCCCGTCGGCAGATAGACCGAGCGGGCGCTCACACCGGCCTCCAGCACCGGTGCGACCAGCAGATCGCGGCCGAACAGATACTGCGTCTGCTCGGCATAGGTCTGGAGGTCGTCCTCATGGTGCAGGAAGAGCGGCCGTTGCAGCGGCAGCCCTTCCTCCGACGCCTCAACCCGCAAGTCGCGGATATAGGGCGCCAGATGGCGATAGACCTGGGTCATGCGGGCGAAGTGCGCCAGCACCTGCGGGTCCTGATCCAGTTGCAGGTTCTGATCGGGCCGGTTGCCCTCGTGCGAGCGCATCACGGCCGTGAACGCCGCCATCTCGCTCCAGCGCATCAACAGTTCGGCCGTCCGAACATTGCCGAACAAACTGGTGTAACCGCCGATATCGCTGTGGTGATAGGCGTTGCCCAACAGGCCCGAGGAGAGCGCAGCGCAGACCACCGTGCCAATGCCGTCGTGGCGCGTAAAGTCCACCGACTGGTCGCCAGCCCACAGCAGCGGGCAATAGCGTTGAACGCCGCTATAGCCGGCCCGCATGAAGAACAGCGCCTCGCCCGTCTTGCCACGCCGCTCAACGGCGTCGGCATTGACCTTGGCCCAGATGGTCGGCCAGGCATTGTGCATCAGCATGCCGTCGACGCCGTTGGCCAGGCGCACATCGGTGGGCAGGTATTCGCCGAAATCGGCCATCCAGCCCGACAGACCGAAGTCCAGCATCTCCTTGCCGATGATGGCGTCGGCGAACCAGTCGGCGGCCTCGGGATTGGTGAAGTCGACCACGCCGCAGTCGAACTCGCCGAAGTCGACCAGATAGGTCTCGTCGCTATCCTGGCGCAAAGCGAGGTAGCCAGCTTTTTCGGCGATCGGGAACAGCGAGCCGTCGACGCAGAGATAGGGGTTCACGTAGCCCAGGAAGCGGATGCCCTGCTGGGCCAGTTCGCCGATCTTGCGATCCAGGCCCGGATAGCGCTTGGCGTTCCACTTCCAGTCCCAGAACAGGCGCTTGCCGAACGAGGTGATGCGCAGACCCACCCAGTCCTCGCACCACAGACCCGACAGCGCCGCGCCCGAGGCGATGAAGGCTTGCAGACGGTCGAAACTCTCGTCGCCCTGCTTGAGGCCGACGATGGCGCCGTTCAGCACCCAGTCGGGCAGCGGCGGCTGGCGGCCAAAGCGATCGGACAGCGCGCCGACCAGGGCCACGAAGGTCTCGGCGGCGAAGACCTCGATGCGCTCGGGGACTTCCCAGACCTCGATCTCGTGGAAGTCGGCATGGCGGAAATCGAAAGCCGAATAGGCCGTGGTCTCGACGTGCAGCGCATAGCGGCGCGACGAGATGAAGGTCGGCTGGGGATAGTTGGTGTGGAAATAGTCGCCGCCCGCGCCGGCCTGATCGGCCATCCAGGTCAGATGGGTCGACTTGTCCCGACCGACGCCCGGCTCGGAGGTCCACAGCGGGAAATGACGGCCGCGCATGTCGAAATAGGACAGCTGCTCGCCGCCGCCCCAGACGTTTTCGCCAACCTCTGCGGGCACACGCAGCCACAGGCGGTTGATGGCTTCGGCGCCGGGCATGAAGCGGATGTGACCGCTCTCGACGACCTCGATCGCGAGCAGTTCGGGGCCACCGCTGGCCGCGGCGAAACCGATGCGAACACGGCCCTCGCCCTTCGAAGGCGTTGCCGAGCGCAGGGCGATCCGCTCACTGACATAGTCAGAGATGGCGAAATTGCCGCGCTGCATTTGAACGTCGGCCTCGCCGCGTCCGATGAACAGGCACGGCGCGTCCGGCGCATGACGCAGCACGGTTTTGCCAGCCGCCTGGATTTCGAAACCATCCTCGAGGGCGATAAGCTTGAGCACGTCTCTACTCCGCACGGCGGGCGCATCGTCACGCGATACGATCTGAAAAAGAACGGGCCCGGCTTGGGGAAAGGTCGCCGGGCCCGTTTGCAGGATAGGCGGACTAGAAGAGGTTGTAGCGGAGGCTCGCGCCGAAATAGCGCTCGGCGTCACGCGGCGTGATCTGCCGCAGGAACGACGCGCCGTTGGGGATGCGGTTGATGACGAACTGCTGGTCGGCAAGATTCTTACCGATCAGAGCCAGGCGCAACCTGTTGTCCTTGCTGACAAAAGCGACGCTGGCGTCGATGGTGCCATAGCCCTTCTGGACAGCATTAGGGTTCTGATTGATGTCGAAACCCATCTTGCTCTGGTATTGCGCGCCGACATTGAAGTCCAAGTCGAACTTCTGGCCTTCCAGCGGCACGAAGTAGCTCGTGTTCAACGAGACCTTGTGCTTGGACGACAGGGGCAGAGGCTTGCCGTTGATCGCCAATGCCGGGCAGGCGCCGGTGGGCGGGCATTTGAACTTGTCGATCTTGGCGTCAATATAGGCGTAGCCGCCGTTCAGTCGCAGGTTCCGGATCGGCTCCAGCGTGAAGTCGGCCTCAAAGCCCTGGGTCTTGACCGTACCGGCATTCGTGAGGCGCGAAACCACCGTGGTGCCGATCAGATCCAGGTTCGTGGCCTGGAAGTTGTCATAGGTCGTGTTGAACGCCGACAGGTTCAGGATCAGGCGGCCGTCCAGAAGACGCGACTTGGCGCCGATCTCGTAGGCGTCCGAGGTTTCCGGCGCGATGCCGAAATTGTCGGTGGCCTGCATGTTGAAGAACACGTTCATCGCCGGGCCCTTGTAGCCCCGCGTATAGCTGCCATAGGCCAGAATGGTCGGCAGGACATCATACTGCAGACCAACCTTGCCCGACCAACCATCAGCCTTGGTGCCGCCCGTCCCCGAGAAGGTCGGGTTGACGCCGCTGAGGCCCGCCGCGCCCGAGGTGCGGAGGCGGCGATGGACGAACTCGATCTTGTCCTCGGTCCAGCGGCCGCCAACGATGCCGCGCAGGCGTTCGGAGAAGTTCAACGTGCCCTGCCCGAAGGCGGCATAATTGGTCAGGGTCGCCGAGAACTCGCCGATGCCCTGGTTGGCGGCATAGGTCGAGGAGCCCGGCGCGCAGGGCGTTGCCGCCCCCAGAGCGCCCAGGGTCACCGGCGCCAGGGTTGAACTGGTGCAATTGGTGACCGTACGGGTGAAGTAGTTGCTCTCCCAAGTATGGTAATAATAGAGCCCGCCGACATATTCGAAGAACTGGCCGGTCGGGGACGCGAGCCGCAGTTCCTGCGTGAACTGGTCGAAGTTCAGCCGTCCATAGTCGGCAGTCCGGATGTCAGCCGCCAGGGCTCCGGTCGCGACGTATTTCGGGGAGTCAGAGCGGAAATCGCCGTCCCGCGCCTGCTGGTTCTTCCAGTTGCGGTAGGCCGTGATCGAGGTGACCGTATAGTCGCCCAACGAGTAGTTCACCTGGGCCGAGAAGCCGCTGTTAATGTCCTTGGTCGACGGCGACTGGTCGTTGTCGATGTCCTTGTTGCCGGCGCCCGGCGTCAGCGGCTTCAGCGACGGCGAGAACACGGCGTCGTTGTAGGCGCTCGAGAACACCGTGCCGATGCTGTCCGCATAGCCGGTGTCGACGTTGTGCGAATAGTCGGCGATCAGGTCGACGGTAAGGTCTTCATTCGGCTCCCAGCGCAGGCGGCCGCGCAGGCCATTGTGCTCGTAGCCATTCACGTCTTCGCCGTTGAAGACGTTCTTGCCGTTGCCGTCATAGTGGCTGAAGAAGCCGGCCAGCGACCCGGCTAGCGTGTCCGAGAGCGGACCCGAGATCGCGCCGCGCAGCCTGTACTCGTTGCCCTCGTAGTAGGAGGCGTCGATATAGCCGCTCTTTTCTTGCTTCGGCGCGCGCGTGATCAGGCTGATCACGCCGGCGGAAGCGTTCTTGCCAAACAGGGTGCCTTGCGGGCCACGCAGGATTTCAATGCGCTCCAGGTCCAGGAAATCGGCGGTGGCCTGACCGCTACGGGCATAGACCACGCCGTCAACGATGGTCGAGACCGAAGGCTCAACGCCCGATGCGAAGGAGACGGTGCCCACGCCACGCACGGTCAGGGCCGAGTCCTTGTTGGTGTTGCCCTTCCTGAAGGTCAGGGACGGCGCCATCTGGATCAGCTGTTCCGCCGAATTGACGTTGGCGCGCTCCATGGCTTCGCCACTGACGACACTGATGGAGATCGGAACCTTCTGCAGGTTTTCCGAGCGCTTCTGCGCGGTGACGATCACTTCAGCGATGACCGGCGCGTCGTCATTGGACTGGGCCAGGGCCGGCGTGACCGCGAAGCCGCCCAGAACCAGCGTCGTGAGCGCCGTGCCGACCAGCATGCGTGCGCGTTTCGTGTGAATTTTCATGTCTCAATTCCCTCCCACTTCTTAATTCCTACCTCTTGGGTAGGCTTATTCGCCTCTTGATGAGGCTTGGTCTTTCTAGAAAAACTGAGAGGCCTTTCAGCACCCTCCCAGGGCGGTCATGCCGACTTCCGATGCAGTTGCAGAAAGTCGACGACCTGATCGCCGATCAGGCCCAATTGTGCTGTAGCGGCAGGATCTTCGCAGGTTCCGTCGTCTCCGAACCGCGACGCGGAGGTGTTGATCGCGGCGGCCATCGGCGTGGGCCAGCCACGCAACGCGTGCACGATTGATCGCAAAGCCGATATCGTGCTGCCCGTCGCCTGCCAGCCATAGGCGGTGACCACCAGGCCAACCGGCATGCCGCTCAGATAGACCCGACTGTCGCGCGCGGTTTCCTCGAGGAGGTCCAGCGCATTCTTGATCATGCCCGAGACGCTGCCGTGATAGCCGGGCGAGGCGATCACCAGGCCGTCGGCACGGCGCACCGTCTCGACGAACTGGATCTCCTCGGCCGTCTGCTGCGGCGCCTTGGGCACATAGATCGGAAGCCGCGCCAGGAACTCGCCGCCGAACATCTGGGTGTCGACACCGCGCGCAGCGACAGCCTTCATGGCGATCGCCAGGGCGCGCTCGGTCGAGGACGAACCGCCGGCCGTGCCGCCGATGCCGACGACGAAAGGCCGGCTCCCGGCGTGGTGATCGTTGGAGGCGTGCACTAGACCAGCGGCCCGTGATCGATGTGCGGCAACACATGGCGGGCAAACAGGTCGGCCTCGGCCGCGTGCGGGTAGCCCGACAGAATGAAGGCCTCGATGCCCATGTCGCGGTAGTCGTTGAGCTTGGCCAGCACCTGATCGGGATCACCGACGATCGCCGCGCCGCAGCCCGAACGCGCCCTGCCCACCCCGGTCCAAAGGTTTGCCTCGGCGTAGCCATCGTCCTTGGCGCCTGCGCGCAACGCGGCCTGGGCCTGGACCCCAACCGAGGTCGAGTCCAGAGACTTGGCGCGGATGGCGGCGCCGGCGTCTTCGTCCAGCTTGCTTAGCAGGCGGTCGGCGGCGGTGCGGGCCTCACTCTCGCTGTCGCGAACGACGACGTGGGCGCGGTAGCCGTAGCGCAGCGTACGGCCGTATTTGGCGGCTCGGGCGGTCATGTCGGCGATGATCTCGGCGACCACCTCCTTCTTGTCCGGCCACATCAGGAAGACGTCGCAACCCTTGGCTGCGGCCTCCCGGGCATCTTCCGACAGGCCGCCGAAATAGAGTAGCGGGGCCTTGCCCGAGACTGTGCCAACGCGCGGCGGATCCAGCTTCAGGTTCCAGAACTCGCCCTGGTGATCCAGCGCCTCGCCGTTCAGCATGGTCTTGAGAATGCTCATCGCCTCGACGGTGCGAGCATAGCGCGGAGCAGAGGCTAGCTTCTCTCCTGGCATGTCAGAGGAGATGATGTTGACGGTCAGGCGGCCGCCCAGCATCCGGTCGATCGTCGCGATCTGCCGCGCCAGTTGTGGCGGCCACATTTCGCCGATCCGCACGGCCATCAGCAGGCGCATGCGACGCAACAGCGGCGCGACGCCGGCGGCGAAAGCCGTGGTGTCGATGCCCAGCTCATAGCCGGACGGCAGCAGGATGTTGTCAAACCCACCGGACTCGGCCTGCAGGACGATATCGCGACAGTGTTCCCAGCTGGATTTCAGCTTCAGATCCGGAACACCCAGGAACTCGTAGTCGTCATCGCAGAGGGCGGAAAACCAGCTGATCTCGCAAGGGGGACGGTTCATGGCAAGGGCGCTCCCATGGAGGCGACGAGGACGCGATACCAGTCAGTGCGCGTCCAGCGCGGCCGATAAGCGTCGGGGATTTCGGCAATACGGGCCGGAGTTTGCGTGCCGACGATTGGAATGGGGTGGGCGGGATGCGCCATGATCCAGCTATAGGCCGCCGCCGACCGGGACACGCCGAACGTCTCGGCGATCTCGTCGAGAATGGCGCTCACGGCGCGAGCGCGGTCATCCGTCGGCGAAGCCAGACGTCCGCCGCCCAAGGGCGACCAGGCCAGCACCGTCATGCTCCGCGCAATAGCCTGATCCAGGACACCGTCACTTAGGGGGGCGATCGCCAAAGGCGAGAACTCGGGCTGGCAGGACACGACCGGCAGCGACAGATGCGCCGCCAGGGCCTCGACCTGCGAGGGTGTGTAGTTCGACACCCCCACTGCGCCAATCTTTCCGGCCTTGTGCGCGGCTTCCAGCGCGCGGGCGGTCTCAGCGGGATGGGTCAGGATGTCCGGACGATGGATCTGCCACAGCGCGACGTGTTCAACGCCCAGGCGCTGCAGCGACGCATCGATGGCCGAAGCGACGTAGGCCTCACTGGAATTATAGGGCGTTCCGATGACGATGCCGCCCTTGGTGGCGACAACCATGCGACGGGCCAACTCGGGCGACGCCGCCAGGACTTGACCCAGCAGAGCCTCTGAAGCGCCAAAGCCTTCGCCGTTGTCGGGACCGTAGATATCGGCCGTATCAAAGAGGGTCACGCCGGCGTCAAGCGCGGCCAGAATCAGCGATCGCGCCGCGCCGACATCAGCGCCGCGAAAGCGCCACATCCCCCAAGCGACCGAGGATACGCGCGGGCCACCCTCATACAGGGGGCGGCTTTCAGGAGGGGCAATCAGGTATGTCATCGCTGTCATACTAGCGAAGAGCGACGTTATGGCAACGCTGCTTCGCATCCATAAATTTTCACCGCCAACGCGAAAAGTTGGCGAAACGAACTGAGCTTACTTTTAAAGTGCATCGCAGCGATTCAATTTACTCAAAAAAATCAATATATATTTGTGCATCTGGCCCAAATTAGATGTATTAGAATTCTTCAAAGCGAATTGTATTTTCAAAATCTTGGATTTGACAATTCACAGACGAAATCCGTCCGATTGTCGCACCGAGTATTCCGAATTCTCGGGTGACGTCGCTTCATCCGGTTGCCCAGCGCCTCCGATATGATAACGGTGTCACATTGGTGTATGGCGACTTGCGCTGCGAAATTTGCGTGAATCGGGACGATTCCGGGGAAAATCGATGATCCGAGGCAGCGTCTATGCACCCGGTCTAGCAGTTGCGACCCTGGCGACCCTGGCTGCAGCCTATGTCTCAGACCACTACGGCGCGCCGCTCACCCTGATGTGCCTGCTGTTTGGCCTGTCGATGAGCTTCCTCGCCGAAGACACGCGACTCGAGCCTGGCCTGACCATCGCCTCGCGCACCCTGCTGCGCTGGGGCATCGTGCTGGTCGCCACGCGCATCACCTTTGGCCAGATCGTCCAGCTGGGTCCCGCCGCCCTGATCGCGGTCGTCGCCATCGTAGCCATCACCCTGAGCAGCAGCGTGTTCCTGGCTCGACGTTTCGGGTTCTCGGGGGCGTTCGGCGCGCTGTGCGGCGGCGCCGTGGCGATCTGCGGAGCCTCGGCGGCCATGGCCTTCGCCAGCCTGCTGGGTGAGCGCCGCACGCCACAGGCCCAACTGACCCTGGTCCTGGTCGGCATCTCGGCGATGAGCACACTGGCCATGACCGTCTATCCGATCCTGGCGCGCCACCTGCACTTCAGCGACGTCCAGGCCGGCTTCATGCTGGGCGCTTCGATCCACGACGTCGCCCAGTCCCTGGGAGCCGGCTATTCGTTCTCGCCGGCCGCCGGAGAGAACGCCGCCATCGTCAAGCTGACCCGCGTGGCGCTGCTGGCCCCGGCGATGATGGTGGTAGCAGTGTTTTTTCCCAAGGATCCCGAGGCCAGGATCTCCACGTTCATCCTGCCCTGGTTCGTGGTCGGGTTTTTCGGCCTGGCGGCCATCAACTCGTTCGGCCTGATACCTGCCGTGGTGGCCGAGGGCTCCAGCAAGGCTGCCGCCGCCCTGCTCGCCTGCGCGGTGACCGCCACAGGCATTCGTTCGAACATGAAATCGTTGACCGAGCATGGCTTGCGCCCTCTGCTCATCATCGTCATCGCCACGTTGATCGCCCTGGTGTTGAGCATCCTGGCGGCGAAGTTCCTGATCCCGGCCTAGGCTTGGCCCTCTACGAAGGGGTCTTGGGCGCGGCGGTCGATGCGCGCAGGACAAGCTCGTGCGGCAAGCGGCGGTGGGCCGGGCTCCCGACGCCCTCGAACAGCAGGCTGGCGGCGGCATAGGCCAACTGCCGCGTCGGTTGTCGCACCGTGGTCAAAGGCGGCCAAAGCTGTCCGGCAAGGGCGATATCGTCAAAGCCGGCGACCGAAAGGTCCCCCGGCAGCGCCATGCCCCGCCGATGGGCTACCGTCAGCACGCCGGCGGCCATGTCGTCATTGCTGGCGAAGATCGCGGTGGGCGGATTGGGCAAGTCGAGCAGGGTTTCGGCCGCCTCCACGCCCGAGGCGAAGTCGAACAGGCCCGGCCGGACATATTGAGGCTCGAACGCCAGGCCGGCGCGGTCCAGCGCCCGGCGATAGCCGAACAGCCGCAGGTCGCTTGCCGTGTGATTGGGGTGGCCGACGATAAAGCCTATCCGCTTGTGTCCCAGCGCGATCAGGTGGCTGGTCATGTCGTCGGCGGCCTGGACGTCGTCCATCGACACCGACGGACTGCGGCCATGATCGGTGCCGGGCGAGATGCGGACATAGGGCATGCCGCGCCGGTCTAGTTCCTCAAGCGCGGCAATCGAGTCGGTGACCGGCGAAGACAGGATCACGCCATCCACCTGGGTCTGGTCGATCAGGCCACCGACTTCCAAGGCCAGGCTGGGCGAGGCCGCGTCACTGGGCTGAGCCAGGAGCCGCACACCCTCTTCAACGCACCGTTCCCAGATCCCGGTCTGGATCTGATGGATGTAATGAGGGCCCTGATTGTCATAGAAAAGCGCGATCTGATGGCTGCGTTTTCCAGCCAACATGCGCGCCGCCGCGCTGGGCTGAAAGTTGAGTCGCGCCATCGCGCCCTCGACCCGCTGCCGCAGTTCCGCCGAAACGTATTTCTCTCGATTGAGCACACGCGACACGGTCTTGGTCGAGACGCCGGCGGCCGCTGACACATCCTTGATCGTAGCGCGCATCCGGTAGGATCATCCTCGACTCTGGATAGGAACCCTAGGCCATATCGGTGAAATCTGCACATCGTCTCGATAGCGTGACGACGCAATTGACCACGCCAGAACCAAGCTGCGTCCCGGAATCAAGCCGCTGGCGCTACCAGCTCGGCGGCGTCGCCATTGGGAGGACGTCAAAGTTCCAACCTGGCGCGCCCGCAACGCGGCCGACCTGTATTCCTTCGATTGAAAGCTGTAGGAGAGGCCAAATCGGTAGCATCCAGGTCTCGGCTTTGGCGTCTGCACCTTCGGGTCAGGCCAATCGCACATCGAAGATGCGATACAGAGGGACACATCATGATCCATCGCCGCCAACACCTCGCCGCCAGCGCTCTAGCGCTGTTGTTCGTCGCAGATCAGGCTCTTGCCCAAGCCACGCAGGCCGCACCGACGGTGAGCGTCGCTGCTGTAGGTGCGACCGTTCCCACCGAGCAAGGCGGGGCCAACGCCGCCGCCCTGCTCCATAACAGCGCTGACCCCGGCAAGAGCATCATCGCCGCGACCGGAGAACTGGGCGGGCTTGAGTTCCATAGCCTGGATGGCGCCCGCAAGGCCGCCCTGCCCGGCGGCGAAACCTATGGAGTCGATACGCGCGAGATCGGCGGCCAGACGGTGCTGGCGGTACTGGATCGCCAGGCTGGCCGCATCCGCCTTTCCAGCTATGACTTCACCTCGGGCCAGGCCCAGGCGATCGACGCGCGCCCGCTGATGCTGGGCTATGCCGGCGAAGGCCTGTGCCTGCACAAGAGCCCCCGCGACGGCTCGCTGTACGCTTTCGCCCTCGGCGGCGACGGTCAGCTGGATCAGTGGCTGCTGTATTCCACCGCTGACGGCAAGCTGGACGGCCGTCTGGTCCGCCGCCTGCACCTGTCGTCAGAAGCCAAGTACTGCGTCGCCGACGACCCTTCGGGCGCCCTCTATGTCGCCCAGCAGGCGGTCGGCATCTGGCGCTATGACGCCGACCCCGAGGCCGAGACTGTGGCCACAGTGATCGACATCAACCGTCTGGGCCGCATCAAGGGCGAGGTGGGCGGTCTGGCTATCCTGAACGGCGGCGACCAGGGCAATTACCTGGTCGCCGTCAACGCCGACGCCGGCGACTACAACGTCTATGACCGCAACGCCGATGACCGGTTCCTGGGCGCCTTCCGCGTCCAGGCCAAGGGCGCGGACGCCATCCAAGGCCCCGCTGGCCTGTTCGGCCTGCGCGCTCCCGTCGGCCCGGGCCTGCCGGCCGGCGCCCTGCTGGTCACGGACGACCGCAAGGTCGGGGCCAACACCCAGGTGCTGTCATGGCAGGACGTCGCCGCCGCCTTGAAGGTCTCGCCCGGCCAGGCCGCGCCCCAGGCGACGCCCAGCACTCTGGCCCTCGTCCAGGCGACCATGGAGACGCCGCCCGTCGAGAACGGCGGCGACGCGGCCGACGACCCGGCCATCTTCGTCCACCCGACCGATCCGAAGAAAAACGCCATCATCGCCACCGACAAGAAGGGCGGCTTGCTCGTCTATGACCTGTCGGGCAAGCTGCTGCAGTCCCTGCCCGACGGCAAGATGAACAATGTCGACCTGCGCGGCGGCTTCACGCTGGGCGGCAAGACTGTCACCCTGGTCACCGCCAGCGACCGCACCCGCAAGGCCATCGCGATCTACACCATCGATCCCGACACGAGGCTGCTGACCAGCGTCGCCGACGGCCTGCAGGCGACAGGCCTCTCCGATCCCTACGGTTTGTGCATGTATCGCAACAAGAGCGGCGCAACCTTTGTGTTCATCAGCGATCCCGACGGCGGCGTGCGGCAGTGGAAACTGCTCGCCACCCCTGGCGGCAAGGTCAAGGCCCAGCAGGTTCGCGATCTGAAGTTCGACACCCAGACAGAAGGCTGCGTCGCCGACGACGAAACCGGCGCGCTCTACATCGCCGAGGAAGACACCGCCCTGTGGAAGCTGGGCGCCGAGCCCTCGACCGGGACGGCCCGCAAGTCCGTGGTCCGGGTGGTCGACAACTCCGCCCTGAAGGACGATCTGGAGGGCGTGGGCCTTTACGCGCAAGCTGGCGGCAAGGGCTATCTGGTGGTCTCCAGCCAGGGCAACAACAGCTACGCCCTGTTCCGGCGCGAGGGTGACAACGCCTATGTCGGCTCGTTCGCCGTGATCGCCGACGGCGCGACCGGCATCGACGGCGTCTCCGAAACCGATGGCCTGGAGGTCACCAGCCTCTCGCTGGGCGCGGGCCTGGAAAGCGGAGCCTTCATCGCCCAGGACGGCCGCAACGTTTCGCCACCCGAGAATCAGAACTTCAAGCTGGTCCCCTGGTCAACGATCGCTGGAAAAATGGGGCTTCGCTGAGCGCAAAGCGCGAACTGAAGTTTCGCCCCGAAATCCCGTTGGTCTGGCAAGACCAACGTCTCCCCAATGCACGACCGATCCCGCCGCAAAACCTGAGCGTCAGGTCACGAACGGAAAAGGCGACAGGGCCTTGCTGGACTCCTCAACCAGCAAGGTCCTGTTGATCGGAGCTGCCGCCCGCTGTGGACAGGCGGGACGCTCGCAGATCCGGCATGACGGGCCGATCTCGACCGTCATCGGCGAGGCCATGTCGAGGCCCCGGGCATAGACCAGCTTACTGGCGTATTTCAGCTCGCACCCCAGCCCCACGACCAACTCGTCTTCCAATCCGGCCTGCAGGCCCGAAACGCGGCGCACCGTCCGCGACAGCGTGAAGTAGCGCTGCCCGTCCGGGGTCTCGATCACCTGGGTGATGATCCGTCCCGGCGTCTTGAAGCTGTCGTGGACGTTCCAGCGCGGACAGGCTCCGCCAAAGCGCGAGAACGGAAATGGACCCGCCGCGAAGCGCTTGGAGATATTCCCCGCCGCATCCAGGCGCATCATGAAGAACGGAGTTCCACGCGACCCGGGTCGGCTGAGTGTGGTCAGGCGCTGGGCGGCCTGTTCATAGCTGATCCCAAAACGCGAGCGCACCCGCTCGATGTCGTAGCCGCTGGCCTCCATGGCCGCCAGAAACGGTTCGTAGGGCGTCATGATCGCCGCCGCCAGGTAGTTGCCGAGAAAGACCTTGAGCAGCTGACGCGTGGCGCGGTCCGGCGCCTGGAAACGATCGGCCAGGGTCGACAGCGTCTCGTCAGCCTCCATCAGACCCAACTGATAGCACATGGCGAAGATCCGGCTGGCCGGCGCCAGGGTCTCGGAGAGCATCAGGCGCTTGCGGTGATGGTCATAGCGACGCAGCGAACTGGCCATAGCCTCTACCGGCATGACCCGCGCCTGGATCTCGAAGCGCTCCAGCAACCGCGCCCGCACAGCCGGTCCGAGGTCCTGATGGTCAGCCTTCATGGCCGCAACGATGGCCTCGGCCGCCGTCTCCAGTTCGGCGAAGTGGTTTCGCTGTGATCCGACCAGATCGCGCACCCAATCGGTCGAAGTCTGCGATGAGGACGTCACGGAGCCATCCGGCCGCTCGAAAACGCCAAGATCGATCAGACGGCCCCGATCCAGATAGGCGCGATACAGACGCGACATGGCCTCGGCCATGCCCGGCGACAACTCGGCGACCTCGGCCGCCTCATGCCGACTAACCCCCAGATCGGCGAACATCCGGTCGGCCAGTATCTCCTCCAGCCCGGCCCCGCCGCCGGGATCATCCGCCGACAGGCTTCGCAGGTCGAGATCATAGGCGTCGGCCAGACGCAGCAGGATCTGTGCCGTGACCGGCCGCTGATTGCGCTCCAACAAATTCAGATAACTGGCCGAAACGCCCAGGTTCTCGGCCATGCGGCTCTGGGTTACGCCCATGTCGCGGCGAAGCCGCTTTAGCCTGCCACCGAGAAACAGCTTTTTGTCATGCGTCGCCATTCAGTCAATTTGTCACAGATTTACAGAAAACACAAAGTCGGACTGTGACAAATCACCTTCAATAGGTTCGACGCCCGAGCGGTCGCGACGCTAGCTCTCCCTACAAACTTTTCTTCGACCGCCCAGCGGTCGACCGACGATGGGGATCAGACCAATGACGCTGCGCAAAACCTACGCTCAACACCGCGAAACCGTCCTGGCCCGCTATCCGCAGGGCGTGACGCCCGGCGGCGTCGGCATCGACGACATCATTCAGCTGAAGCTGCAGAACACCTTCTCGACCCACCTGGACATCGCCCGCGAAATGGCAACCGTCATGCGAGCCGATATGGCGGCATACGACGCCGATAGCAGCAAGTTCACCCAGTCGCTGGGGTGCTGGTCGGGGTTCCACGCCCAGCAGATGATCAAGTCGGTCAAGCGCCTGCGTGGCACCACCAAGGGCGCCTATGTCTATCTCTCCGGCTGGATGGTCGCGGGCCTGCGTAACCGCTTCGGCCACCTGCCCGACCAGTCGATGCACGAGAAGACCGCCGTCGTCGATCTGATCGAAGAGATCTATGTCTCGCTGCGCCAGGCCGACGAGGTCGCGATCAACGACCTGTTCAAGACGCTGAAGACCGCTCGCGACGCCGGCGACAAGGCGGCCGAAAAGGCCGCAATCGCAGCCATCGACGGCTTTGAGACCCACGTCGTTCCGATCATCGCCGACATCGACGCGGGCTTTGGCAACGAGAACGCCACCTATCTGCTGGCCAAGGAGATGATCAAGGCTGGCGCCTGCTGCCTGCAGATCGAAAATCAGGTTTCGGACGCCAAGCAGTGCGGCCACCAGGACGGCAAGGTCACCGTGCCGCGCGAAGACTTCATCGAAAAGCTGCGCGCATGCCGCCTGGCCTTCGAGGAACTGGGCGTCGACGAGGGCGTCATCGTCGCCCGTACCGATAGCCTGGGCGCGGGCCTCACCCAGAAAGTGCCCGTCAGCCAAGAGCCGGGCGATCTGGCCAGCGACTACATCAAGTGGCTGAAGACCGAAGCCATCACGCCGGACAATCCGATCCTGCCGGGCGAGCTGGCGCTCTATCGCGGCGGCCAGTTTGAAAAGCCGGTGCGCATGCCCAACGGCCTCTTCGCCTTCCAGGACGGCACGGGCCGTGCTCGCGTGATCGAGGACTGCATCGCTTCGCTCACCCAGGGCGGCGCGGATCTGCTGTGGATCGAAACCGACACCCCCAATGTCGACGAGATCGCCTCAATGGTCTCGGAAATCCGCAAGGTCGTGCCCAATGCCAAGCTGACCTACAACAACTCGCCATCGTTCAACTGGACCCTGAACCTGCGCCGCCAGGTGCGCGAGCAGTGGATCGCCGAGGGCAAGATCCACGCTGACTCCTATCCTGACGGTATCGCCCTGATGTCGGCCGAGTATGACGACGCCGACTTGGGCCGCGAGACCGACGCCCGCCTGGCCGCCTTCCAGACCGACATCTCCGCCCGCGCCGGTGTGTTCCACAACCTGATCACGCTGCCGACCTTCCATCTGACCGCCAAGAGCATGGACGAGCTGTCGCGCGGCTACTTCGGCGACGACAAGATGAAGGCCTATGTCAATTCGGTGCAGCGCGAGGAAATCCGCCGCGGCGTCTCGGCCGTCAAGCACCAGCACGAGGTCGGCTCGGACCTGGGCGACACCTTCAAGGAAATGGTCGCCGGAGAGCGCGCCCTGAAGGCCGGCGGCCACGGCAACACCATGAACCAGTTCGCGGCCGAATAGGTCGCGACCAACCCCACCGATAGGAGGACTGCCCTATGTCTGCTCCCGCCTTCACCCCCGCCGCCATGCCCAACCCGACCGCGCAGGAACGCGCGGTTGACCGGGTGGCGGAAGCCTCGCACCGTCTGAACGAAGCGGTGCGCCGCGCCATCGACGCCGGCTATTCGGTGGAACTGGTTCGCTCTTCCCGCTTCCATGACGGCGCGGGCAACTGGGGCGACCAGATTGTTCCCACGGTCCGACCCAAGGGCGCGCAAGAGAGCGCCTGATCCTATCCTAACGGCCACAACGACGACTTCTGACTACAGGATCTCTCCATGCCCCTCGACATCGCCGCCCACATTGAGATCACAGGCCCTGTCGAGGGTCGCGCGGTAGAGATCCTGACACCCGAGGCCCTGGCCTTCGTGGCTGACCTGCACCGTCGGTTCGACGCACGTCGTCGTGAACTGCTGGCGAAGCGGGTCGCTCGCCAGGTCCTGTTCGACGCCGGCGAAGCTCCGGACTTCCTGGCCGAAACGGCCGACGTCCGGTCAGGCGACTGGACCGTGGCCCCGATCCCGGCGGACCTGCAAGACCGCCGCGTCGAGATCACAGGTCCCGTCGATCGCAAGATGATCATCAACGCCCTCAACTGCGGGGCCAAGGTGTTCATGGCCGACTTCGAGGACGCCACCTCTCCGACCTGGGCCAATCTGATCGAGGGCCAGGTCAATCTGAAGGACCGCTGGGCCGGCGCGCTGACCCATGTGGATCCCAAGTCCGGCAAGAGCTACGCGCTGGGAGCCAACCCCGCCGTCCTCGTCATTCGCCCACGTGGCTGGCATCTGCCTGAACGCCACATGGAGGTCGATGGCCTACCCGTCAGCGGAGCCTTGTTCGATTTCGGTCTGTATTTCTTCCACAACGCCAAGGCGTCGCTGGCGCAAGGCTCCGGCCCCTACTTCTACCTGCCCAAGCTGGAGAGCCACCTTGAGGCGCGCCTGTGGAACGAGGTCTTTGTCCACGCCCAGGCCGCGCTGGGCATCGCCAATGGCACGATCAAGGCCACGGTGCTGATCGAGACCATCCCCGCCGCCTTCGAGATGGACGAAATCATCTTTGAGCTGCGCGACCACATGGCCGGCCTCAACTGCGGCCGCTGGGACTACATCTTCTCGTTCATCAAGCGCCTGGGCCGTCGCCCCGACTTCCTGACGCCGGACCGCTCGGCCATGGTGATGGGCAAGGCCTTCCTGGGCGCCTATTCGCTGAAGCTGATCCAGACCTGCCACCGTCGCGGCGCCTTCGCCATGGGCGGCATGGCGGCCCAGATCCCGATCAAGGGCGACGAGACCGCCAACCAGGCCGCCTTCGCCAAGGTTCGCGCGGACAAGGAACGCGAGGCCGGCGCCGGTCATGACGGCACCTGGGTCGCTCACCCCGATCTGGTCCCAGTGGCCATGGAGGTCTTCGACCGCCTGATGCCGACGCCCAACCAGCTGGACAAGCGGCTGTCCGACCTGACCATCACCCAGCCCCAGATGCTGGAACTGCACGAGGGCGTCCGCACCGAGGCGGGCGTGCGCGAGAATATCCGGGTCGGCGTACGTTACACCCAGGCCTGGATCGAAGGCCGGGGCGCGGTGCCGCTCTACAACCTGATGGAAGACGCGGCCACGGCCGAGATCTGCCGCACCCAACTGTGGCAGTGGATCAAGCTGGGCGCCGATCTTGATGACGGCCGCGAGATCACCTCGCAACTGTTCGTCAGCCTGCTGACCGACGAGATGGACGGCCTGCGCCGCGACTTCGCCTCGCCGCGCCTGGAAGAGGCCGCCCTGCTGTTCTCACGGATGGCGCTGTCCGAGACGCTGGAGGAGTTCCTGACCCTGCCGGCGTATGAGTTGCTCGCCTGAGGGAAGCCGCGCCTGCACGACCCGATCCGGTTTAGGTTCTGGCGGACAAGAACGACCTCCTTGTCCGCCAGAACCGGTCGGGGCTCTTGGTTGCAAACGACCCCGCAGCGGCGCCCCCGTTCTCAGGGCGCGACGTTGGCGGGGTCCTGGCCCAGGCGCGCCGAGACGTCCTTAAAGCGACGCCTCGTTATTCCCACTCAATCGTGCCGGGCGGCTTGCTCGTCACATCATAGACGACGCGGTTGACGCCCCGGACCTCGTTGATGATGCGGGTCGCGGTCTTGCCCAGCACGTCCCAGGGAAACTCGAAGAAGTCGGCGGTCATGCCGTCGGTCGAGGTCACGGCCCGCAGGGCCAGGACGTTCTCATAGGTGCGGGCGTCGCCCATCACGCCGACCGTCTTCACGGGCAGTAGCACGGCGAAAGCCTGCCAGATCTTGTCGTAGAGGCCCGCCTCGCGGATGGCTTCCAGATAGATGGCGTCGGCCTGTTGCAGGACGGCGACCTTCTCGGGCGTGATCTCGCCGGGGATGCGGATGGCTAGGCCCGGGCCGGGGAACGGGTGGCGGCCGACGAAGGCGGGAGCCAGGCCCAGCTCGACGCCCAGGGCGCGGACCTCGTCCTTGAACAGCTCGCGCAGCGGCTCGACCAGCTTCAGCTTCATGAAGTCAGGCAGGCCGCCCACATTGTGGTGGCTCTTGATCACCGCCGAGGGGCCGCCGCGCGCCGAGACGCTCTCGACCACATCGGGATAGAGCGTGCCCTGAGCCAGGAAGTCGGCGCCGTCGATCTTGGCGGCTTCGCGGTCGAAGATGTCGATGAACTTGCCGCCGATGATCTTGCGCTTGGTCTCCGGGTCGCTGACGCCGGCCAGGGCGCCCAGGAACTCGGCCCCGGCGTCCACATGCACCAGCGGGATGTTGTAGTGGTCGCGGAACAGGGTGACGACCTGCTCGGCTTCGTTGTGGCGCAGCAGACCGGTGTCGACGAACACGCAGGTCAGCTGGTCGCCGATCGCTTCATGGATCAGCACGGCGGCGACGGAGCTGTCGACGCCGCCCGACAGGCCACAGATCACCTTGCCGGTCCCGACCTGGGCGCGGATCTTGCCGACCATTTCCTGGCGGAACGACGCCATCGTCCAGTCGCCCTTCAGGCCGGCCAGCTTCAGGAAGTTGCGATAGACCTGCGTGCCGTTGACGGTGTGGACCACCTCGGGGTGGAACTGCACCGCGTAGATCTTGCGGGCGTCATTGGCGATGGCGGCATAGGGCGCGCCGACTGACGTGGCGATGACCTCGAAGCCATCGGGAATGGCGGTGACGCGGTCGCCGTGGCTCATCCACACGGTTTCCAGCTCGCCGGCACCGGCCAGGCCTTCGAACAGCGGGCTTTGCTTTCCAATTGTCAGCTCGGCGCGGCCGAACTCACCAGCGTGACCGCCCTCGACCTTGCCGCCCAGCACGTCGCACAGCAGTTGCTGGCCGTAGCAGATGGCCAGCAGGGGCACGCCCAAATCGAACAGCTTCTTGCCAATGCGAGGGCTGTCGGCTTCCAGCACACTGGCCGGGCCACCCGACAGGATGATGGCCGAAGGCGCGTAGTCATCGACCAGGGCCTCGGCCTTGTCGAAAGGATGGATCTCGCAATAGACGCCCGCCTCGCGCACCCGGCGGGCGATCAGCTGGGTCACCTGGCTGCCGAAATCGACGATCAGAACGCGCTGGTGATTGGCGGGGGCGGTCATGGGCGATGGGTCTCCGGCGTTTTCTGGTCGGACCTTCTCCCCATGGGGGAGAAGGCTATTGCGGCGTTCGTTCCAGCACGGCGGCGAAGAAGCCGTCCGTGCCAGCGGTGTAAGGGGTCAGGCGCAGGAAGCCCTGGGCGCTGACGTGGTGGGCAATGGCCTCAAAGGCGATCGGCCTGACGGCAAAGTCGGGACGGCGGGCCAGGAAGGCCGCGACGCGGTCCTCGTTCTCCTCGACCAGCAGCGAGCAGGTCACATAGACCAGCCGTCCGCCGACCTTTACGAAGTCAGCGGCGTCGATCAGCACGCTGTCCTGCTCGAGCTGGCGCTTGGCCAGTTGGTCGGGCGAAAGCCGCCACTTGGCGTCCGGATGGCGGCGCCAGGTGCCAGAACCGGTGCAGGGCGCGTCGACAAAGACGACGTCCAGCTTGCCCTCCAGGCCCTTCAGCGGCTCGGCCTCGATCGGCGAGCGGATCTGCAGGTTGCGGACCCCTGCCCTCTGGCTGCGACGGATCGTGTCGGCCAGGCGGCGGGCGTCGCTATCGTGGGCGAAGATCTGGCCCGTGTTGTTCATCGCGGCCGCCAGGGCCAGCGTCTTGCCGCCGCCGCCAGCGCAGAAGTCCAGCACCTGCTTGCCCTTGATCTCGCCGGCCATCGTCGCCGCGATCTGGGAGCCCAGATCCTGCACCTCGAACCAGCCCTTGGAGAAGGCCGGAACGGCTTCCACCGAAGGCGTGCGATCGGCGGCTTGCGGCGCGGGGATGCGGAAGGCGTTTTCCAGCACGCCGGCCGGCTCGCCGCCGATCAGGGCGACGGCTTTAGCGCCGCGCCCGGCGTCGGTCTTGATGGTGTTGATCCGCAGATCGACGGGGGCCCGTTGCGACAGGGCCGCCATCTCGTCGCGCACACTGTCGCCCAGAGCCCGGGCCAGGAAGGGCTCAAGCCAGTCGGGATAGTCGCCCGCGACCGGGGCCGGCGCGTCAGCCAGCGAAGCCGGCGCGGCCAGGGCCTTGATCTCGGCCTCGGCCAGAGCGCCCGCGCCATGTTCTTCGCCAGCCGCCTCGGCGACGCGCTCGGGCGACCAGCCCCAGACGTGGGCCAAGACGCCCAGCACCACGCCGCGCGCGGAGCTGTCGCCCATCATGAAGCCCAGCGAGCGCTTGCGACGCAGGGCGTCCAGCACCAGGCCAGACACGAAGGCCCGATCCTTGGAGCCCGCGTAGCGCGCGCTCTCGCCCCAGCGCTTGAGCGCCATCTTTACCGGAAAATGCCGCGCCTCGATCTCGGCCAGAACCTCGATCGCTGCTGAAACCCGTCCACCGTCGCGCATGGGGTCAGACCACCATGGCCGCGAGGACCATCCCGATGCCGATGAAGGAAATCAGCCAGACGATGCTGCGCGCGACAGGAACGCCAAAAGCATAGAGCGGCATGTAGATCGCGCGCGCCACCACATAGAGCAGCGCGCCGTGGGCGCTGATGAAGCCGATCCGGCCCGACAGATAGACGACGATCACGGCGGCGGCGAACAGCGGAAAGGTTTCGCGAAAATTGGCGGAGGCGCGCTCAAGGCGCCCCGCCATGCCCGTCAGGACCACCGGTTCGTCGCGCGGGCCGACATTCCACTTCAGACCCCGCTGCGGTTGCGCGGCGACGCTGGCCCACAGCAGGTGGACCAGTCCGATCAGGACCGCGACGGCGAGGAGCTGAAGTTCGATGGCGACCCGCATGATCTAGACCGCGCTCGGATAGTTGGGCGCCTCGCGCGTGATCATCACGTCGTGGACGTGGCTTTCCCGCAGACCGGCGCCGGTGATGCGCACAAAGCGGGCGCGGCTCTGGAACTCGGCGATCGTTGGGGCGCCGACATAGCCCATGGCGGCGCGAAGACCGCCCACCAGTTGGTGCAGCACCGGAGCGATGGCGCCCTTGAACGGCGTCTGGCCCTCGATGCCTTCCGGCACCAGCTTGAAGCTGTCGGTCACTTCTTTCTGGAAGTAACGGTCGGCCGAGCCGCGGGCCATGGCGCCCACCGAGCCCATGCCGCGATAGCTCTTGTATGAGCGGCCCTGGTACAGGAACACCTCGCCGGGCGCCTCTTCGGTGCCGGCGAACATCGAGCCCATCATGGCCGTGCTGGCGCCGGCGGCGATGGCCTTGGCCAGGTCGCCCGAATATTTGATGCCGCCATCGGCGATGACCGGCGTTCCGCTTTCCCTGGCGGCGCGGACGGCCTCCATGATCGCGGTGAGCTGCGGCACGCCGACGCCCGCGACGATGCGGGTGGTGCAGATCGAACCGGGACCGATGCCGACCTTCACCGCGTCGGCGCCGGCGTCGATCAGGGCGCGGGCGGCGTCATAGGTGGCGATGTTGCCCGCCACGATCTGCACGCGGTTGGCTTCGCGCTTCAGGCGGCTGACGGCCTGAGAGACCTGGCTGGAATGGCCGTGGGCCGTGTCGATCACAACGACGTCGACGCCGGCGTCCACCAGACCCATCGAGCGCTCGAAACCAGCGTCGCCGACGGTCGAGGCCGCACCGACCAGCAGGCGGCCCTTGTCGTCCTTGGCCGCCAGGGGGTGTGCCTGGGCCTTTTCGATGTCCTTGACCGTGATCAGGCCGACGGCGCGATAGGCCTCGTCGACGACGATCAGGCGCTCGATCTTGTGCTTGCGCAGCATCTCGCGCGCTTCGCGATGATCGATGCCCTCGGACACCGTAATCAGGTTCTCGCGGGTCATCAGCGCCGAGGCCGGGACCTTGTCGTCGCCCTCGAAGCGCATGTCGCGATTGGTCAGGATGCCGACCAGCTTGCCCGTGTCGCGCTCGACAACCGGGAAGCCCGAGATCTTGCGGCGCGCCTTGATCTCGCGGATCTCGGCGAGCGTGGTTTCCGGGTTGATGGTCAGCGGATTGATGACCATGCCGCTTTCGTAACGCTTCACCTCGCGCACGTGATCGGCCTGTTCGTCGACCGTCATATTGCGGTGCAGGATGCCCATGCCACCAGCCTGAGCCATGGCGATGGCGAGGCGGCTTTCGGTGACCGTGTCCATGGCGGCGGACACGAGCGGGATGTTCAGACTGATTTCACGCGTGAACTTGGTCTCGGTCGTCACCTGGGTCGGCATGACGTCGGACGGACCGGGTTCGAGCAAAACGTCGTCGAAGGTGAGCCCTTCGCGAATCTCCATTGGAGTCTCCATTTTGCGGCGCGAGTATAGCGGCGGGGCTCAGGTTTGTCGAGCCGCTCAAGACACTTGGCGGTCTGGTTCTAGGCCGAGACCGCAGCGGCTTCCTCGAACAGGCTGTCGAGTGCGCCACGCCCCAGCTTGGACAGCAGCACCACGCCATCTCCAGCCTCTATGGGATGGTCGACGTCGGGCTTGGTGATCACCGTCCCGTCGGGACGATTGATCTGCAGCAGGAAGGCTGCGCCGGCGCGGCGTTCTATGTCGCCAGCGGTCAGAGCCCCGTGGGCGACACTGCGCGGAACAACGAGGATTTCCAGATCCAGACCCAGACGGTCGAGGGCCTTGTCGAGGGTCGCGCCGGCCTGTCCCCCCCGAAAAATCTGCGCCATCTCGGGAAACAGGATCAGTTCGGCGATCCGCTCTGCGCCGATGTGGGTGGGCAATACCACGCGGTTCGCGCCGGCCTGCAGCAGCTTGCCCTCGGTCGACGGACGTTCGCCCCTGGCGATGATGTGCAGCTTGGGGTTCAGACTGCGCGCCGAAAGCGTGATGAACACATTGGCCGCGTCGTCGGCAAGCACCGTCGCCATCACCTTGGCGCGCTCGATATGCACCGCTTTCAGCATCGCTTCGTCTGTCGCGTCACCCTGCCGGCAAAGATGCCCCAGCTCGAGCGCGTGCTGGGCGCGCGCCTCGTCGCGCTCGATGATCACCAGCTTCGAGCCGGCCGCCGCCAGCTCACTGGCTAGCATCATGCCGATCCGGCCAAAGCCACAGATGATGGTGTGGCCTTCCAGCCGCTCGATGGTCTTTTCCACGCGTTTACCGAAGAACTGTTCGAGTTGAGTCTGGGTCAGGGCCTGCACCAGCGAGCCGGTGACGATGATGACCCCGGTGCATCCGAACACCATCGTGGCCATGGTGACGAGGCGCAAGTAGTCGGTGTCAATCGCGCGAACCTCGCCATAGCCGACCGTGAAGATGGTCAGGGTGACCATGTAGAGGGCGTCGCCGAACCGCCAGCCTGCAGCGCCATAGGCAACGATCGCGCACACGCCGACCAGCAGGACGAAGGCGATCGAAAGCGCCAGATTTCGAAACGGCCGCGCGACCAGACCCTCGATGCCCCCGCCCGGCCTGGTCACCGCCCCCGGAACCCCGTCGCCACCAGAAACACCTCCGAGCTGTCCGCGCGGCTGGCCTTGGGCTTGTAGTGCACGACCTTGTCGAAGTTCTTCTTCAGCCGGGCGATGACGTCAGCGGTCTCGCCGCCCTGGAAGGCCTTGGCCACGAAGGCGCCGCCGGGCTTCAGAACCTCGATGGCGAACTCGGCGCCCATCTCGATCAGACCGACGATCCGTAGGTGATCCGTCTCGCGATGGCCAACGGTGTTGGGCGCCATGTCGGACAGCACCAAGTCCGGCGCCCCGCCCAGCAGCTCGATCAGCTTGGGAGGGCAGGCGTCGTCGGTGAAGTCCATCTCCAGGATGTGGGCAGGCTCGACGGGATCGACGGGCAGCAGGTCGACGCCGACCAGTTGGGTGACGCCGCGCTCGACCGCGATCTGCAGCCAGCCGCCGGGCGCGCAGCCCAGGTCGATGACGCGAGCGCCCTTCTTGAAGAAGCCAAACTTCTCGTCGATCTCGCTGATCTTGAAGGCCGCGCGGCTGCGATAGCCCATGGCGCGAGCCTTGGCCGAGAACGGGTCGTTGATCTGCCGTTCCAGCCACGCCTGCTGCGAGGTGGTGCGGCCATAGGTCTTCTTCAGGCGCGCAGGCTTGGTGCGGCCGGCGTCGGTGCCGCCGGCCGGCGGCTTGACCATGCGCTTGCGGGGCGGTTCTTCTTCGGTCATTCGGACACCGGCTTCAACTTGGACGCCCCGCCACGGCGGCGCCGACGCGGGCGACGCTGCTGTTCGGACATCAGGGACATCAGGAGCCCCTCTCTAAGCCCTCGATCGGCCACACGCACGCGCGAACACGGCCAAAGCTCCTGAACGGCCTGAAGAATCGCCGCGCCGGCCAGAACCAGATCGGCGCGATCGGCGCCAATACACGGCTCCAGCGCGCGTTCCGCCGCCGTCAGCCCCAGCAGATGGTCGGCAGCGGCCTCGCAATCCTTGCGTTCCATCCACAGCCCGTCGACGACATTGCGGTCATAGCGTTGCAAGCCCAGGTGCAGGCCGGCCAGGCTGGTGATCGCGCCCGACGTCCCGACCAGATGCGCCCGGTCCTGCGCGAACAGGTCCCGCATCGGCTCGGCATGCGGAAAGGCCTCGATGCGGCCCTTCACGTCATCGACCATGGCGCGAAACCAGCCCTCCTGGGCCTGTTCGCCCTCGGGGAACCGCTCAGCCAGGGTTACGACGCCCACGGGGATCGACAGCCAGGCCTTGATCGGCAGCTTCCAGGCCGCGAACTGACGGGGCTTGGCGTCCAGCCCCTCGCCTTTCAGATCAACCCAGGACAGCTCGGTCGAACCGCCGCCCACATCCACCACCAGGGCGGCGTCGGCCTCGCGGTCGAACAGGCTCATGCAGCCGGCGACCGACAGCTGGGCCTCCTCGCGCGGGGTGATGATCTGCAGGCGAAGACCGGTCTCCTCGGCCACGCGCTCGACGAAGGCCGCGCCGTTGTCGGCCCCGCGACAGGCTTGGGTGGCCACGGCCTTGATCTTGATCGCCTTGCGACGGCGGATCTTTTCCGCACAGACCTTCAGGGCCGCCATCGAGCGGTCCATGGCCGCCTCGGACAGCAGGCCGGTCTGCGACAGGCCCTCGCCCAGGCGCACGATGCGAGAATAGGCCTCGACGACGCGAAATCCGCGCGGCGAAGGTGTCGCCACCAGAAGGCGGCAATTATTGGTGCCCAGATCGAGCGCCGCATAGCACGACTGCTCGCCTGGCGGCCGCCGACGCCGCCCGCTCTCCGCACTGGAAGAGATGGACGCGTCGGGCGCGCGCGGCGCCTCCGACATGGTCTTTCCACCTTGTCTCGCAGACGCCGCAAATCACGGCGCCTCACTTCGAGGCCGAGCATAGCAACGCGGCGACGGCGGGCGGAAGCCTTGTTATCCGTCTGCGGAATTCTACGTTCAGGATTCAGTCAGGTGGGACTGCTATCCTCGACCCCATGAACTCGAGATTCGCCAAATTCGCGATCGGTCAGGTGGTCAAGCACCGGATCTTCCCGTTCCGGGGGGTCGTGTTCGACGTCGACCCCGTGTTCGCCAATACCGACGAGTGGTGGGAGTCGATTCCCGAAGACATCCGGCCGCTCAAGGACCAGCCGTTTTACCACCTGCTGGCCGAGAACGACGAGAACACCTATGTCGCCTATGTGTCGGAGCAGAACCTGCTGGCTGACGAGACCGGCGAGCCGGTGCAGCATCCCCAGACGGCGGTGATCTTCGAGTCCTTCGACGAGGGCGCCTACAAGCTTCGCCCCCGGATTTCGCACTAGACGCAAGATCTGGCCGGAAACACTGCCCTTTTCGGCAAAATCCGAACGACACTTGCCGCCAACGAGGCGTAGCGTCTCTTCATGGGCGCTGACGGTTTTACCCCCTCACCGCCGCCCGGAGCCCGGGCGGACTGGACTATCAACCAGGCTTGGGAAAGCTATTCCCAGACCGAGCACGAGGTCTGGATCACGCTCTATGAGCGCCAGACGGCCATGTTGCCCGGCCGAGCCTGCGACGCCTTCCTGCGCGGTCTCGACGCCCTGGACCTGCACCGGTCGGGGATTCCCGATTTCACTCGGATCAATGAAGAACTCCAGCGCCTGACGGGCTGGAGCGTGGTCGCCGTGCCGGGCCTGGTGCCTGACGACGTGTTCTTCGACCACCTCGCCAACCGCCGATTCCCCGCTGGACAGTTCATCCGCAAGCCCGATGAACTGGACTACCTGCAGGAACCCGACATCTTCCACGACGTGTTCGGCCACGTGCCGATGCTGACCGATCCGGTGTTCGCCGACTACATGCAGGCCTATGGCCAAGGCGGGCAGCGGGCGCTGGAACTGGGCCGACTGGCCAATCTGGCCCGGCTGTACTGGTACACGGTCGAGTTTGGCCTGATGCAGACGCCGCAGGGCCTGCGGATCTATGGGGCGGGCATTGTTTCCTCGCGAACCGAGTCGATCTTCGCCCTCGACGATCCCTCTCCGAACCGCATAGGCTTTGACCTTGAGCGGGTGATGCGCACCCCCTACCGGATCGACGACTTCCAGCAGGCCTACTTCGTCATCGACTCGATCCAGACCCTGCAGGCGGTCACTTTGCAGGACTTTGCGCCGATCTATGATCGTCTGGCCAATGCCGGCGACATCGGTATCGCGCAGATCCTGCCTGGCGACACCGTGTTCACGCGGGGGACCCAGGCCTATGCCAGCGCCGGCGGTCGGCTGGCCTCGGCGCGCGGCTGAGACTTCAGACCAAACAGCCAGCGCACCCCCGGGATCCGGCGGACGATTTCGTAGGTCGCAAAGCAGCCCGCGAAGGTGGCCAGGATCAGGATCGCCGCTTCCAGCCCCTGGGGTAGGTTCAGCTTGGCCAGATGATGGGCGATGACCACGATCAGGGTCTGGTGGACGATGTAGAGCGGAAACACCGCCAGGGCCAGATAACGCAGGACCGGCGCGTCACGGTTCAGGTGCTTGGCGCCAAACCCCAGGATGGCGGCGATCGCGCACCACTGGTCGATCGAATAGACGCACCGCATGACGAGCCGCAGCCCCCCAACCGGATTGGCGTCGTCGGCGCGATAGATCCAGGCATAGGTCGCCCACGCCGCCCAGCAGACAACCGCCAGAACCAGCGCGAGCCAGCGCGCGCTGATCAGCCGTTCGCGCAGGGTCTCGGACTTGGCCAGGCCAAAACCCAGCAGGAAGGCCGGGAAAGACACCGCGTGATTGTACCAGTCGTCGGTCAGGGCGTGGGTGACCTCGAACAGCGGCATCAGGAACATCCGCGTCACGGCCAGGAAGGCGATTGGCCAGATCAGTAGGCCGGGTCCCTTCATAGCGCGCTCAAGTCCGGCCTGAAGCTTGGCGCCCAGCCTGGGAATCAGCGCCAGCATCAGAGCCAGGATCAGGGAATAGACCAGCAGATAGGCCACGAACCACATGTGGTTCCAGGTCGGCGTGGTGAGGCAGCCATCAGCGTCGCACCAGCGACCGGACGCCGTGGCATATTTCACCCAGAACGCGCCATAGGGATCGACGACAAGCGCGGCGGCCGGACTGGCCGCAGCCGCTTCCACGATCTCGTAATAGGACTGCGGCGGCACGATCACGAACATGGCGAAGACCAGCGGTGGCAGCAGCCGGGCGATCCGCGCGCCGGTCAGCTTTCCGACGCTGACCTTGTCGGCCATGAACCGGGTGGCGGCGCCGGAAACCAGGAACAGCAGGGTCAGCCGCCAGGGATTGGTCAGTTGCATCAGCGGCTCAATGGCCTCGACCGGATGCGGCGTCTTCACGTGCCACTCCCACGGTACGTAGAACATGCCGACGTGGTACAGAATCAGCAGGAAGAACGCCCCGACCCGGATCCAGTCCAGGTCGTAGCGACGGTCAAAGGATGAAGCGGTCGTGGTCATAAAGAGGCGCCCGGCTTGAAAAGGGATGCACAGGTCGTGCCCCGCGAAGCCCGGCCCAGCCAAGAGCCTCGGGATCGGCGGGCCTTGCCGGGGACGAGCGGAAAACCGGCTGGGACCAGCGGCGTGCTTTTCGGGATGAGCGGCGAAGAGCGACGCTCGATCCTGCGGGCCTGGCTGCTGTGGATCGGCCTCATTGCCACCATCTGCGTCGTCAACATCCTGACGATCCAGCACGACGATCCTGATCTGGCGCCCTTGTTTCCCGCCCTCTGGGAAGGCAGCAGCGCGCTGGTCACCCTGGTGATCTTCGCCATGCCGGCCGCTGTCGCGCTCTGGAGCCATCGCAACCGCCCGCTGTGGTGGCAGGCCGCGCCGGTCCATCTCGTCGCGGTCCTGGCCTATTCGGCCCTGCATGTGGCGGGCTTCGTCGCGCTGCGGAAGCTGGCCTACCTGGTCGTCCTGCGGCAGACCTACGATTTCGGCGATATCTCCAGCGAGTTCCCCTACGAGTTCCGCAAGGACGTGCTCGCCTATGGCATCGCCTGGATCATCTTCTTCCTGTCGCTGCGTCAGGGCCGCCAGCCGGCCTCCGCCCTCGCCTCGCCCTCCTTGGCGACCTTCGACATCCAGGATGGCGCGCGGCTGGTGCGGGTGCCCATCGACGACATTCTCGCCGTGCGCTCGGCCGGCAACTATGTGGAATTCGTGCTGGTCGACAGCCGCCGACCGCTGATGCGCACGCCGTTGGCCACCGTCCAGAGTGACCTGACCGAGCACGGCTTTGTGCGCAGCCATCGGTCGTGGCTGGTCAACAAGGCCAAGGTCACGGGTCTGCGTCCGGAAGGCTCTGGCGACTACGCGGTCGAGCTGGGTGAGCTGGAAGCCCCGCTCTCGCGCCGCTTCCCCGAGGCCCTGGCCGCGTTGCGCGGCTAGAGAAGCATGCCCATCAGGATGTCGTCTTCCAGACGGCCATCCGGATAGCGCCCGCGCGAGACCTGCCGGCCCTCGTGCTTGAAACCTAGCCGCTCATAGAGCCGGATCGCGCCGGGATTGCCGGCTCCGGCCGCAAGCTCGATCCGCAGGATCGGCGGGTCCATCGCGCGAGCATGAGCGATGAGCGCCTCGAACAGCCTGGAGCCGATACCCAAGCCCTGGCAATCCGGATGGACGGCGACGGTCAAGTTGGACAGCACATGGGCGAACAGCGCTACGGTCTCGCGGCCGGCATGGATTTCACCCCAGATCGCGCCGTCGGGGCCGACGGCGACGAAGCTGACCCCGGCGAGGAACCGCTCGACATAGTCCCGCGTGATCTCTTCGGGACGGCGCGCCAGACCATCGGGAACAGCCGCGACGGCGCGGTGCAGATCGACCAGCGCCATGACGTCGTCAGGGCGCGCCGCCCGGACCTGGAAGCTCACGCGACCCTCTGGAACGGATAGAAATCACCGCCGAGATCAAGGATGCCCGTCAGCTCGTCCAGGGCCTCGCGCACCTCGGTCAGCAGGGCCGGGTCGGCCAGGTCGGCCGGCGCCAAGCGGTCGCGATAGCGGCGCTCGACCCAGTCTTGGAGGCGCGCATGCAGGGCCGCGTCGAACCGCTGGGCGGGATTGGTCGCCGCCAGTTCTTGCTCGGTCAGCACCACCCGCAGGCGCAGGCAGGCGGGTCCGCCGCCGTTGCGCATGCTCTGACGGACATCGACATAGTCGACCCTTCCGATCGGGCCGTTCGACGTCGCCAGGCTCTCGGCCACGGCAAAGGCGTGGGGATTGTCGCGGGTCTCGGCCGGGGCCAGCAGCACCAGGCGAGCCTCGCCGGGGATGACCAGCAGCTGCGAATTGAACAGATAGCTGGCCACCAGATCGGCCATCGGCAAATCGGCTTCGGAGATCTCCACGAAGGCCGGCTCGAACAGGCCCTCGGCGGCAGCGCGAACCGAAGCTTCCATGCCGACGCGATCCTCGAAGGCGCGTTCGTGAAAGAACAGGCACTCGCGGGTGCCCACGCAGACGACGTCGTTGTGGAACGCCCCGCCATTGATCGCCGCCTTGCCTTGACGCGGAAAGATCGCCCGCGCCGCCCCGTGGCGACGCTCGACGGCCTCGAAGGCCTCGCGGGTCTGACGGGCCGGATAACGACCGTCCCAGTGCTCCCAGGCCTCGCGACCCCAGACAAACATGTTGACGCCCGGCGCCCCGTGTTCGGCGCACAGCCGCACATGATTGGCTGCGCCCTCGTCGGCGAAGTGCGGCTGGGCTGGCAGCGGCTCATGGACCGCGAACCGGGCTTCGTCCGGAAACAGGCGGCGCAGGCTGCGCGTCGTCTGCGGACCTTCCAGGCTGCGATGCAGATTGGTCAGTAGGTTGGCTGGCGTGAAGTGCACCCGGCCATCGGCCGTATCGGCGCTGGGGGTCACCGTCGCGGCATTAGCGGCCCACATCGGCGACGCCGAGCAGACGGCCGAGGCCAAGGCCGGCGCCTCCTTCCAGGCGCGCTCCAGAACCGCACCATCAGAGCCGGAAAAACCCAGCGACTTCAGAAGGCTTACGTCCGGGCGCTCATGCGGCGGCAGGGCGAACTGCGGCACGCCCAGATCGGCCAGCATGCGCATCTTGCCAAGGCCTTCCAGCGCCGCACCACGCGGATTGGACACCTCGCCTGCGTTCTTCTGGCTGGCCAGGTTGCCGGGCGACAGGCCGACATAGGAATGGGTCGGCCCGACCAGGCCGTCGCAATTGGCTTCGATGGCTGAACTCATGGCCGCAAGCCTTTGATATCGCCAAGGGTGTCACGCACGGCATCAGCCTCGAAACTGGCCACCGGATAGGCGCAGTAGTCGGCCGCATAATAGGCGCTGGGCCGATGATTGCCCGACGCGCCCAGCCCGCCAAACGGCATGGAGCCCGCCGCCCCGGTCGTCGGCCGATTCCAGTTGACCACGCCCGCGCGAATGCGGTTGAGGAAACGCCCCCAAAGCTCTGATTGATTTGAAATAAGACCTGCCGACAAACCGTAGCGGGTTGCGTTGGCAGCGGCGATCGCCTCGTCGAAGCTGGCGACCCGGCGGACCTGCAGCAGCGGCGCAAACAGCTCCTCATCGGCCACCTCGACGCCCGTGACATCCACGAAGCCGGGCGATACGAAGGCGTCACTCAAGCCCTCAATCGCACCCAGTGTCCGGATCCGCTGGCCGCCCAGCGCCTCGGCGCCGGCCTTGGCGAGCGCGGCGGCGCGGGTCGAAATCAGCGGCCCCATGAAGGGCTCGCTGGCGCCGTTCCAGGGACCGGCGGTCAGGCGATCCGACAGGGCCGCGACCGCCTCGATCACGGCCTTGCCCGCCGCGTCGTCCGAGACGATCAGGCGGCGCGCGCAGGAGCAGCGCTGGCCGGTGGTGATGAAGGCCGACTGCACGACCAGGGCCGCAGCGGCCTGTGCGTCGCCCGCGTCCCAGACCACCAGCGGATTATTGCCGCCCAGTTCCAGCGCCAGGATCACGTCGGGTCGGTCGGCGAAATGGCGCCGGAAAAATGCCCCGGCCTGGGCCGAGCCGGTGAACAGCAGACCGTCGATCTCCTCGGCGATCAGAGCCTGTCCGGTCTCGCGACCACCCTGGACGAGGTTGATGACGCCCGCAGGAACGCCTGCGGCTTCAAGGGCTTCGACCAGCATTTGACCGGCCAGCGGCGTCTCTTCCGAGGGCTTGAAGACCACCGTATCGCCTGCGAGCAAAGCCGGCACGATGTGGCCATTGGGCAGGTGGCCGGGGAAGTTGAACGGACCCAGCACCGCCATCACGCCATGGGCGCGGTGGCGCAGCACGGCCCGGCCGAACGGCATGGCGTTGTCGATCCCGCCCGTGCGCTCGTCATAGGCCTTGATGGACAGATCGACCTTGCCGACCATCGAACCCAGCTCGGCCCGGGTCTCCCACAGCGCCTTGCCGGTCTCGCGGCTCAGGGCCTCGGCGAAGGCGCCCGTGCGCTCGACCAGGATCTCCTTGTAGCGACGCAGTATGGCGATGCGGTCCTCGCGCGGACGATCAGCCCACGACGGAAAGGCGCGCCGCGCGGCCGCTACGGCGGCGGCGACATCGGCCTGAGACGCCGTGGCCTCGCGCCAGATGGTCTCGCCCGTGGTCGGGTCTATGGAGACCGCTTCGCCGCCCGCGCCCGAACGCCAGACGCCGTCAATAAACACCCCGCCGCTCATGCCTTCACCCGCACCATGTCACCTTCGGAAAGTCGCAGCGCCTGGGCCGCATCGCGCCCTACGATCGCCGTTTCGCCATCGATCAGCACCGGCGCCCGCACGGCCCGGAAGCTGCCGATCTCGCCCGTGGAGACCAGAGCCTCCTCGCCATAGGCGTCCTCGCCCAGCCTGAGGCGAAGCCGCCGCGCATCGCGGACGGTCTTGATGTCATCGCGCCGGGCCGCCACGGTGGGACCCGCGTCGAAGATGTCGATCAGGCCCTGATAGCGGAAGCCCTCGGTCTCCAGCATGGCCCGCGCCGCCTCGCCCTCGCGGTGCACGCGGCCCAGCACGTCGCGCGCCTCCTTGGGCAGCAGCTCGGCATAGATCGGATGGCGCGGGGCCAGGTCGAGGATGAACTGGCCATCGGTCGAGGCGCTCATCATGTCGGCCTCGTCGAAACCCAGACGAAAGAATTTGTTGGCCACGTGGTCCCAGAACGGACAGCCGCCGTCCTCGTCGAACCAGCCGCGCAGCTCGGCCAGCACCATCTCGGCGAACCGTTCGGGCTCGAGCCCGATCAGCATGTAGCGCGACTGGGCCAGCAGGCGCCCCGCCCCGCCCTTGCGGCGCTCGGGCTTGAGAAACAGCGAGCCCACCTCTGACCAGCCGGCGCATTCATTGACCAAGACCAAGGCCCGGTGATCGAAACGCTTGTCCAGGGTCGGCGACGACTGGGCCAGGGTCACGACGCGGAACGAGAAGTGCGGACGCTTGAGGCCGACGCCGGCCTTGACCCCGGCCACGCCGATGACATCGCCGGCGTCCAGGTCTTCCAGCATCAGGGTGTACCAGGCCTCGGGCGCGGCGACCTCGGCCTGGAAGCTGGCCTGCGACAGGGCGAGTCGCGAACGCAGGGTCTGCTCGTCCTCGGGCAGGCTGGTGAAGCCCCGGCCCGACAGCACGGCCAGCTCCATCAGGGAGTCGAAATCGGAAGGTCCAGCGGGACGGACGACTAGCATTCAGACAGTCTCCATGGCCGCGCGGATCGATCTTCCGTCAATCTCTCCGCTGGCCAGTTTCATCAGGATCAGGGCCGAGAGCTGGGCGCGCTCGACAAAACTTTCGGGCCAGGCGTGCTCGGCCTCGCTGTGGATGTCACCGCCGCGCACACCCAGGGTGTCGACATTGGGCAGGCCCGAGGCGAACAGGTTGTTGCCCTCGCAGACGCCGCCGGAAGGCTTCCAGGCGATCTCCTGACCCAGCAGGGCGCCCGCTTCCTTGACCGCGCCGAACAGGCGCTGCTGGGCGGCGTTGAAGGGCTTAGCGCCGCGGGTGATCAGGCCGTGCAAATGGATGTGCAGGCCCTCGCGCGGCTCTTCGACGATGCGGGCGACCTGGGCCTCGAACCAGGCCGCCGCCTCGGCATCCGGGAAGCGCACATTGAACCGGGCGATGGCGACATCGGGCACCATGTTCAGCGGCGCGCCGCCGTCGATGCGGGCCACATTGACGGTGACGCCGTCGCGCTGGCCGTTGAGCGCATGGAGGGCTTCGGCGATCCGCGCCGCGCCGATCACGGCGTTGCGGCCGGCGCCGAAGTCGCGACCGGCATGGGCCGCCTTGCCATGCACGACGATATGGAAATTGCCCGACCCCTTGCGCGACGAGGCCAGCGAACCATCCGCCAGGGCCGGTTCATAGGTCAGGCCCACATGGCCCAGCCGGGCGAAATCGCTGAGGATCGGACCCGAAGCGATTGAGCCGATCTCCTCATCGGGCGACAGCAGCACACGATAGCCGACCTTGGCCGCATCGGGGTGGCGTTCGAACGCTTCCAGCGCCGCCAGCATGACACTGATCCCGCCCTTCATGTCGGCGATGCCCGGCCCGTGCAGCGCGCCGTCTGGGCGCGTGGTCACAGTCTGGAAGCCGCTCGTCTCGGGATAGACGGTGTCGTAGTGACCCGTCAGCACGACCTGCAGCGGCGCCTCGGGGCGCACAACCACGGCAATGGCGGGCGTATGGTGCTGTTCACCGACCCGGCCGTCGGGGCCGATCACTTCGGACGCCGCAAGGGGGATCTCGGTCGGCGCGCCCGGCAGCGCCGAGACGGCGTCGAGCAGAACCTGTCTCTGCCGTTCCAGCCCCGCCAAATGCAGGCTGCCGGAATTGATCGCGCACCAGGCCACCGCCCGGTCAATGATCCGCCCGCCGTCCGAGGCGACCGCCTCCAAAACAGCGCGATCCTCGTCTTTGAGTCGCATGGACATGCCGTTCCTCCCCCAGTCACAATAAACCAAGGGCCGCGGGTAAAACGTGTTTCCTCTGACGAGGTAACCGGGCGCCCGCGCAACAGCCTTGCCCTCTAGTAGTCCTTTCGCCAGCGAACGGAAAGCTTTGCGTCACCCTGGCTGCCCAGTCGAGAGACCAGCGAGAGGGTTCGGCGAATCCGCCATTCGACCTGGGCCTCGGGACCTTCGCGCCCGCCGCCGATGATCTCCAGATAAACGTCATCGGTCACATACTTTCCGCCGGCCACCGTCATGCCTGCGGCGCTCTCGGCAAAGGCCAGGCGGTCCAGCCGCGCAAAGCTGCGCAGATTGCCGATCACGTCGAAGCCGCCGCCGCCCGCCAGAGCCGCCAGGGCTGAGGCCAGCTGCGCCGCCTCGATCGGCGAAAGCTGGGCAGCCGATTCGCCGAACAGCACCTGGCTCAGCACTTCGTCACTGGGCAGTTCCGGGGTCGAGGTCAGGGTGATCTCGGGCTTGGCGGCCGTGCCCTGGATCCTGACAATCGCGGTCAGGGAGGAATCCTCGCGGCGGGCGCTGAGGTTGAGGCGGATGCGGTCAAGCTGGGTCGACAGGGTGACCACGCCATTGTCGTCGAACTCGAAGCGCTTGCCGGCGAAGTCGTACTCGCCGCGCACCATGCGGGCCACGCCCTCGAGGTTGGGTGCAAACGAGGTGCCGCCCACATGGGCGTCCAGCGACAGCTCGACGTCCAGGCCGCGTCCCCTCACGAACACACGGCGCGGGGCCTTCAGATTGATATCCAGTGCAATGCCGCCGCCGGGGCTGGCGCGGCGCGGCTGCGTGCCCTGGTCCAGATCGGTGGGGCGATTGCGTTCAATGACGTCCATACTGACCACGCCAGCCGGGGTCTTGCTCTGGGCCGAAACGTCGGCGCGGTCGATGGTCAGGTCGCCGCTGAGCTTGACCTTGCCGTCGGCCGACCGGTTGACGGTGGCCTGGCCGGTGGCGGTCGCCGTGGCCAGGTCGTTGTCGATCAGCCGGAAACCCTTCAGGTCCAGCTTGAAGCTGCTGACGCCGTCACGGTTGAGGCTGATGCGCCCGCCGCCGGTGAGCGCGCCGTTGAGGCCGTCCTCGGCCGAGGCCTGGCTAACGTCGATGGCGTTGTCGGCCAAGGCCATGCGCAGGGTGATGTTGCGCAGACGCAGCCCCGTTCGGCCTTCTTCGAAGCCACCGCCATCCAGCGACGCCCGCCCCACCAGACGCGGATCGGCCAGGGTGCCGGCCAGGGTCCCCTCGGCGTCGATCTTGCCCGACAGCGAGCGTTCGGGACCCAGCAACAGGTCCCACAGCGGCTTGATTTCGCCTTGGGCCTTGAAGGTTCCGGTGACCGGCCGGCGACGGTCGATCGCTAGATGCAGCGGCCTGGCCGACGCCTCGGCCGGCAGGGTCAGTCGGGCTTCCGACTTCAGACCCTGACGGTTGGCGCCCTCGGCGACGAGGGTCAGTATTTGGTCCTTCAGGTCGCCCTCTATATGGGCGTCCAGCGACTGCTCGATCTTGGAGCCACGCTCGCGTGCGCCGGTCAGCCTGGCCGCGAAATCGCCCAGCAGGGTCTCGCCCTGGCCACGCAGGTTGACGGTTCCGTCGATGTCGCCGGCCAGGTCGGGATCGAAGGCGGTCAGGCTGACACCGGCCAGGCGCGCCTTGAGGCTGGCGGTCTCGCCGCCCAGGTCGGCGTCCACGTCGGCCTGGCCATCACCGACCAGCAACCGCAGTCGCGTAATGGTCGAGGCCCCGCCAAACCGGATCAGGGCCGTCTCGCGGGTCTTGACGTCGGTACGGCCCATGCGACCGGCGGCGTCTAGCGACAGGGCGTAGTCCTCGCCGGACTGGGCCAGGGCGCCGGATCCCGCCACGCGCCACCGGCCGCCGGGCGCCAGGCCCTGCGCATCGAGGGTCAGGGGCAGGTTGGCCATGGCCCCGTCGGCCTTGAGGCGGGCCGAGCGCACCGTCCAGCCGCCGCTCGTGATGTCCTCGGCGGTCAGGTCCAGGGTCGCGCGCGCACCGCCCGGAGCATCGACGATCTTCGCCGAGCCCGACACCCGGCCTTGCGGCAGGAACGCTCCGGGGCCAATGGCCACGGTCAGGTCGGCCGAAGCCGGTCGGCGGCCGCGCAGAGAGACCGCGCCGGTGGCCTTGGCGCCCCCCGCGTCAATGTCCACGTCGCTGAGATCAAGCCCGCCGGTCGCGAACCTGAAGGCCGCTCCCGCCCTGGCCGGGCCATAGCTGCTTTGCCCGGTCAGTCGCGCCACGCCATCCGCGCCGCCGGCCGTGCGGGCAAAGGTCAGCACCAGATGCGCGCTGGTCAGGGGCAGTTTTGGCAGATCGATAGAGTCGAAATCGGCCGTCAGGTCGGCCTTGGGCGCCGCCAGGGTTCCGGTCACCGCACCGTCGCCCCGGGCCTTGCCCGTCACCTCGATCGGACCTGCCCGGAAGGGTCCGGTGGCGGTCCAGTCCAGCTTGAAGCCCAGGCCACCGTCGCGCTGCAGGGCGCCGGAGGTGCGAACCTCGGCCGCTGCGCCCTCCAGCCTGGCGTCGGCGATGGAGAGCACGCCGTCGCTCCAGGCGCCCTTGCCGCTCAGGCGCGGGGCCTTGCCCAGCAGCCGGTCCAGCTCGGCCAGGCCGACCGCGAAGTCCTGCCCCCTGGCGTCGACCGTGAAACCCCAGGGCTTACCGTTGGTGCTGCCGGCAGACCATTTTGCAACCAGCTTGCCGCGCGCGCCGGCGCGGATCGGCGCCAGGCTGGCGACCTGCGCCTCGCCCTTGAAATTCAGCCCACCCAGGATGCCGCGGTCACCCTCGCCGGTGACCACCAGATTGGGTCCGGTAATCGTCGCCGAGCGGATCAGGAACCGCCCGTCCTTGAGACGCGCGCCCTCGAACGTGGCCTTGGGGCTGGCGCCCAGCACGGCCAAGACGCCGCGTCCGCCGCCGCCCTGCGCTGCGGCCTGCGCCTTGATCGTCAGCTCACCCTTCGACCACCGCACCATGGCCGGACCCTTTGCCCGCGCCAACTGGTAGCCCAACAGCGAAAGATTGGAGACGTCGGCGTCGCCCTCGACCGAAAAGCCGCCCGGCTCCAGCCGGAAACGGCCGTCGACCAGACCCGTCCCCATTTCCGGGATCGATACGATCTTCTTCAGCGAACCGATGCGCGCGGTGAACGGCAGGCCGTCTGGACCGGTCCGCCTCTTGCCGATGTCGGCCAGTCCCCGGGAGTCGAGCACCAGATTCTCGGCGCGAATATGGGTGGTCAGGTCATAGAGGCCGCCGGTCGCCTTGCGCCCGTCGACGGTGAACGCCGCCTCGGGTCCGAACATGGTCTCCAGCCGACGCGTCAGGCTGGAGGCGCCCAGATCGATCCGCCCCCGCGCCGAACCGCCCTGCGGCGTCCATGATCCCGTCGCATCCAGCGGAATGTCTTTGCCGGTTTTCGCCGTGACGCTGAACGCGCCCTTGTTCATCGCCCCGTCGGCCCTGGCTTTCAGGTCGAAGGGACGGTCGACGGGCAGGCCCAGGGCGCCGGCGATGGCGCCGCCATTGGCCTCCACCGCGTCAGCGCTCAGGCGGAGCGTGTCGTTGCGGCCCAGATCAAAGTCCAAGGTCAGATGGTCGCCCCGATGCAGACGGCTGGCGACGCCGATGCGGCCCTTGTTGCCGCCCTGTCGCGCCATCTCGTAGGCGCCCACCACATCGAAGTCGCCCGCCTCGCGGCTGAACTCGGGCCGCGTGATCAGCCGCAGGGCGAAGGCGTCCAGATCCACCGAGACCGGCGCGGCCCCCGACTTGCCCTTGGGCGTCAGGGTCGGGCGGCGCAATACGATCACATCGCGCGCGTCGATGCGTTCGGCGTGGAAGCGACGACTGAACAGCTCAGCGGGACGCCAGGCCACCCGGACATCATGAGCCTCGAGCCAGACGCCCTTCTCGTCGACAATGGTCAGGCGGCGGACCGCGAAATCCTTCCAGATATCGCCCGACAGGCCCTCGATCTTCAGCCGGCCGATGCGGCCCAGCTTCAGGCCGCTGGCCCGGGCCTCGAGGAACATGCGGCCCTGGGGGGTGATGGGCGCGTAGCGCAGGCCGCCGAAGAACACCGCGACGATCACCACCGCCACGATCGACACGATCATCAACCAGCCGGGACCGCCGACCTTTTTGGCGACCTCAACGACGGTCTCGACCGCCTCTTCGATGGGATGTTCAGGCGCGTCGGTCAAAAACTTTGCCCGATGCTGAGATAGATCTGGAAGGCCGGGTCGCCGGCGCGCTTGCCCAGCGGGATGGCGATATCTGCGCGGATCGGGCCAAAGCCCAGGTCGTAGCGGACGCCGATGCCCGCGCCGAAGCGGAAGTCCTCGGTGTCGGGCTTGCGCTCCGGACCGATGGCGCCCGCGTCGATAAAGGCCACCCCGCCCCAGCGCTGGGTAAAGCGATGACGCACCTCGAACGAGGTCTCGACCAGCGACACGCCGCCCTGGGGTGTATTGTCGGCCAGGCGCGGCCCGATGGCCTGATAGGCATAGCCACGCACCGAGCCGCCGCCGCCCGAGAACAGACGCCGCGAGGCCGGGATTTCCGAGACCAGGGCCCCAAAGATCGCCCCGACCTTTACCCGGGCGGCCAAGACCGTGCCGGCCTGCTCTCCGAACGGCAGATAGGCCGAGCCCTGAACCTGGGCGCGCAGATAGGCCAGGGTGGTGTCGCCAAAGCTGGCGGTCGGCTCAGCCCGCGCCTCGAAGCGCCAGCCGCGGGTCGGATCCAGGATGTCGTCCGACTGATCCCACGCCATAGCGCCCAAGGTGGTCAGGGTGGCCAGGTTGAGGGTTTCCTTGACCGAGCCGGCGCTGGTGGTTTGCAGCTGCTCGGACTGCGACAGGTCCAGCGCCACGCCATAGGTGCGATACGAGGTAGTCTTGCGGCGCTGGGTCAGGTCGGCGCTGATCGTCGCGCCGGTTTCGTCATAGGCGTCAGTGGTTTCGCGGAACACCGCGCCGTTCAGCTTGAGGGTCTGCTGGGGCCTGCGCCAGTGCGGCAGGGCCACCTCGCCCTCAAGCCGCTGCTCCAGCTTGGCCAGGCGCGCCGTATAGGTGGTGGTGTCGGCCCGGCGCAGGCGGTTGTAGCGGATCAGGCGCGCATCGACGCCCGGCCCTTCACTGGTCGAATAGCCCGCGCCCAGCTCGATGGTGCGTTCCGGGCGGTCCGTCAGGTTCACGACCACCGGCCGGCGGCCGTCGGGGAGAATCTTCTCAAGGGGCGCGATCGAGACGGAGACCGAGTCATAGACGGCCGTGTCCCTCAGGCGCCGCTCCAGCTCGGCGATATCCTCGGGATCATAGACGTCGCCGGCCTGCCACGGTGTCAGGTGGGCGACCCAGGCCGGGTTGCTGCGTCCCGTGGTGATCAGCTCGACGCCGTCCAAGCGGGTCAGGTCCCCGGCGGCGATATTGAAGGTGGGACGCACCGTGTGGTCGGCATGGTCGACGACGACCTCGCGCGGCTCGGCGGCGACATCAGCATAGCCCAGTTGCTGGACCTGAGCGATCACCCGGCCCTCGGCGCCCAGAATGTCGGCGGCGCGGCCCGGCTCGCCGGGTGTGAGGCTCATGGCCGAGACGGCTCTCTGGCTCACGCCTTCGTCGGGCGGCGCGCCGCGCCAGACGATGGTGGGATCGGCCAGCACGAACACCGGCCCTGGCAAGACCTTGACGACGCCACGCGGCGGATCGCCTTCGCTGATGTCGGGCTCGACGGCATAGGCGTAATAGCCCTCGGCGCGCAGCACCGCGACCACATCGTCGCCGGCGTCACGGGCGCGGCGTCGGGCTTCTGCGCGGCTTTGAGGCGCAGTCTTGGAAATCGAGAGCACGCGAAGGATGGCTTCGCGCAGCGCCTTGTCTTCAACCCCGGTGATCGTCGCCGCCGGCTCATCCGCCCACGCGCCGCCCGCAGCCAGCAAAGCCGCTGTCGCGATCCCGAGGGCCAATCGTCTACGCACCAAGCCGTATATCCCCGCGCGGAGCGCCCCCGCTCCCCTGTAGTCGCCGGTCTCGCCGCTGTCACGGCCGGAAATGCAGGGAACGGAAGACAGCGAGCGCTTCCCTCCCCGCCGAAAAGGCGCCCAAATGATGGGCAGTCGTGCGCATTGACGCGGCGGCGGCGAAAATCGCCGACTTCAGACGCCGCGACGTTCTAGGGTTGGGGGCGGCGCGTCTGACTCGACGGAGCCCAAGGCAAGACAAGCGTGGACGAAGGCGTGGCTGCGAAAATTCAAGATCTGGATGCACCGACCCTTCCCCTGACGGAGGCGGCCTACCTGCCCGGTGTCGCCTACGACGAGATGTTCGCGCCCGGTGGCGCTGTGCGCTCGCACTACGATCCCCTGCATGCCCGCATGTCGACCCTGGGCGGGGCCGAGCTGGCGGGGCGCCAGCAGACCCTGGAGCGGTCGTTCCTGCTGCAGGGGATCACCTTCACGGTCTATGGCGGCGGCGAGAACACCACGGAACGGATCATTCCGACCGACCTCTTTCCGCGGATCATCCCCGCCCAGGAATGGGCCAAGATCGAAGCCGGCCTGACCCAGCGCCTTCTGGCCCTGAACCTGTTCCTCGCCGACATCTATGGCGACCAGCAGATCCTGATGGACGGGGTCGTGCCGCGCGAACTGGTGCTGGGCGCGCCGTCCTATCGCCGCGAGATGCAGCACATCTATGTGCCGCACAAATCCTACGCCAATGTCTGCGGCAGCGACCTGATCCGCTGCCAGGACGGCCAGTTCGCGGTGCTGGAAGACAATCTGCGCGTGCCGTCGGGCGTCTCCTACATGCTGGCCAACCGCGACGCGGCCAAGCGCACCTTTCCGGGCACCTATCGCGCCGCCGGCGTGCGTCCCGTCGAGCGCTATCCCGACCTGCTGCTGGCCACCCTGAAGAGCATGAGCCCCGAGTGGCGGCCCAACCCCCAGGTCGTGGTGCTGACGCCTGGCGTCTACAACTCGGCCTATTACGAGCACGCCTATCTGGCGCGGCTGATGGGCGTGCCCCTGGTCGAGGGCCGCGATCTCGTGGTCCACGACAACATGGTCTACATGCGCACGACCACGGGCATCCGCCGGGTGGACGTGATCTATCGCCGGGTGGACGACGACTTCATCGATCCCCTCACCTTCCGGCGCAACTCCTCGCTGGGCGCGGCCGGCCTGTTCAACGCCTATCGGGCCGGCAATGTGGTGATCTGCAACGCGCCGGGCACCGGGGTGGCCGACGACAAGGCCGTCTATGCCTATGTGCCCGCGATCATCCGCTACTATCTGGGCGAAGACGCCATCCTCCCCAATATCGAGACCTTCCTGTGCCGCGAGCCGGCGCAGCTGGGCTACGTGCTGGCCAATCTGGACAAGCTGGTGGTCAAGGCCGTGGGCGCGTCGGGCGGCTACGGCATGCTGGTGGGCCCGCACGCCACCCAGAAGGAGCGCGATGACTTCGCCATCGCCATCAAGGCCGATCCCGAAAACTACATCGCCCAGCCGACCATCCAGCTGTCGACCGCGCCCTGCCTGGTGGATGGCCGGATCGAGCCACGCCACGTCGACCTGCGCCCCTTCATCCTGTCGGGCGAGAAGACCATCGTCACGCCCGGCGCCCTCACCCGCGTGGCCCTGAAGCGCGGCTCGCTGGTGGTCAATTCCAGCCAGGGCGGCGGATCCAAGGACACCTGGGTTCTGACCGACGATGGCCCCGCCAACGGCTCCAACGGTAATGGGAGCACACGCCCATGATGCTCGCCAAGTCCCGCAAGAAGGGGTCGCTCGCATGATGCTCGCTCGGGTCGCTGACAGCCTCTACTGGCTGGGCCGATACATCGAACGCGCCGAACACCTGTCGCGGCTGTCCAGCGTCATGCTCAACGCCACGCTCGACCAGACCGACGCCGGCGTCCAGGCGGTCTGGATCGCCCTGTCGGCGGTCGGCGAGCCTGAAATGAGCAGCGCCGTCGGCTCGTTCGAGGCGGCAGAGGCGCTGGTTCTGGATCGCTCCGATCCCAATTCGGTGGTCTCGTCGCTGTCCCGCGCCCGCGAGAACGCCCGCCAGGTGCGCGACCAGATCACCACCGAGACCTGGGAGCGGCTGAACCTGCTCTACCTGAAAGTCACCGACGAGAACGCCAAGCGCGACTTCGCCGACGCCTCGACCACCTTCCTGCACGACGTGATCGCCGACCTGCACCTGTTCAAGGGTGCGGCAGACACCACCATGAGCCACGGCGAGAGCTGGCGCTTCATGATGCTGGGCATGTATCTGGAGCGCGCCCAGCTGGTTTCGCGCCTGCTTGAGGTGTGTTTCGCCGAAACGCCCGGCCGGCAGATCAATGACCACATCGCCCTGGTCAGCCTGCTGCGGATGGCCTGCGCGCTTGAGCCCTATCTGCGGGTCTACACGGCCGAGATCGAGCCCCGGCACATCCTGGAGTTCCTGGTCTTCGACGAGGATTTCCCGCGCTCGATCCGCTTCGCCACCTCGCAGATCGAGGCCAATCTCAGCGTGCTGGCCCGCCGGGCCGGCGGCGAAGGGGCCGGGCCTGAACGCATCGCCGGGCGCCTGAAAGCCCGCCTGCAGTTCGCCGACATCAACGAACTTGAAAACCAGGGGGCCGGCGCCCTGCTGGCCACCGTCGTCAACGAGTGCGCGCGCATCCACGAAGCGATCTATGAGACCTTCGTGGCCTATCCGCTCGAAATGCGTCTTCCGGCCTAGGACCGCGAGCGTGACAGCCGAAAGTGTCAGCGGTTTCGGCGCCCGTCACGCGACCAAGTAAGGACATTATCCCGTGCTGCTCGAAATCCGCCACGTCACCCAGTACCACTACGAGCGCCCGGTTCGCGAAAGCCTGATGGAGCTGTGGATGCAGCCCCAGAAGACCGCCCGCCAGCGCCTGATCAGCTTCGAGCTGGACATCAATCCGGCCGCGCAGGTGTTTTCCTATGCCGACAGTTTCGGCAACGCCGTCTATCACTTCGACGTGCCCCAGCCGCACGACAAGCTGACCATCGTCGCGCGCTCGGCGGTCGAGACCGAGTCGCCCGGCGAGCGCCCTGACGCCCTGGACATGGGTGAATGGGACCGGCTTCGCAGCGAGTTCGTGCGTGGCGAGTGTTTCGACTTCCTGCGGATGCACGGCTTCGTCGAGACCACCGAGGCGCTGGACGCCTTCGTCAACGAGCACAATCTGGACGACCTGCGCCGCAGGGATCCGCTGACGGCGATGCGGATGCTGTCGGAGACCATCTATCAGGCCTTTGAATATCAGCCCGGCGTCACCGACGCCGACAGCCCCATCGACCTGGCCCTGAGCGCCGGCCGCGGGGTCTGCCAGGACTTTGCCCACATCATGCTGGCCGTCTGCCGCTCTTGGAACGTTCCGGCGCGCTACGTCTCGGGCTACCTGTTCACCGACCGCGACGCGGGTGACCGCTCTGATCCGGACGCCACCCACGCCTGGGTCGAGGTGTTCCTGCCCAGCCTGCGCTGGGTGGGCTTTGACCCGACCAACAACATGATGACCGGCGAGCGCCATGTGGCTGTGGCCGTGGGCCGCGACTATGCCGACGTCACGCCCTCGCGCGGCGTTTACAAGGGCGACTCAGACAGCGAACTGGCGGTGGGCGTCTCGGTGCGGCGGGCCCGCGCGGCCTTGGCCGAGCCGGAGTTCCTGCGCATGGCGCGCCCCAACTTCGCCGGCGGACGCCGTCGCCCGGACAATGCCGCCGCCCTCCGCCACGATATCCACCAGCAGCAGCAGCAACAGCAGCAATAGCGGCCTAAGCCGGGAAGACGTGGGCCTTGCGGGCCGACAGCTTTACCGCGCCGGCAAACTGCTCGGCCTGGTCGCGTGACACCGTCACCTCGATCCGGCGACCGTCCGGGGTCAATCCATCGACGGTCGCCAAAGCGCCCTGGACATGAACGCGGTTGACCTGGACGGCGAAGCCCGCCTCATCCAACACCAGATCATGGGGCCTCACGAAGCCGACAGCCTTGCCGTCCGCCAGGCCCGCCGCAGGAAGGAAGATCGAACCCGCGCTGAAACGACCCTTCGAGATTTCGCCCTCGAAGCGGTTGGCCTCGCCGACGAAGCCGCAAACGAACGGCGAAACCGGTTCATCATGCACCTGGGCCGGCGTGCCGACCTGCTCGATGACGCCATGGTTCAGAATGGCCACCCTGTCGGCCAGGTCGAGGGCCTCTTCCTGGTCGTGGGTCACGAAGATGGTGGTGACGCCGGTGGCGTCATGCACCCGGCGCAATTCCTTGCGCAGCGACTTGCGCACCGTGGCGTCCAGGGCGCCGAACGGCTCGTCCAGCAGCAGGACGCTGGGCTGCACGGCCAGGGCCCGCGACAGGGCCACGCGCTGGCGCTGGCCGCCCGACAGCTGCGACGGATAGCGGCTGCCCAGGCCTTCCAGCTCGACCAGGCGCAGCAGGTCATCGACCCGCTTGGTGATCTCGGTCTTGGACGGCTTGTCCTTGCCCTTGCGGACATCCAGGCCGAACGCGATGTTGCGGGCCACGGTCATGTGCTTGAACAGCGCATATTGCTGGAACACGAAGCCCACGCGGCGCGCGGCGGCCGAGGCGAAGGTGACGTCTTGGTCGTGGAACAGCACCTGGCCCGCGTCGGGGAACTCCAGACCGGCGATCACGCGCAGCAGGGTCGTCTTGCCCGAGCCCGAAGGCCCCAGCAGGGCCAGCAGCTCGCCGTCGGCGATCTCGAGCCCGACCTTGTCCAGCGCCGGATAGCGACCGAACTTCTTTTCGACGGAACGGATGGAGATGGTCATGAGGTCTGGCGTTCCGATCAGTGGCCGCCGCGCCGGCGCGAGCCGGGCTGGGCGACTTCAAGCGCGGTCTTGAGGACGAGGGTCACGATCGCCAGCAGACACAGCAGGGCGGCGACGGCGAAGGCCCCGACGAAATCATACTCGTTATAGAGGATCTCGACGTGCAGCGGCATGGTGTTGGTCAGGCCCCGGATGTGGCCGCTGACCACCGACACGGCGCCGAATTCGCCCATGGCGCGGGCGTTGCACAGCAGCACGCCGTACAGCAGGCCCCAGCGCACGTTCGGCGCGGTCACCCGCCAGAAGGTGTAGAGGCCCGAGGCCCCCATCGACACGGCCGCCTCCTCCTCGCTGGTTCCCTGCTCCTGCATCAGCGGGATCAGTTCGCGGGCGATGAAGGGGAAGGTCACGAAGATGGTGGCCAGCACGATGCCGGGCACGGCGAAGATGATCTTGATGTCGTTGTCGACCAGATGGTCGCCGAACCAGCCCTGCAGGCCAAACACCAGCACATAGATCAGGCCGGCGACGACCGGCGAGACCGAGAACGGCAGGTCGATCAGGGTGATCAGCAGGCTCTTGCCCGGAAACTCGTGCTTGGCCACGGCCCAGGCGGCGCACAGGCCAAACACCACATTGAACGGCACGGTGATCGCGGCGGTCAGCAGGGTCAGCTTGACGGCGGCGATGGCGTCGGGATTGGCGATGGCGTCCAGCGCCGGCTGGAGGCCCTTGCGCAGGGCCTCGGCGAACACGGCGGCCAGCGGCAGGATCAGGACAAGACCCAGGAACGCCAGGACCAGGGTGATGATCAGAACCTTGGCCCAGGCGGAATCTTCGGTGGAAAGACGCGGAGCCGCCATCAGGAGAACCTTCTCGCCCAGGCCTGCACGGCGTTGATGACCAGAAGCATCAGGAACGACACGCCCAGCATCACCACGGCGATCGCGGCCGCATTGGCATACTCGAACTGCTCCAGCTGGATGATGATCAGCAGCGGCGCGATCTCGGACTTGTAGGGCATGTTGCCGGCAATGAAGATCACCGAGCCGTACTCGCCAATGCCCCGGGCGAAGGCCAGGGCGAAGCCGGTCAGCCAGGACGGACCCAGGGCCGGCAGGATGATGCGCAGGATGGTGTCGATCCGGCCCGCCCCGAGGCTGGCGGCGGCCTCTTCCACATCGTGCGAAAGGTCGCGCATCACCGGCTCGATGGTGCGGACCACGAACGGCAGGCCGATGAAGATCAGGGCGATGGTCACACCGATCGGATTGTAGGCCGCCTTGATCCCCAGAGGCGTCAGATAGGCGCCGATCCAGCCGTTGGGCGAATAGAGCGTGGCCAGGGCGATGCCGGCCACGGCCGTGGGCAGGGCGAACGGCAGGTCGACCAGGGCGTTGACCAGCGCCTTGCCCGGAAACTCGTAGCGCACCAGCGCCCAGGCGGTCAGCACGCCGAACACGCCATTGATGGCGGCGGCGACGAGGGCTGCGCCAAAGGTCAGGCGATAGGCCGCTAGGGCCCGCTCGGAGAAGGCCGCAGCGACGAACTGGGCGGGTGACAACTCGGCGGCTTTCAGCGCCACGGCCGACAATGGGATCAGGACGATCAACGACAGGACCGTCAGGGTCACGCCCAGGGTCAGGGTGAAGCCCGGGATGGCCGAGCGACGTCGAAACAGCGGCCTTCGGGCGACAGGGGCGCCCCCCGGAAGTCTTGGGCGGATCGCGGCGGCGGTCTCGGCGGTCATCGTCTGATCGTCGTCCTGGTTCCGGCGAAGTCCGGTGTGAAACGCGCCTGGCCCAGAAAGAGGTCCATGGGCCGCAAAGCTAGGCTGCTTAAATCCCTACCGCATCGGTGGGGTCAATTGAGAATTCTCCCCCGACGACCTCAGAAAAACTTACCATGCAAATCAGCCGCTCGGTGGTTGAACTTGGTTGCCGCTGCATCAAGACCCTGCGCGCGCGATACGAACTTCGGGGGAGTTCAAAAGGTGCTGAAGCTGGCCTTCGCAATCATCCTGATCCTGGCGGCCCTGTTCGCATGGCCCTTTGTCGAACCCGCCCTCGAACGTTGGCGGCGAAGCCGTGCGGCCAGGCGTCGACGCGAGCGACAGGACTAGACTCGCGCCCAGCCGCAGTTGCGCAACCGGCTTGTCAGATCTGGCGTTCGTAGGGTCGGAAGCGATCCGCGCGGAACCTTGCCCGCGATCAAGACGCCTGCTTCCTGGTGAAGACGCCAACCCAAGATCAGAGGGTTGGATTGGTAGGCCGGGTGGGGTTCGAACCCACGACCATTCGATTAAAAGTCGAATGCTCTACCACTGAGCTACCGGCCCGCTCACGACGCGGCGACGCCGGTAGAAGCGGCGCGGAACATAGTCGGGGGTCGCCGCAGCCGCAAGCGGGGTTTCGCCGGTTGTTTGACATGACGCCGCCTCTTTTGCCGCGATAAAGTCGGTCTATGCGTGAATTCCTGCTCACCGCCCTGATTTTTCCGCTCTCGCTGGCCGGCGCGCCGGCGTTGTCCCAGCAGCAACCCGCGCCGACGCCGCCCGCTGATTCGAAAATCCAGACCACATCGGACGCCAACCGGGACGGCATCTCCGGCGCGGTCAGCGCGCCGTTGCGTGACGTCAATATTGTCCGCACCAAGATCCCGCCGACCCTCATCGAGGCGATGAGCGATCCCTACGCCCGGCCGCAGCGCGTCAATTGCGCCACCCTGATCGGTCTGATCTCACCGCTTGATGTGGCCCTGGGCGAGGACCTCGACGCCCATCCCCCCGAAGAGAACGAAGACCTGATGGATCGCGGCCGCAAGGCCGCCGGCAGCGCCGCCCTGGGCGCGGTGGCCAGCGCCGCGCAGGACATGATCCCGATGCGCGGCTGGGTGCGCAAGCTCAGCGGGGCCGAGCGTCACGACCGGCTGGTGCAGAGCGCCATCACCTCGGGCAATGTGCGCCGAGCCTATCTGAAGGGCCTGGGCGAGGCGCGGGGGTGCAATCCGCCGGCCACGCCGCAGCACAAGCCGCCCGCGCCCGTCCCCGTGGTCGATCCCGGCATGCCGCCGCCGCCCGAAGGCTTCAAGCCGCGCTTCCCGATCGTTCAGACGCCGCCGACGCCCAAGCCCAACTAGCCCGCAGCGTTGTGCCGCGCCGCGAAGTCGCGGCGGAAGGCCTCGAACCGGCCCTCCGCGATCGCCTCGCGCATCGCCGCCGTCAGGGCCTGGAAGAAGGCAATGTTGTGCCAGGACAGCAGCACCTGGCCCAGGATCTCCTCGGCCTTGAACAGGTGGCGCAGATAGGCCTTGGAATAGTCGCGGCTGGCCGGGCAGTCGCTGCCGGGATCCAGCGGCGTATCGTCGTCGGCGAATTTTGCGTTCTTGATGTTGATCGCGCCGTCCCAGGTCCAGGCCTGGCCGTGACGGCCCGAGCGGGTGGGCAGCACGCAGTCGAACATGTCGACGCCGCGGGCCACCGCCTCGACCAGGTCGATCGGCTTGCCCACGCCCATCAGGTAGCGCGGCTTGTCCGCTGGCAGTAGATCGGGCGCATAGTCCAGCACCTCGCACATCGCCGTGTGCCCCTCGCCTACCGCCAGCCCGCCGATGGCGTAGCCGTCAAAGCCGATGTCCTGTAGCCGCTGCGACGACTCGCGGCGCAGGTTCTCGAAGGTCGAGCCCTGCTGGATGCCAAACAGCACCTGGCTGTCGCGCGTGCCGAACGCCGCCTTGGAGCGGATGCCCCAGCGAGCCGACAGCTCCATACCCTCGCGGGCCCGCTTCTCTTCGGCCGGCCAGGCGACGCATTCGTCCAGCTGCATGACGATGTCGCTGCCCAGCAGGTCGGCCTGGATCTCCATCGACCGCTCGGGTGACAGGACATGCTTGGAGCCGTCGATATGGCTGGCGAAGGTGACGGCCTCTTCGGTGACCTTGCTGATCCCCGACAGGCTCATCACCTGGAAGCCGCCGCTGTCGGTCAGGATCGGCTTGTCCCACCGCATGAACTTGTGCAGCCCACCTAGGCGCTTCACCCGCTCGGCCGTCGGCCGCAGCATCAGATGATAGGTGTTGCCCAGGATGATGTCGGCGCCGGTGTCCTTCACCTGATCGACGGTCAGGGCCTTCACCGTGCCCGCTGTACCCACGGGCATGAAGGCCGGGGTGCGGATGTCGCCGCGCGGGGTCTTCAGTACGCCGGTGCGGGCCTTGCCGTCGGTGGCGGAGATCTCGAAGGGGAACGCCATGCTCAGGTCTCGTCAGGCTCGGCGGGGAACAGCAGCGAGCTGTCGCCGTAGGAATAGAAGCGATAGCCCGTGGCGATGGCCCGCTCATAGGCCTCGCGCATGGTCTTCTGGCCGGCGAAGGCGCTGACCAGCATGAACAGGGTCGACTTGGGCAGGTGAAAATTGGTCATCAGCACGTCGGCGGCGCGGAAGCGGTAGCCGGGGGTGATGAAGATCGCGGTCTCGTCCGCGAAGGGCCGGATGACGCGATCCTCGCCGGTGGCGCTTTCCAGCAGCCGCAAGGATGTGGTGCCGACGCAGACGATGCGCCCGCCGGCGGCGCGAACGGCGTTGAGGGCGTCGGCGATCTCGGGGGTCACCTCGCCATATTCGGCGTGCATCCTGTGCTCGGACACCACGTCGGTCTTCACCGGCAGGAAGGTGCCTGCCCCGACATGCAGGGTCACGAAGTGCAGCGATACGCCCCTCGCCTTCAGTCGCTCCAACAGATCGGGCGTGAAATGCAGGCCGGCGGTCGGCGCGGCCACCGAGCCGTCCTCACGGGCATAGACGGTCTGGTAATCGGCGCGGTCGCGGTCGTCCTCGGCCCGCTTGGCGGCGATATAGGGCGGCAGCGGCATCTCGCCGTGGCGGGCGATGCCGATATCGAGGTCTGGCCCCGCCTGGTCGAAGGCCAGCAGCACCTCGCCGCCCTCGTGCTTTTCCAGCACGGTGGCGTCCAGGCGATGCTCGTCAGAACCGAACGCCACCCGGTCGCCGACCTTCAGGCGCTTGCCCGGACGCATGAAGGCTTTCCAGCGATCCGGCGCGACGCGCTGGTGCAGGGTGGCCTCAACCGGCACCGGCGCGCCGTCGCCGCCGCCCGTGGTGCGGGCCTCGCGCAGACCCGCCAGCCGCGCCGGGATCACCCGCGTGTCGTTGAAGACCAGGGCGTCGCCGGGGCGCAGGAAATCAGGCAGGTCGCGCACGACCTGGTCGGACACATCCACGCCCGGCCGCACCACCAGCAGACGCGCGGAATCGCGCGGCTCGGCTGGGCGCAGGGCAATGTTGTCCTCGGGCAGGACGAAATCGAAGTCGGAAAGGCGCATGGGGCGGCTTCAAGGACACGGCGAGGCCCGCAGGTCAAGATACTCGCCGCCACGCGAGCGCCATGGACAAGCCGGGAGCGGCGGCGCCAATCTCCCGAATAACCATAGTCTTCGGGGGGAAGATCGTCATGAAACGCCTGCTGGCCTGCGCCGCGCTGCTGCCGTTTCTGCTCGTCGCCTGTGACAACCGGCCTGCTGCGCCCCCCGGCGCGCCCGCCGCCACAGCGCCTGCCACGCCGCCCGCCAAGCCCACGACCGATGCCGCCGCGGCCAATTTCCAGCGCGACGCCACGCTGGACGTCTTCGGCTACTACTTCACGCAGACGCCGGTTCAGGTCGGGAACTGGAAGCTGAAGTCCGTCAACATGGGCTCGCCCAGCGACTTCGCGTCCTGGGAAGAGGGCAAGCGTCCCAGCAACTTTGGGCCCTTCTTCCTGGAATTCGAGGATGTCACCAGCCCGACGGCCGAGAACGAACTGGGACAGGTCTATCACACGGTCAGCTTCCGCCTGTTGCCCAACAGCTATCGGGTCGACGGTCAGGAGGTCGTGTTTCGCGGCCAGGATCCCCGCGTCGGCGAGGTGGTGTTCGCTGGCGTGTTCGATCTCGCCGCCCTGAAAGCCGCCAGGGCTGCGGGCCCGCCCGGACCGCCGCAGAGCGTCCTGACCGGCGGCCTGCGGATCGGCGCCGAGCCGATGCGCAATATCAGCTTCCTCTACTTTGCCGGCGACTGAAGTCATCGCGGTCGCACGCGTCCGTGTTATGGGCTGGCCATGGATCTTCTGCTTCGACTCCTGAGCCTTTTCTTCCGCGGCACCGGCCTGATGCTGGGTGTAGTCGGCGCGGGCTTCGCCGTCGCCTGCCTGGGCGGCGTGTTCAGCGATCGCCTGGACGCGTTCACCCACCTGACGCCGCTGTGGCTGGCCATGGGCGTGGGCGCGATCGTTCTGGGCTGGATCTTCGCGCGTCATGGCGAGCGCTCGGTGATCGTCGGTCTGGGCGGCGCTGCGGTTATCGCCAGCGCGATCCTGATGGGCCCCGAACTCTTGGCCGCCGCCGGCGCAAAGCGGATGGCGTCGCGGCCCGACGATCTGAAGGTCATCCAGTTCAATATCTGGCACGAGAACGAAACGCCCGAAGTGGCCCTGCGCTGGCTGCTGGACCAGAACGCCGACGTCGTGGTGATCGTCGAGGCCGGCGGCATGTCGGGGCCGGCGGTCAAGGGCCTCAAGGCCTACTACCCCTTCTCCGTCACCTGCGATGGCAAGAAGCGTTGCGGGACCATGATCTTCAGCCGCAAGCGCATGCTGGCGCGCAATGGCTTCTATCCGGAGGGTCGCGACCTGGCCGGCGCCTGGGCGACCCTGGCCGACCCCAAGGGCGACTTCACCATCGTCGGCATCCACTATGTCTGGCCCATGCCCGCCGGTCCCCAGCAGCAGCAGGGCAAGCGGCTGGTCGACGCCGTAGCCCGCTTCGACAAGTCCGACATGATCCTGACCGGCGACTTCAACTCCACGCCCTGGTCGTTCACGCTCAAGCGCCAGGACAAGGCCCTGGGCCTTGAGCGTCGCACCCGCGCCGTGCCCTCCTGGCCGTCCGGCCGCTTCTCGCGCCTGGCCAATGCCCCGGCGCCGTTCCTGCCGATCGATCACGTCTATGCGGGCAAGGCCTGGAAGACCGTCAGCGTCACGCGCGGGCCGGCTTTGGGTTCGGACCACCGGCCGATCATCGTCAAACTGCGGCGGAACTAGTCGCCCAGCGCCTCGCCCCAGAATGACGGAGATACGGCAGTTGGTGATCTTCCGTCCGCGCAGACAGCGGGTGTTGCGATCGTCCTCTGGGGGGAAGACGACTTTGAGAGCGGCGCAGCTTACGGAAATTCCCGCCGGCGGCCGAACGGACCTCTACGACGTTACTCTTTGGGCTTTGCAGCGCCCTTCGTTGCCCGCTCCACCACGGCCTTGCCTGCGTCTGTCTGAGCCAGCCCCTCCAGCATCGCTCCGAAGGCTTGGCCGCCCCTCGCGCTGAACACATCGGTGATGCTGCTCATGCCCCCGGGCACGTCGCCGCCGGTCACGATCACCTTGATGTCGGCGGCGCTCAGGGCCTCAGCCTGGGCGACACCCACGGCCTGCCCGGCTTTGATTTGCTCAACGCGCACCAGGTAGGTCTGGTAGCCGTCGTTGCCGCCGATCTCCCTGGCGAGCTCGATCTGCGTCGAGACCGGCGCCAGAAGCAGGAGCCGCTCGGCTTCGGCGCGGCTCTGGCCCTGCGCCAGCAAGCCTTCGGCGTCGAGCTTCTGCTGCGCCAGCGTTCCTTGCGCGACCAGCTCCAGCCGTTGACGTTCAGCCTCCGCGGCGATGACCTGCTGTCGGCGCTGCCCCTCCGCCCGGATGATCATGACCTCGCGCTCCTGGGCGGCCTGAACTTCCGCGACCCCCTTAGCGATGTCGGCGGAGCGCGTATCGGCGACCCGCTTCACATCCATCTCACGTTCGGTGGTGTCCTTCTGGGCGACCAGAACTTCCTGCTCGGCGACCTGCTTGGCGATGCCGACCTGCTTTTCCTGCTCGGCCGTCCGCATTCCGACCTGCTGCAGAGCGTCCTGCTTGTTCACCTCGACGATCCGTTGGGCCTCGATCTCCTTGGTCTGGGCAAACTGGCTGTTCATCGCCACGGCCTCACGGCTCTCGCGGTCAATGCGGGATTTTTCCTTCGCCATGATGTTGGCGATGACCTGCGAATTGGCGCTGTCGCGGATGTCCATGAACTCGATGTTCTTGACCGTCTCGACGCCCCAAGCCAGCAGCTGCTTGTCCACCTGGGCGGTAAAGGCCTCGGCCAGGGTTGATCGGGCTTCGAGGATGTCTTCGAGCTTGTGGGTGGCCAGCACGTTCCGGACGGCGCCCTGAAGGATGCCAGACAGCTGATGTTGCAGTTCGTCGAAATTGGCGACCTTTTCCGCCGCCGTGTCCGACTTTGCGATCCGCATGAACGCCTGCACGTCCACCCGAAACGGGAGGCGCCCGGTGTCGTAGGCTTCGTAGTCTTTCAGGTTCACGTCGAATATGGAGACCGGGAACTTGGTCACCAGGACACCGATCCTGGGCAGGAAGGCGGGCCACTCGTAGTAGACGTTTCCGGCCGACTGACTGGCGCCGTAGCTGACGCGAGACCGCCCGCGCTGGACGATGTGAACTTCGTTGGTTGGGACCACACGGCGCAGAACAAGCGCGATCAGGAATCCAATGGCGAAGACGCCGAGCGCTACGCCGCCGGCGACGAAATACATGTTCATGTGATCCCCCGATACTGACCGAACTATGTCGATAAAGTCCGGGTGGCGCAACTATTGCGAGAGGCTGCGCACCCGCCGGATCGGCGACTGGCGCCCAAGGCGAACATCGCAAATGGCAGGGTGGGGTCGTGAGCGGTCTGCGGCTCCGACGCCGGTTTCGGACCCGGCCAAGCCCCAACAAAAACGGCCCTGGATCGCTCCGGGGCCGTCTTCGTCTTCAGCAGAAGCCCGATCAGGCGTCGGCGGCGATCTTGGCGCTGACGATCTTGCCCGGCGTGCGCGGGGGCTCGCCCTTGGGCAGGGCGTCGACGTGGTCCATGCCCTCGGAGACCTGACCCCAGACGGTGTACTGGCCGTCAAGGAAGGTGGCGTCGTCCAGGCAGATGAAGAACTGGCTGTTGGCCGAGTTGGGATCGGGGGTGCGGGCCATCGAGCAGACGCCGCGCACGTGGGCTTCCTTGGAGAACTCGGCCTTGATGTCCGGCTTGTCGCTGCCGCCGCGGCCGGTGCCCGACGGATCGCCGCCCTGGGCCATGAAGCCCGGGATCACGCGGTGGAAGACAACGCCGTCATAAAAGCCCTCGCGGACCAGTTCCTTGATGCGGTCGACGTGGCCGGGGGCCAGGTCGGGGCGCATCTGGATGGTGACCGGGCCGCTTTCCAGCGTGAGGATCAGGGTGTTTTCGAGGTCGGCCGACATGGTCATCCCTTGGGTGCGAAATGGTGAAGGCGCTTCTAGCGCGCTTTTCCCCCCGCTGTGAACCGCCACGCGCCCCAAAAGGGTGAGAGACTAGCGGATATCGACCGGGATCTTCAGATCACAGACCGAGAAGTCCGCGCCCTTGATCGCGCGCTGGCGGCGAATCTCGCCCGCAAACCACGCGCCCTGGGTGTTGATCACCCGCACCCTGGGACGCTCCTTCTCGGGAATGTCTGACAGCATCCGCACCTTCTCCATGCGGTCCTGAGGCGCGGCCACCGGCTCGCCGGTCTTGATGGCGCGGATGGTCTCCAGTCCGCTGATCACCCGGCCAAAGGCGGTGTAGCGCTTGTCGAGCGACGGATAAGGCTGGCGCATCAGGAAGAACTGGCTGTTGGCCGAATTGTTGTCGTCGTCGCGGGCCATGCCCACCACGCCGGGGCAATAGGTGCCCCAGGCCGAGACATTGCCGTCGGCCGTGACCTCGTTCCAGCTCCAGTGCTGGCTGAACACCGGCAGCGAACCCAGCAGTCCCACCTGCAGCCCTGACGGCGCGGCGGCCGGCGTAAAGGGCGTCGCAGCCGTCCGCCGGAAGGTGAACTCGGCCTTCAGGTTGGGCTTGTCGGTATTGCCTTCGCCATTGTCCTTCGGGTCACCGGTCTGGGCCATGAACCGGTCGATGACCCGGAAAAAGGTGCGGCCGTCATAGACCCCGGCCCGGGTCAGTTCGCGCATCCGGGTCACGTGGCCGGGCGCGACCTCGGGGGTCAGTTCGACGACCACCCGGCCCTTGTTGGTGTCGATCACCATGACGTTGTCGGGGTCGGGGACCCGCCAATCGGCCGCCACGGGCGGGGCGACGCCTCGCGCCTTGCCCTTGGACCTGGCAGCGGACAGCGCCGGACTGGCCAGCAGGGCCAGGCTCAGGCCCAGGACGACAACGGCGGATGGTTTCATTTGATCTGCACCGGGATTTCGACGTCGCAATTGCTGAAGCTGGCTCCCATCTCGGCCCGGCGCTTGGCGGCCAGGGCGGCGAAGGCGGGGCCGCGGGTGTCCATGACCTGCACCGAGGGGCGCTTGTCGGCCGGCAGATCGGCCAGCAGCCGGACGCTGATCATCCTGTCCTGCGGATCGGGCGCCGGCTCGCCGACCTTGATCGCGCGGATCACGTCCAGGCCTGACAGGGCCCGGCCAAAGGCGGTGTAGGTCTTGTCCAGCGAGGCATAGTACTGCCGCATGAAGAAGAACTGGCTGTTGGCGCTGTCGGGATTGTTGGCCCGGGCCATGCCCAGAACGCCCGGACAGAAATTGCCCCAGGTCGCCACCTTGCGGTCGGCGGTCATCACCGCCAGGGCGGCCGGCTGGCTGGTCACCGGCAGGGCGCCGACGAACCCGGTCTCGTTGCTGCCGACCTTGCCCGGCGCGGCCAGGGGCGTGTCGGCGCCACGGCGGAAGGTGAACTCGGCCGTCATGTCGGGCTTGTCCGAACCGCCCGCGCCGGTGTTGTCGGGATCTCCCGTCTGGGCCATGAAGCTGTCGATGACGCGGAAGAAGGTCAGGCCGTCATAGAAGCCGGCCTGGGTCAGCTCGCGAATGCGCGCCACATGCGCCGGAGCGGCCTGCGGGCTGAGCTCGGCGATGATCCGGCCCTTGTTGGTCTCGATGACCAGCACGTTCTGGGGATCGGGCGTGCGCCAGTCGCCAAACTGAGCGGGCGGCGTCTGGGCCGACGCCGTGTGCGCGACAGCGGTCGTGGCCAGCAGCGCCAGAGCGGCGACGGAATACGCAAGCTTCATGGAAATCCCCGAACAGAAAGGCAGACGGGGCGTAGAACGACGACGCCCCCGCGACAAGTCCGCCGTGTTGAAGCCTATGATTTCGACAGCTTCACGGCAAACCCGCTGATTCAGGTCTTGCGCAGCTTGGCGACCAGTTGCTCGCCCACCCCGGCGGGCACGAACTTGGAGATGTCGCCGCCCAGGGCCGCGATCTCCTTGACCAGCCGCGAGGCGATGGCCTGGTGCCGGGGATCGGCCATCAGGAACACCGTCTCGATCTCGCGATCCAGCTGCTGGTTCATGGCGGTCATCTGGAATTCGTACTCGAAGTCGGCCACGGCCCGCAGGCCGCGCACGATCATCTGAGCCCCGACCTCGCGCGCGAAGTGCATCAGCAGACTGTCGAAGGGCCTGACCTCGATCACCGCCAGCTTGTTGAGGTGCGCGGTTTCCCGCTCAAGGATTGCCACCCGCTCTTCCAGCGAGAACAGCGGCCCCTTGCCGATATTCACCGCCACGCCGATCACCAGCTTGTCGACCAGCTTCACGGCCCGACCGATGATATCGAGATGGCCGTTGGTGACCGGATCAAACGTTCCGGGATAAAGCCCGACCCTCATGCAACCCCCTGCGTTATCGGCGCTCTACGGGGTCTAGTCCGCCCCGCTTGATTCGCCCTGATCGTCGTCGCCGCCGCCGGCGTCAGCCAGCCGCTCCACGCTCACGACATGTTCGTCCTTCGCGGTGCGGAACACGGTTACGCCCTGAGTATTCCGCGCTGCAACACGAATTTGCGAGACGGGGCACCGTATCAACTGTCCGGCGTCTGTCACCAGCAGGATTTCGTCGCTGTCCTCGACCGGGAACGAGGCCGCCAGGCGGCCGCCGCGCTTGGAGAGATCCTGGGCCGTAAGCCCCTGACCGCCCCGGCCCGTGCGGCGATAATCATAGGCGCTGGTGCGCTTGCCGAAGCCTTCAGACGAGACGGTGAGGATGAACTCCTCGGCCGCGCCCAGCTGGGCGATGCGTTCCGGCGTCAGGCTGGCCTCGCCAACGTCCTCGTCGGACTCTTCCGGCGCCGGGGCGTCGTCGCCCTCCTCGCCGGCCGCGCGCAACATGGCGCGGGCATGTTTCAGATAGGCGGCGCGCTCGGCCGGCGTGGCGTCGACGCCGCGCAGGATGGCCATATTGATCACTTGGTCGCCCTCGGCGAGCTTCACGCCGCGCACGCCGGTCGAATCACGGCTGGCGAAGACGCGGACCTCGTCGGCCGAGAAGCGGATGCAGCGGCCGACGGCCGTGGTCAGCAGGATGTCGTTCTCGGTCCCGCAGACGCCGACGCCGATAATGCCGTCGCCGTCATCGAGCTTCATGGCGATCTTGCCGTTGCGGCGCACGTCGACGAAGTCCGACAGCTTGTTGCGACGCACGCTGCCCGAGCGGGTGGCGAACATCACGTCCAGGCGGTCCCAGGTGCTTTCGTCCTCGGGCAGGGTCAGGATCGAGGTGATGGTCTCGCCCGGCTCGATCGGCAGCAGATTGACGAACGCCTTGCCGCGCGAATTGGCGGCGCCCAGCGGCAGCCTCCAGACCTTGAGCTTGTAGACCTTGCCGCCCGAGGTGAAGAACAGCAGCGGCGCGTGGGTCGAGGCCGAGAACACGCGGGTGACCGCGTCTTCGGTCTTGGTGGCCATGCCCGACTTGCCTTTGCCGCCCCGGTGCTGGGTGCGGTAATTGGCCAGCGGCGTGCGCTTCACATAGCCGCCCATGGTCACGGTGATGACCATTTCCTCGCGGACGATCAGGTCTTCATCTTCCACGTCGGCGTCGCCGTCGACGATCTGACAGCGGCGCGGCACGGCGAATTTCTCGCGCACCTCGACCAGCTCCTCGCGGACCACGGCCATGATGTTGGCGCGGTCCGACAGCAGGTCCAGATAGCCGCGGATGGCTTCGGCCAGGGCTTGCGCCTCGTTGCCGATTTCCTCGCGGCCCAGGCCGGTCAGACGCGACAGGGTCAGGGCCAGGATGGCGCGGGCCTGCTCGTCGGTCAGACGGATCAGACCGCCCTCTTCGTGCAGGCTGCGCGGGTCGGCGATCAGCTCGACCAGGGGCATCATGTCGCCGGCCGGCCAGGCCTTGGCCACCAGGCGCTCGCGCGCCTCGGCCGGATCCTTGGACGAGCGGATGATGTGGATGAATTCGTCGATATTGGCGACGGCGATGGTCAGACCCACCAGCACGTGGCCACGATCGCGCGCCTTGCCCAGCTCGAACTTTGTGCGCCGGACGACAACCTCTTCGCGGAACTTCACGAAGATATCGATCAGCTGGTACAGGCCCATCTGCTCGGGGCGCTTGCGGTTCAGCGCCAGCATATTGACGCCGAACGAGCTTTGCAGCGCCGTGAAACGGTACAGCTGGTTGAGGATCACGTCGCCCGAGGCGTCGCGCTTCAGCTCGACCACGATGCGCATGCCGTCGCGGTTGGACTCGTCGCGGATGTCGCTGACGCCCTCGATCCGCTTGTCGCGGACCAGTTCGGCTATGTACTCGACCAGATTGGCCTTGTTCACCTGATACGGGATCGCGGTGATGATGATGGCTTCTCGGCCCTGGCGGATCTCTTCCACCGAGGCGATGCCGCGCATGATCACCGAGCCGCGGCCGGTCAGCAGGGCCTGGCGCGGACCGCTGCGGCCGATGATCTCGCCGCCGGTCGGGAAGTCGGGACCGGGCACGATGTCCAGCAGGGTCTCGGCGCTGACCTCGGGGTCATCGATCATGGCCAGACAGGCGTCGATGATTTCGCCCAGATTGTGCGGCGGGATGTTGGTCGCCATGCCGACGGCGATGCCGCCCGCGCCATTGACCAGCAGGTTGGGAATCCGTGACGGCAGGACCGTCGGTTCCTGTTCCTTGCCGTCATAATTGTCCTGGAAGTCGACCGTGTCCTTGTCGAGGTCGGCCAGCAGCGCCAGCGCCGGGGGCGCCATCCGGCACTCGGTGTAGCGCATGGCGGCCGGCATATCGCCGTCGACCGAACCGAAATTGCCCTGGCCGTCGATCAGGATCAGCCCCATCGAGAAGGGCTGGGTCATCCGGACCAGGGTGAAATAGATCGAGGCGTCGCCGTGCGGGTGATACTTACCCATCACGTCACCGACCACGCGGGCCGACTTCACATAGGAGCGATCGGGCGTATGTCCTTGTTCGTGCATCGAAAACAGCACGCGACGGTGAACGGGCTTGAGACCATCGCGCGCGTCCGGCAGGGCGCGGCTGACGATCACGCTCATCGCGTAGTCGAGATACGAGCGACGCAGTTCGTCCTCGATGAAGATCGGGGCGATATCCCCTCGCGGCCCTTCGGGAGGGGTAGTGATTTGATCGTCGCTCAAGGGGATTTTTCGCCGTCAGAATCGAACACGGAACTGTCTTTAACTGTTAGCATTCCCCCAAGGGCGGCGCCACCTTTCCAGGACAGCAGCCTCCCCCGTCCGCTTGTTTTTGAAGGATTTCCCATGCGTTCCGCCGTTGCCGCCGCCACCTTCGCCACCCTCCTCCTCGCCGCCCCCGGCGCTGTCTCCGCCCAGACCGCCACCCCGGCCGCGGGGGCCCAGACCGCAACCGCCGCCGTCAAGGCCGGTGATGGCAAGGACCTCGGAACGGCAACCCTCACGGAAGCGCCGCACGGCGTGCTGCTGCGTCTGGAGCTCAAAGGCCTGACGCCCGGCTGGCACGGCGTGCACTTCCACGAGAAGGGTGACTGCGGCACGCCAGACTTCAAGTCGGCGGGCGCCCACGTCCACACCACCGCCGCCGTGATCCACGGCCTGCTCAATCCCGCCGGCAACGACAATGGCGACCTGCCCAACATCCATGCCGGCGCTGACGGTTCAGCCATGGCCGAGCTCTATTCGCCGCTGGTCTCGCTGAAGGGCGCCGGCGGCCGCCCGGCCCTGCTCGACGCCGACGGCTCGGCCATCGTCGTCCACGCCAACCCCGACGACCACAACAGCCAGCCGATCGGCGGCGCAGGCGCCCGAGTGGCCTGCGGCGTGGTGAAATAGGCTCGTCGCTTAGGAGCGGCAACGCCGCGATCTCCGTCCTGACCGGCTTCGCGGTCGGGACGGGGCCTGTGGCTCGCGCCTCTAGACCGTCTCGGCAGTCATGGCCTCGGGCTTGGCCGCCCGCTTCTCGGTCAGGGCCACCAGGGCCACGCCGGCCAGGGTCGCCGCGCCGCCGATCAGCAGTTGCGGGGTCAGCCGGTCGCCCAGGAACAGGATGCCGATCGTGCACGACACCAGAGGCGTCAGCAGGAAATAGGGCGTCACGCGCCCCGCCTCGCGGCGCTGGACCAGCCAGAACAGCAGCGCGCTGGCCCCAATGGTCGAGACAATGCCCGCGAAGGCTACGCAGGCCCAGGCGATCGCCGGGGCGGCCATCACCCGCTCGACCACGTTGGACTCGAACGTAAAGGACATGGCGATCAGGGTCGGGGCGGCGACGATGGCCGTCAGCCCCTGAACCTTCAGCGGCTTCACCCCCGGGGTCATCCTCACCAGCACCGTCGCCACCGCCCAGCAGGCGCAGGCTGCAATGACCAGGGCCACGGCCGGAAGATCCCCGGCCCCGTGCGGGTCCAGGCTCATCCAGGCCACGCCGACGAAGGCGATCAACAGGCCGATCACGGCGGGCAGGCGCATGGTCTCGCCCAGCATCCGCCAGGCCGCGACGGCCGTGAACGGAATCCACAGCTGGCTGGCCACGACCAGCGGGCTCAGCGACTGGCCCATGCCGAAGGCCACGTAGATCAGGCCAAAATGGATGGGCCCCGACAGCAGGATGATGCCCAGCAGCTTCTTGGGCTCGGGAAACGGCGGCCGGATGAACGGGATCAGGAAGATCAGGGCCAGGCCAAACCGCAGGCCGCCCACCATCATCGGCGGCAGGTGCTCGGTCGCCACCTTGGCGGCGGCGTTGTTCACGCCCCAGGTCAGGATGATCGCCAGAATGGCGAGGCGTTCCAGACCAGACAGGGGCGAATTGGAGGACATGGCCGCTTGGACCAGACGCGCCCCTGAAGGTCAATCGGCCCCGATGACGCGGCGCACCGCCCGGGTCAGCAAGGCCAGGTCGGCATCGGGCGTCGTGAAGGACGGGGTCAGATAGATGACCTTGCCCATTGGCCGGATCCAGACGCCCTCTTCCGCGAACCGGGCGCACAGATCGCCGACCGCAACCGGCGCGTCGAATTCGACCACGCCGATCGCCCCCAGCACCCGCACATCGACGACGCCCGGCGCGGCCCGGCAGGGCTCAAGCCCTTCGGCCAGGGCGGCCGAGACCCGCGCCACATCGGCTCGCCAGGCGCCATCCTCGAACAGGTCCAGCGAGGCGTTGGCCGCCGCGCAGGCCAGCGGATTGGCCATATAGGTCGGGCCGTGCATCAGGGCGGCTTCGGGATCATCCGACAGGAAGGCCTCGAACACCCGGGTGCTGGCGACCGCCGCCGACAACGGCAATGTTCCGCCGGTCAGGGCCTTGGACAGGGTGACGATGTCGGGCTCGATCCCGGCCGCCTGCATGGCGAACATCGATCCCGTGCGGCCAAAGCCGGTGAAGATCTCGTCGAAGATCAACAGCACCCCGTGGGTGTCGGCCAGGCGCCTCAGGGCTCGCAGGGTGTCGGGACGATGCAGCAGCATGCCCCCCGCGCCCTGGACCAGGGGCTCGACCAGGATGGCGGCGATCTCCCCGCCCCGTTCCTGCAACAGGGCGTCCAGCGCCGCCTCGCCCTCCGCGTCGCGAGGAAGGTCAGCGATCACCTGGGCCGGCATCACACCCGAAAACAGGCTGTGCATGCCCTCCTCCGGATCGCAGACCGTCATGGTCGCCAGGGTGTCGCCGTGATAGCCGCCCCGAAACGACAGGAACCGCGTGCGGCCGGTATTCCCGCGATTGATGTGGAACTGCAGGGCCATCTTCATGGCGATCTCGACCGCCACCGAGCCCGACTCGGCGAAGAAGGCATGGTTCAGGTCGCCCGGCAGCAGGTCGGCCAGCCGCCGGGCCAGGCGATAGGCCGGCTCGTGGGCCAGGCCGCCAAACATCACATGCGGCATCCGCTCGATCTGGTCGCGCAGGGCCTGGGCGATATGCGGATGATTGTAGCCGTGGCAGGCGGTCCACCAGGAGGCCAGGCCATCGACCAGCTCCCGGCCATCGGCCAGCACCAGCCGCGAGCCCCGCGTGGCGACCACCGGCAACGGCGGCCGGGCGGTCTTCATCTGGCAATAGGGCCGCCAGACGTGGGCCGCGCCGGCGCTCATCCAGTCGGGGGTCATGGCGGGGCGATCCTTCGTTGCGTCTGGAGGGCGCCTTGCCTATGCCCTGCGCCCTGCCTTCGCAAACGGGAAACAGCATGCAGAGCCTCGACGCCTTCGCTGGCGACAAGCTGACCGCCCTCGACGCCCAGAGCCTGCGTCGCCGTCTGAAGCCGACCCGCCGGCTGGACGGCGCGGTCGTGGAACGGGACGGCCGGCGGCTGATTTCGTTTTCCTGCAACGACTATCTCAACCTCTCGCACCACCCGGCTGTGCGGGCGGCGGCGGCCGAAGCGGCGCTGAACTATGGGGCCGGCGCGGCGGCCTCGCGTCTGGTCACCGGCGATCATCCGCTGCTGGGAGATCTGGAAAAGCGCCTGGCGCGGCTGAAGGGCACCGAGGCGGCCTGCGTGTTCGGCTCGGGCTATTTGGCGAACATGGGCGTGATTCCCACCGTCGTCGGGCCGGGCGACCTGATCCTGATCGACGAACTGGCCCATGCCTGCATCTGGGCCGGCGCCAAGCTGTCCGGCGCCCGCACGATCGCCTTCAGGCATAATGACACCGCCGATCTGGAACGCCTGTTGAAGGCGGAACGCGCCGCCACACGCCACGCCCTGGTCGCCACCGACGGCGTGTTCTCGATGGACGGCGACATCGCGCCGCTGGACCAGCTCTCGACCCTCTGCAACGCGCATGACGCCTGGCTGTTGTCCGACGACGCCCACGGCGTGGGCGTGCTGGCCGAGGGCCGAGGCTCGGCGGCGCTGTTCCCCGGCGCCGAGATCCCGCTGCAGATGGGCACCCTGTCCAAGGCGCTGGGCTCTTATGGCGGCTATCTGTGCGGGTCCCAGGCCGTGATCGACCTGCTGAAGACCCGGGCCCGCACGCTGGTCTACGCCACCGGCCTGCCGCCCGCCTGCGCCGCCGCCGCCCTGGCCTCGCTGGACATCATCGAGACCCAGCCGGCCCTGACCGCCCTGCCCCTGGCCAAGGCCCGCGCCTTCACCGAGGCCCTGGGCCTGCCGCCTGCCCAAAGCCCGATCGTCCCCGTCGTGATCGGCTCGGCCACAGCGGCGCTGGCCGCTTCTGCGAAGCTCGAGGCCGAGGGCTATCTGGTCGTCGCCATCCGGCCGCCCACCGTGCCCGAGGGCACGGCGCGGCTGCGGATCGCCTTCAGCGCCGCCCATTCGGACGCCGACGTGATGCGACTGGCGGATCTGATCGCCGACATCCGCCGGGGCCCTGCCGCATGAAAAGCCTGTTCGTCGCCGGGACCGGCACCGACATCGGCAAGACCCATGTCGCCTGCGCCCTGATCCGCGCCCTCCGCCTGCGAGGCCTGAGCATCGACGCCTTCAAGCCGGTGGTCAGCGGGTTTGATCCAGACGATCCGGATGTCAGCGATCCCGGCCGCCTGGCCCAGGCGCTGGACGAGCCGGGCGCCCTGCACCGCATCTCGCCCCGCCGCTATCGCGCCCCACTGGCCCCCAACCTGGCCGCAGCTCTGGAGGGCGATGTCCTGCGCCTGGATGATCTGGTCGGCGACTGCAGGGACCGCCTGGCGCGACCCGACCGCGATCTGCTGCTGATCGAGGGCGCCGGCGGAGTGATGTCGCCCCTGACCGACACGGCCACCAATCTGGACCTGATGGTCGCGCTGAACCTGCCGGTCCTGCTGGTCGCGGGGTCCTATCTGGGCACGGTCAGCCACGTGCTGACGGCGCTGGAGGTGATCCGGGCCCGAGGCCTGAGCGTGGCCGCCCTAGTCATGAGCGAAAGCCTCGCCGCGCCCGATCTGGGCCAGACCGGCCAGATGTTGCGGGGCTTCGAGACCCGTACGCCGCTGGTCCTGGCCGCGCGCGACGCAAGCTGGAGCGCGACCGAGCTCGCCGACCTGATCTTCCCTCAGGCGACCAAAGACGAGGCCGCCAAGGTCCACTAGGGTGGCGCCATGCGCACAGACTATCTCGGCAACCCTGTCTCCGCCGCCAGTGACGCCGCCCGGGCGGCGGTGGACGATTTCATCGCCGGCTTCCTGGCCTACGAGACCCGCGCCGCCAACATCCTGGCGGCCGCCGACGCCACGCCCGGCGAGCCGCTGCTCAACGCCTATGCCGCCGTCCTTTGGCTGCTGCTCGAAGCGCCGGACGCCGCGGCCCGCGCGGCGCCCTATCTGGCGCGCGCCCAGACAACCCTCGACGGCGCCCATGAACGGGAGCGCCAGATCGTGGCCTTCGTCGCGGCCTGGTCGGCCGACGACATCCCCGGCGCGCTGTCGATCGCCGACGCCATTCTCGAGGCCTGGCCGCGCGATCTGCTGATGCTTAAGCTGCGGCAGTACCACGACTTCAATCGCGGCGACTTTCCCGCCATGCTGCGCGCGGCCAGTCGCTGCCTGCCCGCCGCCGCCGACATCTCCCACCTGCACGGCATGCTGGCCTTCGCCTACGAGCAGTGCCACCTGCTGGACGAGGCCGAGGCCGCCGCCCGCCATGCCCTGTCCCTGCAGCGCAAGGAGCCCTGGGCCCAACATGCCCTGGCCCATGTCATGCTGACCCAGGGCCGCATCGACGAGGGCGTCGCCTTCCTGGAGGGTGTGCGCGACACCTGGACCGACCTGAACTCGTTCATGGACACCCACCTGTGGTGGCACCTGGCGCTATTCTATGTCAGCCAGGGCCGGTTCGAGGCGGCGCTGGCGGCCTATGATGAGCACTGCTGGACCCAGTCCAGGGACTATTCACAGGATCAGGTCGGGGCGGTCTCCCTGCTGGCCCGGCTGGAGCTGGCCGGCGTCGATGTCGGACCGCGCTGGAGCGATCTGGCCGACCATCTCGCCGCCCGCGCCGATGACATCGTGCAGCCTTTCCTGTCGCTACAATATCTGTTCGGCCTGGCCCGCGCCGGTCGGCCCGAGGCGGACCAGCTTCTGGCGGCGATCCGGCGGGCGGCCGTCGAGGCCCCCGACTTCGTTCGCGCCACCTGGCGTGACGTCGCCCTGCCCGCCGCCGAAGGTCTGGTCGCCCATGCGCGCGGCGACTATCCGGCCGCCCTGCGAGGCCTGCGCGCGGCCCTGCCCCGTCTGGCCGAAGTGGGTGGCAGCCACGCGCAGCGCGATCTCTTCGACCAGATCATCCTGGACGCCCTGATCCGGTCCGACCGCCTGTCCGAAGCCCAGCAGATGCTGGAGTTGCGCCGCGGCTTCGATCCCGACGGCCTGCCCGTCAACCAGGCGCTTGCGGACCTGTATGAGCGCCTCGACCTGCCGGCTCAGGCCGCTGTGGCCCGCGAACGCGTGGCGGGCCGCCGCGCGGGCCTCTAGTCTCGCGACCCTAGGCCTCGATATCCACGTCCTTGGTTTCCTTGAGGAACAGGATGCCGATCACGGCCGTCACCCCCGCCACCACGATCGGATACCAGAGGCCGTAATAGATATTGCCGGTGGCCGCGACCATGGCGAAGGCGGTGGTCGGCAGGAAGCCGCCGAACCAGCCATTGCCGATGTGATAGGGCAGGCTCATCGAGGTGTAGCGGATATTGGTCGGGAACATCTCGACCAGCATCGCCGCGATCGGCCCGTAGACCATGGTCACATAGATCACCAGCAGGGTCAGGATCCCGACCACCAGCGGCTTGTTGACCAGGGCGCTGTCGGCCTTGGCGGGATAGCCTGCCGTCTTGAGCGCCGCCCCAAGCTGGGCCTCCCAGGCCTTCTTGCGGTCCTTGAACGCCGCCTTGTCCAGCGTGTCGCCCGCGAAGGACGGCAGGACGGTCTCGCCGATCCTGACCTGCGCCACGGTCCCGGCGGGAGCCGCTGCGTTCGTATAGGTGACGCCGGCCTTGGCCAGATAGGATTTGGCCAGGTCGCAGGAGGTGTTGAACACCGTCTTGCCGATCGGATCGAACTGGAACGAGCAATCGGCCGGGTCAGCGAACACGGTCACCGGCGAGGTCGCGACGGCGGCGGCCAGACGCGGATTGGCGGCGACGGTCAGGGTCTTGAACAGCGGAAAATAGGTCAGGCAGGCCAGGATGCAGCCGACCATGATGATCCACTTGCGACCGATCTTGTCCGACAGCCAGCCAAACAGCACAAAGAACGGGGTGCCGATCAGCAGCGAGATCGCCACCAGCATGTTGGTCAGGCCGCCATCGACCTTGAGCATCTTCTCCAGGAAAAACAGCGCATAGAACTGGCCGGTGTACCAGACCACGGCCTGGCCGGCGGTCAGGCCCACCAGCGCCAGGATCACAATCTTCAGGTTGCCCCATTTGCCAAAGCTGTCCGCCAGGGGCTTCTTGGAGCCCTTGCCCTCGTCGATCATCTTCTGGAACGACGGGCTTTCGGAAAGCTGCAGGCGGATCCACAGCGATACGCCCAGCAGCAGCACCGAGATCAGGAACGGAATGCGCCAGCCATAGTCCTTGAAGGCGTCCTCGCCGATCACGTTGCGAGTCGCCAGGATGACGATCAGGCTGAGGAACAGGCCAAACGTCGCGGTGATCTGGATGAAGCTGGTATAGAGCCCGCGCCGATTGGCCGGCGCATGCTCGGCGACATAGGTCGCCGCCCCGCCATATTCGCCGCCCAGGGCCAGACCCTGCAACAGGCGCATCAGCACCAGGGCGATGGGGGCGATGATGCCGATCTGCTCATAGCTGGGCAGCAAGCCGACCACGAAGGTGGACAGGCCCATCAGCAGCATGGTGACCAGGAAGGTGTTCTTGCGGCCCCACAGATCGCCCAGGCGACCAAAGACCAGGGCCCCGAAAGGGCGCACCGCAAACCCGGCCGCAAAGGCCAGCAACGCGAAGATATAGCCCGTCGTCTCGTTCACACCGGAGAAGAAATGGTGGGTGATATAGGTGGCCAGCGAACCGTACAGGTAGAAGTCGTACCACTCGAAAACCGTGCCGACCGAGGCGGCGCCGATGACCAGTCCGTCCTTGCGACCGACGACAACGCCGTCCTTCGCGCCCGTATGCCCGGCGTCCGCCATGCGTATCCCCCAATTTCTGTTATCGCTACCATGGCATGAGTTGAGCGTCACCACGCTCAGACCCGCAGATCTCGGCATGTTGTCAGAGTTTTACAGGCCCGGGGAGGTGAACCTTGCCTTTCGTGACGCAGAAATGCCCGTATTTGCTGGGATGACGTGACAAATCCTTCCCGGTTCGTCAGGCTCGACGCTCCTTGATTCCACATTGGATGAGCTATCAAAATGAACGTTTCCGATCTGGTCGACGCCGCAGTCGCCGCTGACGACAAGCTGACCAAGGCTCAAGCCAAGGCGATCATCGACGGCGTGTTCAAGGCCGTGACCGAAGCCGCCGTTAAGGGCGAAGAAGTTTCGATCCCGAGCTTTGGCAAGTTCAAGGTCCAGGCCAAGCCGGCCCGCACCGGCCGCAACCCGGCCACGGGCGCGGCGATCGAGATTGCGGCCTCCAAGAAGGTCGCCTTCACGCCTGCCAAGCAACTCAAGGACGCCGTCAACGGCTGATCCTCTGGGATTTGAGACGACCGGCTCGCCAGAGGCGGGCCGGTCGTTGTCTTCATGCCTTCTGGCTCTGGCCTGCCGAATGGCGCGGCTGAGAACCCGTCGAATATCTCTTGGGAGTCGGCTCTGACGGGATTAAGCCGATAGCTCAACGCTTTGCGTACCGGCTGTCATGACCTCGTTTGCTCCGTCCTCAGTCCTCGTCACGAGGCGCAAGATTCGCCCTCGCCGCCGCAAGTCGGTCAGCGCTCTGCGCCTTGTCTTGCCTGCTGTGGCAGTGATGGTCAGCGGGGCCATCTTGACGCAGGCCGCCATCCACGCTGCCGAAACCAAGGCGTCGAGTGTCGTCGCTGGTGCGCCGTTGCGGATGGAAAATCCGCGCTTTACGGGCTCCATGAAGGACGGGCGCGCGTTTCTGATCGTCGCCACCGCCGCGATACGCGACAAGGTCGACCCCAACAAGGTCGCCCTGGAATCCCCGAAGCTGACGCGCGGCTACGGCTCGGACAATCCCACCCAGATCGTGGCAAGGCTGGGCAATTACGACGAGTCCGGGGGCGCCCTTCTGCTGACGGGCGACGTCCAGATCCAGAATGGCGACGGCTACGCGTTCAAGACCGAAAAAGCCGTGATCGATACGCGCACCGGCGAGGTGATGGGCGACTCCGCCGTGCGCGGCGCGGCCTCGGGCAATCAGGTGCAGGCCGACAGCTATTCGGTGACCGACAAGGGCGACCGGGTGATCTTCAAGGGTCGGGTGCGCTCGCGCCTCAATCCCGGCAATTGATCGGGCCGGCGAAACGCTCATGAGCCCCGTCAGGTCCGCGCCATCCAGGCCCAAGGTCTGCTTTCTCTACATCGCCCAGACGCATCAGATCCTGCACAGCCTGCCCATCGCTGTCGCCCTGGCCAGGGGCTGGCCCGGGATCGAGGTCGAGATCGCCGCCACCACCCAGGAACACCTCGACTACGCCCGCCAGCTTCTGGACGCCCTTGGCGGCGCGCCCATCGCCTCGCGCCTGCTGCCGCCGGCCTGGCTGCGCCGGGTGCGCCTGAAGGAGGCCTCGACGCCGCCCAAGGCGCTGATGCTGGCCGCCAACGCCATGGCTCTGGGCAAGATGGACGCCATCGTCACGCCCGAGCGCACCACGGCCCTGCTGCGCAAGTTCGGCGTTCGCAAATCCATGCTGGTCTACACCCAGCACGGCGCGGGCGACCGGGGCGGGGTGTTCGAGCCGCGGCTGCGCCTGTTCGATCTGGTCATGGCCGCCGGTCCCAAGCAGCGCGACCGCATGGTCGAAGGCGGCTGGGTGAAGCCGGAAAACTGCGCCATGGTCGGCTATCCCAAGTTCGACATCATCGACGCCCTGCCCGGCTCGCCGATGCCGGCCTTCCCCGACGCCAAACCCATCGTCGTCTACAATCCACACTTCCACGCCACGCTGGGCTCGTGGCCGCAGTTCGGCGTCAGGGTGCTGGAGCAGTTCGCGGCCGATGACCGCTTCAACCTGATCTTCGCGCCGCACATCCGGCTGTTCGACGGCGCCGGCCCGGCCATGCTGGCCGCCCTGGAGCCGTTCCGAAATCACCCGCGCATCCATATCGACCTGGGCGGTCCGGCCGCGATCGACATGACCTATACCCGCGCGGCCGACATCTATCTGGGCGACGTCTCCAGCCAGGTCTATGAGTTCCTGCGCACTCCCAAGCCGTGCCTGTTTCTCAATCCCGGCCAGGTCGCCTGGCAGGGCGATGAAAGCTTCCACCACTGGCAGTACGGCCCAGTGCTGACCTCGGTCGATCACCTGACCGACGCCGTCGAGGCCGCCCGTCTGGGTCATGGCGACTATGTCGAGATCCAGAAGAGCGGCTTCGCCGAGAGCTTCGACCTGACGGCCACGCCGTCGTCGGAACGCGCCGCCCGCGCCATCGCCGAGCGCGTGCTGGCGCGGACCGCCAAAGCCGCATGACCGCCGAGCGCTCCGTCTTCGCCCGCGTCCTGGCCAATGCCGGGACCCTGCTGGGCGGCCGCACGGTCAACGCCATTGTCGGCCTGGCCTATATCGCCCTGACCGCCCGGGGCCTGGACCCGGCCCAGATGGGCGTCCTCTACCTGATCACGACCTTCGCCCAGTTCCTGGGCGAGGTGGTCAAGTTCCAGTCCTGGCAGACGGTTCTGCAATATGGCGCCGAACCCCTGCTCAAGAACGACCGCCAGGGCTTTCAGCAGGTGGTGCGCTTTTCGCTGTTTCTGGACCTGAGCAGCGGCCTGGTCGGCGTGACGCTGGGCGTGGTCGGCGCCCTGCTGTTCGGCTCGCTGCTGGGCTGGTCGCGGGAGCTCGCGCCCGCCGCAGCGCTCTACGCCCTGACCATCGCGGTGATGACCTCGGCGACCTCGGTGGGCCTGCTGCGACTGTTCGACAAGTTCCGCTATCTGGCGGGCGAGCAGGCGGTCAGCTCGATCGTGCGGCTGGTGGGCGCGGGCATCGCGTTCGCCCTCCACGCGCCGCTGTGGGCGTTCCTGCTGGCCTGGGCGGCCGGCCCGCTGGCATCGTTCCTCTATGTGGGCGCCATCGCCTGGCGTGAGCTTGCCCAGCGCAGGATGCTCGACGGCTTCAGGCTGATCGGCCCCTTGGGCGAAGGCCTGCCCGGGGTGTGGAAATTTGCCTGGGCGACCAATTTCAGCAGCAGCCTGGATGTGGCCTTCACCCACGTCATCACCCTGATGGTCGGCTCACTGCTGGGGCCCACCCAGGCGGCGCTGTGGCGAATCGGCCGGCAGGTGGCCGACGGCATGGCCAAGCCGGCCCGGCTGGTGGTCCCGGCCCTCTATCCCGAACTGGCCAAGCTCCGCGCGCTCGGCGGCGACGCGGCGATGCGCAAGCTGGCCGGGCAGGTCGCCCTGCTGGGCGGCGCGGTGGCCGGTCTCCTGCTGCTGGTCACCACCCTGTTTGGCAAGCCCCTGCTGAGCCTGATCATGGGCGAGGCCTATGTCGGGGCGTCCAGCGTGATGACCTGGCAGGTAACCGCCGCCGCCATCGGCGTGCTGGCCCTGCCCCTGGAGCCGATGCTGGTCTCGATGCGCGCCGCGGGCGCCGCCTTGCGGGTCCGGATGGTGGTCAGCGTGGTGTTTCTTCTGGCGCTGGCGCCGCTGGTCAAGATGTTCGGCATGAACGGCGCCGGCGCAGCGCTGGTCGGGGCGGCCGTCGCCATGGCCATCGGGATGTTTCTGACACTCCGCGTGCGACTTGCGCGATCGTCCGTCCTCAGTGACAACGAACCCTCTTGCGCCGATGACGCAAACGACGCCAAAGGCGGCAGGTGATGATGATGACTCCGACTGGCGCCGCGCGAACGGTTCGTTTCGCTGACTTCCCCACCCTGACGGCCGCGCTCGACTTCGCGGCTCAGGGCGAGACGGGTGTGAACCTCTATTCCCTGCGCGGCGAACTGGTCGAGGCCCTGCCCTATGCCCGTCTGCGCGAACAGGCGATGGAGCTGGCCCAGCGCCTGCTGGCCGCCGGGGCCAAGCCTGGCGACAGCGTCGGCCTGATCGCCGAAACCGACGCCGACTTCGTCCGCGCCTTCTTCGCCTGCCAGTATGCCGGCCTGCCGCCCGCGCCCCTGCCCCTGCCCGCGCCGCTGGGCGGTCGCGAGGCCTATATCGCGCAGATCGCCCGCATGCTGGCCTCGGCCAAGGCCTCGGTCCTGATCGGCCCGAGCTCGATGGCCGCCTGGCTGCCCGAGATCGCCGCCAAACAGCCGCTGAGCTTCGCCGGGACCCTGGCCGACCTCCCGCCCGCCGCTGGCGCCGAGCTGCCGATCATCGCGCCTGATCGCACCTGCTATCTGCAGTTCTCGTCGGGCAGCACCCGTTTCCCGACCGGCGTGGTGGTCACCCATCGCGCCCTGATGGCCAACGCCCAGGCCATCACCCGCGACGGCCTGCAGGTTCGCCCCACCGACCGCGCCATCTCTTGGCTGCCGCTCTATCACGACATGGGTCTGATCGGCTTTCTGCTGAGCCCCATGACCAGCCAGATGACGGTCGACCTGCTGCCGACCGGAGCCTTCGTGCGCCGGCCGCTGATGTGGCTGGACCTGATGACCAAGAACGGCGGCACCATCAGCTACAGCCCGACCTTCGGCTATGAGCTGTGCGCCCGCCGCGCCGAGGCCGCTTCGATCGAGCACCTGAACCTGTCGGGCTGGCGCAGCGCCGGCCTGGGCGGCGACATGATCCGCACCGGCCCGCTGCGCGCCTTCGCCGAGCGCTTCAAGGCCGTGGGCTTCTCCGAAAGCGCCTTTGTCGCCAGCTACGGCATGGCCGAGGCCACCCTGGCCCTGTCGATGTCGCCGCTGGGTCAGGGCCTGAAGGTCGAGACCCTGGACGTCGAGAAGTTGGAACAGGGCCTGGCGGTCATCACCACCGACACCGATCGCGCCCGCGACTTCGCCCGCAACGGCCCCGTCCTGCCGCACCATGAGCTGGAAGTCCGGGGCCAGGACGGCGCGGCCTTGCCCGAGCGAGGCGTGGGCCGGATCTACGCCCGCGGGCCCAGCCTGATGCGGGAATATTTCGAGCAGCCCGAAGAGACCGCCCGCGTGCTGTCGGCCGATGGCTGGCTGGACACCGGCGACCTTGGCTATCTGATCGACGGCGAGATCGTCATCACCGGGCGCGGCAAGGATCTGATCATCCTCAACGGCCGCAACATCTGGCCGCAGGACCTGGAATGGACCGCCGAGGCCGAGATCGAGAGCCTGCGCAGCGGTGACGTCGCCGCCTTCTCCACGCCCGGCGAAGGCGAGGAGGTCGTGGTCGTCCTGGTCCAGGCGCGCGGCGGCGATCCCGAGACCCGCAAGGCCCTGGCCGAACAGGTCGCCACGGTCCTGCGCCTGCGCCACAGCGTCGAGACCCAGGTGCATCTGGTCGGCGCCCACGCCCTGCCCCAGACCTCGTCAGGCAAGCTGAGCCGCTCCAAGGCCAAGGCGGCCTTCCTGGCAGGCGCCTACGCCGAGCGCGCCTGACCATGAGCCGGGGTGTCGTTGCGGTCACCGGCGCCACCGGCTTCCTGGGCCGTCACCTTGTCCGCGCCCTGGTTGCGGACGACTGGACCGTGCGGGTCCTGTCCCGTCGCGACATCATCGATCCGGACTGGCAGGGGCTGGAGCCCCGGATCGTCATCGGCGGCCTTTCGGATCGCGCCGCCCTGGACCGGCTCTGCGCGGGCGCGACCCTGGTCATCCATGTCGCGGGCCTGATCAAGGCGCGATCGCGGGCGGACTTTGATCGCACCAATGTTGACGGCTCCAGGGACGTGGCCCTGGCCGCACGGGCCGCCGGCGCGCGGCTCGTGCTCGTCTCCAGCCTGGCGGCGCGGGAGCCGTCGCTGTCGGACTATGCCGCCAGCAAGCGCGGCGGCGAGGAGGCGGCGCGAGAGGTGATCGGCGACAGCCTGACCATCGTCCGCCCGCCGGCCATCTATGGGCCAGGCGACATGGAAACCCTGGGCCTGTTCAAGGCGGCCCAGACCGCGCCGTTCCTGCCGGCGCTCGATCCCGCCGCCCGGATCGCCATGATCCATGTCGAGGACGCCGTCGCCGCGATCGCGGGTCTGGCCATCGATCACCGGTCTGGGGTCTTCGCCCTGTCGGACGCGCGCACGGATGGATACAGCTGGACCGAGGTGATGACTGCGGCCGCGCGCGCGGTGGGCAAAGCGCCCTACATCGCCCGCGTGCCCACGTGGCTCATCAGCGCCCTGGCGCAACTGTCCGAAGGCGTATCACTCGCCAATGGGAAGATTTCGATTTTCACGACTAGCAAAGCGCGCGAAATGCTCCATTTGGATTGGAGCGTCTCAGAAAGCGAAAGTCTTCCCAGAGCTATCGCTCCGCGATACGGGATCGACTCAGGTTTCGCCCAAAGCGTGCAATGGTACCGCGCAAAGGGATTTTTAGTTTCTATGGACTGATTGTAGCAGCCAATTTTGACAGAAATCCGACAATGAGGCTGTTACAATTGGAGCCAGTCAGACCCGCTAACGGGGGTTTCAGCGAGTCGATATGAAAGCGGTTACAGATCTTACCTTGCGTGAAATCGGCCTGGCGACGTCCTCGGTGCTGGGACGCACCGTTGAGGTTTCCGACGAGACGCATATCGGCCGTGACCTTCAGGTCGACTCCCTGGCTCTGATGAACATCATCATGGAGCTGGAAGACGCGTTCGACATCTCGATCCCGCTTGATCATCTGGCCTCGGTCGAGACGGTGGGCGACTTGTCCAATCTGATAAAAGATCTTCGGAATAAGGGATAACTATGGGGCTGTTCGACAAACATCTCGGCTACCGCGATGCCTATCAAGCGATCCGGGCGGCCGGGGCTGATCCCTTCAACGTCCGACTCGATGCGGTAGTTTCACCGACCGAGGGCGTTATCGACGGCCGCCCCACGATCCTGCTGGGCACCAACAACTATCTTGGCCTGACCTTCGACGCCGAAAGCATCGCGGCCTCGGTCAAGGCGGTGCAGGAGCGGGGCACCGGAACGACCGGTTCGCGGATCGCCAACGGCAGCTTCGAAGCCCATGTCGAACTCGAGCAGGCCCTGGCCAAGTTCTATCGTCGCAAGCACGCCATGGTGTTCACCACCGGCTATCAGGCCAATCTGGGCGTTCTGTCGACCCTGGTGGGTCGCGGCGACCACCTGATCCTGGACGCCGACAGCCACGCCAGCATCTATGACGGTTCGCGCCTTGGCCACGCTGAGGTCATCCGCTTCCGCCACAACGACCCCGAAGACCTCTACAAGCGCCTGCGCCGCATGAAGGACATGCCCGGCGAGCGCCTGATCGTGGTCGAAGGCATCTATTCGATGATCGGCGACACCGCGCCGCTCAAGGAAATCGCCGCTGTGAAGCGCGAACTGGGCGGCTACCTGCTGGTCGATGAAGCCCACTCGATGGGTGTGCTGGGCGAGAACGGGCGCGGCCTGGCCGAACAGGAAGGCGTCGAGGACGATGTCGACTTCGTGGTCGGCACCTTCTCCAAGAGCCTGGGCGCCATCGGCGGCTTCTGCGTGAGCAACATGGACGACTTCGACGTCATGCGCGTCGTCTGCCGTCCCTACATGTTCACCGCCTCGCTGCCGCCGGCCGTGGTCAGCTCGACCCTGGTCGCGCTGCGGCGCCTGGAAGAAATGCCTGAACTGCGCCATCGCCTGATGGCCAACGCCCGTCGCCTCTATGACGGCCTGACCGAGCTGGGCTTCCAGACCGGCCCGACCGCCAGCCCGATCGTCGCCATCACCATGCCCGATCAGGAACGCGCGATCGGCATGTGGAACGCCCTGCTACAGAACGGCGTCTATCTGAACCTGGCCCTGCCGCCGGCCACGCCCGACAGCCGTCCGCTGCTGCGCACCAGCGTCAGCGCCGCCCATACCGACGAGCAGATTGAAAAGGTCCTGTCCGTGTTCGCCAGCGTCGGCGCCGCGATGGGTGTAATCGACAACCAGCGCCAGCGCGTTTCCGCCTGACGCCGCCGAAGGCCGGGGCGGCTAAGCCTCGGCCTTTCGCGCCTTCTGGGCGCGCCACAGGTCCCACAGCACGCCCGGCGCGGCCAGCACCGGGTGCTTCTCGCGCCACGGCGTCAACGGCACCGGCACGCCCGTGTGACGCTCGATCTTCCACGCCGCATAGCGGGCGGCGCCCTCGAAGGTGAAGGCGGCCTTGATCAGACGGGCGACGTTCAGCGACTTGCCCATCCGCCGCCGCACCTGCCAGGCGCGCCCGAAACGGGACCGCGCCTCTTCGGTCAGATTGGGCTGGACGGATCCGGGCGCGAGAATGTCCAAAAGGCCCTGTTCGCGCCAGCAGGCGACCAGCAGACGATCATAGCGCTCGGCGTCGAAGGCCAGGATCGACTGCTCACGACCGCCGCGCTCGACGCGGAACTCGGCCTTGTAGGTCTGCTGGAACAGGGCCGACCAATAGGCCTCTGACGGGCCCTCGACAGGCCCCAGCGCCGCCGCGAACCGCGCGGCCGAGTGGGCGGCCTCGGCTACGGCGTTGATCACGACCGGTTCGATCTCGGCGCTCGAGGACCAGACCAGGGCCGAGGGCTGGACGAAACGCGTCCAGATCGTGGTGTCGATCTCACGTCCCCGCGCCGCCAGAGCGAACTGGGCCAGAGTCATCGACGCGACCTTGGCGCGCAGGGTTCGGCCCTGGTGCTCGACCTCGTGATAGCTGACGTCCGGCCAAAGCTTGCGGGCGACCACACCGCGCCAGCCGCGTCGGGCCTGGCTGGTCAGCACATAGAAATCCATGACGCCGTCGAGGTCGCCCGTGCGCAGAACCGAGCCGTAGAACAGCACGGCCACGGGATTTTCAAACGCAGAGACCAACTGGCGGGCGAAGGCGACGGCATGCGGCGGCGCAGGGGCGCGCAACTCGGCCTCGACCATCGCCAGCACGGGGCTGGTCATGACGCCAGGAACCGCAGGGTAGGCCCAAGAGAGACGGTCAGGCCGCCCGATCCTTCATAGACCTCGCCGTCGAGCACAAACGCGTCGCAGGTCTGAATGCGCAGGGACTTTGCATCTCCGCGGCGATAGCCCTGCCTTGCCAGCCATGGCGCATCTCCGCCGCCCAGCAGGGTGATCAAGGCCGATAGCAGCCGCTGAGGCTGGGCGTCGACGTCCAGCGCCTTGAGGCCCTCCCGGGGCGGCCCGAACGGTTTGATGCCCAGGGGCAGGCGCTTCAGGGTCGTCGCCATCAACAGGAAGCGGTTGCCCTTGGGGGCCGGCTCCCCGTCGATGGACAGCTCGACCGGCACCCCCTCGCGCCAGTGGTCGCGCGCGCCGCCAAACAGCGCGCCCGTCGCCGCACCGACAAGGGTCAGGCCCACGGATAGGCCGTGAAACGCCCCCATCCGGTTGACGCTCTTGGACATCTTGGTGGCCCGCACGAACGCGCCGAGCCCGAACACAAAGCCGCTCATGGCCGCCCGGCCATCGTCCCAGGACACTTCCAGCGGCGCGCGATACTTGATCACCGCCTTGGGCGAGCGCGCCGCAATCAGCGCTTCGTGCAGCGTCCAGCCCCGTCGAACGCCCAGGTCAATGGCCAGAACATTGGTCTTTCCGGACGGCAACAGAATGATCAGCGGGGACGCCTGGCCAAAGGCCCGCGGCAGAAGGCTCAGCACGTCACGGATCGTGCCGTCGCCGCCGTCGATGACCAGCAGCTCAACGCCGCGCGCCGCGAAGGCTATCAGGTCGACCTCCAGCGCCTCGCGCGTGGCCGGCCGCACCAGCATCACATCATCCGGAGCCCAGTACTCCGCGCTGCGCCCCATATTGGCGTGGCTGCGCGGATTGTGGACGACGCCGACCTTCATCAGCGCGACAGCCAGGAGGTGACGCCGCCCTTGGGCGTGAGCAGGCCCTGCACGATCTGGCTGGCGTGCACGACGAAGCAGATCGCCGTCCAGGCCGCCACCAGCACGAAGCCGATGTCAGGCCGGCCGACCAGGGTGGTCGCGGTCATGAACAGCAGGTTGGGGTTCCGCCGCGCGGTGATCAGCCGGAAGAAGCTGTCGAACGGCCGCCAGGCGTGCATCTCGACCTTGAACAGCGACAGGAAGATCCCCTCCTCCACCCGCTGGGCCACATAGCCGCCCACCACGATGGCCAGCAGCAACCCGCCGTGCGGCACGGTGAAGCCCAGAGCGCCCAGGCCGACAAACCAGGCCCACCACCAGAACGGCGGGTGGATCAGGTCGATGCCGTGGTCGAAGACATTGCCCCACTTGGACGAGGTCAGGGTCACCCGGGCCAGCTTGCCATCGACGGTGTCCAGGAAGGTCATGATCCAGGCGCAGACCAGACCCAGGCCGTACTGGCCGGTCCAGAACAGCCAGAAGGCGGCCAGCACCATCAGGAAGCTGGCGAAGGTGACCTGGTTGGGCGTGATCTTGGCAAGGGCGCACCAGCGGGTGACGACCCGGGCGGGCGCGGGCCAGACATATTTTGTCACGAGGTCCGTGACGCCCTTGTACGAGCCCTTGAACAACCGCTTCTCGACCGCGTCGACCGTCTCGGGCGTCAGGCGCTCCAGCACCGGCGGCTCGCGCTTGCGCAGCTCGCTGTTATAGGCCGAGCCCAGTTCCATGGCTGTCAGACGCGGGGCCTCACCGACCACAGCAGAAAGGTCCTCACCGACCGCAAGCACGCGATCGGCCGGCAGGTTGAACGCCACGACGCGGCCGCTCTCGTCGATCAGCGCCACGCCGGGCCGTCCCGCCAGGGCGCGGATCAGCGCCTCATCGAACACCCATCCGGCGTCGACCACCACCACGTCGCCGTTGGCGGGCGCCGTTTCGCGCGTGACTTCGCTCAGCCCCACGCGGCCATAGATCCGCGACAGGCGCTGGGCCGAGGTCATGCCCCAGATGCGCGTGGACGCCTGGCCGACCGTGATCGCCGCCTGCCTGGCGTCGCCGCCCTGATTACTTCCGCCGGTCAATGTGCGAGAACCCCTGGAAATTCGTGGCGAATGATAAGCAGCTTCGTTTCGTTTATGGCCAAAAAGCGCGATTCTGACTTGTCGATATTCCGCATAGCCCACCTTTCCGACCCGCATCTGCCGCCACCCGCAGGGGCGTTCGGCTGGCGGGACCTCGCCTCCAAGCGTTTGCTCAGCCGCATCGCCTGGCGGCGCAAGCACAAGGAGCATCAGCCCGACGTGCTGGCCGCCCTGGTCGCCGACATCAAGACCTATGCGCCCGACCACATCGCCGTCACCGGCGATCTGACCAATTTCGCCTCCACCGTTGAGGTCGAGGCCGCGCGCCAGTGGCTGAACGGCCTTGGTGCGTCAGATGGGATCACTCTGAGCCCGGGCAACCATGACGCCCTGGTCGGCGCAATTGGACCCGAACGATTCGCCGCCTGGTCGGACTGGCTGGGCGACGGCGACGAAGTCGCTTTTCCCAGGCTTCGGATCCGCGACGGTGTGGCGATCATCAATCTGTGCTCGGCCATCCCCACCGCGCCGCATCTGGCGACCGGCCGGTTGGGTCAGGCGCAGCTGACGCGGCTGGAGGCCCTGCTGGCCGACCCCGCTCATCGCGACCTGTTCCGGGTGGTCCTGATCCACCACCCGCCGACCCCGGGCGCCGTTTCAAGGCGCAAGTCGCTGGACGACCGGGAGGGCCTGGGTGCGATCCTGGCCCGCCAGGGCGTCGATCTGGTGCTGCACGGCCACGCTCACGAGGGGCTGGTGGCGACCACGCCGGGTCCGGACGGCGCGGCGATCCCCGTCCTGGGCGTGCCCTCGGCCTCGGCCCTGGGACGGGGCAAGCACCCGGCCGCGCGTTGGCACGCCATCGAGATCCTGCGCGATGGCGCCGAGGCGGTGTCTGTTCGGGTCATCGCGCGCGGACTGGATCCGCAAACGGGACATGTGGCGGAGCTGGGCCGGTACGTGCTGGCCTAGTGCTGATCGCACTTCCATGAAAAAGCCCGCGTCCCTATTGTGAATCGGCGGCGCGCGACGCCACGGGAAGAGCCCGCACATGACCAATCCAACCGCCGTGAACTTTGGCTACCCCGACACCAGGGTGGCCGAAACCGACCACTGGCTTGTTCTGGTTCGTCCCAAGCAGCCAACGCTTGGGGCCCTGGTCCTCGTATGCAAGGAAGCGGCGGAAGCCTTCTCTCAGCTCAGCCCCGCCGCCTTCGCTGATTTGAAGGTGGCGATCGACGGAATCGAGCGATTGCTGGGCAGGTTCGTGGCCTACGAGAAGATCAACTATCTGATGCTGATGATGGTCGACCGCGACGTGCACTTCCACGTCATCCCCCGATACGAAGGCGCGCGAGTCCACGAGGGGCGCAGCTTCGCCGATGCCGGCTGGCCCGCCGCCCCGGCCCTGGGCGCGACCGTGGATCTGGATTCGCCGAGCGCCGCGGCCCTGGCGTCCCTGCTGGCCAGGGACTGGTCGGCGGCGTGATCAATCTGCGTCTGATTGACCGCTACATGCTCAAGCTGGTGGCCTGGCCGATGGTCGGCTGCCTGGGTGTCACCGTGGTCGCCCTGTTGCTGGAGCGGGTCCTGCGCCTGCTCGACGCCCTGTCACAGAGCAGCGCCCGCTTTGGCTATGTCACCGAACTGGCCGCCAATCTGGTGCCGCACTATCTGGGCCTGGCCCTGCCGGTGGCCTTCTTCGTGGCCCTGTTCATCGTCATCACCAAGCTGTCGGACGGCTCGGAGATCGACGCCCTGCTGGCCAGCGGACAGTCGCTGAGCCGCATCGCCATTCCCTTCGTCTGCGTGGGCCTGTTTCTCAGCCTCTTCAGCGTGGCCCTGTTCGGCTACAGCCAGCCCTACAGCCGCTACGCCTATCGCTCGGTGATGCACGCGGCCGTCAACGCCGGCTGGAACGGGCGGCTTTCGGGCGGCGCCTTCATCGACGAGGACAACCTGCTGATGACGGCCGACGGCGCCGACCCGGCCGGCCAAAGCCTGACGCGCATCTTTATCCGCCGCCTCGACGACAAGGGCCGCGAAGAAGTGATCACCGCCCAGACCGCCACGCTCAGCGCCAGCCCGGGCGGCGACAAGGTCACCCTGCTGCTGCGACGCGGCCAGCGGATCGGCCTGGACGCGGCCGGCGGTTACCGCACCCTGGCCTTCGACCAGTTCATCACCGAGATGCCCCTGGCCGGCGCCGCCACCCTGCTGCGGGCGCGCGGCGGCGACGAGCGCGAGCTGACCCTGAACGAACTGGCCCGGCAGGCCGCGTCCAACACCTCCATCCTGCCCAAGCCGACCCTGCTGGCCGAGCTCTATGGCCGGCTGGCCCGGGCCGCCTTCCTGCCCTTCCTGCCGCTGCTGGCCTTCCCGCTAGGCCTGGCCGCCAAGCGCGGCAACCGCACCCCGGGCCTGATCGTGGCCGGCGTGCTGCTGCTGGCCTTCCAGCATTCGCTGCTGCTGGGCCAGAGCCTGGCCGAGGCCGGCAAGGCCAATGCCCTGCTGGCGATCTGGGGACCGTTCCTGGTCTTCACCGGCTTCAGCGTCTGGATGTTCATGGGCAGTCGCAAGCGGCCCGGCGATACACCCATCAGCCGCTTGGTCCGCCGGATCGGCGAAACGATCGACCGGGCCGTTCGTATGGTCGCTCCTCGCCGTCAGGCCGCGTCATGAGACTTCAGCGTTATGTTCTGGGCGTCGCGGCCAGCCGCATCCTGAGCGCCGCCGCTGTCCTGATGGGCATCCTGCAGGTCCTGGACCTGCTGGAAGTCACCACCGACATCCTCGACCGGGGGCTGGGCGTGGGCGGGGTGCTGTACTACGCCGCCCTGCGCGCCCCGCGGCTGATCGAGCAGATCGCGCCGATCAGCGTGCTGGCCGGCGGCCTGTTCGCATTCTCGCAACTGGCCCGCGAGAGCGCCATTATCGCCATGCGCGCGGCGGGAATCTCGGCCTACCGCATCGTGGCCATGGCCGCCCCGGCCGCGGTGGCGATGATGCTGCTGGATTTCACCTGCGCCCAGGTGATCGCCCCGCGCACGGACCCGATCCTCGACGCCTGGTGGGAAGCCCACACCCCCGCCGCCGACCGCAAGGCCACCGGCCCCGTCAGTTTCCGGGTCGGCGACGATCTGGTGATCGCCGCCAGCGCCGCGCCAAACGGCCGCGCCCTGCAAGCCGTCAGGATCTACCGCCGTGACGAGACCGGCCGCCTGATCGAGCGGGTGGACGCCCCCGCCGCGACCTTTGCCGGCAAGGACTGGAACCTGTCCCAAGCGGTGACAACCCGCTTTTCCGGCCAACGCGTCGACACCGTCACCACCAGCCAGATAACCTGGCCCTCGCCCCTGCGGCCCTTGGACGTCCAGGCCCTGTTCTCGGACAATCCCGCGCCGTCGGCGGGCTCGGCCCGGCGCGCCCTGCTCAATGGCGGCACTGATCGGCCGCCCAGCTACTACGAGACCCGCCTGCTGGGCGCCTATGCCGGCCCGTTCGGGGCGCTGATCATGCTGTTGCTGAGCGCGCCGGTGGCGCTGGCCAACTTCCGCAGCCGGCAGGGCGCTGTGCTGCTGACCGTGGGTCTGGCGTCTGGCCTGGTGTTCCTGGTTGTCGACGGCCTGCTGTCGGCGCTGGGCGAAAGCGGTGCGATCTCGCCGATTCTGGCCGTCTGGGGCGGCCCGGTGATCTTTGGCGCCCTGGCGATCAACGCCCTGATCAATCTGGAGGGCTGATGCCGTTCGACTCCCAAGACGCCGACCTTCGGGTCATCCCGGTCAGCACCCCGGCCGAGCTGGAGCGGTTCATCAAGCTGCCGGCGCGCCTCAATGCCGGCGATCCCAACTGGATCACGCCCCTGATGATGGAGCGGTCCGAGGCCCTGTCGCCCAAGACCAATCCGTTCTTCGAGCATGCCGAGGTGCAGCTGTTCCTGGCCGTGCGCGGGGGGCGCGACGTCGGCCGGATCAGCGCCCAGATCGACGCCCTGGCCCCGCAGGCGGAAGGCCAGAAGACCGGCAATTTCGGCCTGATCGCCGCCGAGGATGATCCCGCCGTCTTCAAGGTGCTGTTCCGCGCCGCCGAGGACTGGCTGCGCGACCGCGCCTGCACGACGGCCCTGGGTCCGTTCAACCTGTCGATCAACGAGGAGGTCGGCCTGCTGGTCGACGGCTTTGACAGCCCGCCCATGGTGATGATGGGCCACGACCCGGCCTATACCGGCGGCCGGGTCGAGCAGCAGGGCTATGCCAAGGCCAAGGACGTCTACGCCTATCTGTGCGACCCGACCGCCGATCTGCCGGCCGTGGTGGTGCGCCGGGTGAAGCGCGGCCTGCCAGACGGCGTGGTGCTGCGCGAGCTGGACATGAGCCGCTATGACGAGGAGGTCGTCTCGCTGACGGCGATCCTCAATGACGCCTGGGCCGGTAACTGGGGCTTTGTGCCCACCACCGAGGCCGAGACCCGCCAACTGGCCAAGGCCCTCAAACCCGTCATCGAAAAGAAGATGACCCTGTTCGCCGAGATCGACGGCGAGCCTGCTGGCTTCATCGTGCTGCTGCCCAACGTCAACGAGGCCATCCGCGACCTGAAGGGCAAGCTGCTGCCGTTCGGCTGGGCCAAGCTGCTGTGGCGGCTGAAGGTCAGGGGCGTGAAGTCGGCGCGGGTGCCGCTGATGGGCGTGAAGCGCAAGTTCGCCGACACCATGCGCGGCCAGCTGCTGCCCTTCCACCTGATGAACGCCGGCCGTAACGCCTCGCTGGCCCTGGGCTATACGAAGTTCGAGTTCTCGTGGGTTCTGGAAGAGAACATGCCGATGCGGCGGATTTCCGAAGCCATGGGCGCGACGATCTACAAGACCTATCGCCTCTACGAGAAGGCGTTGTGAGCTTCCAGGCTCTGGTTCTGGCGGGTTCGCGCGGCGGGATCGATCCGGTCGCCGACTATGCCGGCGTCAGCCACAAGGGCCTGATCGTGCTGGGCGGCGAGACCCTGCTGACCCGCGTCCTGCGGGCCCTTGACCAGGCCGGCGCGACGCGGATCGGGGTCTCGACCTCGGATATCGCGCTGGTGGAGGCGCTGGCGGGCGTCGCAAAGGCGTCTCCCCTGCCCGCCGCCGGCGGTCCCAGCCAGAGCGTTCATGACGGCGCCAGCATCATGGGCACGCCGCTGCTGGTCACGACCGTCGACCATGCCCTGCTGCAGCCGGAATGGATCACCGAGTTCCTGGCCAAGGCCCCGGCCGACTGCGACTTCGCCGTCCTGATGGCGCCGGAGGCTGTCGTCCGCGCGGCGGCGCCGGAGACCAAGCGGACCTACTGGCGGTTCAAGGACGGCGGCTATTCAGGCTGCAACCTGTTCCTGCTGCGCAACGAGACCGCCCTCAACGCCGTGGCCTTCTGGCGCAAGGCCGAGAGCCTGCGCAAGCAACCCTGGAAGATCGCCGCCCTGCTCGGCCCGGTGATGCTGGGCCGCTACGTGCTGGGCCTGATGACCATCGACGAGACGCTGGAGCGTCTAGGCCGGGCCGCCGGCGTCAAGGCCGCTATCGTGCGCTCGTCCTACGGCCTGGCGGCGGTAGATGTCGACAAGCCGTCGGACCTGGATCTGGTCAGGACGATCGTGGAGCGCTGAACAGAGGCGACTATGCCGCCATAAACCGCTCTCGGTGCCGCTCTACGTAGGTCGTATGCGGCCAGAGGCGTTCGTCCTTTGGAAGGTGGATCCGATCCATCTGGCGCTCGAAAAGGACCCGCAACTCGGATGGAACCTTGTTGTGTGACACGAGCAAGCGATAGTCATTGGTCAACGAAATCAAATGGCGATCAAAGAGCCAATGGATCGTACCCGACAGCGCAATGCCGTTTTGCACCACGTCAGGCCCGCCTTCGCCGACGCTCCAAATATGAGCTGCCTGCGCCTCTGATCGGCCACCTCCGTTGACGATACGCAGACCGGTCACAGCGCAGCGATCATCGTATGCTTCGCAAACATGCCGCCGAAAGTTGGCATCGCGGATCTTGCGGTTCATCAGCATCTGCTCGACCCGACGAATCTGATCCAGCCCCGGCGCGAAGTCGAATTCGAAGGGTTGAGCCGCTTCCTCGACGCCCACGAGGCCTAGTCGTATTGCATTTTCTGGAGCCAGGGTTTCCGAGAGGCCTGCTGAGATGATCGCCGCGAAATCCGACTCAGAGAGTGGGCGCATAGCCTTTCCCTGAAGGGCGGCTCCCACTCGGCTGGGATCTGTGATCGCCCGTAGGGGGGCCTCCCAGTAATCGACCCTTCCGCCCGAAAACGGGACTGGGTGGTCAAAGGGCAGATATTCGCCCACGACAGCGTAAGCATGGTTCAGACGAACGGGATCAGCCTCAAGTCGAAGAACACGAGCGGCGGCGATGTAAGCACGGCGGCCACCATTGCGTTGTGGCTCACGGTAGATGATCCAATCGCCAACTGCGGCCTTCGCAGCTGCCAAGTAGTTGCTCTGCGTCGGAAAATGATACCGCCGCAAAATCTCATCGTCGTAACCAGAATTCGGTTTGGTGTCGAAGATGGCCTTCATTGCGACAGTGGAGCTCTACGTCGGCGACCGGTCAACTAACTTCCAGTTTCCTGAGCTCTGCGTTGAGCCCCAGCGCATAGGTCACACACAAGCCATCTGGCCAAACGTGTCGGCGAAGGCTCTACGCCTCCACCAGCTCCGCCACCCACGAGGCCGCCAGCTCGCGATTGCGCGGCAGGTCTTCGGGGAAGTCCATCTCGGCCCAGTCCAGGCCCTGGATGGACTGCACCCGCACCACGTCGTGCTCCTGGGCGATCTGGTTGATGACGCTGAGGTACCAGCGCTTCAGGCCCTCTGGCGTGCGCAGGGCGGCGTCGACGATCTTGGTGAACAGGGCCGCGCCCTCGGCGTCGAAGCGCAGGAAGCCGATCGACTCGGCGTCATAGGTCTCGATGGTCTTACCGATGGCGCGCAGGGACAGGCCTTCGGTCGCCACCTTCATGTCGTCGGCGTCGTAGCCGTCCTTGCGATCGATGGTGACGGTGATCGGGGCCGGCGGAGCAGCCATCAGGCGCTCGGCGATGGCCGGCTCGAACAGGGTGTCGCCGTTCAGCAGCAGGAAGTCGCCGACCATTTCGCCGCGCGCCAGCCAGCAGGTGGCCAGGTTGTCGGTCAGGCCGAAGAACGGGTTGAACAGGGTGCGCACGGTCAGGCCGGGCAGGTCCAGGCCCGCGATCTCGGCCTCGACAGTATCGGCCGCAAAGCCGGTGACGACCACCACCTCGGTGATCCCGGCCTGGCGCAGATGGCGCAGTTGCCAGTGCAGCACGGTGCGGCCCGACAACTCGACCAGGCACTTGGGGCGCGTGTCGGTCAGCGGCGACAGACGCTTGCCCTGGCCCGCGCTGAGAATGATGGCTTTGGTCGGAGGCGCCACGGAGACTCGATTCACTTCTGGCCGCACGGGTCGGCATCTGATTCAGGGCGGGAAGCTACAGGATACAGCAGCCCCCACATAGGGCCAGCGCGCTCGCCCGGCGAGAGGCGCAACGCCGCAGCCACGACGCGATGAACAGGTCGTCCGCGAGGCGCGAAAGGGCGCCTGCGCCATTAATCCGCATACAGATTTCCGGATCGCCGACCGTCGTAAAACCTTGATAAAGCTCGCTAGACCATGTTTGAAGGCGGTGCGTTCTCCCGTCTGACCCCGCAAAATCCGGACCTATCACCATGACCAAGCTTCTTGGAGCCGCCGCCGCCCTCGGGCTGCTGGCCGCCGCCGACACCGCCTATGCCGCGCGCGACTATGTGTGGGCCGCAGGCTCCTCGACCGTCTTCCCGTTCACCACCCGCGTGGCCGAGAACTACGCCAAGAAGACCGGCAAGAAGTCGCCCAAGGTCGAAAGCCTGGGCACGGGCGGCGGCATCAAGATGTTCTGCGGCGGCATGGGCGAGAAGTATCCCGACGTCGCCAACGCCTCGCGCCCGATGAAGAAGTCCGAGTTCGAGGCCTGCAGGAAGGCCGGCGTCAAGGACATCGTCGAGCTGAAGATCGGCTTCGACGGCATCGTCGTGGCGATGGACAAGAAGTCGCCGGACTACAATTTCAAGCTCGAGCACCTGTATCTGGGCCTGTCCGACCAGACCCTGCGCGGCGGCCAGCTGGTCAAGAACCCCTACAAGTCGTGGAACGAGGTCAGCCAGGGCCTGCCCAAGGCTCGCATCCTGGTCTATGGCCCGCCGCCCACCTCGGGCACCCGCGACGCCTGGATCGAGCTGGGCATTGAGGGCGGCGCCGGCAAGCTGCCGCCCCTGACCAAGCTGAAGGCCGACGACGAAAAGGCTTTCAAGGCCAAGGTCGCGCCGATGCGCACCGATGGCGGCTGGGTCGACGCCGGCGAGAACGACAACGCCATTATCGGCACCATCCAGAAGACCCCCAACGCCCTGGGCGTGTTCGGCTATTCGTTCCTCGAGCAGAACGCCAACACCATCAAGGCCGCCAGCATCAACGGCGTGAAACCGACCGTGACCACCATCACCAACGGGACCTATCCGATCTCGCGCTCGCTCTTCATCTACGTGAAGAAGAGCCAGATTGGTGTGACGCCGGGCCTCAAGGAGTTCGTCAACGAATTCGTCTCGGACGCCGCCACCGGCCGGGGCGGCTATCTGCAGTCGCGCGGCCTGATCCCGCTGCCGCCCCAGCAGCACGAGGCCAACAAGGCCAAGTCCAAGACCCTGCCGGTGATGGCGGCCCCGAAGTCCTGATCTGGCGCGTCATCCCGGAAAACTTGGGTCGGAGCCACGCTCCGCCCAAGTTTCCGGGATGACGCCGCCCGTCGGGCTCGCGATCGTGCAATCGCACCCAAGGACTTGACCGACTGCAGCGGCGCGCGCCCCATGGCGGGCCTGCCAATGCGGAGAGCCTCATGGCCGAACGTGTCGAAGAACGCCTGCAGGATCTGGAGCGGCTGGTGATCCGGCAGGCCGAGCGGATCGAAGACCTGGAACAGCAACTGCTGACCATCACGCGCTTGGCGCATCTGGCGGCGCAGAGGGTGCGCCCGCCCGAGAGCGAAGCGGCCTGATCCCTAAAAGACCCTAGTTGGTCGGCTGGTCCGGCGCCGCGCGCGAGGTCATGCCTGCAGCCGCAGCGTCGTCGGCCATCTGAGCGTCGACCGGCGGTGTTTCACGCACCGGCGTCGGTGTCGTGACGGGCTGAGCGACGACCGGAGCCTCGATCTTGCGAGGTGCGGACGCGGCGACAGGTCCTGCATTCAGCGCCGCAGCGGCCGCATCGTCGGCGGCGGTGCGCAGCTCGTCTGAGCCTTCGTCATAGCCGCCCAGGCCGGCGGTCAGGAACAGGATGGCGCCGAAGGTGGCGATGACGCCCACGACAAAGCCCAGGAAGATCCATCCGAACGGATTGCTGCGACGTTCAGCACTCATAGATGGCCCCCTGCCCTTGCGGGCCTAACTTCCCTGCCAGCGCCGGAACGGCCCGACATCGACGTGCACGAACTTGCTGTCGGGATAATAGCCGACGCCGCCCCGCTTCAGATCCAGCGCTGCAGCGCGGAGGCGATCAAGGGCGACATCCTCCAGATAGATGTCCATCGCCTTCCCGTCCATGTGCAGGCTGCGCTTTGCAACCTCGCCGCTGCGCTCCGCCAGCAGGCGGTTGCTGGCCGGCGAGCGATAGCCCGAGATGATCTGGAAGGCGGTCTTGGTCTCGGTCTTGCGATGGATGTCGGTCAGCAGGTCGAACAGCTGGACGTTCATCGGGGCGACCTCGCCGGTGCGATGATCGCGCAGCACCTTGTTGAGGGCCTGCAGGGCGTCGGGAACATAGGTTCCATTCTCCCAGTACACGGCCTGCAACTTTTCGTCGGTGTGGAGGTTATACAGCGAGACCCACTTGGGCGCGGCCTCGGCCACCGCCGCGACGGGGGCTGGCGCCAACGGCGTCTGGGCTTCCAGAAGCGCGCCGATGATATCGTCCTGAGCGTGGGCCGACGGGCCTATCGCTGCGGCGCCAAGCGCGCTCAAACCCAACTGAAAAAACTTACGCCGTGCGATCATGACGCTATCCCTGACACCGTACTGCCCGCAGGACACCCCAGGCCGGCCAGAAGGTCAAGCTGAGCCGGAGAGGGCTGCGGCGATCCGCTGCACCAGCAGGCGGTCCCAGCCATAGGGATCGTCGCGGAAATTGACCTGGCCGTCGGGCGTCACATAGGCCGTCCAGTACAGCAGGAAGACCGCGATCTGCTGGGGCAGCTGGGCCCGCACGGTCTTGCCGCCGGCGATGGTCGCGTCGATCACTTCCGGCGTCCAGGTTGCGTCGCCCTCCATCACCGCGCGAGCCAGGTCGACCGGCTTTTCGACGCGCACGCAGCCGTGGCTGGCCAGGCGGCTGAAGCTGGCGAAGCGCGCGCGGCTGGGGGTGTCGTGCAGATAGACGCCGTAGGGATTGACGAAATCGAACTTGATCAGGCCCAGGGCGGCCTTGGGTCCGGCCTTCTGCTGCAGGCGCGAGCCGCCGCCTTCGGTCGGGATGACGATGAAGTCGTTGCGGGCGAAATACCCCGGATTGGCCCGCTCCTTGGGCCACAGCTCCTTGGCGGCGATTGAGGAGGGCACGTTCCAGGGCGGATTGAGCACGATGCTGTGGATGTTCGACTGCAGCATCGGCGTTTCGTCGCCGGGCCGGCCGGTGACGGCGCGCATGGTCAGGGTCGGGACGTCATGGTGGAACACCGACAGCACGGCGGCGGCGATATTGACCTGGATGCGGTCGGCCGGCAGCACCTGCGGCAACCACCGCCAGCGCTCCATATTGGCGAGGATCTGGTCCAGGCGCAGCGCGACCGGCGTATTGAGGGCGGCCAGCGTCTTCTTGTCCAGCACGCCATTGGGGTTGAGCCCGAAACGCTTCTGGGCCCGCATCAGGGCCTGGACCAGCGCCTCGTCGAACAGGGCCACACCATCCACGGCCACGGTCGCATCCTCGACGGCCAGCCGGGCTTCCAGGGCCACAACGCGGGGATCGGTCGAGCCCTGCTTCAGATCCGGCCCGGCCGGCAGAATGGCCCAGCCGCCCCGCGCGGCGATGTCGCGATAGGTCACAAGGCCTCGGCGCAGGGTTTGATAGCCGGTGTAGGGCGGCGGCAGGGTGTCCAGCCACGGTCCCAGGCGATCCTGGGCGACGGCCTGGACGAATTCGGGGCCGGGATCATAGACCGCCGGGCGCAGGCCCCAGTCGGTGCGGAAGCTGGTCAGCGGCAACCGGCCCGAGCGCACGGCCTTGGCATAGGCCAGGGTCAGGCCGATCAGCTGGCCCTGCCCGGTCTGGCGCGCGGCGACGTCGCGCGAGGCCAGCAGCGCCAGGGCCTGGTCAGGCGCATAGGCGCCCAGTTCGAAGCCATGGGTGGGCGCTTCGGACAGGACACGGCCCAGCAGTTCCATCTGGTCGACGCGCAGCGTCACGGAATAGGGGCTGACAGGGAAAGCCAGAGGCTGCTGCGGCGCGGCCTGAGGCTGCCGCGCGCCTGACAGCGAGGGATTCTGGGACTGCGCCAGGGTCGGCCCGCTCGCCAGGAGCCACAGCGCCCCTGCGGCCAGCGCGCATGATAGTCTCGACAAGCCGCTCACCGCCAATGGATCTCGTAACACCTTGCCACGCGAAGGATCCGCGCGATCCCAGATGGCCGTTTGCACCCACGTCCGTCAACGCGAGTATCGTGAAAGGCGAACCTCGGGTCGGACCCCAGGGTTCTTTTTGCGCCGCAGGAACCGGGAAGCCACACAGAGGGTTTCCGATGTGTCGTCAGGCCGACCCCAGGTCCCGCCCCACTCCGGATACCGTGTGCCCCAAAATTCCGCGCCCCAGACCCTTGACCTGTTTCCCATCGGCAACTGCGCCGTCAGCGCCCTGATCGACCGCAGCGGACGGTTCGTCTGGGCCTGCGCGCCGCGCGTCGATTCCGATCCGGTGTTCAGCGCCCTGCTCAGCGATGTGGAGCCCAGGAGCGGCGCGGCGACCGGCGTCTGGGATGTCGAGGTCGACGGGGCGGTGTCGACCACCCAGGCCTATCTGCGCAACACCCCGATCCTGCGCACCGAGATCACCGACGCCGATGGCGCCCGGATCGAGATCATCGATTTCGCCCCGCGCTACCAGCAGTTTGGCCGCATCTTCCGGCCCACGGCCTTCATCCGCCTGATCCGCCCCGTCGCCGGCACGGCGCGAATCACGATGCGCCTGCGCCCGACCGCCCAGTGGGGCGCGCGCCTGGCCGAGCGGACCTCGGGCTCCAACCACATCCGCTATCTGTGTTCCGACCTGACGATGCGGCTGACCACCGATTGTCCGGTGTCGCACATCCTCGAAGAGCGCACCTTCCGGCTCGAGCAGCCGATCGCGCTGTTCCTGGGTCCCGACGAGGGCTTCGGCGCCGAGGTGGGCTCGACCTGCGAGAAAATGCTGCGCGAGACCACCGCCTACTGGATGACCTGGGTGCGGGGCTTGGCCATTCCGCTGGACTGGCAGGCGGCGGTGATCCGCGCGGCCATCACCCTGAAACTCTGCGTCCATGAGGAGACCGGCGCCATCGTCGCGGCCCTGACCACCTCGATCCCCGAGCACGCCGACAGCGGCCGCAACTGGGACTACCGCTACTGCTGGATGCGCGACGCCTACTACGTGGTCCAGGCCCTCAACCGCCTGGGCGCGGTGGATATCCTGGAGAACTATCTGGGCTATCTGCGCAACATCGTCGACCGCGCCGCCGGAGGGCACATCCAGCCGCTGTTCGGGGTCGGGTTCGAGCCGCAACTGACCGAGCGCTTCGCCCCCGCCCTGCCCGGCTATCGCGGCATGGGGCCTGTGCGGATCGGCAACCAGGCTTTCGAGCACCAGCAGCACGACGTCTATGGCCAGATCGTGCTGTCCAGCACCCAGGCCTTCTTCGACGAGCGCCTGCTGCGCCAGGCCACGGTCGCCGATTTCGAGGCCCTGGAGCCGGTGGGCGAGCGCGCCTTCCAGCTGCACGACAAGCCCGACGCCAGCCTGTGGGAATTCCGGGGCCGGGCCAATGTCCACACCTATTCGGCGGTGATGTGCTGGGCCGCCTGTGATCGCCTGGGCAACGCCGCCCAGAAGCTGGGCCTGCCCGACCGCGCCCGGTTCTGGAACGGTCGCGCCGCCATGGTGCGCGCCACCATCGACGCCGCCGCCTGGAATCCCGAGCTTGGCCGGTTCGCGGCGACCTTCGGCGGCGATGAGCTGGACGCCAGCCTGCTGCAACTGGTCGACCTGCGCTTCATCAGCGCCAATGACCCGCGCAACATCGCCACGGTGGCGGCGGTCGAAAGCGGCCTGCGCAAGGGCTCCTACCTGCTGCGCTACGCCATTCCCGACGACTTCGGCGAGCCCAAGACCGCCTTCAACATCTGCACCTTCTGGCTGATCGAGGCCATGCACCTGGCCGGTCGCGCCGAGGAGGCCCGCGCCCTGTTCGAGGACATGCTGGCCCGCCGCACCGCCGCCGGCCTGCTGTCGGAGGACATCGGCTTTTCGGACGGCGAGCTGTGGGGCAACTATCCGCAGACCTACTCCCTGGTCGGCCTGATCAACTGCGCGATGCTGTTGAGCCGGCCCTGGTCGTCGGTGCGATAGAGCATGATGGTCTTGAGCTGAACCATAGATCCCAAGCCACCGCTCTCCCCGGCGAAAGCCGGGGCCCAGATCGAACCAAGAAAGATAATCGTTCTGGCTCGGTGCAAAGTCGCACAATCCCCAGACGCTCAGGCTGAAGCTGGGCCCCGGCTTTCGCCGGGGAGAGCGGATTCAAATGATGATTCAACTCTCAGCCATCATCCGGTAGCGAGCGTCGCCGGATCGAAACATCGCCTCGGGCGTTCCTCTGGTCATGTACCGATTTGAAGAGGGGCGTCTGGTGATGACCGTGCAGGGGTCCAGCGCAAGACAACAGCTCCACGACCTGCCCCCGCCGCCGTCGTTTCCGCCGGCTTCGGCCGCACTGTTTCTCGACCTCGACGGCACCCTGGCGCCGATCATGTCCCGCCCCGAGCACGTGGGGCCAGACCGGCGACGCGCCATGCTGATCAAGCGCCTGACCGCCACCCTGAACGGCCGGGTGGCCGTGGTCAGCGGCCGCGCGCTGGACGATCTGGACCGCATCTTCGAGCGCGGCGTCACGCCGGTGGCGGCCGTTCACGGCCTGGTGCGGCGCGACGCCGACGGTCAGGTCGTGACCTCCACGCCGCACAGCGGCATCCCGGACGCCCGCCTGCTGCTCCGCGATCTGGCCCGCTGCGACCGCGGCCTGCAGTTCGAGGACAAGGGCGTCAGCGTCGGCCTGCACTATCGCAACGCGCCCGCCGCCGGCGAGGCGGTGATCGAGGCCGCCGAACGCATCGCCCTCACCACCGGCCTGGTGCTGCAGAGGGGCGACATGGTCGTCGAACTGCGCACCCCGGGCCAGGACAAGGGCCAGTCGGTCGCGGCCTTCCTGCGCGAGCAACCCTTCATGGGCTCGACCCCGATCTTCGTGGGCGATGACTTGACCGACGAGGACGGCTTCGCCGCCGCCGCGCGCCTGGGCGGCTATGGCGTGCTGGTGGGCGACATGCGCCCGACCGCCGCCAGCTACCGGCTGAAGGACACCGCCGCCGTCTCGGCCTGGCTGGAGGGCGTCGTGACGCTGATGCCCGCATGAGCCGGCTGATCGTCGTTTCCAACCGGGTCAACCCGCCCCCCAGCCCGGAAAAGGGCGACGGCGAGGGCAGCGTCGGCGGCCTGGCCATGGCCCTGGCCGCGGCCCTGCGCGAATATTCCGGCATCTGGTTCGGCTGGAGCGGTAAGACCACGCCGCAGTTCACCGGCCAGCTGGCCATGCAGCGGGTCGACGGCGTCACAACCGCCACGGTCGATCTCGAGGAAGGCGACTATCAGGAATATTACAACGGCTACGCCAACAAGACCCTGTGGCCGCTGTTCCACTACCGCGTCGACCTGACCGCCTATGACCGCTCGTTCGGCGAGGGCTATGACCGGGTCAACAAGCGTTTCGCCGAGACCCTGCGGCCGCTGATCGAGCCCGATGACGTGATCTGGGTGCATGACTATCACCTGATCCCGATGGCGCGCGAGCTGCGGCGGATGGGCGTGACCAACCGCATCGGCTTCTTCCTGCACATCCCGTGGCCGGCCCACCAGCTGGTGGTCACCCTGCCCCGCCACCGGCCTCTGGTCGAAGCGATGTTCGACTATGATCTGGTCGGTTTCCAGACCGAGGAATCCCGCCACGCCTTCGAAGGCTACGTCACCTCCGAGGTCGGCGGCTCGGTCGCCGCCAATGGCGACCTGACGGCGTTCGGCAAGACCACCCGAGCTGCAGCCTTCCCGATCGGCATCGACGCCGAGGACTTCGCCCGCATCACCCAGAGCCCGCGCGCCCGCAAGGTCTATGACCGCATGCTGGCCCACAGCGTGTTTCGCAAGATGGTCGTGGGCGTCGACCGCCTGGACTATTCCAAGGGCCTGGAAGAGCGCCTGATCGGCTTCGAGCGCTTCCTGCACGACAATCCCGACATGCGCCGCGAGGTCATGCTGCTGCAGATCGCGCCGCTGTCGCGCGACGAGGTCGAGGCCTATCAGGATCTGCGCTCGCGCCTGGACGGCCTTGTCGGCCGGATCAACGGCGCCTATGCCGAGATGGACTTCACGCCGATCCGCTATGTGAACAAATCCTACCGGCGCGACGAGCTGGCCGGGATCTATCGCGCCGCCAGGGTGGGGCTGGTGACGCCGCTGCGTGACGGCATGAACCTGGTGGCCAAGGAATATGTCGCGTCCCAGGACCCCGAAGATCCCGGCGTGCTGATCCTGTCGCGCTTCGCCGGCGCGGCCCGCCAGCTGTCCCAAGCCCTGATCGTCAATCCCAACAGTCCGGAGGAAATCTCCGACGCCCTGAGTCGCGCCCTGGCCATGGGCCTGCCCGAGCGCAAGCGCCGCTGGGAGGCCCTGTTCGACAATGTCCAGCGCAAGGACGTCACCGCCTGGCGCGACGACTTCGTCGGCGCCCTGACGGCCTCCGCCGAAGAGATCCAGCCGGTCCCGCCGCCTAGGTCGCTGCTGGAAGTCTCCTCTCCGGCGCAGGCACAGAGGGAGACCCCATCGTCTGTGTCGCTGCAGCAGATCCGCGCGGACGACGCGCCTAGGTCCGCGACGTCCGAAGCACGCCGCTGCGGATGACCGGCAGCAGGAACGTCACCAGCAGGACCAGGTTGGGGATGGCGTTCATCCCATAGCCGGTGGCGATCGACATCGGGGTGTCGATCACGAACCAGATCAGTACGCCCGCGACCAGTCCGCGCCAGACGGGGGTGGCGCGCTCGCCCAGCAGGATCGCCGCCTGGATGGTCACCGCCATCGTCACGGCCCAGCCGATGGTCACTGCGCCCATGAGCGCCAGGCTGAAACGCATCTGCGCGTTCAGATCCAGCGGCTCCGGGCCGTTCAAAATACCGAAGATCAGACGGCTTGGCCCACTGGTGGCCTCAAGACCGCCCCCGACCAGAACGGCGCCAAAGACGCCGACGCCCCAACACCACACCGTCAACCAGTTGCGCCAGAAGCCTGACATCGCGCTCTCCCCAGTTTTGCCTGACGCCACCTAGAAGCACCGGCCGAAGGCGCACAATTACCTGTCAGGTCATGACGCCGTGTCGCGGCCCGGGTTCAGGGTTCGAGGGTTCAGGGCTCGAGGGCCAGGGATATCCGTGCATAGATCACGGCCTCGGGCCAGATCACCGGCGCCGCCTCGGGCCTCGGCGGACCTTCCGGCTGGGCCGACCAGGCGCCGACGGCGGCGGTCAGGCTCATCACCATCACCAGCGCCCCGCCCAGGGCCGAACGGTGCAGGGTCGGCTGGGGCCGGGTGAGCATGATCACCCGCTCTTCCAGCGGATGGGGCGCGGCGGCCGGCCAGTAGCAGCCCAGCGGCAGGGCGCGGGCGCCCAGCTGGGTCTTCAACAAGGTGCGGGCATAGAGGCCGCGCTTGCGCGACAGCCGCCCCATGACCCGGGCGTCGCAGGCCAGCTCCTGATCCAGTCGCGCCTCGCGCACCGCCAGATGGATCAGGGGATTGAACCAGCCCAGGCACTGGATCAGCGCCATCAACGCATTGACGCGCGGATCCAGCCGTTCGATGTGCGCGCGCTCATGCGCCCGGATCAGGCCGCGCTCGGCCTCGGTGAACCGGGTCTGATAGTCATCCGGCACCACCATGCGCGGGACCAGCACCCCCACCACGGCCGGGCCAGCCCGTCCCGAACGGGCGCTCTGCATGAAACGCGACTGGCTCAAGACCAGCAGCGCCAGGGCCAGCGACACGCCGACCAGCCAGACGCCGCCCAGGATCGCGGCATGGTCGTCCGGCAGGATGAAGTGGCGCGCGGCCGCGGCGCCGGGCTCGGCGGCGCGGGCGGGCAGCAGGGCCGCAAGGCCCGCCGCCACCGGCAGCAGCCACAGCAGATAGGCGACCTCGGCCCCGAACAGGGCCCGGGTCGGACGGCGCAGGCTCAGGACCAGCAGGATCGCCAGACCGGCGGCCAGATTGCAGAAGACCAGGTGGGTGAGGACCTCAGCCGCCATGTTCCAGGTCCTCGATCAGGCGCTTGAGGCGCGCGATCTCCTCGGCCTTCAGCGCACGATGCTGGGCGAAGTGACTGATCATCGGGGCCAGCTGGCCTTCGAACAGGCGGTCCAGCAGCCCCTGGCTCTCGGCCTGGACATAGACGCTGCGGGCGATCAGGGGCCGATAGCCGTGCTTGCCCTCGGCGCGCTCCGACTTGATGGCCTTTTTCTTCAGCAGCCGGTTGATCAGCGTCTTGACCGTGGCCTCGCCCCAGGACTGGCTGGCGCCGACCTCGGCCACCAGTTCGTCGGCCGTCAGCGGCTCACGCCGCCACAGCGCTTCCATGACGTGACTTTCGGCCGAGGTGATATGCATGGCTCATTACATCCGTAATACTGCCTGACGCTATACCCGTCGCGTGGTCTGTCAAGCGGCGGAGCCACATGCGGCGGCCGGCGTCGCTGACCCCCGGTGCGCAAAATCTTGCAGGCAGGGTGAACCGCAATCTTGCCACCGGTGTCTCAAGGCATGATTGTCAATGACACCGGTTTCCATTAGAGACGTCCCAGACCCGTAAAGCGGGCTGTCGGGTTATTGTAGGGAGGACTAGCGGCGTGACCGTTTCCGCAGCCGAGAGCGATGTGTTCGCACCGGCGTCCATAGCTTCCCAATTCGTCAAGGCGCGCCTCGCCGGCGTCAGCGTCCCCGGTTATCCGGGCGGCGTGCTTCCTGTCACCATGGCCGACGGTTACGCCGTTCAGGACCTGGCCATCGATTCCTGGCCCGATGAACTGGTCGGCTGGAAGGTCGGCTATGTGCCGCCGCAGCATCAGGCTCGCCTGGGCGCCGAGCGTCTGGCCGGGTGCATTTTCAAGAAGAATCTCTGGGAAGCCGCCGACGCGCCGACCCCGTTCCGCGCCATCGACGGCGGCTTCACTGCGGTCGAGGCCGAGTTCATCGTCCGCCTGGGCAAGGACGCGCCCGAGGGCAAGACCGACTGGACCGCCGAGGAGGCCGCCAACTATGTGGGCGAGCTGATCCTGGGCGTCGAGATCGCCGGCAGCCCGCTGAAGACCATCAACGTCCTGGGCCCGCCCATCGTGGCCTCGGACTTCGGCAATAATGACGGCCAGATCCTGGGTCCCGTGCTCGAAAACTGGCGCGACATCGCCTGGGAAGACATGGCGGTCGAGACCACGATCAACGGCGTCGTCGTCGGCACGGGCACGGCGGCGTCAATCCCCGGCTCGCCGCTGGCGGCCCTGGCCTTCCTGCTGGGTCACGTCGCCTCGCGCGGCCGGCCGCTGAAGAAGGGCATGCTGGTCACCACCGGCGCCAGCACCGGCATCCACGACGTGGTTACGGGCGACGCCGCAAGCGTTAGCTTCGGCGCGCTGGGACGGGTGGAGTGCGTCGCCGTCTCGGCCAAATAAGAAAACGACAACTCAGGGTAAGGAAGACGTTTCCATGGTTATCCCAACAGCCCCAGAGCCCTCCGAGAAGATCGGGCGGTATAGATGGGTAATCGTCAGCCTGCTGTTCGTCGCCATGGTCATCAACTATGTTGACCGGCAGACGATCGGCATCCTGAAAGCAGATCTTTCCAAGGAGTTCGGCTGGAGCGAGGGCGACTATGCTGACCTCGTCTTCTATTTCCAGCTGTCCTATGCTGCGGCCTACCTGGCCTGGGGCAAGATCATGGACAAGATCGGGGCTCGCTGGGGCTTCGGTATCGCCTTCCTGATCTGGCAGGTCGCCCACATCGCCCACGCTGGCGCGCGCGGACTGACAGGCTTCATCTTCGCCCGCATGGCGCTGGGTCTCGGTGAGGGCGGCGGCTTCCCGGGCGGCATCAAGGCCGTGGCCGAGTGGTTCCCCAAGAAGGAACGCGCCTTCGCCACCGGCATCTTCAACGCCGGCACCAATATCGGCGCTATCGTCACCCCGCTGGTCGTGCCGGCCATCGTGCTGGCCTGGGGCTGGCAGATGGCCTTCATCGTCACCGGCGTGGTCGGCCTGGTGTGGCTGCCCATCTGGCTGATCATGTATCGCACGCCGCGCGAGCATAAAAAGATCGGCGCCGCCGAACTGGCCCATATCGAGCAGGACGAAGCCGATCCGGTGGAGAAAATCCCCTGGGTCAAGCTGCTGACCAAGCGCGAAACCTGGGCCTATGCCCTGGGCAAGTTCCTGATCGACCCGATCTGGTGGATGTTCCTGTTCTGGCTGCCTGACTTCCTGGGCAAGCGCTATGGCCTGGATCTGAAGACCTTCGGCCCGCCGCTGATCGCCATCTATCTGCTGTCGGACGTCGGCAGCGTGGGCGGCGGCTGGATGTCGTCGAAGTTCATGAGCATGGGCTGGAGCATCAACAAGGCCCGCAAGATCACCATGCTGATCTGCGCCCTGCTGGCCGTGCCGGTGATGTTCGCGTCCTATGCCGACAGCGTCTGGCTGGCCGTGCTGATCATCGGCGTCGCCACCGCAGCCCACCAGGGCTTCTCGGCCAACCTCTACACCCTGCCGTCGGATGTCTTCCCGCGCGGCGCGGTGGGTTCGGTCGTCGGTATCGGCGGCATGCTGGGCGCCGTGGGCGGCATGGTGTTCTCCAAGTACATCGGTCAGGTCCTGGAGAAGATCGGCACCTATACCCCGATCTTCATCGTCGCCGGCAGCGCCTATCTGATCGCCCTGCTGGTGGTCCACCTGCTGACCCCCAAGATGGAGCCGGTGAAGATCTAGGTCTTCGTCCTTTCCACACGATTGGAGCCCCCGTCGCCCTGGCGCCGGGGGCTTTTTTCTGGCCCGCAGCCCAGCCAGAGCCTATTTCCAGAGCGGTTTCGAGGAGTTGCCGCCATGCCCCCCACCCCGCTCAAGGTCGCCCTGGTCGGCTACGGCTTCGCCGGCAAGACCTTCCATGCGCCGCTGATCGCCGCGACGCCGGGGCTGGAGTTGCACACGGTGGTGTCCAGCGACGCGGCCAAGGTGCGGGCTGACTTTCCGGAGCTGGCGGTCGTCAATGCCGATCTGGTCCGGGCCGTGGCCGATCCGGCCATCGATCTGGTGGTCATCGCCACGCCCGACGCCCTGCACGCCAGCCAGGCCCACATCGCGCTGGACGCCGGCAAGCATGTGGTGATCGACAAGCCCTTCGCCGTCACCCTGGACGAAGCCCGCGCCATCGCCGACCACGGCCGGCGCGCCGACCGCATGGTCAGCGTGTTCCAGAACCGCCGCTGGGACAGCGACTTCCTGACCCTGCAGGCCCTGATCGAACGCGGCCATCTGGGCGAGATCGTCCAGTACGAAAGCCATTTCGACCGCTTCCGACCGCTGGTCCGCGACCGCTGGCGCGAAAAGCCCGGCGCAGGCGTGCTGCTGGACCTGGGGCCCCACCTGATCGACCAGGCCCTGGTGCTGTTTGGCAAGCCGCAGGCGGTCTATGCCGACATCGCCGTCCAGAAGGACGGCGGCGTGGCCGGCGACTATTTCCACCTGCTGCTGCGCTATCCCCGCCTGCGGGTGCTGCTGCACGCCAGCCAGATGACCCAGGCGACCAATCTGCGCCTGGCCGTGCACGGGACCGCCGGCAGCTTCATCAAGAGCGGCCTCGACACCCAGGAGGACCATCTGAAGGCGGGCATAAGGCCCGGCGCGCCCGGCTATGGCGACGATCCCCGCCTGGGCGTCCTGATCCAGATGGAGGACGGCGAACCGGTCAGCACGCCTGTGCAGCCCCTGCCCGGCGACTATCGCACCTACTATGCCGGGATCCGCGATGCGATCACCGGCGGCGCGCCCAGCCCGGTGCCGGTGGAGGAAGCCTTGCGGGTCATGGAGGTGATCGACGCCGCCCAGCGCAGCGCCGCAGAGCGTCGCGAAATCGTCCTGTAGGCGAAGACGATTAGTGGCTGACCGGGCCGGTCTCGCGTCGACCCGACAGCGCCAGGCCGGCGTCCAGGCCGCGCCGCCACAGCAGGTCGGCGTCATACAGCACCATGCCGTCCATCAAGGTCAGGCGCAGCAGCATGCGGGTGGGCAGCAGCAGGGTCCGCCGCATCGCCACGCGAGCGCCGAAGGCCGTCAGGTCCAGAACCGCCACCGGCTCGGCGCGACCGCCGCCGGTGACCAGGTCGCCACGCAACAGACAGGCCCGGCGGCTCGCGGCGCGCCGCTCGACAGGCTGTTGCAGGAAGGCTTCAACGTCCGACATGACGCAAAACTAGGCCGCGAAGTGTCTAGGAACAGTTCCCTAGGGTGGTAAGCGAACGGTGAACCGGGGCTTAGCTGTGTTGGGTGTTGGTGAACCCCTGGGCTGCGTCAGACGCCCCACCTCACCCGCCCCGCAGATCCTTCTTCGTCGTCCGATAGGCCTTCTGCAGCGAGAGCTGCCGACGGCGGTCGGCCTCCTTGGCCACGCGTACGGCCTTGCTTTCCACGGCCGCCAGTTCCAGCCCCAGCTTCTGGAACGACGCCCAGCGGTCGCGGTCGAGCGCGCCGCTCTCCAGCGCGCCGCGCACCGCGCAGCCCGGCTCGTTGGCGTGACCGCAGTCGCGGAACCGGCATTGCTCGGCCAGGCGCTCGATGTCGTCGAACACCACGCCCAGTCCCTCCTCGGCGTCGATCAGCCCCACTTCGCGGATGCCGGGCGTATCCAGGATCATGCCGCCGCCCGGCAGCAGGACCAGCTGGCGATGGCTGGTGGTATGGCGG